>DASCMO010000129.1:0-1989 GCA_036010965.1 Planctomycetota bacterium | reverse complement strand
GTGATAGAGCGTGGAAGCCGTGTACAGCACGACCAGAGTCGCGCCGAAGATGCTGCAGCCGACCATGGCCCAGATGTCCTCCCGCAGGGCCGTGATGGTCACCAGCACTGTCAGGGCGGCGACGCTCAACAGGGCACCGATACCGTGCGTGACGCCGTGCGCTATCTCCTCCCCCCGTGTGTAGCGCTCGACGGCCACGACTGATTGCTCGTGACATTCTCTCATCGGGGTTAACCGATTTTACACCGTTGGCGGCGATTGCGGGGGGCCAAGATCGTCGGCTCCCCGTGTCGGCCTCTAAGCTCCGGGCAGGAAGCGCAGGGTCGAGTGGAGGGGCAGGCCATCGTCCTCCAGGAGTCTCGCGATCTCGCGTGCCGGCCCGGCGGCGTCCACCAGGCGCCCCTCGCGCTCCAGGTCCACGAAGAGCTCGCGGCGCGGGAAGCACTCGACGCTCAGGGCGCGCAACTCCTCCTGCATGGCCGTGGCCACGACGTTGGGAGCGTAGGAAACCACCCGCAGGTCGCGGCCGGCGAGGGCTCGCGCCTCCTCGAGCTCGCGCACCAGCACTTCCCCGCTCATGTGCAGGGCGGCCTTGCTGGCGCAGTAGGTCGCCCAGCCCGGCACGGCAGAGGTGGCGGCTCCCGAGGAGATGTCCACGACGCGCACGGGACAATCGGGGGCGAGGCGCAGCACCAGGCCGGCCAACCAGACCGGCAGGGCGACGTTGACCGTCAACGCGCGCGCCACCTCTTTCAGGTCGAGGTCGCGAACGAGGGCCGTGCCCACGACGGCGGCGTTGTTCACCAGGCCCACCCGCTCGGCCTGTGCAATGCCCGAGGCGGCCGCGAACTCTCCCTCAAACCAGCCCTCGACGGCCTGCGTGTCGGACAGATCCAGGACCCGATGCTGGTAGCGCTCTCCGTTCAGCTCCGATGCTGCGGGTCCGCGTGCGCATCCCATCACGCGCCAGTCGCGCTCCAGGAGTTCGCGCGCGACCGCCGCTCCGATGCCTCGACTGGTGCCGGTCACGATGGCGAGTTTCATGGCGTCGATGAAGGCGCGCGAGAGGTCAGAAGCGTGCGATGTCCTCGAGCGGGAAGGCGCGCAGGAGCATCTTGAGGCGAGCCTTGCTCTCCCACTCGCCGACGAGCGCGCTGGCGCGCAGTTCGACTCTTCCGATCAGGGCAAAGTAGTGCTTGGCGGCGGGGATGGCGCGGTAGGCGATGGGCGCCTGTTGCCCTTCGTCGCCCTCGCTCCCCGACGGACGGTAGAGCAGGTCCTCCTCGCCCCAGGCCAGGCGTTCCTCTTCGGTCATCTCCCAGCGGTAGCGCAGGTGGACCCGGGCCTGGGGCACGTGGTCGTCAGCGCGGGCCAGGAACATCTCGAAGAAGCGAAAGGCTGCGTTCCACTGCACCTGCCACTCGTGGCCGGCGAAGTCGCCCGCTCCTGTATCGGGCAGCACGATCGTGATCAGGGACTCGAGCAGGATCTTCTCGTCGTCGCCCAGGGGCGAGTCGAGGTTGCTGGTGCGCTGGAGGAGCTGCGCCAGCTCGTCCAGGTCGGCCTGTCCTGCTTCGGTGCTACCCACTCGTTCGACCTCCGGAGCGCAGCCCGGCGTTCCCAGACCGATGGCCAGGGCCAGGCCGAGGCCGAGGAGACGGGAATCGCGCGAGTTGCGGGGAGTGTGGGGCATGTGGTGCCGGCTGCGGCCTGGGATTCTACTGTGCGGGCCTTGGGGGGACGAGGGGCGTCGGAGGACAGCGCTCGCTATCCTCGGGGCCCTTTCACCGTGAGCACTCCTCGCCCGATAGCGCGACTTTCCATCGTGCGCATCCTCTCACCGGTCCTGCTGGCCACCTGCGCGGCCTGCGGGGGCGCGCCGTCGCCCGCGAGCCCTTGGCTCGTGGACGGGACGGCCGCTGTGGGCCTCGACGGCGTCGCCCCGCGTCCGCTCTCGCGCGCCTTCCACATGGCCGACAGCATGGGCGG
>DASCMO010000128.1:0-56317 GCA_036010965.1 Planctomycetota bacterium | reverse complement strand
CCGCCATACTACGGCGGTGCCTCGATGAGGATCACCGCCCGCGACTTCTCGAGAACCCAGGTGAGGCTCGAAATCGAGCGCGGCGGGCTGTCCATCGATCTGGGGGACATCATGCTGGCACCCGGCGGGTCGGTCAGTGGCTGGGTAAGGGACGAGGCGGGCGTGGGGCAGGAGGGAGCAGAGGTGTTTGCCATGCCTCCCGCGCGTCCGGGCTCATTCTCACCCTTCGCCAAGGAGTGGGAATACAGCAGCCTGTCCTTCGCGCGCACCGACGCGCAGGGCCGGTTCGTGCTCAGCGGCGTGCCGACGGGTTTCGTGGACGTTTGCGCGCAGAAGGAGGCGATGCTCTCCGGCAGGGTCCCGGGCGTTGCGGTCGCTCCGCGCAGCGAGACGCGGGACGTCTCGCTCGTCTTGGGGGAGATCCCCGCTGACTCCGTGATCTCGGGGATCGTCCTGGACGAAGAGGACGCACCCGTGCCGCACGCGCCACTCACCATCAGGAGGCACTCCGAGCGTGGCGTCTGGGTCAACAGCATGACGGCGGATGGGCAGGGGCGGTTTCGCCTGGAGAAGGAGGTCGATGGCCCCGTCACGATCCAGGCCGCCGGTCGGCGGACACGGAGAGGGGAGGGGACGGAGCACCATCGTTCAGGTGCCGCGGAGGTCGAGCCGGGCACGCGCGATCTGATCCTGCGGCTGCGTGCGCCGCAGTGGATCGAGATCGCCGCGCGCGACGAGCATGGAGACGCCGTGCCTGTCGACAGCGTCTACATCGTGAGCCGAACCAGGTCGGAGGGCGGTAGTAGGACCTCCTCCTCCGCCAAGCTTCAAAGGGAGGAGGATTCGGTCAGCGTCTCGATCGTCTGCCCGGCGGTGCGTTTCGGCCTGGTCATCGACAAGGTCGGCTACGAGACCGTCGAGATCCCCTCCATGGAGCCCGGAGACGTGGGTGAGAGGATCGAGGTGGTGCTCCGGCCTCTCCCGGTCCTGAGGGGCGTCGTGAGGACGGGCGCCGCACCCGTTGAGGGGGCTGTGGTCCAGCTCCACTCGGTCGTGCCGGAGAACCAGGAGTTCACCTACGCGGGCTTTCCTTGGCTGTGGCTCGGCGTGGACGGCCACGGGACGATGACGGATGCAGAGGGTCGGTTCGCTCTCCCGCTCGACTTCGAGGAGATAAAGGAGGGCCTGGACTTCGTGCTGCATGCTAGCGGAGAGAGGCTGGCCCCGGCCCTGTCTCGGACGTTCCGTCTTGACGGATTGAATCACCCGAGGGAGATCGAGATCGAGATGATGCCAGGCGGCTCCATTGGGGGCCGGCTGTTGCTCCCCGACGGTACTTCTCCCGCCGGCATGTACGTCGGCGCATCGAACGGTGACGGGACGCTGCAGGCCCAGCGGGTCGCAGCGGACGGGGCCTTCCGTTTCGACCACCTGATGCCAGGGAACTGGCTCGTGGAGAGGATGGAGTCCGAACATGGTCACGCGCGCGGAAGCGGGGGGGGCACCTCGTTTGTGGTCCCGCGCGAGCCGATCCCCTGGTCCTGTCGTGTCGTCGAGGGGAAGAGGACCGTGTTCGACCTGGATTTCCGTACTCCCACCACCGCGCTGCTCACCGGCCGGCTCATGATCGATGGCCGAGGGCCCGGCCCATGGAGGGTCTCGCTCATGCCCCGCGTGCTTCGCTCCCGGTTCTTCAGCGAGCGGATCCCCGATTCGACGTCGCTCGACCCCGACGGGAACTTCGAGTTCACGGCCGCTCCTCCTGGGGAATACGCGCTCGCGATCAGGGACGGGGACTGGGGTCGGACCACCGTGGTGCTGAACGTACACCTGGTGAGCGGCGACCAGTCGGTCCAGGTGGAATTCACGAGCGCTCCCCTGTCCGGGCGACGCGGGGCGCCCGTGGAAGGTGAGGAGCTGTTCCACATCCACGAAACCCCCCAAGGGGCGAGGGTGATGACCCCCCTCCATCCTGACGAGTCGGGCGCCTTCGAGGCGCGCGTCCCCGTTGGGCTGGGGGTCGTCTATGCGGGACGGAATCTGCGGCAGGCGGGGGCGACTCTCCTGCGGGAGCTCGACGTCCCGCCGCGAGGCCTTCAGGCCGGCCCGTTGGATTGAGGGCTGGAGAGAGGCGTTGAGCGGCGCGCCAGGTCCAGAGGGCGTCGAGCGTAGCCCGTGGAGGACTCACCCCTCCAAGGTCGCTGAGACGAAGGCCTCCTCGATCCTCGCACCGTCGAGGTTCGAGATCAGCACCTTCGCATGGGACGGGAGCGCATCAAGTCTGAGGCTTGCTCGGAGTACTCCTCCTGGGATCGCCTCGAGGTTCCAGGCTTGGACGTCTTCGGGGAGGTACTCCCCCAGGGGGGATCAGCCGTCCTCGCTCTCCTCTTCCCCTGCTCCGTCGTCGTCGCCTTCACCCTCCGCGGGCTCTCCTCGCGCGGCCCCCTCATCTCCCTCGGCCGCCTCGCCTTCGGCGCCCTCATCCGCAGCGGCCGCCTCGTCCACGGCGTCTTGCGCCTCGGCCTCGTCGACCTCACCATTTCCCGTGGCCGCCTCGCCTTCGGCGCTCTCATCCGCAGCGGCCGCCTCGTCCTCAGCGTCTTGCGCCTCGGCTTCGTCGACCTCGCCATCTCCCTCGGCCGTCTCACCTTCGGTGGCCGCCTCTTTACCAGCGGACTCGGCGTCCTGTGCTTCCTCCTCACCCTCCTCCTCTTCGGAGCGCCCGAACTCAGGGTCCTGGATCGGGCGGGCGTCCATGGCCCACATGCCGCGACCATGGGTGGCGATCACGATCACGTCGTCGCGAGGGTGGACGATCAGATCGTGCACGTATGTGGTGGGCAGGCCCGCCGTCAAGGCGTCCCAGCTCTCTCCCCGGTCCATGCTGACGTACACGCCCAGGTCCGTGCCCACGTAGAGCACGTCGGGATTCTTCGGATCCTCCGCCACCACGTTGATCGGCCCGCCCGGGATCCCATCGGCGATGCTCCGCCAGCTCTCGCCGTCGTTCTCCGAGCGCCACAGGTAGGCGGTGAAGTCGTCCCAGCGCTTTCCGTTCTGAGCGGCGTACACCACACCGTCAGTCCACTGCGAGGCGACCACGCGCGAGAACCAGCGCTCCCGCGGCAGATCATCGCTGATGAGCTTCCAGGTCTTGCCGCTGTCAAAGGTCACGTGCAGCAGGCCGTCGTCGCTGCCCACGAAGATGCGCCCGAACTCGAAGGGCGATTCGGAGATGGTCGCGATGGTCTGAAACGGGATGTCACCCAGCTGGTCGGGGTCGTTGCCCGTGAGGTTAGGGCTGATGGGCGCGAACTTCTCACCGCGGTCCATGGACCGGAAGAGGCGGTTCATGCCGTGGTAGATGATGCGTGGGTTGTGGGGCGAGATGATGAAGGGGGCTAGCCACTGGCCCCGCAGCTCATCCTCTTCGTCCTCGGTCTCCAGCCTGAGGCGCGCTCGCTCGCCACTCGCCTGGTCGGAGCGACCGATGCTGCCGTAGAAGCCCGCCGAGTAGAGCGTGTCCGGATCTGATGGATCCACGGCGTGATAGCTCGCCTCCCCGCCAGAGGTCGACTCCCACTCTGTGGCCACGCCGCGGCCCCGCGACCGTCGCCGGCCCGCGCGCTGATTTTCTCGTCCCCCGCGGATGCGCGCGACGTTAGCGACGGACTTGCGGCTACCGTGGTCCTGGATCGAGCCGTAGACGTTGAACGGCTCCTCCATGTCGTAGCCGACGTTGTAGAACTGCACTGCAGGCAGGTTGTCGGTATGGGAGTGCCAGTGCTCGCCACCGTCGTAGGAGACGCTGATGCCGCCGTCATTTCCGTTGACGAGATAGTCGGTGTTGATGGGATCGATCCACAGGGCGTGGTGGTCGGCGTGCATGCCGCCGAGGCGCCGAAAGCTGTCTCCGCCGTCCTCGGAGACGTGGAGCGACAGGCCCATGACGTAGATCTTGTCCTCATTGGTGGGGTCGACACGCATCTGGCCGAAGACCCAGCCGTAGGTGGAGGGGATGCGGGCCATGTAGTCGTCGGACTTGCTCACCTTGCGCCAGGTCAGGGCGCGGTCGTCCGAGCGGTAGATCTCCGAGGCCTTGATGGCAGCTTCGCGCTCGCGCCCGTAGGAGTCGGTCTCCTCCTCTTCCTCCTCATCGTCCTCTTCGCGTTCTTCGTAGTTGTCAATGAAGGCGTAGAGCACATTGGGGTTGGAGCGTGCGACGTCGATGCCGATGCGCCCGCGATGCTGTGGTTCGGGCAGCCCGTCATTCACCGGCTCCCAGCTGTCGCCCGCGTCAGTCGTACGCCAGATGCCGCTGCCCGTGTGGTCGGGCTCGGCGCGCGGGTCGTTCCAGCGCTTGCGCCGTCGCTCCCAGGTGGCGGCGTAGAGGATCTCGGGTTTTACCGGGTCCATCACCAGATCGATCGCTCCGCTCTGTTCATCGACGAAGAGCACCTGGTCCCAGCTCTCCCCACCATCGACGGTGCGATAGACCCCGCGCTCGGGGTTGTCGGTCCACTCGTGGCCGGAGGCGGCCACGTAGACCGTCTCGGGGTCGGTGGGATGGATCACGATGCGCGCGATCGTATGGGTCGCCGCCAGCCCCTTGTGCTCAAAGGTCTCCCCTCCGTCGAGAGAGCGATAGACGCCACACCCGGCCATGGAGCTGCGAAAGATGTTCGCCTCGCCAGTACCCACCCAGAGCTGGGACTGGTCTGAGGGCGCAAGAGTGATGTCCCCGATGGACTGGGTCGGACCGTCATCGAACACCGACTCCCAGGTCTGGCCCTCGTTGCCTGTCTTCCAGACGCCGCCTGAAGCGGTCGCTGCGTACATGACGTAGGTCTCGCCGCGCGGCGTGGTCAAGGCCACATCCGTGACTCGACCGGAGATGTTGGTCGGGCCGAGGTGCTGCCACTTCGAGTCGGCGAAGGCGGAGCGCTCCTCCATTGCGAGGTGTTCGGCCCACCACTCGAATCGCTTGGCAGGAGGCGTGGTCCCGTCGGACAGGAGGTTGATCTCCTCTCGGACCTTGTCGAGGGCATTGGTCAGCTCGTCGATGCGTTCGAGCAACTCATCGAAGCGTTCCCTGTCCGTGGGGTCCTGGCCAGGTGTGGGACGGGGTAGACAGAGAGCCGGCAGAAGGCAGAGAGCTTGGATGCAGAGGATCATGGTGATGAGTCAACGGTGAAAAGAGTCCATTCTCCATCCTATCAGAGGCTTCTCGCTGGCGTGGGAGCGTGGTCTCCATCAGGGTTCTCGCGCTCGATGAGGGGGACTGGACTGTTGTCACGTCCCGGGTGATCGCCTGAGTGGCACCCGGTCAAACCCCGTCTCTTCAGCTCGGTGAGCCGCGATAGGGTCGAGCGACTCTCGCTCGGGCGATGGTCAGCGGGAGAAGGTGGTGCGGCGAAACATGGCCTCGGTGTGCAGCCGCGTTACCAGGGGCTTGATGAGCTCCGTCCACCGCGCGTAGCCGCGCGCGTTCAGATGGAGGCCATCGGCCTTGAACCACCGGGCATCGGGCAACCCTTGGGGATCGAGGAGAGACGCGGCTGCGTCCACGAAGTGAAGGGTCGGGTCCGAGCTGCAGATACTGGAGATCAACCGATTGGTCTCGAGGACCAGATCGAGGTGCCGCTGGCGCGCCATGGTGGGGCTGATGGCGATGTAGGCGATCGCAGCCTGAGATGCATGCTCGCGAACCCTCTCGACGAACTGCTCGAAGAGTTCGCCAATCCTCGCCGCTGGCTTCGGCTGGTTCCCCGCGATGTCATTCGAACCCGAGAACATCACGATCACCCTCGGATCATGGGCGAGGACGAGGCGGTCGGCCCAGTAGACGGCGTCGAAGAGCCGGGAGCCGCCGAAGCCTCGCTGGATGACGGGCAGCGGCTGCATGTCCTCGTGCAACGTGTCCCACAAACGAATGCTGGAGCTGCCCACGAAGAGGACTGCATCGGTGGGCAGCGGGTCGAGGACCGCTGCGGCCTCGAAGGCCTCGACGGCATCCTGCCACCTGAGGGGATCCTCACCCGCAGGGATCTGGGGCGGTGTGGCGACGCAGGCTGCGAGAAAGAGGAACCAGGGACCCAGGTAGCGGTCTCTCTTCATGGTGATTGGCCGAGGGCAGTCCGATGCAGGGGTAGAAGGCAATACTCGAGTCTCCATGCCGCGAGGAGCTGGGCCCGTCCTCCAGCGTCGCGCCGCTGCCGTCACTGAAGTCCTGCAGCAGGGCCATTGATTGGAAGTCTAGCGCGTGCAGGGGGCCTCCCCGCCTCTTCGCAGCGAAGGGGGTGCTCGGGAGCGCCCAGTCCCGTCTCCCCGCTCCATCCCGGGTCGTCTACCTCGAACCGGATTGCCTGCGGGCGAGCATGACCCCATGCTGTCACTCCCTGGAAGTCCTCATGAACCGCCCCGTCTTCGTCTTGGCCTCCTTGCACCTCTTCCTCTCCTGCGCGAACACCATGACTAACCGTGCGGGCGGCGGAGGTGGCTACGCGATCGAGGAGAGGTCCGTCGCCGAGCTCTCTGCCGACATGGCCGAGGGTCTCGTCTCGTCCGAGCTTCTGGTCGAGCTCTACCTCGATCGCATCAACGCCCTTGACCGCGCCGGACCGACCCTGAGCAGCGTGCTGTGCGTCAATCCCAATGCCCTCGCCGACGCCCGTGAGCGCGACGCGGAGCGCGAGCGGGGAGAGCTGCGCGGGGCCCTGCACGGCATCCCGGTGCTCCTCAAGGACAACATCGAGTCGGCGGACCCCATGCCCACCACGGCGGGCTCCCTGGCCCTGGTCGCCAATCGGACCGGTCGTGACGCTCCCATCGTCGCGCGGCTGCGAGCCGCAGGAGCGGTCATCCTCGGCAAGGCCAACCTGAGCGAGTGGGCCAACATCCGCTCCACCCGCTCCAGCAGTGGCTGGAGTGCGGTGGGGGGCCTGACCCGCAACCCCTACTCCCTCGACCGCACCGCCTGCGGCTCGAGTTCGGGGAGCGGGGTGGCCGTGGCCGCAAACCTCGTCTCTGTCGCCGTGGGCACCGAGACCGACGGCTCGGTCACCTGTCCCGCAGCCATGAACGGGATCGTCGGGCTGAAACCCACCGTCGGCCTGCTCTCCCGCCGACACATCGTCCCCATCTCCCACACCCAGGACACCGCCGGCCCCATGGGGCGCAAGGTGGCCGACGTCGCCGTGCTGCTGGAGGTCATGGCCGGCACCGATGAAGAGGATCCGGCCACGGCCGAGGCGGACGATCGGCGCGTGGCCTACACCTTCGCCCTGCGGTCCGACGCCCTGCGGGGCAAGCGACTGGGGGTCATGATGGTCGAGTCCTGGAAGTTCGGCGACGCATTCGAAGAGGTGTTCGAGGCCGCCCTCGACGACCTGCGTGCCGCAGGCGCCGAGATCACGAAGATCGTGCTGCCCGGCGGCCATGACTTCCCGTCCATGGACGAGATCAGCAGTAATGAACTCACGGTCCTGATCCACGAGCTGAAGACCGACCTCGACGCCTACCTGGCCGACACGGCGGCCGGCGTCGAGACCCGCAGTCTGGCCGAGGTGATCGCCTTCAACGAGCGCGAGGCGGAGCGCGAGCTGGTGCACTTCGGCCAGGAGCTGTTCCTCGAGGCCCAGGCCACCGAAGGCGTGCTGGCCGAGGCGTACCTTGCGGCCCTCGAGCACAACCGGCGCACTGCAGGACCTGCGGGTATCGATCGCGTCCTCAGCAACCACCGCTGCGACGCCCTGATCGCCCCGACCACCAGCGCCGCGTTTCCCATCGACCTGGACCACGGCGACCGCTTCCTCGGCGCGGCCACCATGCTGCCTGCGGTCTCAGGCTATCCGCACCTGACCGTGCCCATGGGCCTCCACGAGGGCCTGCCGGTCGGCCTCTCCTTCATCGGGCCCGCCTGGTCCGAGGCGCGCCTGTTGGCCTTCGGCCACGCCTACGAGCTGCAGCGCGGCGACCGCCCCCGACCGACCTACGCCGCGCGTCTTCCCTGAGCCGGTAGAACGGATTCCTGGATCGTGACCAAGCACCGAAGAAAGCCCTTGCTCGAGGCACAGTGGCGCCACCTCGCGATACTCAACTACAGGATCGACCGAGGGATCCTGGAGCCCTTCGTCCCCGCCGGCACGGAGTTGGACCCGTGGAATGGTGAGGTCCTCGTCAGCGTCGTGGGCTTCCTCTTCGAGGACACACGCGTGCTGGGTATCCCGTTCCCCTTCCATCGCTCCTTCGAGGAAGTGAACCTCCGCTTCTACGTCCGCCGCAGAGTAGACGGGGAGTGGCGGCGTGCCGTTACTTTCATCAAGGAGTTCGTCCCTCGCCGGGTGATCGCCGTCGGCGCGCGAGCGCTGTACAACGAGGCCTACTCCAGGGTGCCGATGGGCCACTCGCTGAAGAATAGCGGGCGCTCGGTCGCCTATCGCTGGGGGCGCCGCGACAGGGAGAGCTCGCTGGAGGTGCTCGCCGGCAGTGGTCCGGCGCCGATCCCTCCTGGCAGCGAGACCGAGTTCATCTGCGAGCACTACTGGGGTTACGCGGTCCAGCGAGATGGCGGTACCATGGAGTACGAGGTGGAGCATCCCCCGTGGCTCGCGGCCCCGGCTGTCGAGGCGCGCCTCTCGTGCGACGTCGCCGCCGTCTACGGCACAACTTTCGTAGACTCCCTCTCCGCAGAGCCCACCTCCGCATTCCTGGCGGACGGATCGGCCGTGAAGGTGTTCCGGGGTGCGCGCATCCGCGCCTGATCATGAAGCGCCAGACCCGAGGATGGATCCTCTATGACGGCTCCTGTGGAGTCTGCAGTCACTGGGTCCCCTTCTGGGGCTCCACGCTCGCACGGGTCGGGCTGGAATTCGCCCCGCTGCAGAGCGAGTGGGTCGCCGAAAAGATCGCCATCCCCGAAGAGGAACTGCTGACCGACCTGCGCCTGCTCCTCGAGGGGGGCGTGCTGCTCTCCGGAGCGGACGTGTACCGCTACGTGATGAGGCGTGTCTGGTGGGGCTGGCCCCTCTACCTGTTGGTGGCGCTCCCCGGATTCCGACAGCTCTTCGACTGGGCCTACAGGACCTTCGCGAATCAACGCTATGAGGTCTCCAAGGTCTGCCGCTTGACGCCTGAGACCGAGCGCGAAGACGACCTGGACTGACGGGTCACTCCTCCTTCGCGCCCGAGGTCCTGACCAGGGTGCAGTTCAGTCGCTCAGGCGCCGGTCCAGACGCCGTTCGCGCAGGGCCAGGAACAATAGCGCCGCTCCCAGGGCGGAACACTCGGCCCATGGATGTACGCTGACCTGATCGGCGCGACCCTTCCAGACGATCAGAAGGATGTACAGGTAGGGCAGCCAGGCGCCCACGGTGATCGTCAGGCCCAGGTGAACGAAGTTAGGGCCGTGGTACTCGGCACCATCAGGTTCCGGCAGGCCGCTCTCCTCGCGTTCGCGGTCGATCTCGTCCAGGCGTTCGGCGGCGCGGTCGAGTAGGCGCTGGTTGTCGAGCAGGGCCTTGGCCTCCACTCCGAAGGCCGCCAGGTTTCCAACGACTGCGGTGATCCCGACCAGCATGTGCACGATCGGCGGGAGGGCGAAGCTGCGGTTCGCGTAGCCCAGGACCGCGGCCGTGGCGATCAAGAGAACGGCCAGCAGCGCGGCCGGGTAGCCGGACTTGCGGGCGAAGAAGGCGTTCAGCTCCGCCAGGAACTCCTCGCCCAGGGAGCGCGCGATCATGGCCTCGCGCAGGATGCGCCCGGTCACGACCATGAACAGGATCAGGCCCGAGTGGGCGGCGACGGTGAGTATCGAGGCCAGCAGTCCCACCGTCAGGTGGTCCGAGGCGGCGGTCACGCCCGTCCAGAGCGTCGCGATCAGCAACAGAGTGGCGACGAGCGCGAGCGCGCCGAAGTAGTGGATCATCCGCATGGCCGGGTCGTGTCAGGACCGTTCTGTGCGGTGCGCGTTCGCGTGCGCTCCGCCCAGTTCCGGTTCTGGGGCCGGGGAGTCTACGGTCTGCGCGCCGTCATCGGAAAGCAGGGTTCGGGCGATTCGTTCGGGATCAATGCGGCTCATGCAAACCGGGCCGTCCTCGTGTTCGCAGCTCCGTGACGAACAGGGGGCACAGACTGGTGCGGGGTCCGCGCGCAGTACGCTCTGGCGCGTGGGGGGCCAGGGGCCCGTGCGGGCCGGATCCTGCGGGCCGTAGAGGGCGCTCACCCGCAAGCCGCAGGCCGCAGCCAGGTGCAGGGGACCCGAGTCGCAGGCCAGCATGTGCGCGCCGCGCGCGGCCGCCACGCTGAAGAACGCAGCCAGTTCGCGCAGGCCGCGCTGACCGATCCAGTGCCGCACCGATTCGCCGAGAGTCGTGGCGAGCTCGCGGCCGGCCCGGGCTTCGGCCGGTCCCGACAGGACGAGCACGCGTCGACCCCGACGCGACAGCTCAGTCGCCAGGTGGCGGTAGTGATCCACCGGCCAGGTTCGCACGTCCTCCGGGGCGCCGAGGTGCAGGATCCAGGCCGGTTCCGGCCCGTCGCCGAGGTACTCCTCATGGCGCTGCGCTGCGCGCTCCAGGTCCTCCGCTCGCGGCTGAAGCCAGCGGTCGGGGAGCTCTTGCGGATCGAATCCCTCCACCACATGTCGAGCGAGGTGCAAGGCGCGTCCGACAGCATGGACTGTCCCGCTCTCCAGCCTCGGTGCGGGGTCGTTCAGGGCCCAGGCCCCCAATCGCTCTGTCCAGTCGGCGCGCTCGAATCCGCTCCTGCGGCGCGCTCCCGAGCAGAGGGTGACGACGGAGCTCTTGAGGTTTCCCTGGGCGTCTACGGCCCAGTCGGCGCGGAAGAGAGCGAGCTCGCGCCGTAGGCGCGGCCAAGCCCGCAAGCCTCCCCTGCGGTCGAACACGAATACGCGGTCTAGCCCCGGGAGGCTCTCGAGGATCTCCCGGAACTCAGGCTGCACGACCCACGCGATCTCCGCCGCCGGGTGCGCGAGGCGCAGGGCGTGGTAGATCGGCAGGGAGTGCACCACGTCGCCCAGGTGCGACAGGCGGACGATGACGATGCGCTGGGGCGTCACGGGCGCTTAGGATACGCGCAGAATGATCCGGCGCATATCGACCAAGTGGGTCCTCGCCGTGCTGGCCGCGGTGGTGGTGCCCTTCCTCGGTTTCGCGTGGTACGTGGACGGCAAGCTGGCCCACCGCCTGTCTTGGGATGTCGTCCACTATTTCCTCCTGACCCGTGCGGCGGATCTGGCCGATCAGATCGATCGCGAGGTGCTGCGCCAGGGGGATGACGTCGAGCGCTGGGCGGGCGATCCGCTCGTGGGCTGGTGCGTGGCCGGGGATCCGGGAGAGGAGGTGGCCTTCGATGAGGTCCTCGAGGCGCGCTTCAACCAGCTCGTTCGCTCGGACGGCACCTTCGACATCCTGCTCGCCATCAGCGTCGACGGAGAGCACCGCGCATCGAACACGCGCGACGAACACGGCCAGCCCCTGCCGCCGGCGACCCTCGACCGCATCCTGCACCGCGACTATCGATCCGATGAGTGGTTCCTGCGCGCCAGGGCGGGGGAGCTGGTGCTCATCGATCACCACGCATCTCCACTCCTGTTCCCAGGCGCGGCGGCGGGCGCGGCCGACCCCTCTCGCCGACACATCGGTTTTGCCGCCCCCGTCAGGGATCAGGTGCAACGCGAGCAGGTCGTGGGTGTCGTTCACGGCCTCGTGGGCTGGGACTTCTACCAGGCACTGATCCTCAACGCGCGGAGCGGGGACTACTTTCAGGGTCTGATCGGAGCGGACATCTACTCGTCGACCTACGCATGGCTCTGGGGAGCGGACGCCGACACGATCCTGGCTCACCCGAGCGTCGAGATCCTCGGGACGCGCGTCTCCGTGCCGCCCGTCGAACTCCCCCAGCTCGTGACCGCCGCGCTGGCGGAGAACTGGGCCATGTATCCAGAGTATGAGTTTCGCGGCGTGCGCAAGAACGCGGCCTTCAAGCACTGCCGCGCCGGCGAGGAGCGCGGCTTTGACTGGGTCGTGGGAATCGGCATCGACAACGATGACATCTACGCCACCGTCAACGAACTGCGGGACCTCCTGATCAACGCGACCACGCTCTTGCTGGGCGTGGTCGTGCTCTGGACTGCCTTCATCGCCCGGCGCACCACCAAGCCGATCCTGGACCTGGAACTGCACACGCGGCGCATTGCATCGGGCGATCTCGACGCCCGCATCGAAGTCACGACCGGCGACGAATTGGGCCAGCTCGCCGAGGCTTTCAATAAGATGACCGCCGACCTCCGGGACAGTCGCGAGAAGATCGTCAAGGCGGAGAAGGAGGCCGCCTGGCGCGAGATGGCGCGCCAGGTAGCGCACGAGATCAAGAACCCCCTGACCCCGATCAGTCTCTCGGCGAACCTCCTGAAGCGTGCGCGGGACGAGAAGAGCGAGGATTTCGACCGAATCTTCGACCGCACCATCGACCTGATCCAGCGTCAGGTCGTGAACATGCGGCGCATCGCGAGCGACTTCCACGCATTCGCAGGGGAGCACGAGTCCGAGCCCCACAAGTTCGATCTGTGCGCACTGGCCGAGGAGATCCTCGCGCTGAATGCTGCCTGGGCCGAGGAGCTCGGCGTGCGTGTCGACTTCCAGGGCGAAGACTGTCTCGCCTTCGCCGACCCGAATGATGTGCGGCGCGTGCTGATCAACCTGGTCTCCAACGCCCTGGAGGCGATGCCCGACGGCGGCAGGCTGGAGGTGAGCGTGCGGCCGGAGGGCGCCCAGGCCGCGGTCGAAATGCGCGATACGGGCGTGGGCCTGACCAGCGAAGCCCGCGAGCGCCTCTTCGAGCCCTACTTCACGACGCGCACGCACGGCACGGGCCTGGGCCTCGCGATCTGCAAGCGCATAGTCGACGACCTCGGAGGCGAGATCGAGATCGAGCCCGTCTCCGAGGAAGGGGGTGGGGGCACGCGCGCGTTGCTCGCCTTGCCGCGGACTCCAGAGGATTCGTGAGGCGCGTCTTCCTGACGGGCGCCACTGGTTTCCTGGGCGTCTTCATTGCACGCGCGCTGCGGGCTCGCGGATGCGAGGTGCATGTCCTCGTACGGTCGACTTCTGACCGGAGCCGGCTCGACGGACTCGATCTGACCTGGCATGTCGGGGACCTCACCTCAGGCGATGATGTGCAACGCGCGGTGGGGGAGGCGGCGCGCGGTGCGGACGGTCTCGACCTCATCCACTCCGGCGCCCTGATCAGCTATCGCACGCGTGATGGCGAGCGCTCACGGCTCGTGAACGTGGAGGGCACGCGGCACGTCCTCGACGCTTGCCGCCGACACGGAGTCCGGCGCCTCGTACACGTGAGTTCCATGGTCACCGTCGGGCACTCGCCCACGGGACGCGTTCTCGACGAGGACGCGCCCTACAACGGCGCGGAGCTCGGCGTCCACTACGTGACCACCAAGCGCGCAGCGGAAGAGCTGGTCCTGGCGGCGGCCGCCGCGCAGGACGTCGTGGTCGTCAATCCAGGTGCCGTCTTCGGGCCCGCGCCCGAGGGCTCGAACAGCGCGTGGTTCCTGCTGCAGATGGCCCGCGGGGCCGTGCGCGCCGTGCCGCACGGCGGCGTCGCGGTGGTCGGCGTCGAGGACGTCGCGGACGGATGCCTACGGGCACTGGATCAGGGCGTCCGCGGCCGCCGCTACCTCCTGACGGAATCCAATCCCGACACCCTGTCCCTCGTGCGCTGCGTGGCGAACCTCTGCGGTGTACGGCCTGCTCGCCTGCGCGTCCCGGCCCCGGTCTGGGTCGGTCTGCGCGGGGTGGTGAGCCTCATTGACCGCATCCGGCCCCTCGAACGCGCCACGCCCCAGGCCATGCGCATGACCGCGACCTGCTTCTTCTGCGATTCCTCGCGGGCGCGGGAGGAGCTGGGCTGGACTCCTGGTCCGTTCGAGGAGGTCGTGCGCGCAGCATTGGCGGAGATGAACGGCGTCTAGCCTCTACCCTCACGAGGTCTTGCTTCCGAGAAGGCGCATTGCCGCCGCCGGAGGGATGGTCGCCCTCCCACCAGGCGCCGGCGATCAGGTCGGCGTGACCGCTCGCGCTGTACTCTCCCGCTCAGGCCACGGCGCGCCCGAAGCGGCCTCGCGAGCCGTCTTCGGGATTCCCAGAATCCGAGCCCTGTCGCTCCGTCATACAATGCTCACCATCTGATCCCTCCACACCGCTTCACCTCATGGCCCAGACTTCACCCGACCGAACTCGACGCGGCGCTGCCCTGCGAGCGCTCGTGACCCTCGTCGGGCTACTCGTCGCCTCCCTGGTCCTGCTCGTCTGGTGGGGTCTGAGCCCCGAGGGAGTCGAGCCGGTGGAAGTAGCGCCAGAGAGTGGAGGTGTCGCCGCCGCCGAGGAGGAACTCTCCGCTCCGTTGACGGCGCTCACGGGCGGCGCCGATGCGCTGCACGGCGAGGAGATCTCCGCCCGCACGGGAGTAGGCGTCGGCGTGCGCCTTGCGGGGGCTGGGCGCCTGAGGGGCCACGTGATCGTCCGCACCGACGGTAGCGGCGTACCAGGCGCTCGCGTCGAGCTGCTCCCCATGCCGCCCATCGGCGCCGACTTCTTTTCACGGGTCCTTCCGCTGACTGGCCTCGACGCCGGGTTCATGGTGCGCGCCGAGCCCGTCGCCGTGGCCGAGAGCGGCGAGCTGGGCGCATTCTCCTTCGAGGAAGTGATGGAGGGGACCTGGTATGTGAATGTGGAGAGCCCCTACCACGTTCCAGAGTCACCGTCTCGTGCGATGGTGCTGGCCTCGGGATCGGGCGGCCCGGTGGAGATCTTCGTGCGCCTCGCGGGACAGGTCTTCGGCTTCGTCCGGCAGCGGGGCGGCGAGCCTGTCCGTGGGGCCAAGGTCATCCTTGACCCTGGCCTGGGCCTGGTCTTCGACTCTGCTCGGGACGGGTCGATGCGCATCCGGGAGACCGTCACCGATGCCGAAGGGCGCTTCCGCTTTCCCGGCGTCGCGCCTGGGCGCGGATACGAGATCAGCGCATCGGGACCGGGGATGGCACTCTCGCATGCGCTCGACATCGAGGTGCGCGCGGGACGCGACACGGGAGTGGTCGTCACGGCCCGCGAGGGCGGGTCGCTGTCTGGGCGCGTGCTGGCCCCGAGGGTCGAGGACGAGGGCGACGAGGCCGCCCCGATCGCAGGCGCTCACGTCGGCGTCGTGCCGCGCGGGCTGCGTGACCTGCGCCTCGCCGGCGAGTTGCTGATCGCCACCCACCGCGTGACGGACGCGGAAGGTCGCTACGAGATGGACCGCGTGCCGGCGGGGGAGGTGGACGTCCTGTGCTACGCCGACGGATACCTCATCGGCCGCAGCGAAGGCGTGCTGATCGGCGAAGGTGGTCTTGGAGAGGTCGCCGACATCGAGCTCGTCACGGGCCCGATCGCGAGTGGGCGCGTGGTGGACAGCTCGGGGGAACCGATCGCGGACGTCAACGTGCACTGGGACCTCGTGGACTGGAACGAGATGGAGGGGCGCGGCCTGCAGATCACCTTCGCGCCCTTCTTCTCACAAGCCGTCGAGGGCTTCGTGTTCCCCAAGACCGCAGCGGACGGCAGCTTCAGCGCCGGCCCGTTCTCCGGAGAGGCGCCTCACCGTATCGATTTCTACAAGCCTACCTACCGCGACAAGCGGCACCGCTGGTCGCCTGAGGAGGAGGAGAGCGACGAGATAGAGGTCGTCTTGCTGCAAGGCGGTGCGGTGGAAGGAGTCGTGATGGATCTCGAGCGCGCGGAGCCCGTGGGCCGTTTCACGATCACGACCTCCGATCGGATCGAGTTGACGGCTGATGCTCCGGGTCGCTTGAACCCGTTCACCGGCGGACAGCTCGTGGAGAACGCGGCGGGTCGCTTTCGCGTTGAGTCGGTCCAACCCGGTGACGTGACCCTCACTTTCCAGGCGGAAGGTTACGTGCCCGCCAAGGTGGAGAGCATCGCCGTGACGGAAGGCGGGACCGCACGCGGTGTGATCGTGATGATGAGTGTTGGTGGGGTCGTGCGCGGGCACGTCATCAACTCGCTGGGAGCGCCCGTGGCGGGCGCGCATGTGACGGCTCTGGCGCCGGGAGACGGACGTTTTCAGGGCGGGGGCCGCCGCCGCGGTCGTGGGTGGGAGGACGGTGAGCCCCGCCCACCGAACATCGCGCGTGACATGCCGCCGGCCTTTTTCGGCTTCGCAGCGGGACTGGGCCTCTTGGGCGACGAGACCGTGCGAACCGATCAGGAGGGCGCCTTCGAGCTGACCGGTGTCGCGGCCGGTGAGCTGTCCGTCGCCGCCTTTCACCCCGACTATCTGGCGGCCAGGGTGGGCGAGCTCTTGCTTGAGGAGCAGGGCTCCCTGGAAGGCGTGCTGGTCGAACTGCTCGACGGCGGCGGGATTCACGGGACGGTCAAGGACCGAAACGAGAGACCGCTCGCCGGGTCGATAGTGTTTGCCATGTCACCGGCTCAGTTCGCCGGGGGTTCGACCCGTAGCGTGGGGACGGGCCTCTACCAGGGGCTGGCTGATGAATTAGGGGAGTACCGCATCGAACATATGGCGGCCGGCGGGTACTTCGTCGTGGCGACGCGCGGCGACGCGGCCCTGAACCCGCTCAGCTTCCTGACGAACTTCGACCTCGAGATGGTCACGGTCCCCGCGGAGGAGGACGTGCGCTTCGACATCATCGACGAGTCAGCGGGCGGCACACGCGTCTTCGGTGTCGTCAAGGACCGCGGTGTCGAAGTAGAGCACGGAGGTATCACGGCCCTGTGCTTCGAGAGCGAGAACATGCTGGGCGTGGACGTCAAGATGGCGCGTGTCGGCGCCGAGGGTGAGTACGAGTTCAGCGGGCTGGCCCCAGGAGAATATGAGTTTCGGGTTTCGGGGTCCGGCCGCGAGGTGCGCGTCACTGTGGACGTGCCGGACACGCTCGAATACCGCTGCGATGTCTTCTTTCCCGAGGGCGGCGTCGAGGGGCGCGTGGTCGATGAGGTCACTGGGGAGCCCGTCGCGGCCTGCAATGTGGTGCTCCGACCCACCGAGCAGGTGGAGGCGGGCGGCCTGATCGGCTCGATGATCCAACGCGCCGGAGGGGCGGTGTACCGCGAGAGGACCGATGGCGATGGGGAGTTCGCATTCACGCGCATGCAGGCCGGTGAGTACGAGCTGCACGTTCGTGCCCCCTCGAGACCCCGGGAGGCGGGTCACCGCCTGGCTTCCGCCGAGCCGCAGATCCTCGAGCTGGCCGAGCGTGAGGTCGTGCGCGGGATCGAGGTCTCCCTGCGGGCGGCCATCGCCCTGCGGGGCACGGTCGTGGATGCGCAGGGACAGGCCGTCGCCGGTGCGACGGTGGCCGCCTCCAGGGAGGACGGTACCGACCTCCAACCGGTGCGCTCCACCTCGAAGGAGACGGGCGAGTTCAGGCTCGACGCTCTCGCGCCGGGTCTCTACACGGTCACCGCCGGGCGGGACGGGTTCGCTCCCGCGCGACGCGAAGGCGTCGTGGTCTCGGCCGAGGAGGAGCAGGAAGTGCTCGAGCTCGTGCTCGGAGCGGGCATTGAGGTGATCGCTGTCGTGCACGGTGTCGACGGCCTGCCGGTCTCCGGAGCACGCGGGCGCCTGCAACGGAGGGACACCGAGACGTCCGACGCGGCGCAGGCCGGCGGTAGTTTTCGCCGCTTCTTCTCCGGCGAGGGGGCGACGGGGGCTGACGGGCGCGTGTCCCTCGGCCACCACGGACCGGGGCAGTACGATGTTACGGTCTGGCGCGGTCTCTCCCGGGCGACGGTCGAGGGCATCGTCCTGAAGGAGGGTGCGGATCAGGTCGAGGTGGGTGTCAGCCTGCCCTGACGAGCGCTCCTCGTCAGCGGCTCAGGCTCAGGGGTGCGTCGCTTCGGCGATGCGAGTCAGTTGCGCTGCTCCTCCGCCCACGGACATGCCCTGACCGTGGATCGTCTCGCCGGGAGGAAGCTGAGGCAAGGCGGTGGTGGTCTCGAACAACCCCGAGGGCCCGAAGCTCTGCTTGTGAAACGCCTCACCGAATCTCAGATCGATGCCGAATCCTCCCGCGGGGCCCTGAACGGGGTTGAGGGCGGTCGACCAGGCGAGGACGCTGCGCTCGCCCGGAACGCCGACGAGACCAGCCGTGAGCATCGTCGGTGCGTTGGAGGCCACATCGATCCATAAGGCGGGGCGCCAGTAGACAGCTTCCATGGTCATCGGCTCGCCGTCGTGGCCGGAGCCGAACAGGTGGAGGTAGACGTTTTCCTCGCCGAGCCGTTCGGCACGCAGGAACCCACCCAGGTAGCGGCGATGCAGGCGGTGCTGCTCGGAGTGAGGCATGGGGTCGATACCGAAGGGGAAGTCGAGGCTGCCGTTGTGTCCGCCGCCGACGATCTCTGGATAGACCCTTCGTTCGGCCGAGACGGCCTCATCGTAGAAGACGCGCGAGTTGTTGTGCGGCGGAGCGATGTTGTCGTGGCTTGACCCCAGAGACATCATTGGCCCTTCGAAGAGGGCGATGGCAGGGAGGTCGAAGTGGAATCCCTCCATGAGCGCGATGAGATCGATGCGATCCTCGTACTCGAGCATGTGGAAGATCGCTGCGCCGCCGTACGAGTGCCCCCATGCGGTCCAGGGACCGTCGGCCGGCATGCCGTGCAGGAAACTGGAGCTGTCCTGACCTTGCTCCTCGGCCCAGTAGAGCAGGGCATGGGCGTCGTGAGCGGCGTTCGGGATGTTCATCGTCAGCCCGATCTCGGTCCCGACTCCGAGCACGAGGAAGCCGTAGCTAGCGACGTGATCGAGGATCTTCCTGTAGAAAGCGGGGGGCGCGAACCACCCGTGGATGAAGATGACCACCGGATAGGGACCGCCCGCCGCGTCGGGAGGTGCACCGAAGCCGTCGGTCAGGGCCGGGTAGTGGATCCGTGCCGAGACGTTGTTGTTTGCCGCCAGGGGGTGGCTGAAGTCGACGCTCTCGATGCCGACCGGGTGCGGCCCGGGATCTTCGGGTAGCTGCCCCCAGGCCTGCGAGGAGAGCAGGCACACGAGCGTGGCGGCCAGGAGTCGAAGGGCTAGCATGAGCGTGACGGTCGAAAGGTATCCGACGACCTCTCTCCAGGATACGCTCGATGACCGATCCACGCCCGAACCCCTCCGGCCTTCTCCCTGATGCTGCGTTATCTCGCTCTGATCGCCGTTACCGCTTGCTCGACATCTGATTTCGAGCCGGCGATCATGGAGGCAACCGTGCAAGGCAGCGCTCCGCCGAACGTGATCTGGATCATGGCGGACGACCTGGGCTGGATGGACCTCGCATGCCAGGGCAACACGCGGATCGACACTCCCAACCTCGACCGGCTCGCCGCCGACGGGATGCGCTTCACCGACGCCTACGCGGCGGCGCCGGTCTGCTCGCCGACGCGCGCAGCGATGATGACTGGTCAGGCGCCTGCCCGAGTGGGCCTCACGAACCATCTTCCCGGTAGCGACTCCTACGCCCCGGATACATCGCACCTCATTGGCGCGACGATGCTCGATCACCTCCCTCTCGAGCATGTCACGATCGCCGAGCGCCTCAAGCATGCTGGCTATGACACGGCCTTCATGGGCAAGTGGCACCTGTATCGCCAGATCGCTCCCGAGGGTCGGGGGAGCGGTGAGTTCGTTCCCGAACATCAGGGGTTCGATCAGAATCTGGGTGGGTGTGCCTTCGGCGGGCCACCGACCTACTTCGATCCCTACGGCATCCACAACCTGCCGTCGCGACGACCGGGCGAGTACCTGCCCTACCGCTTCGCCGACGAGGCGATCACCTACGTCCGCGAACACCGTGACCGACCGTTCTTTCTCTGCCTGTGGAACTACGCCGTGCACTGGCCCACCGAGGCGCCGGGTGAGCTGATCGCGAAGTACGCCGGACGCGAGGGCCTGGGATTGCGCGATCCGGTCTACGCGGCCATGGTCGAGGCCCTCGATCGCTCCGTCGGGCGGTTGCTCGCGGAGCTGGACACTCTGGGCCTCACCGAGCGCACGCTGGTGGTGTTCACCTCCGATAATGGAGGCTGGACGGAAGTGGCGGACAACCGGCCGCTGCGCGCCGGCAAGGGATTTCTGTTCGAGGGTGGACTCCGCGTGCCCCTGATCGTGCGCTGGCCTGGGGTCGTTCCGGCGGGCAGCATCTGCACGACACCGGTCATCAGCATGGACCACTACTCGACCTTGCTGGACGCCGTTGGCCTGGCCGAAGATCCGAGCGTGCCGCTGGACGGTGAGAGCCTGATGCCGCTGCTGCGGGCCAAGGGCGAGCTCGAGCGGGACGCGCTCTTCTTCCACTACCCCAACTTCGCCTGGCACGGTCAGAACCGACTGGGGGGCGCTGTCCGCGAGGGTCGGTTCAAGCTCATCGAGCGCTACGCTGACGGATCGCTCGAGCTGTACGACCTCGACGACGATCCGGGCGAGACGACCGACCTCAGTGAAGAGCGCCCTGAGCTGGCCGCCAGCCTGCAGGCCGATCTCGGTCGCTGGCTGTCTCAGACGGGCGCGCGCATGCCCCGCGAGCGAGAGTAGCCGGCCTTCAGCGGGTGGCGCCGTCGTCGGCGCCGGGGCGAGCCACGTAGAAGCCGCCGATCGCCAGCCCGTCAAGGCGACCGTCGAGGAAGGCCCGCACGGCATCTTGCGGAGTGCAGACGATCGGCTCTTCGTGCATGTTGAAGCTCGTATTGATCAGGCACGGGATACCCGACAGCTTCTCGTACTCGGCCACGATGGCGTGGTAGTCGGGGTTGATCTCTGAGCGGATCAACTGCGGACGGGCCGTCCCGTCCACGTGCACCGCCGCCGGGCAGTGCTCCTTCATCCAGTCGGTGCAGTCGAAAGTGATCGTCATGAACTCGGCCGTGTGCTCGGCGCCGGCGAGTCCGTGGTAGCAGCGATCGCGTGCCTCCCAGAGCGTCACCGGCGCGAAGGGCATGAACTCGGTCCGGCCGAGCCGCGTGTTGAGCCACTGGTTCACGTCGGGTTCGCTGCCGTGATAGAGGATCGAGCGGTTGCCCAGGGCGCGCGGCCCGTACTCCATGCGCCCGGCGAAGCGCGCCACGACATCGCCGGCGTGGATCCTGCGTGCGATCTCGACCGCCATGCGCTCGGGGCGGGTGAACTCCAGGCCCTCGGCGTTGAGGACCTTCTCGATCTCTGATTCGCTGAATTCCGGTCCGAAGTACGGCGCGTCGATGGTCGGACCGACCCCGCCGGGCCAGCTACGGTGTAGGGCGACGCCCGTACCGCAACCGCCGTCTCCCATGTTCGGGTAGATGAAGATGCCATCGACCCCCTCGAGCTCGTGGATGCGCTGGTTCATCTTCACGTTCGCCGTCACCCCGCCGGAGAGCACGACGTTGCGGCAGCCCGTGACGCCGACCCAGTGCTCGACGAGTTCCGTCGCGATCACCTCCAGCACGCGCTGCCAGGCCGCGGCCACGTCCACCATCGGGAAGCGCACCGCCAGGTGACGGGCAAAGAAGGTGTTCATGATCTCGCGGATGCGGAACCCGGACCGCTCCCGGTCGAAGCGATCGAGCAGGGCGGGCTCCAGGATGGCGGCGTCTCCGTAGGCGGCCAGCCCGACGATCTTGCCCGCGTGGCGGTCGGGGCTGAAGCCGAGCGCTCCGGTCACGTTCTCGTAGAATGTTCCGAGAGAGTGGGGGAAGGCGAGGCGCCCACGGCGCGTGATCGCGCCACCTTCGCCGACGCTGACGGAGCCGGCCAGGCCGCTGCCGTAGCCATCCAGAGTCACGATCAACGCGCGATCGAAACCGCTCATCAGGTAGGCGTTGGCGGCGTGTGAGAGGTGGTGCTCGCTCTGGCGTAACTTCCCGGCGAGGCCGAGGGCGCCAAGGCCGGTGCGGAGCTCATCGTTCCAGTGTTCGTGGGCTGCGATGGCGCGTGCACTCCAGGCGGCCGATTCGCGCAGGGCCACGCGCCGCGACCAGGACGAGGTGCCGAGCAGCTCGTAGGCGAGGCGCTTGTGGAGGGGCTTGGCCATGCGCTCGTCCGGCGACGAGAGCCCGTGCACGGGTGCCGTGCGTTCGTGCAAGCGCTCGCGCAGGCGGGCATCGGCCGCACGCAGGGCGGGGCGCAGGGGGGCGGCAGGGGTCGAGAGCAGGAACGCTCGCTCTTCAGCGAGGGCGGCGCGGATCAGCTTGGCCTCCGCGCGCCACTCGAGGAAGGGGTACTCAACCGAGTCGATCTCGCCGGGGTCGGTTCCCGTCGCCTCGAGGGCGGCGGCAATGGCCTGAGCTGGAAAACCGGCGTGCTGCTTCTGACGGCTATAGCGTTCCTCCCCCGCGGCGAAGAGGACGCGTCCGTCTTCGACCAACGACGCGGTCGCGTCCTTGTCGAGGGGGGAGATGCCGAGGATCTTCAATCGTGCGCGGGGGGCGGGGAGGGATCGGTCCGGTGGGGGGCGAGGCGATCGCGGAGTTCGCCAGGCGTCGTCGCCTCGCCGCCGAGTTGCTCCAGGAACCACTCAAAATACTGTCGGCAGGAGCAGATGAAACGCTCGAGCTGTGCCTGGGAGCGAACATATGGAGTGCAGCCAGGGCGCAGGGAGGGGCTGTGGAGGCTGAAGGTGAAGACCCGCACGCCGCGGGCGAGCAGGGCGGAGGTCAGGCGGCGGTGGTGGATAGGCTCGAAGCCCTCGGGGGAGAGCATCAGGCGCTCGAGTGCGCCCGACCGGGAGAGCAGGCCGCCCGCCCGACCCCAGACGAGCGGCGGGCGGTGGGCGGCGCGGTGCAGAGCAGCCCCCGCCCTCGACAGCCACCCGACGAAGGCCCCGGTCGTCGGAAGGCCCAGCAGGTCACCCCGCGTCCCGAACCAGTAGGGCGCCGCGGACCAGCGCGACCAGTCGGGGCCACCGTCCGCGCCGAAATCGAAGGCGGGGCAGGCGCTCAGGTCGATCTCGTAGCCGAGGTGCTCGAGGGCCGCGGTCGTGTGGGGCCCGAACCCGTAGCGCCCGGCCTTGTAAATCGTCGGTCGGACTCCGAAACGTTCCTCGATCGTCGCGGTCAGGGCTTCGAGCTTGCGTGCCTCGAGATCGGCTGGGAGGTTGCCGGGATACGACGAGATGCTCGTCACCTCTTCCTCGAACGGCGGCGAGACCCACGGGTGCAGGTGAGCACCGATGACCGCCCGGCCCTGCTCGATGAACTCGCGCAATAGGTGCCGCCCTGCTTCCTGGGATGCGACAGGGTGATCGACGACATAAGTGGGTCGGATTCCGAACTCGTCGCACAGCTCCTGCATCCGCCCGAGGTCGCTCATGGCCTCGACCGATGTCGCCTTGGAATCGAAGGGGGCGTTCCAGTCGAACTCCTCTTCTGTGTCGAGGACGACCAGAAGCTGTGGCGCTAGACCGGCCGGCGTGCGCGCCTCTTCGCGCTCGGCCATCAACGGCCCCTTTGAGGAGAGCGCCTGCATGGGCGGGAGTGTACGACGGGAGAGCGCGCGGTGGGCGCTCGCTGCTGGATGTCCGGATCAGTCGTCGGCCTCCTGGCCGCCTTCCTCGCGCTCCCGCAACTCCTCGGGGGTGGGCGTGCGGACGCTCGCGACCTCCACCTTGTAGGTCACGCGCTGGCCGGCCAGGGGATGATTGCCATCGAGGACGATAGCCTCGTCGTCCAGCTGGACCACCCGCATGTGTACCTCGTACTCCTCGCCGTCGGCATTCTTCTCGTCCTCCACGGTGACCTGGATCCACTCGCCGACCTCCACCGCTTCCCCGTCGGGGAACTCTGCGCGTGGGACGTTGATGAGGGCCTCTGCGTCGTAGGGGCCGAAGGCTTGCTCGGGGAGGAGGGTCAGCTCCAACGCCGCGCCTGTCTCGCGACCTTCCAGCTCGTCCTCCAGTGCCGTCGGGATCTCCTGCAGGCCGTGCAGGTAGCACAGCGGGCCTACCTCCTCGTGCTCGCTTGATTCGACCAGCTCCCCGGCGGAGTCCAGGAGTTCGTAGTTGAGCTCGACAAGCAGGCCAGACTCGATCTTCATGATGTATTCGATCCTGCCGCATTCGCGGCCCGCGCCCGCCTTGGCTGGCGCGAAAGGTAGGTGTAGCCGTGCAACGCTTCCTCGAAGCGCTTCACGATCAGGGCGGATTCTTCGTAGGACAGCAGGCCGCCGTCGAGGGCGTCCTCGACCCGACGCCGCAGATCCCGTACGAGGTCGCGCTCCTCGAAGTCCACGTACTTCAGCACATCCTCGACGCGATCGCCTCGGACGATGTGAACCACCCGCGGCTTGCCGGAGGAGTCGAGGTCGATATGCACGATGTTCGTGTCTCCGAACAGGTTGTGCATGTCGCCCAGGATCTCCTGGTACGCGCCGACGAGGAAGAAGGCGACATGGTAGGGCTCGTCGGGATCGAACGCGTGCAGGGCGAGCGTCCTGCGGGCGCCGCGCCGGTCGATGAAACGATCCACGCGACCGTCGGAGTCGCAGGTCAAGTCGGCCAGTACGGCCGCGCGCGTCGGCTCCTCGTTCAGGCGCTGGAGCGGCACGATGGGGAAGAGCTGGCGGATCGCCCAGGAATCTGGAACGGATTGAAAGAGGGAGAAGTTGAGGAAGTAGGTGTCAGCGGTGTCCCGCTCGAGCGCCTCCAGGTCCTCGGGGACCTCCTCCATGCGGCGCGTGATGCGCTGGATCCGCTCGCAGGCGCGCCAGTAGAACTCCTCTACCCGCGCCCGCTCCGTCAGGGAGAGTTGCCCCACGTTGAACATCATCATGGCGCGCTCGCGCAGCTCACGGATGTCGTGGTAGCTCTCGTGGTAGGAGCGGCTGTCGACCGCCTCGCTGACCTCAGCGATCTCGCGCACGATCTCCGCCTCTTCCTCGGAGGCCCGCTCCGGGACGCCCACGGCAGTGGTGTCGGAGACTCCCAGGACCTCTGTCACGAGCACGGCGTGGTGGGCGACCAGGGCGCGGCCTGATTCGGAGAGTAGGATCGGCGGCTCCATGTCGGCCTCGGCACAGATCTCGACCAGGTGGTAGACGACGTCGTTGGCGTACTCCTGGAGCGAGTAGTTCATCGACGAGTCTGCGTCGCTGCGAGAGCCGTCGTAGTCGACGCCAAGGCCTCCGCCCACGTCCATCCAGTTGATCCGCACGCCGAGCTCGTGCAGGCCGGCGAGGGTGCGTGAAGCCTCTCCGAGGGCGGTCTTGAAGGCGCGGATGTTGGTGACCTGGCTCCCGATGTGGAAGTGCAGGAGGCGCAAGCAGTGCAGCTTGCCGGCCTTCGAGAGCGTGTCGACCATGTTGACGGTCTGACGCGTGGTGAGGCCGAACTTCGAGCGGTCTCCTCCGGACTCCTGCCAGCGTCCCGAGCCGCGCTGGCCGAGCTTGGCTCGCACCCCGAGCACCGGCTCGATCCCCAGCTCCTCGCCGATGCGCAGGACGCGCTCGACCTCGCTCTCCTTCTCGATCACGAGGATCGTCTGGGCGCCGATCCTGCGCGAGAGGAGCGCCAGCTCGATGTACTCGTCGTCCTTGTAGCCGTTGCAGATGACGAGCGGGTGATCGCGACCGTGGAGGGTCATCACCGCCAGTAACTCGGGCTTGCTGCCCACCTCGAGTCCCATGCCGTGGCGTGCGCCTTCGGCCAGCACGGCCTCCACGACGTAGCGGTCCTGGTTGACCTTGATGGGGTAGACGGGGTGGTAGGGCGCCGCGTAGCCGAACTCCGCCCGGGCCCGGTCGAAGGCCTCCTGCAGGTCGCGCACCCGTGCGCGGATGATGCCGTCGAAGCGCATCAGCAGGGGCGCCTCGACACCGCGCCGCTGGAGCTGGGCGACCAGATCGTGAATGTCGATGCAGAGCGAGTGATCGCCGCCGTCCGGCGTCGCCTCGAGATGCCCCTGGTCGTTGATCCCGAAGAATCCCAGGCCCCAGTCGGGGACTCGGTAGAGGGTCTCGCTGTCCTGTCGCGTCCAGGTCGTCATTGCGGTCATCCGCCGGGCGCGGGCTCGGCGGCGGGGCGACAGTATAGGCTCAGTCGCCGGCGAGGGCGCGTAGGCGTTCGAGCAGGCGATCCGGCTCGCGCTCGCGCAACCACGCCATCGGATCGTCGCCCACCAGGCGCCCCGCTTTCCAGTGGCGCAGAAGTTGTTTCAGTCGCCCGGCGATCCGGCCCTCGTTCAAGGCGTAGCGCGCGTGGAGGGCCTCGGCGTAGTCCAGCAGGAAGCGGGCCGCCGTCGCGGCGTTCACCTCCTCCCCGCAGAAAATCCAGGGATTCCCGAGGGCCGCCTGACCGACCATGACGAGGGCGCAACCTGCCTCGCTTCGCATGCGCGTGAGGTCGGAATGGACGCGGACTCCGCCGTTGCCGCAGACCGGAATGTCGACGTGGTCCACCGCGCGGGCGAGGCGGCTCCAGTCCACTTCCGGCTGATAGCCTTCGCGGCGGGTGCGGCAGTGGACCGTGAGCATGGCGGCGCCGCCCTCCTGGGCCGCCTGGGCCAGCTCCTCCAGTCGGCTGTCGTCCTCGACGCCGGCGCGGATCTTGGCGGTCAGGGGGATCGCCGTGAGGGACCGCTCCACCGCCCGCACCGTGCGTTCCAGGCGCGCGGGATCCTCCAGCACGGCCGATCCCGCACAGCCGCGCAGGGCTCCCTTCGCGGGGCACCCGAAGTTCAGGTCCACCATGGGCGCGCCGACTTCTTCCGCACGCCGCGCCGTCTCTCCCAGGGCGCCAAGGTCCGCGCCCATGAGCTGCAGCCCCACAGGCCGCTCCCTGCGCCGCGCGCCGAGATGGGCCCGCAGCACGTGGCGCGGCAAGGGGACGCTGACGACGCGCGCGAACTCCGTGAAGGAGCCGCCCAGGCTGGCGGCGTCGTTGCGATCCAGCAGCAGGTCACGGAAGCACGGCTCGGTGACGCCCTCCATGGGAGCCAGGAGCCAGGGTGCCGTGAAGGGCAGGTCGGTGGCGTCGCTAGCCACCGGCCGCGCGCAAGCGGAGTCGGGAGAAGTCACGGAGCGTAGGGTACTCTACGCCGCGTGAGCGGGTCTGAGACGATGAGTGGGGACTGGGAGGAGTTCGACCACATCCGCGTGGCAGAGGCGGCGCAGCGCCTGGAGGGCGTCATCGAGCACACTCCGCTCGTGGCTTTCGACGCTGGCGATGAGCGCGTCGAGCTGCGGCTCAAGCTCGAGAGCCTGCAGGTCACCGGTTCGTTCAAGGCGCGCGGAGCGTGGAATCAGATCAGCCGCCTCGACGACGACGAGCGCCGGCGCGGTGTCGTGGCATGCAGTTCAGGCAACCACGCCGGCGCCCTGGCATGGGCCGCGCAGCGCGCCGGGGTTTCTGCCGTGGTCGTCATGCCCGAGGACGCCTATCCCAACAAGATCGCCGCTTGCCGCGAGCGTGGCGCCGAGGTCGTACTCGCGCCGACGCGCGAGGCGGCCGAGGAGCGCTGCGCCGCGTTCGTGGCAGAGGGCAAGGTGATGGTTCACCCATACGACGCCGCCCGCACGGTGCAGGGCGCGGGGACCGTGGGACTCGAGATCGCCCGCGACTGGGCGGAGGTGGAGGTCGTCATCGTCCCCGTCGGCGGGGGCGGCCTGATCTCTGGGACCTCCCTCGCTCTGCGCTCGGAGCTGGGGAGCGCGGTCACGATCCTGGGCGCAGAGCCCGCGGGCTCCCCGTCCCTGACTCTCGCCTTGCAGGCTCGCTCGCCCGTGATCCTG
This sequence comes from Planctomycetota bacterium, assembly GCA_036010965.1. GTDB lineage: Bacteria > Planctomycetota > UBA1135 > UBA1135. The sequence continues at coordinate 28,522 of DASCMO010000128.1, read as the reverse complement.
GACGAGATCACGACCGCCGTGCAGGGCCTTTGCCCGCTCTATTCGGGGCAGCTGAATGTCGACATCTGCCGGGCCGCGGTGGACGGGGTGATCCTGGTGGAGGACGAGGCTGTCTTCGGCGCGCAGGGTCGCCTGGTGAGCGCGGGGATCGGCGCCGAGCCGGCGGGCGCAGCGGCGCCGGCGCTCGTGCTGGGAGGTTTTCTGCCCGCCGCTCTGCTCGTGGGGCGCGACGGGGCCGACCCCCTGCGCGTGGCCGCCGTCGTTTCCGGAGGGAACGCGGATCCGGATCAGATCGCCGCCCTGCGGGGGAGCGCTTGAGGCAACCGGTCCGCATCCCGGGCGGCTGCCGGATGCTCGTCTTCTCCGTCGCCTTGGTGGCCTTCGGCGGCGTCTACCTGTTCAAGGGCTGCAACCGCCGCCCGGGAGGGGAGGAGTTGAGCGCGAGTTGCGGACGCGGTCACGACGTCGTCGCACTCGTCGTCTGGGACTCTGTGGACGTCAGTGAGCTCGACCTGCTCAGCCCCGACAGGAGCGCGACACCCGCTCTGGCGAACTTGGCCGAGGGAGGACGCACGTTCCTGGTGCACAGTGCCTCTTCGAGCGGAGTCAACGCCGCCCTGGCCTCGCTGTTTACCGGACTCCTGCCGCGCCGGCACGGCGTGGGCACTCTGCGCGCGCGCGGGCGCCAGACCTTGGCGGAGGAGTACACGACCATGGCCGAGTTGTTCCGCGCCGCGGGCTACCGAACCCTGGCGGCGGTCTCTCTCGGCCAGTTGGACGGCGAGTTGTCGGGGTTCGCCCAAGGGTTCGATGTCTACGAGTGCTCCACCCTCGCCCATCCTCCGCGCAAGCCGCGGAGTGCGAGCGCCACGATCACGTCGATCGCGGCGCCCCTCGAGGAGGCCCTGCGCTCTCAGAGCAAGGTCTTCCTGTTTCTGTACCTCGCCGACGCGCGCGACCGCGAGGCGCCCGCCGCGCTCGCGGCGCGTCCCTTCGTGCGGCGCGCGCTCAATCCGTGGCGGAGTGCCTCCGCCGTCGTTGCCGCGGCCCTCGATCGCCTGGAGGACGATCCCGCCGGGGCCCTTGAAGCTCTTGAGCGCGAGCTGTTGCGACGCCGCGGAGATCCCGCGCGGGGCGCCTTCGTGCGCGCCTTGAACGCCGCGCGCCTGTCTCGCATGGACGGCGTGCTGCGGGAGGTGATCGAAGCCATCGACGGCGCCGGGCGACGGGAGGAGGCCCTCGTGGTCGTCACCGGCGGCGTGGCGGGCACCCTGCCCGCGCCCCTGCGTCCGCTCCCGGACCGCGGCGATCCCGAGCCGCGCCTGCGCGCTCCGCTCGTAATGCGTTCCGCACGCCTCGACTGGAGCCCCGTGCGCGGCGCCCCGACCCAGGATGTGGACGTCTTCGCGACCCTGACCGGGGCCTTCGAGCGCGACGGGCGCGATCTCCTGGCCCTGAGCGACGGGCGCGCGCGCGACGCTGTCCTGATCGAGGACGCCGAGTTCGCACGCAGGGTGGCGTTGGGGCGCGAGTGGATGTGGTGCTCCTCGATCGCGGGCGACAGCCTCGTGCGCATCGACGCCGACCTCGCGCCGCCCCCTCTCGAGCCGGGGCTGCCCGTCGCCGAAGGTGGCTTCTGGACGCCCGCCCAGCTCCTCGATTCCGTCGCCGAGGTGCGTGCACTCGAGCGACTCCTGGGGGAGGAGCCGCCGCTCGGTGTCCTGCGCATCGCCTGCCGCTCGCCGGAAGGAGGCGCCCTGCAGGTCCGCGCCCGCAGCTTCGGCCAGCCGATTCTTGCGCCCTGGGAGGGCCTCGCCCTGGATGGACCGGCGGGTCGCGCGGCCGGCACGCGCACCTTTGATCTGCCGGCAGCGCGCGCCGGCGATCTTCCCCCGTGGACCCACCTGCGCGCCGCGCGGCGGGGAGAGGCCCTCGAGCTGCGACTCCGCTCCTCGACGGGCGCTCTCGATGCGCAGGGCGTGTTCGTCGGCGGCCACTCTCTGTGCGAGCTGGACCTGCCCCTCATCCCCGACGACCTCGCTCCGGCGTGGCCCACTCTCGAAGATGGCCGCCCGCGCCCCTTCGCAGGGTCGGTCACGCGGGGTGCGGGCGGGCGCCTCGTCCTCTCTGTCCCCGGTACCGGCGAGCGAGTGCGCGTGGTCCTGGACATGGTCCCGGCCTGCGCTCCGACTCTGGCAGAGCTGGTGGACGTTTCTGACGGCGTGCAGGTCTCCGCTCATCCCACGCGCCCCGACGCCCTCGTACTGAGCGGCGTGGCGCCCCTCGAGGTGAGCGTCGCTCGCCCATCTCGGACCCCGCGCTCGACTCTGTGCGTCACCCTCGACATCGACGGTCAGCGTGTCGAACGCGAGCGGTTGCGCTATCTCGGTCGGGAGTACGGCGCTGCCGAGGAACTCCGGCTGGCCCTCACCTCTACCGCATGGAATGACCCGCGCCTGTACGATCGGCCGGGGATCGGGCTGCAGGCCGACGAGGGCGTCTGGATCGAGCTGCTCGATCCCCGGCCTCTCGCCCAGCGCGCCGAGGGGCCGGACGCCCGCGGCGCGGCGATCATCAACATCCTTGGGAAATCTGAGTGAAGCGCGTCATCCTGGTTCGGCCGCAAGGGCCCCGTAACGTGGGCATGATCCTGCGCGCCTGCGAGAACTTCGGGCCCTGCGAGCTGGTGCTGGTCGCCCCCGAACGACCCGCCTTGCTGCTCCATCCCGAGTTCGCGCAGATGTCCCACGGCGTCAAGAATGTGGAGGAGAAGGTGCGGGTGGTCGATGAGTTGACCGAAGCCCTGGCCGACTGCTCGGCGTCGGTCGGCTTCACCGCGCGCGTGCGCGACAACCGTATCCGCGAGAACTGGAACCAGGTACGGGACGAGCTGAGCTCCCTGGCCGCCGGCTCGGCGGATCGGCTGGCCCTCGTCTTCGGCGGCGAGATGTCCGGCCTGTCAGTCGAGGACGCCTCGCTCTGTCAGCGCCTGCTCCACCTCCGGACAGCTGCGGAGCACACTTCCCTGAACCTTGCGGTCTGCGTCGGGATCGTGCTGCAGGGCCTGTTCGGCGGCGAGGATGTGCACCGGCGCGAGCCGGGCGGGCACCCCTTGACCGGTGCCGAACGCGAGTTCTTGAAGGCGAACCTCAAGTACACCTTCGTCGAACACGTCGCGCGCAGCACGGAGGCGAAGCGTGTCATCGGGAAGTCGATCGACCGCATCTTCTCGCGATCACCCCTCGAGACAAGCGACGCGCGCGCGTGGCACATGATGATGCGCACTCTGGGGAGCGCGATGAAGCCGTCGGACTTCGGCCTCGATCCCAGCCCGAGCGGGCGCGACGCAAAAGACGATGACGATTGACCGCTCGTCTCTCGCCATATAAGCGGGGGGCGAGGCGCGGAAAGGCCTCGCCCCCCGTGGGGTTTTCTCACGCCCCGCTCGGGGGCGCTGCTGAGCTCAGGGAGTGAAGCTCACCGAGAGGCCGTGGGTCAGGTTGAAACCCGTTCCGCAGGGGCTTCCCTGCGGGTTGCGGTACCAGACCTGGAAGTAGCGGGTGTCGCCGTTCGACCAGCCGCCCGCGTTGCCGAGGCCGGGACCCCAGGCGGCCTGTCCGCTCCCGTTGGGTGTCTGGACGCCCAGGCGCGTGACGGACCCGCCGGCGCAGCGCAAGCCGTCACCAAAGGTGACGCCGTTGAGGGATTGGGTTCCCGCGAAGAGTAGTGACGGTTGACCGCCGAGCAGGTTGGCGGACAGGAAGCTCAGGTCGTCGGCGCCCGCGCTGGCGGAGCCGCCGGCGGAGAGGGTCGCTCCCGAGCCGGTCGAGTTTTCACAACCCTCGTCGGCCGCGCCGCCGTTGCCGCAGGGACAGCCGGCATTCGTGCCGAAGCAGTAGGCCGTCCCGATCGTGCTTCCGCCGCCGCCGTGGTCGACGATCTGGAAGCCATTGACGCTCGTCGGCGTGTTGGCGCCGTTGGGCGCGATCTGGATCGTGATGGTGCCGTTCGTGACATTCACCTGGTCGGCGACGTAGTGGCCGCCGTGGATCCAACTCCCGTTCCAGCCCGTGCCGCCGCAGGTCTGGATCCCGTTGGAACCGCCCACGACGGTGACATTGCTGAAGAAGCCGTTGGGGTCATCGGGAGCCCAGGAGTAGACGTAGACGCCATATGTCCCGCTCGCCAGGCCGGAGATCGTCCATGTGGACGTGCCTGCGTCCTGAATGTCGTCCATCAGCCTCTCTACGTCTCCGGTTGTGGAGGAGTTGTTGGAGGCGAAGTTTCCATTGCCTCCGCTGACGCTGATGGTTGCTCCGCTGCCGGAGCCGTCGAGCTCGTCGAGGGACACGTTGTTGGCAGTGCCGCTGACCTCGTTCCAGACGCCCGCCTGGCTCGCTGCGCCGGCGAAACTGGAGGCCGGGGCCGGGAATGCGCCGTTGGCGCCCACATCGATGTTGATCGAGACCACATCACCGGGCGGCGGCGGGGGCGGCGGGGGACCGCTTCCTCCGTACACGTTGGGCCGATAGTTTTCGAGGGTGCAGCGCATGCGGTTGGTCTGCTCGAAACTGAATTCCCACATGCAGGAGTCGTCCGAGTAGTCCATGTAGTTGTGGATTGGGTCGGGCGAACCGCAGCTCGTCTTGTTCCCCGGGCAACCGCTGGTGGACTGGCTCTCGCGGTTCGTATCGCAGATCAGATCACCGGAGGTGTAGCAGGCGCTGGCACTCCCGCAGCCGTTGTCGAAGGTGTGCCACAGCCCGAGGTAGTGGCCGATCTCGTGCGTCGCGGTCCGCCCGAGGTTGTAGGGCGGGCCGATCGGCGCGTTGCGCCCGAAAGCCGACCAGAGGATGACCACGCGGTCGGCGTTGCTCCCGGGGATGCCGCCTTGCGGCAGGTCCGGTACGTAGCCCAGGTAGCCGCCGGCCGAATTGGTGTAGAAGTTCAGGTAGCGATTCGTGTCCCAGGCGAGGCTGTTCCAGTAGGCCCCGTTGTCGTTGAACCACTGGGTGTTGACGCTGTTCGTGATCCCGTTCGTCGGGTTGCCCTGGGGATCCTGCGTGGCCAGCTCGAACTGGATCATCACGTCGGTGCCGGGAGCCCCGTTGGTACCCGCCATGGCCCGGAAGTCCTCGTTCAGGACGTCGATCTGGCTCTGGATCATCGCATTCGAGATGGCCCCCTGGCCGTTCGAGTGCTGGATGACATGGACGACCACCTGGATCGTGTAGGTGACCGTCGGATCGTAGATCGGGTTGGGATTGGTCGAGTAGTAGGCGCAGTCGGAGGGCGAGAAGTTGAACGAGGAGGAGGGATTGATCGTGGGGTTGCGGGAGGGGGTGATGCAGTGCATCTCATTCTGCTTGAAGAACGGAGACTGCACATAGGATTGCCACGACGAGTAGGAGCGTCCGCCGATGGAGATGACCGGTTGCTGGGTCTGGGCCGAACCCTGCAAGGCGGAGGACTCCGTGGATAGGATTGCCAGCAAGGCACCGACCGCGATTCTCATTCTCATTGGGGTCTCGTGGGTGAGGGGTGGAAAGAGGGCCGGGCGCGCGGAGCGCCTGCGCAGGGCCGAAACACAGCATCGGGTTGGATAAAGGCGTCCGACCCATCCGATGATCGAGCTGGTCGCTCCAGTGTCACCCGCTGAGGCGTCGCTGGGGCCTGAGAGCCGCGCTGATTTCTAGTAATTCTCTCTCGCGGACCACGCCACGGAGTGGTCTGTGCCCGCCCCGCTGAGATTCCTCCGCCTGCCATGTCGGACTTCCCGCTCCAAATCCTGATCGGTGTCGCCCCGCTCGACGCCTACGCCGTCGCGCGCCATCCCGCGGCACTACCCGGTGAGCGCGACCTTGGCTGCCCCGTTTCCTTCGTGCGCCTGGGGGGGCGCGACCTTGCGCCTGCCCCCGCCCCTGCTGTGACGGGCTGCGCAGGACGCTATGATTCCAGGCCACGGAGGCGCACATGGTCAGGTTGAATCGCATCTACACCCGGACGGGAGACGACGGGACGACCGCTCTGGGGAGCGGGGAGCGTGTGGAGAAGCATCATCCTCGGGTCGAGGCGTACGGCAGCGTGGACGAGCTTTCGGCTGTGCTGGGGATGGCCCTGGCTCAGGATGTGGAAGAGCCCTTCCGCGCCTGGCTGAGGGCCATCCAGAACGACCTCTTCGACCTCGGCGCGGACCTCTCGTGTCCCGGTGCGGGGGACGACGCCCTGCGCATCACACCGGTCTACACCGAGCGCCTCGAGAAGCTGATCGACCTCGTCAACGAGGACCTCGATCCCCTCAAGTCGTTCGTCCTGGCCGGTGGCACCACACCCGCCGCGTGGATGCACCTGGCGCGCACCGTCTGCCGCCGCGCCGAGCGCCACCTCGTCGAGCTGCTCGGGCTCGAAGGGGAGGCCGATCGCATGGGGCCCGAGCCCCTGCATTACCTCAACCGCCTCTCGGATCTGCTCTTCGTCTTCGCCCGCGCCCTCAACGACGGCGGCCGGGCCGATGTGCTCTGGGTGCCGGGCGCCGGCCGCGAGGAATGATCGAGCTCGCCTGGCGGACGCCGTCCGAGTGGGTGGGGCGTGTCGCCGAGCAACCCCTCGCCCTGCTCGCCGACCACGCCCACTGCGAGCTCAAGGCGGCCTCTTCCGCGCAAGCTCTGATCGCTCGTCACCCCGACGACGCGCTGCTGGTCGAGCGGCTGGCCGCGATGGCCGAGGAGGAGATGCAGCACTTCTCGATGGTGACGCGCATTCTGCACGCGCGCGGCGGCGCCCTCACCCGGTTGTGCGCGAACCCCTACGCGGAGGCTCTCCTGAACGCCACGAAGGAGGGTCGGGGCGACACGCTCCTCGATCGCCTCGTCGTGGCCGGGCTGATCGAGGCCCGCAGCCTGGAGCGATTTCGACTCCTGGAGGAGCACCTCGAGGACCGGGAACTGGCCGCGCTCTACCGCGACCTGGTGCCGTCGGAGACGGCCCATCAGGGGCTGTTCTTCCACCTGGCGCGGCGCCGCGTCGGGGAGCGGGCTGCCGGCGAGCGCATCGAGACGCTTCGGCAGCGGGAGGGGAGGCTGGTCGCGAGCCTGCCCTTCTCCGTGCGGGTGCACTCCGGCATGAACTGAATGCCCTCCTGAGGGGAAGCGACCGCTGCGGGGTGGGAACCGGCCCCCGAGCCGGGTGCAATACGGGCTCGCCCTCACCCGCCAGCCAGGAACCGGCCGAGCCGACAAATGGACACATTCGATCCCCGACCCGAAGACAAGTTCTCCTTTGGCCTGTGGACGGTCGGCAACCCCGGCCGCGATCCCTTCGGAGGGCCGGTGCGTCCGACGCAGGATCCCTGCGATCTCGTGCGCGGACTCGCGCGCTGCGGCGCGTGGGGCGTGAACCTGCACGACGAGGACCTGATCCCCTTCGGCTCCAGTGCAGCGCAGCGCGACCGCATCGTCGCCGGGTTCAAGGCGGCCTTGGATGAGAGCGGGATGGTCGTCCCGATGGCGACGACGAACCTGTTCAGCCACCCCATCTTCAAGGACGGCGCTTTCACCGCGAACGACCCGCGCGTGCGGGCCTTTTCCTTGCGCAAGACGATGGACGCCATCGACCTGGGCGTGGAGCTCGGTGCGCGCATCCACGTCTTCTGGGGCGGGCGCGAGGGAACGGAGACCGACGCCTGCCGCGACCCGCAGGACGCGCTGAAGCGCTTCCGCGATGCGCTGGACTTTCTCTGTGGTTATGTCCAGGACCAGGGCTACGACACGCGCTTTGCCCTCGAGGCGAAGCCGAACGAGCCGCGCTGCGATATGTACCTGCCCACGACCGGGCACATGCTGCACTTCATCGAGACCCTCGAGCATTCTCAGATGGTGGGCGTCAATCCGGAAGTCGCCCACGAGACCATGGCGGGCCTCTCGTTCACCCACGGCGTCGCCCAGGCCATGGAGGCGGGCAAGCTGTTCCACATCGACCTGAACGGCCAGCGCATCGGACGCTACGACCAGGACCTGCGCTTCGGATCGGAAGACCTCAAGCAGGCATTTTTGGTCGTGCGTCTGCTGGAGGGGACGGCTGGCACGGCGCCCTACGAGGGTCCGCGACACTTCGACGCCCACGCCTATCGCACCGAGGACATCGACGGCGTCTGGGAGTTCGCCATCGGTTGCATGCGGACCTACAACATCCTGCGCGCGCGAGCGCGCTCCTTCGACGCCGATCCGGAGGTCGGGGAGCTCTGCGCCGTGCCGAGCGATGAGGCGATCGACCCCCTTCTCTGCGGGGAGTACGGCGTCGAGAAGGGGGCGGCCCTGCGAGGGCTGGAGATCGACGTGGACGCCATCGCGGCCCGCGGCCTGCGCTACGAGCGCCTCGACCAGATCTTGATGGAACACTTGATGGGGGTGCGGGCCTGAGCCCCGGCCGTCCATGACCCTCTTTCTCGGGCTCGATGTCGGGACCCAGGGCACCAAGGGCGTGGTCCTCGACGCCGAGGCGGGGCGCGTGGTCGCCCGTGCGTCGGCGGCCTACGGACTGCTGGAGGGGCTGGGGCCGGGCGTCTGTGAGCAGCACCCGTCGACCTGGATCGACGCCGTGCGCGCCGTGGCGGCCGAACTGCTGGACGCAGACGGCGTCGAGGCGGCGCGCTTTTCAGGCGTCGGAGTCTCGGGCCAGCAGCACGGGTTGGTGGTCCTCGACGCGGCCGGCGAGGTCGTGCGGCCCGCCAAGCTGTGGTGCGACACTTCTACCGCCGTCGAGGCGCGCGAGCTCTCGGAGGCCTTCGGAGGACCAGTTCCGACGGGGTTCACCGCGTCGAAGGTCCGGTGGCTCGCCCGGCACGAGCCGCAGCGCTGGGAGCGCGTGCGGCGCGTGCTGCTCCCCCACGACTTCGTCAATCTCGCGCTTACCGGGCACGCTTGCATGGAGGCCGGCGACGCCTCGGGCACGGGGTTCTTCGATCCGGTCTCGCGTGTCTTCGATGACGCGCGGATGGAGGTCGTCGATCCGCGCCTCGCGGAGCTGCTCCCGCCTCTGCTCGCGCCGGGTGGAGCGGCGGGCCGACTGAACGCTGACGGTGCCGCCCTGCTCGGCCTGGGGGAGGGCGTGCTGGTCAGCGCCGGCGGCGGCGACAACATGATGAGCGCCGTGGGCAGCGGCGCCACTCGGCCGGGAGTCGTCGTCGTCAGCCTCGGCACCTCGGGCACTGTCTTCAGCTACACCGAGGAACCCGTGATCGACCCGGCGGGGCTGATCGCTCCCTTCTGCTCCTCCGTGGGCGGCTGGCTGCCGCTCTTGTGCGTGATGAACCTGACGGGCGTCTGCGAGGAGGTTCGGCGCGGGTTCGGCGGCGATCACTCGCAGTTGACCGCCGCGGCGCGTTCGGTGCCGATCGGTTGCGAGGGCCTGCTCTGGCTGCCCTACCTCAGTGGCGAGCGCGTTCCGGATCTGCCCGAGGCTGCGGGGACCCTGCTCGGCATGCGCGCCGGCCACCTGCGTTCCGGCGTGCTCTATCGCGCGGCCCTGGAGGGAACGAGCCTGAACTTGGCCTGGGGAGTCGAGCGCATGCGCGCCCTGGGCATCGCAGTCGAGGGCGTTCACCTGGTCGGTGGCGCCGCGGGGAATGCACTCTGGCGCGAGATCCTGGCCGATCTCCTGCGTTGCCCCGTCACCCAGCTCGAGGAGCCCGAGTCCGCCGCCCTGGGGGCTGCGCTTCAGGCCCTTTGGACCTGTCGGCGCGAGGCCGGCGAGGACGTCGGGCCGGATGAGGTCGCGGCGCCCCATGTCCGGAAGTCCGGGGCGTCGACGGACCCGGACAGTGACCGCGTCGCGGCCTACGGCGAGCTGCTGGACCGATTTCGGGATGCGGTGACCGAGCGTCACGGTCCGACCTGAGGGCTCGCGCGCAGCGTGCGTGGAGGGTGGCGAGCTGCGCGCGGTTTCCTGGGGGCGCGGCTCGCGGCCTGCTATGCTCGCCGGCTGAGCAGTTTTTCCTCTGGCGGCGCTGCCCGCCTCTCGCTGCGCGCTCCTGGCGTGCCCTCCACCCGACCGCTCCGCGTGCCGTGCATTGCTTCCGCCCTTTCTCCTCGCTGACCGTGCTCTTCGTCCTCGCGGCGTGCTCGAGCATGCCAGGGTTCTCGGAGGATCCGCGCGCGCGCGTGCGCGGCCCCCTCGGAGCGCGCAACCAACACCCCCTGGCCCTGACCCAGCTCGCCTTGCGTCCGCGCCGGCCGCTGACCACTCCCCGCGGGCAAACGGCGCTCGCCCTGGGCGTCGCCTACAGCAGCATCGAGGAGGTGGACAGCGAGGGCGCGCAGGTCGCCGCCTTCGACGGTGAGCTGCTGCGGATCGCGCCGCGCATGCGCTACGGACTCAGCGGGCGCGCGGACGTCGAGGTCGAGTTGCCCCTGCTCTTCACGACCAGCGGGTTCCTGGACGCCTTCATCGAGTCCTGGCACGAGCTGCTCTCTCTGCCGGACGGCGGTCGGGAGCGGATCGAGAACGACCAGTGGACCATGACACTCGCCGACGGCGATGACCTGCTCTACACCCTCGAGGAGGATCGCCTCGACCTCGGTGACTTGTCAGTCGTCTACACGAGTCGCATCCAGGATGAAGGAGAGCACGCTCCCGCCCTGGCCTGGCGCCTGGGCGTCGAAGTCCCCACGGGCTCGGAGTCGGCGGGCTTTGGGAACGGAGCCCTCGACTACGGTCTGGGCCTGGTGGGGGAAAAGAACCTCGGCCGGGTGACGACCACCTTTGGGCTATCGTGGCGCGTACCCGGCCAGTCGGAGGGATTTCGCTCCTCCGCTGCTCACGAACTGAGGGACGCGTTCGACTTTCAGCTCGGTGGCGAGTACCGCTGGAACGACTCCGTGTCCCTCCTGGCCCAGTTCTTCTGGAGCGGTCCGATGGTGAAGTCCATACCGCTTGAGGAGATCGACCGCGAGATCCTGGACCTGGGCCTGGGGGTGGTCTGGGATGCGGGTGACGCCTCGACCCTCTCCATCAGCTTCCACGAGGACCTGGTCGCGGCCACCGGTCCGGACTTTTCCTTGCTCGCCTCCTGGCGGAGAGGTTTCTAGGTCAGGAACTCCGCGATCTCGTCCGCGTGTTCCTCGGCATCTCGTTCGCCGGTCGAGATGAGCTGCTCGATGTAGTCGGGCTGGAACATGATCAGACTCAGCAAGTCCTGGTTGCGGCTCTCGCGCGTGCCCAGACGGCGGGTCAGGAAGCGGAAGAGCGGCGGCAGGGTCGGTTCGTACTCGTCAGCCAGCTTGCCCAGATCACGGGAAGGGCGCAGGACGAGCAGGTCGATCGGTCGCAGGTCGCCGCGCTCCTGCTCGGGAATGCGCGCCAGGAGCTCGTTGACGCGCTCAAGGTTGTGGGCGTCCTGATCGAGGAGGTCGAGGAAGATCGAGTTGAGCAAGATCCCGGCGACCTGGGCTGGGGCTGGGTAGAGGTCGGTCTTTGTCAGGTCGACCTCCGCATCGTTGCGCCCGTAGCGGGTCGAGATGGCCAAGATCCGACTTGCGCCCAGGTGGATGGCGGGCGCGAGGGGCGCGTGCAGGCGCACGCCGCCGTCCCCGTACCAGTTTTTTCCGATCTGCACCGCCGGAAACAGCCAGGGCAGGGCGGCGGAGGCCATGACGTGCTCCACTCCCAGAGCTGTGGCCCGCGCGAGTCGCTGCGGGCGCTTCCAGAGGGAGATGTCCCTGCCTTGCGTCCAGACCACGGTCTGGCCCGTGTCGTAGCGCGTGGTCGTCAGGGCGACGGCACGCAGATCGCGCTGGGCGAGGTTGCTCTCGATGCCCGGCAGATCGCCGTCCCCGCCCCCCAGGCTGCGCTCCAGGAGTGCCCGCAGGGGACTCGTGTCCACCATTCCGTGGAGCTCCTTCGAGCCTCCGCGGCCGCCGAACCATGCGAGCTGGGCGAGTCCGCGCAGGACGTGCGAGAAGAGCGAGCGGCCGTCCACCCGAAAGACCTGGTCGACGGTGATCCCGCGCCACAGCTCTAGCAGGCCCTCGACCTTCTGCGCGAAGTTGCCCGTGTGGTTGGCGAGGAACGCCGCGTTGATTCCGCCGGCGGAGACCCCGGTCAGGATTGGCACCTCCAGGTCAGGGAAGCGGCGCGCGAGGTGGCATAGCAGGCCGAGCTGGTAGGCGCCACGCGCTCCGCCACCTCCCAGGGTCAGCGCCAGCTCGCCGGCGGGTGTAGAGTGCTTCATCGCCCCTTCTTCCACACCCGGCCTCAGCGCGCGGCCCGGGCCTGGAGGGACATGTGCCGGTCGCTGTCGATCACGATCTCGGCCAGCTTGAGGCCACTCTCGTCTGCCAGATCCCGGAACTCTTCGGGAGAGAAGGCGGCGTGCAGGCTGTCGGCGAACAACCCGCGCTGGTGTTCAGTGCATTCGCCCGCGTGGGCTGCGACGAGGGCCTCGAGCTGCTCCCGGGAGGGCGGTCGGAAGAGGTCGCGTACGAGGAGTGTGCCTCCGGGCCGCAGGACGCGCCGGGCCTCCCTCAGGAAGGGCCGCGGGTCGGGGATGTGGTGCAGGATCGTGTTGGAGAACACCGTGTCGAACTCGCCGTCGGCAAAATTGAGCCCCTTGGCGTCCATGTGGACGTATTCGATGCGCGCTCCGTGGGTGGTCTTGGCGAGGTTGTTCTTCGCGGCGGCGATCATGTGCTGGGCGAGGTCCACGCCGACCACCGTCGCGTCGGGGTCACGGTCACAGATCAGCGGTGGCATGTGTCCCGGCCCCGTGCCGATGTCGAGCATGCGCCCGCTCGCACCGAGGTCGAAGAGGCGCCCGACGAAGGAGTTGTTGGCCGCTGTGTGATCCATGGAGTCGTAGCTCTCGGTCTCCGCGATCGAGTCCATGGCTTCGGTTTCGAGGATGCGTTCGAGCATGTTCAGATCGTGAAGTAGCGGGCGTCGGGATGGTGGACCACGATGGCTGAGGTCGACTGTTCGGGCCAGAGCTGGAACTCATCGGAGATCTCGATGCCCAGCTCGTCGGCGTGCAGGAGGGCGAGGATCTGTTCCTGGTCCTCGAGGTTCGGGCAGGCAGGGTAGCCGAAGGAGTAGCGCGAACCCCGATACCCCTGCTTGAACAGCTGGCGCATCTCGCGCGCGTCCTCGCCCGCGAATCCGAGCTCGCCGCGGATCTGGCGGTGCACGTACTCAGCGAGACCCTCGGCGGTCTCGACGGACAGACCGTGCAGGTGCAGGTAGTCCTGGTAGCGATCCTCGGCGAACCACTCGCGGGCCGTGTCGGATGCATCCTGTCCGACGGTCACGACCTGCAGGGCGACGGTGTCCGGCGTTCCATTTCTGGAGTGGAAGAAGTCCGAGATGCAGAGGTTCTTCTTGCCATTTTGGCGAGGGAAGTCGAAGCGGGCGACCTCCCGCCCCAGGTCCTGCGGGTCGAGCAGGACGAGCGTGTCGCCCTCGGGCGTGCACGGCCAGTAGCCGTAAGCCGCCTTGGGCTGCAGGATCTCCTCGGCGTCGCAGCGCTTCATCAGTTCGTGGTAGATGGGGCGGACGTGCTCCTCGGTGAAGCGCCGGTGCGAGTCGACGGAGCTATTCTTGCGCCGGTAGCCCCACTGAAAGTGGAAGAGCGTCTTCTCGTTGATGTAGGGCATCACGCTCTGGAGCTGGATCGACTCGATCAGTCGGTGCCCCAGGAAAGGGGGCGCGGGGTACTCGATGTCGCGCTCGATATCGGGGCGCGTGGGCAGTCCGGGGTCCTCGCTGAGCTCGGGCCTCCCGCCCACCTCGGTGACGGCCTCGGCCGCCTGCGCGACGGCCTTCGCGGACGATGGGGAGGCCGGTGCCATGGGTTGGGGTCGCTCTTCACCGGCGACGATGCGCGCGATGGTGTCCAGGCCCTCGAAGGCGTCACGCGCGTAGTAGAGCGGGCCCTTGTAGATCCGCCGGCAGTCGTCCTCGACGTACTTGCGCGTCAGGGCGGCGCCGCCGAGGATTACGGGGATATCGACGCCGCGGTTGTTCATCTCCTCGAGGTTCTCGCGCATGATGACCGTGCTCTTGACGAGCAGGCCGCTCATGCCGACCGCGTCAGGGTCGTGCTCGTGCACGACGTCGAGGATGTGCTGAATCGGCTGCTTGATCCCGATGTTGTAGACCGTGTAGCCGTTGTTCGAGAGGATGATGTCCACCAGGTTCTTGCCGATGTCGTGTACATCCCCGCGTACCGTCGCGATCACGATCTTTCCGAGCGTGTCGCCTTCCACGCGGTCGAGGTGAGGCTCGAGGTGGCGCACGGCGTTCTTCATCGTCTGGGCGGACTGCAGGACGAAGGGGAGTTGGATCTCCCCGCGGCCGAACAGGTCACCGACGATGCCCATGCCGGCCAGCAGTACCGTGTTGATGATCTCCAGGGCGGGGCGTGACTCCATGGCGAGGTCGAGATCGGCTTCGAGGCCCTCGCGTTCGCCCTCGACGATGCGCCACTGGAGGCGATCGAAGACGTCCTCAGGTATGGCCCGCTCCGCGCGGGCCTTCACGCCGACGCCCTCGAACAGCCCCATGAACTCCCCCAGCGGGTCGTAGCCCGGCCGCCGCCGGTCGAAGATCAGGTCCTCGGCGATCTGGCGCACCTTCTCGTCGATGTGGTGCAGGGGCTCGATGCGACCGGAGTGGAGGATCGCGGCCGTCAGGCCGGCCTCCTGAGCGTGGTGCAGGAAGACCGAGTTGAGTACGTGGCGGGCCGCGGGGTTGATGCCGAAGGAGATGTTTGAGAGTCCGAGCAGCAGCCCGACGCCCGGCAACTCCTCCTTCACCCGACGGATTCCTTCGAGGGTCTCCAGGCCGAGGCGCCGATCGTCCTCGTTGCCGGTACAGATGGTGAAGGTCAGGACGTCGAAGAGCAGGTCCTCCGATCGCAAGCCGTGATCATCGACACAGATATCGTGGATGCGGCGCGCGATGCGGACCTTCTCGTCCGCAGTCTTGGCCATGCCCTCCTCGTCGATCGTCAGGGCGACCACCGCCGCGCCGTGCTCTCTGGCCAAGGGCAGCACGTGTTCACAGCGCTCGAGTCCGTCCTCGAGGTTGATGGAGTTGATGATGCAGCGCCCCCCGCAGAGCTCCAGAGCCTCGCGCAGGACCTTCTCGTCCGTACTGTCGATCATCAACGGTACGGGCACATCCGTTCGGTAGCGTTCGATCACGCGCGTCATGTCCACCATCTCGTCGCGCCCGACATAGGCCGCGCAGACATCGAGTACGTGGCTCCCGTCGCGCACCTGCTCGCGCCCCATCTGGACCATCGCGTCGACATTCTCCTCGAGCAGGTGCTGTCGAAACGCGCGGCTGCCGCTGGCGTTGGAGCGCTCGCCGATCAGCAGTACCGAGGACTCCTGCTCCAGGGTGGTCGCTCCGTAGATGCTCGTCACCTGTGGAGGGGTGTCCACTTTGCGCTCGCGAGGCGCGCGCTCCCCGATGGCGCGCACGACGGCCTCGAGGTGCTGGGGGGTCGTTCCGCAGCAGCCTCCGACGAGGTTCACGCCGTCTTCCTCCACGAAGCGCTGCAACCAGTCGGCGAGTTCTTCGGGCGTCAGGGGGTAGAAGGGCTGGCCGTCCACCAGTTGCGGCAGGCCGGCGTTGGGGTAGACGCCGATGAGCTTCGTGCAGGCCTGGCCGAGGAGGCGCACGTGCTCGCCCATCTCGCGCGGTCCCGTGGCGCAGTTGAGGCTAAGGAGATCGATCGGATAGGGGTCGAGCAGTGCCAGGGCCGCGGCCATCTCGGTGCCGACCAGCATCGTGCCGGTGACCTCCATCGTGACGCTGACGAAGATGGAGGTCTCGGTCCCCGCCTGCGCCCGGGCAGCGAGGGCGGCACTGATCGCGGCCTTGGTCTGCAAGGGGTCCTGGCAGGTCTCGATCAGAAAGGCGTCCACGCCGCCGTCGGTCAGGCCCAGGGCCTGCTCCGTGTAGGACGCCTTGAGCTGGGCGTAGGTGGCCTGACCGAGGGTCGGCAGCTTGGTGCCGGGCCCCATGGAGCCGAGGACGAAGCGCGGCCGCTCGGAGGTCGCGAAGCCGTCGGCAGCCTCGCGGGCGATGATCGCCGCGGCACGGTTGATCTCTCGCGTGCGGTCGGCGAGGTCAAACTCGGCCAGGACCAGGGCGCCGCCGCTGAAGGTGTTGGTCTCGACGGCGTCGCAGCCCACAGCCAGGTAGGCCTCGTGGATCGAGCGCACGACCTCGGGCCGCGTGAGGTTGATGATCTCGCAGCAGTTCTCCTGGCCGTGATAGTCCCGCTCCAGCTCCAGGTCGGCGGCGTGGATCTGGGTTCCCATGGCGCCGTCCATGACGAGCACCCGGAGGTCGAGCGCCGAGAGGATCGAGGGAGAGGTCATGTTCGGATTCCCGTGGCGACCAGGGTCATGAAGTGGGGGGGGTGGGGGTCGCGAGCAGCGCGCTGGACGCGGACATGCTCGAACCCGGCAGTGGTCAGGAGGTTGGAGAGGGCGGCCTCCGTGAAGCCCAGGTGCTCGTGCTGGTGCTTGTCGCGCACCCA
This sequence comes from Planctomycetota bacterium, assembly GCA_036010965.1. Classification (GTDB taxonomy): domain Bacteria; phylum Planctomycetota; class UBA1135; order UBA1135. Next base: position 11,979 of record DASCMO010000128.1, on the reverse strand, counting down.
CACCTCGGTGTGGGCCAGGAGGTCGATCACCAGGACGCGGCCACCAGGTGCGAGCACGCGCCACGCTTCCCGCAATGCTCGCTCGGGGAGAGCTGCGTGATGAAGGGCCTGGCTGAGGACGGCGCACTCGTGGGAGGCGTCGGGCAGGGGCAAGTCCTCGATCTCCGCCTCGATCCAATCGATGTTCTCGATCCCTCGCTCGCGGGCGCGTCGTTCGAGCTGGGAGAGCATCTCGGGCGAGATGTCCACAGCCGTCACGGTCTCGGCGACTTCCGCCAGCATGAGGGTCAGCAGGCCGTCGCCGATGCCGAGGTCGATGTAGCGCCCGCGGGGCGCGAGCTGGAGCAGGGCGCGCGCCAGGCCTTCCCATGTGCGGCCCGGTAGCAGCTCCTCGCCGAAGGTGGCGGCGACGCGATCGAAGTACGCGCGCGTGGCCTCCTTGCGCCGCGCGCGCAGGGCCTCGAGTCCGGCCAGGTCGGCCTCGAACTCGGGCGTCGTGCCGCTGGCAGCGAGGGCCATCTCCCACAGGCCGGCGGCCGGGCCGGGGGCGATCGAGTGGTGCGTGCGGCGCCCGACGCGCCGGTCGTTGACCAGGCCGACCTCCTTCAGGAGCGCGAGGTGGGTGGAGATCCGGCTCTGGCCCACATTGAGGATCTCCATCAGGTCCGTGCCCGACAGCTCCTCGCGGGCCAGCAGGTGGAGGATGCGCAGGCGCGTCTCCTCCGCCAGGGCCTTGAGTAGGCGCGAAGTACTGGTGAGACCGATCATGGAGCGTAGATATCTTGCAATCCAGATGGAATGATATCACTCCTTGGGACGGTTCCCCGGTCCTTTCCAGTGGGAATCCGTCAGCGCTCGAACAGGCCCTGTTCCACCAGCCAGCCCCCGATCCGGCGTGCGACCACGGCGTTGCCGCGCTCGTTGTAGTGGATGAAGTCCATGCGCTCGACCCGCAGGGTTGAAGGGCGGTTGGCGCGCACGATGGTGCGCATGGTGACCACGTCCAGGCCGGCACGGCGGGCTTCCATCTCCACCAGGGCGTAGGCCCGGTCGTAGAGGATGTTCATCCCGCCTTCGCCCAGGACCGGGATGATCGCGACGAGCGGTCGGAAGCCGTGCTCCTGCGCCAGTTGCGCGAGCCGCCCCAGGGAGGCGCGCAGTTTCCCCACGTGGGGCACCGACGCGTACCAGGGGAGGTAGGCGTGTCCGTCCGGGATGTCGAAGTCTCGCAGTAGCTTCTCGACGTCGCGCAGCTGGGCCAGCATCGTCGGATCGTCATCGAAGCTTGCGATGAACCCCTCGTTTTCGAGTCGGAAGCGATCGGGCTCGTTGCGCTCCGTGAGATCGGCCATGAGCTCATTGAAGTCGCGCTTGACTCGAAACCACTGGGCTATGCGTAGGCCATAGATCCAAGCGCTGTACTCGTCCGCGCCCTCGATGTAGTGGCGCGAGAGCGAGACGGCGCCTATGTCGTTGACGCAGTAGCCGAGGACGACGACGTCGGGGTGGAAGGCGAGCCCCGTGCGCTCCAGGAAGACCACGCTCTGCAGGATGTCGTAGCCTCCGACTCCCAGGTTCAGCACCTCCGCCGCGAACCCGTTGTCGGTCAAGGACGACTCGAGCTGCGCGGGGTAGGCGTACTCCACCGGGAGCTTGTTGCCGAAGGTGACCGAGTCGCCGATGGCCGCGATCCGGATGACTTCCGCGGGCGCCGCGAGGGAGACCTCCTTGCCCCGGAATCCGTGGCTGTTGATCTCGATCTTGCAGCCCCAGCCGTATCCGGTGGCTCCGGGGACTAGCTCGTAACGCAGTACGGGGTCCTCCGAGGCGCGGATGAACGACTCGTGCCAGTCCTGGGCGTGGAGCTCTCGCAGGGGGTAGTAATCGGCCAGGCGCAGGCCGATCTCTCCGATGCCCCCCAATAGGGCGAGCGTGCCGAGGAACAGGGCCGCGCGAGCCGTGACGGAAGAGGGCCTCATGGCTGTCGCTGTAGGGATGGCGGCTAGGGCGCCTGTTCGCCGCCGGCGTCCATCTTCGCGGGCAGGTTCACCAGGCGCTCGCGCTCCTTCAGCTCGGCCAGCGGCGCCACTCCCATGGCGCGCCGCTCTTCGTCTGTCGTGCGCGGATCGAGCGGATCGAGCCGCCACTCCTTCAACACCGGCAGGTAGCTGATCTGCGTCCCGTAGCGCTGGGGCTCGCCCTTGATGCGCAGGCCCTTGTCGATGACCTCGGCGGCGATCCGGTAGCCGCGCGGCTCGCCCAGTTCGCCCGCCGCGAGGCCCATGGTCTGCGCTAGCTCCAGGTCTTCCCTCCGAGAGGAAGAAGCGAGGATCAACCCGGCGTAGTAGTGGTCGTCCGCGCTGCTGACGTCGCCCGAGCGTGCGAGCTCGTGTACGCGTTCGATGCGCCGCTGCTGGTTCTCCTCGTATTCGGTTCCGAGGGAGGTCATGAGATTGCCTTGGCCGATCTCCCGCATGCTGTTGGCGTGCATGCTCTCGAGCTCGGCCGAAGGGGACAGGCAGCCGGACAGGGTCAGCGCTGCGATCACGGCCAGGCTGTGGAAGGTGTGCCTCACGCTAATGCTCCTCATGGTCATTCCCCGGCCGAGCGCTCCTCGACCGGCAGGGGCCTATGGTGCGGCCGGGTCGGCTCCCGTCAAGCTCCCTCGGCCTCTCCCGGCGCCCTCAGGTTCACATCGAGAGCGCCTCCGTGGCTTTGGCGGCTGAAGGACTTCACCCCCACGCGGCGGGCCTGCTGCCCTTGCAGCCAGGTTTCCACCTTGCCCCGCAGGATCGGCTCCTGGCGGGCGTTGCCCCAGCCGCGGCCGGTGATGACGACCACCTTCGTCCAGCCCCGGACGCGGGCGGTCTGAAGGCCGCTGAACAGGCTTCGCAGGGCCTGCTCGGGTCTCAAGCCGTGTAGATCGATCTCTCGACCGGCCTGGGAGGGCTCAGATTGGTCTCTCATCTCGCGAATCTCCCTTCACGATGGTTTTACTGGAGTTTGCCACCACGCGCGGGCGAAGCATCCGTAGCTTGGAGAAGCCTGGGCGATGGTCGCCCGGGGTTTTTTGACAACCGCCCGGCGCGGCCCCCGCAGGATTGGGATTCCAGAATCTGGATTCCAGCAGCTGATCGGGCCCAGCGGGCGAATTGAACCACAGGCCGGCACACCCATACCGGCCGGCCACACAACTGAAGAACATGAAGAAACTGATCATCGGCCTTGCCCTTGCCGCCACCTGCTTCGCGTGCGCCTCCAACGACTCGACCCAGGTCGAGGACGCGAGCTCCGCCGCAGCCCCCGCCAGCGAGTGCTGCGCAGGAGCCGGCGAGTGCTCCGACGCCGACGCCGCAGCTTGCGCGTCCAAGAGCGAGTGCTCCTCCGAGGGCGCGAAGAGCGAGTGCTCGGCCTCCAAAGCAGAGCGCTCCGAAGGCCAGAAGACTTGCCCCGTCACGGGCGAGGTCGTCCAGGGCTGAGCGCAACTGCACGCAGTGAACGCAGGAGCGGGTCCCTCGGGGCCCGCTCCTCTCGTAGGTATCGCGCGCTCCCGGCCGCCACCTGGTCGGCGCGCCCGCCGTACCATCAGCGATCCCGCTCGTCTGGCTCCAGCGTGACTTCGAGGAGCTCGATCAGGAACTCCAGGGGTGTACCGGGGGGCACGAGCCCGGGCAGGCCGGCTTCACCGTAGGCTCGCTCGCTAGGCACGAAGAGCCTGCGCTCACCGCCTTCCCGCATCCCGGGGATCCCAATGTCCCAGCCCGACAGGGGCGCTGCGCCGAGGATGAAGGTCAGCGGCCGCCCGCGGTCGAGGCTCGAGTCAAAGCGCGTCCCGTCCTCTAGCCAGGCGGTGTATTCCAGTGTCACGCTTCGGCCCTTGCGAGCGGCGCGACCCATGCCCTTGATGATGTCCTCGAACTCGACACCTGAGGGGTGGGTGACGCGCTGTCGGTCGATCTCGACCGGCCTCGAGAAGCTCGAGCACGCCGACGCGCAGCAGATCACGAGCAGCAAGGTCGGGAAGTAGCGTCCGCTCATGTCGAGAGCACCGCCGCGATGCAGGCCGTGTCCAGGATGTCCTCCGCCGTGCATCCCCGTGAGAGATCCATGTAAGGCCGGGCCAGACCCTGGACGAGGGGGCCCAGGGCCTTCGCCCCGGCCAGGCGCTGGACCAGCTTGTAGGCGATGTTGCCCGAGTCCAGATTGGGGAAGACCAGGACGTTTGCGCGTCCGGCGAGGGGGGAACGGGGCGCCTTCGAGGCGGCGACGTCGGGGACCAGCGCGGCGTCGACCTGAAGCTCGCCGTCGCAGCACAGATCCGGCGCCCTTTGCGCCAGCAGCTCCGCCGCCGTGCGGACCCTATCCACCCGCGGATGGTCGGCCGATCCCCTGGTCGAGAAGGAGAGCAGGGCCACTCGCGGGGCCTGGCCAGCCAGCCGCCGGTGGCTCTCGGCGGACGCCAGAGCGATGTCCACGAGCTGCTCCGCGGTCGGCTCGGGCACGACCCCGCAGTCAGCGAAGGTCAGGACCGAGTCCGCGAGCAGCATCAGGAAGCTCGAGGAGACCGTGTCGATGCCCTTCGCCGTGCCCACCACCTGGATGCCTGCGCGCAGCACGTTGGCCGAGGCCGTGGCGCTCCCGGCGACAGCGCCCTGGCAGTCACCGCTGCGCAGCAGGAAGGCGCCGAACACCAGCGGGTCGAGCACGCGCTCGCGGGCCTCTTCCTCGGTCGTGCCGCGCTCCTTGCGCAGCTCGTGGTACTCCGCGACGAAGCCCTCGAAGCGCGCGTCCCGTTCGGGGTGCAGCACCTCGATACTCGTCGGAGCGGCCCCCATCGTGCCGTCGTCGATCAGGACGGGCTCGCACAGACCCTGGGCCGCGAGGCTCGCCGCGGCCTGGCGCACGCGGGGGTCGCCGGCCTCGGGGAGCACTATCCGGCAACCGATGCGGCGGGCCTTCTCTCGGGTCTCGAGCGCGAGGTCCATGACCGTCACGGAGCCGGTGTGGCGTCCAGTACCGCCTGGGGGACATCCAGCTCCATGCGCAGGAGCCCGAGGCCGTGGGTCTTGCCCTGGGCGTCGGTCAGCAGGGATTCTGACCCGCCGCCTCCCAGGCTGTCGGCCAGCAGGTAGTTGAGTACGAGCATGTTGTCCGCAGTGTAGCGCGTCACTGCTCCATGGTTGATGGCGTGCATGTGCGCGCGCACCGCGTCCTCCGTCAGTGCCTCCTTCAGGAACGCGTAGGCCGCGCCCGAGCGCGCGATGATGCCCACGTTGGAGCCGCGCCCCTTGTCACCGGAGCGGGCGGAAGCGATGCGCGCGAGGGATACGGTGGGCATGGCGGTTCGGGATCGTTCAGGTTGCGGGCGCGTCGAAGACCTCGACCCGTGTCTCGATCAGCTCCTTGTCCACGAGTGCGGGCCAGAAGCCGATGATCTCGGTCGCCTTCGGTCGGCCGCCGGCGAATCCGGTCACGCCTGGCGGCCCGCTGGTCACCAGGGGGACCAGCTCCGGTCCGAAGCGGTTCACCTTGTCGCGGTCCGGGCCCTTGACGCCCATGCGCAGGATGACCTCCGAGGGATCCGTCGCGTCCGCGGCCTCGATCCCGGCGTGGCAGGTGTTGGCGCCGACGATCTCGACCATGCGCTCCTCGGGAGCGTACTCCACGCCGTCGAGGCGCAGGCGGTCCCAGACGATCTCCGCGCACAGGCGCGCCTTGTCGATTGCATCGGGCCCCGCGACCGTGAGTTGACCGACTGCCTTCCAACCGTCCCGATAGGACATCGAGACCTTGTAGGTTGGTGTCGGCGGCGCACCCGTGACGCCTCCGACGCGCACGCGGTCCGCACCGTCCTGGTCGAGGTGGAAGCTCGTGAAGTCGGCGATCACATCGGGCGTCACGTAGTTCGCCGGATCGCCCATCTCGTAGGCCAGCTGGTGCGTGACCGTGTCGATGTCGACGCGGCCGCCGGTGCCCTCGTGCTTGGTGACGGCGAACTCGCCGTCGGCCTGCGCGGCGATGATCGGGTAGCCGATGCGGGCCATGTCCTCGATCGAGCGCCAGTCCGTGTAGTTTCCGCCGGTGCACTGTGCGCCGCACTCGACGATGTGCCCGGCGACCGTGCCCGCCGCGAGCAGATCTAGGTCTTCCACGCTCCACCCGAACTCGTGGATCATGGGCCCGAGCACGAGCCCCGGGTCCGTGCCGCGGCCGGTGATGACGATCCGTGCCCCCTGCGCCAGGGCCTCGGCGATGGGGAAGGCGCCCAGGTAGACGTTTGCGCTGGTGATGCGGTTGCGCACCTCTGCGAAGGGCTGACCGGTGTCCATGTTGACGAATTGCTCGCCGGCGTCGGTCAACTCGTCGAGGCGTCCGAGGATGTCGTCCCCCTCGACCACCGCGACCCGCAGGCCCTCCACGCCGTGACGCGCGATGACCTCCAGCAGGGCGTCCTTGCAGGCGTGGGGATTGACACCGCCGGCGTTGGCGATGACCCGGATGTCGCGCTCGACGAGCTTGGGGAGGATGCGGTCTATGAGCGTCACGAAGTCGGTCGCGTAGCCCCGCGAGGGGTCGCGCGAGCGCAACTTCTGCATGATGCTCATCGTGACCTCCGCCAGGTAGTCGAGGGTCAGGTAGTCCAGGGGACCTTCCTCGACCAGGCGCACGGGCCCGAGGATCGAGTCGCCCCAGAATCCTTGCCCGTTGGCGATGAGCAGGTCGCGCCGGCCGTTGCTGCTGGGGGGCATGCGGACAGTCTATGGGCCGGCGAGCGAGCCGTCACTCCCGGTGAGCCTGCCCGCTCCGGTAGAGGAGAAGGCGCGCCTCTAGCTTCGCGACGAAGGCCGCAGGGAGTACACCGCGTGCCTGGGCGAGGGCCTGCTCGGCCGTTGCAGAGGCCCCTGCGAAGTCGCCGGCGGCAGCTTGTGCGGCGGCGAGGACGTCGCCAAAGCGCGGGTTGGAGGGCTCGGCGTCACGGGCTCCGTGGGCCAGGATCAGTGCCTCGTCCGGCGATCGCAGGTCGTCGCGCGTGCTCGTGGCCAGGAGCCAGGCCAAGCCTGCGCCCAGATCGGGGTCGCCGGGGAGCCGGGCGAGCGCCGTGCGCCGGGCGCGGATGGCGTGCTCGTGCTGGCCGCTGCTCTCCAGGATCCTGGCGAGGCCCACATGAGCCTGCTTGCAGGCGGGGTCCAGGCGCAGGGCGGTCCTCAGCTCGGAGAGGGCTTCATCCGCGCGCCCGCTCCGCATGAGCACGCCCGCCAGGTTGAAGCGCGCGTTGGGGGAAGCGGGCTCGAGCTCCACGAAGCGCTGCAGGGCGTCGAGGGCGGCGTCCATCTCGCCCCGGCCCGCGCGCAGCAGCCCCAGGCGGCTGTGGGCCTGGCCGAGGGTCGGGTCGATCCGTATGCAGCGCTCGTACTCGACGATCGCCTCGCTCGCGAGCCCCTGGCCGCGCAGGGCGTCGCCCAGGCCCATGATGCAGGCTGGCCGGTCTGGGTTACGAGCCAGGCTCTCGCGATACGCCTGCGCCGCGCCCGCGAACTTCCCGAGCTTGAGGCGCACGCCTCCCAGCACGGTCCAGATGCGCGCCGACTCGGGGCTCAGGGCGGTCAGGGGCTCGATGAGCGCGAGGGCCTCGTCGAGGCGGTCCTCTTTCATCAGGTCGGCGGCGTGCTTGGTCCTCCAGTACACGTCGTAGGCGTCCCGCGGGTCCCGCAGCTCCTCGATCCGGGTTCCCTCGGGGAGCTCGAAGTCGCTCGCGAGGTAGCCCAGCATCGCCAGCTCGCGCGCTTCGTCCGTCTCGCTGGTGACCTCGGTCACCTCGCGCCGCGGCGTACGCGCGCGGAACTCCTCCAGGGCACTCCTCATTCGCTGCGCGATCTCTGGTCGGGCCTCCAGGAGGTTCTCGGTCTCCCCGGGGTCGTCTTGCAGGTGGAACAGCTCCCGTAATGGCGCTTCGGTGTACTTCCAGGGAAACTCGATCCAGCCGCGCAGGGGAGCCCAGCCCATGGTGCGCATGCCGTACTCACTCTCGAAGTAGGCGAACCCGCCTTCGGGGTCCTCTCCGGCGAGCATGGGCGAGAGGTCGCGGCCTTCGATCTCGGCGGGCGCGGCGATATCGAGCTGGGCGAGTATGGTCGGCATGACATCGACCAGCCCCACGGTCGCGCTGGGGCGGTGAGCGCCGACCACCGTTCCGGGGCGCGCCATCATCAGTGGGACGCGCATGGTCGAGTCGTAGACGAACAGGCCGTGGGTCTCTTCGCCGTGCTCTCCCAGGCCCTCGCCGTGGTCGCCGCAGAGGACGACCAGGGTGCGTTCCGTCAGTTTGCGCTCTTCCAGCCAGTCGAGCAGGCGCCCGACCTGCGTGTCGACGAAGGCGATCTCGCCGTCGTAGGGATGGGCGCCGATGTCCTCGAACCCCTCGCGCGGCGTGTAGGGGTCGTGGGCGTCGAAGAAATGCACCCAGCCGAAGAACGGTCCTGGCCCATCCTCTTCGAGCCACTCCAGCGCGTCATCGCAGACGAGGTCGCCGGCACGGGCCAGGCGCTCGGGCCCTTCGGGGTCGTCGCCCGGCAGGGCCTCGATGTCGGAATAGCGCTCGAAGCCGCGCGCCAGGCCACAGTGGTCGTTCAGGACGCGGGCGGCGATGAAGGCCCCCGTGCGGTAGCCGCGCGAGGACAGCACCTGTGCCAGGGTGTGGATCTCGTCCGAGACCGCCACGCGCCCGGAATAGTTCACGTGCACGCCGTGTCCAGGCGGGTGGTTACCCGTCAGCAGCGTCGAGTGGGACGGCAGGGTGAAGGGTGTGGGGCAGAAGGCGCGCTCGAAGCATGTCCCCGAAGCGGCCAGGGCGTCGATGCGCGGAGTGACGGCCTCGTCGTAGCCGTAGCATCCCAGGCGATCCCCACGCGTCGTGTCGAGCGTGATGATGAGCAGGTTCGGCGCGTCACGCGCCGGACCTGTGTCCCTGCACGCGCCGCCGATCGCGGACGCCACCACGAGGAGCGACCCCATCAGGGTTCGGCGATACATGCTGGGGAATATAACGATTCGCGCGCCGCTGCCGACGCGCGAACCGCCCTGTAGCAAGATCTTGCGGAGGACCCCTGCTAGAGAAACCCGAGGTTCGTCTCGATCTCCAGCGGCTCGGGGAAGATGTCGGCCATTCCCTGCGCGCCGACTCCGAAGTGGTCCCCGACGATCTCCTTGTAAATCGACCGGAAGTCGAGGGCGTACTCGAGGTTTTCCACGTCGGTCAGGTCTGCATCCGTGATCGGCTCCCCATAGACGCCGCCGACGACCGATCCGCCGAGGGCCAGCATCGTGTTTGCCGAACCGTGGTCCGTTCCGAAGGAGCCGTTCTCGAAGCTGCGCCGGCCGAACTCGGAGACGACGAGGACGATCGTGTCGTTCCAGGCTCCCATCTCGACCAGGTCGTCCGAGAAGGCGCTCAGGGCGCCGTCGAGGAGACCCAGCAGCTCGGAGTGCAGCGACCCCTGGGCGGAGTGGGTATCGAAGCGGTCCTTGGAGATGCAGTAGACGTTGGTCTCGAAGCCGCCCTGGATCAGCTTGGCGATCGTCTGCAGTTGGGTGGCGACTGCGTTGTTCTCCGGATAGGAGATGGTGCTCGCGTAGGAGGCCTCGGCGTCGGCGATCAAGTCCACCAGGTCGTGGCTCACCGCCTGCGCGTCACGAACCGAATTCGCGAGGGCCGAGGAACCCTGGAACTGGTCCAGGATGGCCCGGACGGTGGCCTTGCGGTGCGGGTCGTTCGTGTTGCCGTAGGGCGAGTCCACATCGAACTCGAAGCTGGACAGGTTGGAGCCGATGCTGAGCAAGGGCGACGCGCTGCCGCGGAATTCTTCGGGGTGGCCCATGCCAACGGCGACCGCCGCTGTGGGCGAAGTGCCGAGGGTGTCGGTCAGGCGCGCGATCCAGCCGCTGGTGTCGATGCCTGTGCCGGTGCTGATGTCCCTCTGGGCACGGCTGAGGATCGTCTCGCTCTCGAAGTGGCTCTCGTTCGCGCCCGGGTAGCCGACCTTCTGAAAGACGGCCAGGTCGCCGTCGGAGAAGGCGGACTGCAGGGCGGCGAGCTGTGGATGCAACCGGTACTGGGTACTCGCCCCGGGCCCGACGTTCATCGAGAGCGTCTGTCCGCTAGTGAGGGCGAGGGTCGGACGCTGCTCGTGGTAGGCCTGCAGGTTCACGGGAACGACCGTGTTCAGTCCGTCGTTGCCGCCCCTGAGGTTCACGATCACCAGGCGTGGGCCGACCCAGGGGAGAGGCCTGGGCGTGCTGGTGGTCGCGTGTGCCAGGGGAGCGAGGGACGCCGCTCCCACGGCGCCGACGGCTCCAAAGCCCAGGCGCAGGACCTCGCGGCGAGAGAGGCCAGTCAGTCTGCTGACCTCGTTCTCGATGATGTGGTTCGACTTGGCGTTCATCATGGTGCGTCTCGCTTCTAGCTCAGCATGAAGGTCGGGTGTTGGGCGAGGATGTACAGGAGGCCCCGCAGGCGCTCGTCGAGATGCCCCAGATCATCTGGATCGAAGGGTGAGTCATGCACTTCTCCGTTCGCGTAGCGGGCCGTGTCCATGTACTCGATCAGGAGATCGCGCTCCGCGGCAGTCACCTCCAGCCTCAGCCAGTGGGCCCAGTGGTCGATGACGTCGGCCGCCTGCTGCGGCCCGTCGGGAAGAAGCGTGGAGATGTCCAGTCCGAGTTCCTGCTCCTGGTAGGTCCGGTCGACGACCGCGTCCCTGGCGAGGTTCGCGATCTCGAGCAGCCCGATGGAGGAGAGCAGCTCGAGGCCCGCGTCCCAGCCGTCCACGTCCGGCGGCTGGGTCGGGAGCATGCCTGCGCTGTCGAAGTTGCCGGAGATGCGGTGCGCGGAGACCAGGAGGCCCGTGGAGCGCATGAATCCGATGCCCGCCGCAACGGGGCTCCTGGCCATCGGGTCTCGGGCGGCGTCCGAGTAGAAGGCCTCGGACTTGAACAGCGTGGCGAAGACGGGTTCGAGCTCCCAGCCGTCGCGCAGGATTTCCGCCAGGCCGTCCACCAGTTCGGCGGGCGGGTCCACGGAGTAGTAGTGTTCGAGGATCTTGCCGCAGATGAAGGCTGCGGCGTCCCCGTTCGGCCCCGCGAAGCCGAGGGTGATGTCGATCACCGCGGCGACGTCGTCATGTTCGGACGCGCCGGCCCCGTGCTGGGCCGCGACGGTGCTACCGAGGAAGACCTTCTCATCATCGGCGTGTTCCTCGGCGTCGAAGGCGACGCTCTCGAGACTCGTCTGAGGGTCGTCGACGATCTTCAATCCCGTGTGGGCGCGAGCTGATTCGCGGATGTCGGTGTGGGTGTAACCGTTGTCCACGCCCAGGGAGAACAGCTCCCAGAGCTCCCGAGCGTAGTTCTCGTTGATGTTGTCCTCGTCGTTGTCCGTCTGGTCGAGGGACTTGGCGATCGCCGCGTCACGGCTGATCGATTCGAGCAGGTCGCGGAAGTTGCCCGTGCCCTTCTCGCGCAGCAGATCGACGTACTCCTTGATCCAGTGTCGCTGGTCGCCCTTGAAGCTCGCCACGGGCACGGCGAAGTGGTCGTGCCAGAAGAACGCGAGTTGTTCCTGGAAGGGATGCTCGCTGTGCATCATCAGGTGGAGCCACCAGTGCGCGAGGTCATCGGTGTCGGGGAACATCCCTTCCAGGCCGAGCGGGTCCGTCCCGTTGATGAGCCACTCGAAGGCTTGCGCCTCGGCCGCGGTCGTGCCGGGCGTCGGCAACTGGAGCATGTCGTCCACGTACATTGGCAGGCCCATGGCGATGACCTGATCAAACTCGCTCTCGCGCACGCCGAAGTGCGTGCGCTCAAGAAGGTGCAGGACATCGTCCGTCGTGAAGCTGTCCTTCTGTTCGAGGGAGGTGGAACTCGATCCACCTCCGCCACCGCCCGGATCGCCGCCACCGCCCGGATCGCCGCCACCGCCCGGGT
>DASCMO010000127.1:0-32617 GCA_036010965.1 Planctomycetota bacterium | reverse complement strand
CGCGCGCCGGACGGGCATCGCTCTGGAGCTGGTGAAGGTGCGCCTGTTTCGGGCCCGCAAGCGCCTGCGCTCGGCGGTCACCAGCTCCCTCGGGGAACGCTCGCGCGGGTCGGCGGGAGGGCGGCCGTGATGTTCCCGTGGGGTCCGCTGGTCCTCGTCTGCGCGTCGGCGTGGGCGCAGGACGTTCCTGCGCTCGGGGTGGTCCCGCGTCTGGCGCACGCCCAGGCCCAGCTAGAGTTCGCCCGTGAGAACCGACGCGCGATGATCGGGCTCGCGGGAGCGGCCCGGGAGCGTGCTCGGGCCGCGGCGGTGAGCGCCTATCGGGCGGTGGGGGAGTACTTCCCCGCGAGTGGTTCGTCGGCGGCGGAGGCGGCCTTTCGTGCAGGAGAACTCCTGCGGGCCGGAGGTCAGGGGGAAGCGGCGGCGAGGGAGTTCGGGCGTGCCGCGCGGCAGGCATGCGCCCCGGCCCTCGCCGCGCGCGCACGCCTGGAGGCGGGGCACCTTTGCCGACGCGACGGTCGCCCGGTCGAGGCCTTGGTCATCTACGGGGCCCTCGCCCTGGATGCCCGGACACCTCTCCGCGAGCGCTCCCTGGGCGCCCTTTGGAGTGGTCGTGTGCTGGCCGATGCCGGGCAGTCGGCGGCCGCCCGCACCCTCTGGGAGCGACTCAGCCAGGGCGCCGTCGACCCGCTCCACCGCGTGCGGGCCTTCGACGACTGGGGCCTCTCCCTGGTGGAAGAGGGGGACCTGGAGGCCGCGGCCGGCGTCCTGGATCGCTGCCGGCGGGCCCTCGGGGAGCGCGCGGGTGAACTGACCGACCTGGGAGGTCGCGTGCGCCGCGCCCTGGAGCGCATGCGCCTGGTCACGCGCCTGGCCCGTGGGGTACGCGAGCGCCGCGGCCCGCCGCCGCGTCTCAGGAACTCCCGTGAGGACGCGACCGTCGCGGGTCAGCGACCCATCCCGAAGTAGTCGAAGCCCAGCTGCTCCATGACCCCGCGGGAGTAGATGTTGCGGCCGTCGAAGATTGCGGGCTGCTCGAGGGCGTTCTTGACGGCCTCGAAGTCCGGCCTGCGGAACTCGTTCCACTCGGTGATGACCACCAGGCCGTGGGCCCCCTCGAGGGCCTCCATTGGGCGCTCGGCGTAGCGGATGCGGTCGCCGAAGTAGTGCCGCTTCGACTCCTCCATCGCCTCGGGATCGTAGGCCGTGACCGTCGCTCCGGCGTCGAGCAGGGACTGGATCACAACCAGGGCGGGCGCCTCGCGCATGTCGTCGGTGTTTGGCTTGAAGGCCAGGCCCCAGACCGCGAAGTGCTTGCCCTCGAGCGCGCCCTCGAAGTACTTCTCGATCATGTCGAACAGCCGCCGCTTCTGGCTCTCGTTCACGCTCTCGACGGCCTTCAGGATCCTGAAATCGTAACCGAGCTCGTCTGAGGTCTTGATGATCGCTTGCACGTCCTTGGGGAAGCACGAGCCTCCGTAGCCACAACCGGCGAAGAGGAAGCGCATGCCGATCCGAGCGTCGGTCCCGATCCCCTTGCGCACATCGTCGATGTTGGCTCCGACCTCGTCACAGATGTTCGCGACCTCGTTCATGAAGGAGATGCGGGTGGCGAGCATCGCGTTGGCCGCGTACTTGGTCAGCTCGGCGGACGGCACGTCGGTGTGCAGGATCGGGTTGCCCGTGCGCACGAAAGGCGCGTACAGCTCGTCCATGATCTCGGCGGCGCGCGGGCTCGCCGAACCGATCACCACGCGGTCGGGCTTGAGGAAGTCATCGATCGCCGCGCCCTCCTTGAGGAACTCCGGGTTGCTCACGACGTCGAAGGGGAACTCGGTGTGCTGGCGAATCCGCTCGGTCACCTTGGCCGCGGTCCCGACCGGAACGGTGGACTTGTCCACGATCACCGTGTAGTCGGTCATGTGCCTGGCGGTGCTCTCGGCCGCGGCCAGGACATACTGGAGGTCCGCCTTGCCGTCCTCGCCCGGCGGCGTGCCGACGGCGATGAAGACTACCTGAGCTCGGTCGATGCCCTGCTCGTAGCTGGTCGTGAACGAGAGGCGGCCGTCGTGCATGTTGCGGCGCAGGAGCTCCTCGAGGCCCGGCTCGTAGATCGGGACCCGTCCCGCGCGCAGGCCGGCGATTTTCTCCTCGTCGATGTCGATGCAGACGACGTTGTTGCCGCTCTCCGCGAAGCAGGTGCCGGCCACGAGCCCGACATATCCGGTTCCGACAACGGCGATACGCATGATTCTGGGGGGGCAGGGGGGCTGGGAAGCGATCGGACCGCGGGAGCCGACGGCGCCTCTTTTCTTGTCGACAGGCGACCCTTCCGGACCCCAATCCTTGATCGGATTGCTGGCGCGGGGGCAGGGAGGATACCGTGTGGGGGCCCCCGAGGGACCGGGGCGATTAGCTCAGCGGTTAGAGTGCCTCCCTTACAAGGAGGATGTCGGGGGTTCGAATCCCCCATCGCCCTCCACCGGTGCGCCTGGGGCTTCCACCAGCCAGGCCCGGTGTCCGTCGCCGATGCGGGCCACCACCAGGGTCCCCGGGCGTTCTCCGCGCCCGCGTAGGCGTCTGGCCAGGATCGCGGCGCTGTCGGGGTGGCCGCGTTTCTTGACCGTCAGGGGCCCCACGCCGTGGCGTGCCAGCAGGGAGCGCACGCGCCGCGCATCGACCGCCGTACTGCCCAGGACGCGCCAGATCCCCAGCAGGGGAGAGCGCGGTCGGTGGGCTCCGGCGAGGTAGGCAATTTGCGGGTCCACGGGCCGCAGGCCGGTCTGGCGCGCCAGCAGGCCCACCAGACCGGAGCGGATGACGGCGGGGTCTGGTTCCGCGATCCAGGCCACCTCGGCGGCTTCCGTCGGGGTCAGGGCCGGGCAGACCTCCGGCACCCCGCGCAGGCGGGCGGGGCCCCCGGGAGCGTCTACGCGCAGAGCCTCGCGCTCTGGGAGCCTCGCTCCATCCTGGGCGAGGATTCCGGTCCACAGGGCGAGTTCCGCCAGCTCACCCCGTGCGCCGACCCATTGCGGGAAGACCGGCAGGTCACGCGGAATCTCGGCGCGGGCGCGCTCGAGGTCGAGGGCGCCGGGCAGCTTGAGGCACGCGCCCGCGTGTCGGGCCGCGAGCTCTGCGGCGGCCGCCAGGGACGGTGACCACTCGTCCGGCCGCCAACTGCGTCGTCCGAGGGGGCGCCGGTCGGGGTCGAGCAGCAGCAGATCGGCCCGCACTGCCGGTTCCACGGCATCGGCGACAGCGACGCGCACTGGCAGCGCCGCGGCGCGCAGGTTGGCGGCGGTGCAGGCGGCGTGGAATGGGTCGCGGTCGCAGGCGATGACGGTCACCCCCGTACGGGAGAGGGCCAGGCTGTCCGCACCAATGCCGCAGGTGGCGTCCAGGACCGTGGCGCCGCCGGCGCAGGCCGCCACGCGCTCGGCGCGCGCGCGGGCCACGCACTCAGCGCTGGCCTGTTCGAGGCCCTTGGCGGTCAGGAAGGGCGGCGGGGTGTTCGGAAAGCGTACCCGCGCGCGCGAGCGCAGGGAGTGCAGCTCGGCGGCCCGGCGCGCGAGGGGCGCGGGCAGGAGCGTGCGCAGGCGAGCGATGACACGCAGAGGGTCGCCCTCGTCGCACAAAGTCGCAATCGCCTCGCGCACCTCGTCACCGAAGAGCGGGTCTCCGCGGCCTGCAGGACGGATTCCCATCAGTGATAAGAATCGTTGGTCATCGGTCGTGCCGTTGGCTAGCTTGCGAGAAAGGGACCGCGCAGAACTTGCGTCGGTCGAGGACCTCACCGTCCGCGACCCGACGATCCCCAGCGCGGTCCGCGACGGCAACGTGAAGGAGATGCATGAGCCGTATCCTCGTCATAGACGATGACGCGAGCAACCGACTGATCATCAAGAGCAGGCTGAGTGACCTGGGCTTCGAAGTGGCCCTCGCCGAATCCGGCGCGGCCGGGCTCGTGGAAGCTCGCGAGCACGCCTGGGACCTGATGATGGTGGCCGCCGACCTCGGCGCGGGGATCGACTCTCACGAGGTCACCCGGCGCCTCAAGATCATTCCGGAGACCGCCAAGGTCCCGATCCTCGCCTACAGCACCGGCACCGTCACGCCGGAGAGCCTGATGCGTGCCTACGAGGCGGGTTGCCAGCACTTCGTCGGCAAGAGTGAGATGCCCGCCCTCGATCTGGTCGTGAAGGTGCTGCTGCGGGGCAAGTCCGCCCAGGACGACCTGGCCGATCAGAACCGGGTGCTGGACCGGCAGAACAAGCGCCTGCAAGAAGAAGAGCAGCAGCAGGCCGACCGCGAGACGTCCACGCGCGAGCAGGGCGAGCACAGCCTGGTCTTCCGCGAGCTAGCGGCGAGCAGGCCCGACGGCGTGCTGCTGGTCGATCCCGAGGGCTTCGTGCGCCACGCGGACCGCGGCGCGCGGGACTTCTTCGGTAACCGCGTCGAGGGCCGCAACCTCGGCAGCATGGCTCCCAACAGCGGGCTCGAGGCCTTCGTGCGCGACGCGCGCACCGAGGCGCGCGAGGGCTTCCGCTTCGATCTCTCCGCCATCGGCGGGCGCACGGCGCGCTCCTTGACGGCGTCGGTCATCCCGCTGGTGAGTGGCCAGGGCGCTGGCGAAGGAGGCCTGAAGGCCGTGCTCCTGCTCGACGCCGGGAGACGGCGGATCGCGGCCGAGATGCTGCGCATTCAGGAAGCCGGCATCCCTCGTCAGCAGCTCGGCGCTCTGCTGGACGCGGCGCGGCGCATCTATCGTCCGGCTTCCCTGGTGGGGCAGAGCCCCGGTATGTGCGAGGCGCGCGAGCGCGTCACTCGCTACTGTGCCGAGCGCCAGCCGGTGCTGTGCCTCGGCGTGGGGGGCGTGGGCAAGGTGCACATCGCCCGGACCCTGCACTACGGCGGGGAGCTGGGCGGGCCGTTCCTCGCCGTGCGCTGCTCGGCCCTCGAGCCGGAGAGCCTCGAGCGAGAGCTCTTCGGATACGTTCAGGGCGCCTTCGAGGGCGCCGCCGGCGATCGCCCGGGACTGTTCCAGCGGGCCGCGGACGGCACGGTGCTGCTCGAGGAGGTCGGCGACCTGTCCCCGGCCCTCCAGGAGCGTCTGCTGCGACTCTTCGAGCACAAGACCCTCACGCGCGTCGGCAGCGAGCAGACCGAATCGGTGGATGTGCGCGTCGTGGCCTCCAGCAGCAGCCCCCTCGATGGAGCCGTCGCGGAGGGCCGCTTCCTGCCGGCTCTCTGGGAGCACTTCTCCGGCCACGTCGTCGAGCTCACCCCGCTCGCCGAGCGCCGCGAGGACGTCGTCGCCCTCGCGATCCACTTCGTGAACCTCTACGGAGCCGGCCACGGTGTCCTCGGTCTCCAGGACGACGCCCTCGAGGCCCTCGGACTCCATGACTGGCCCGGTAACGTGGCCGAGCTCGAGGATTGCATCCTGCACGCCTGCGAGGCTTGCTCGGAGGGCTTCCTCTCGGCCGCGCACCTGCCGCCGTCCGTGCGGGACTCCTGCGAGGGTCTGCCCGTCCACGACCTGATCCCGGTCGCTCCCGGAGAGCGGGACGTCGCCGGTGCGCTCCGCAGCGATGCCTTCGGGGGCAGTCCTCTCCGAGGCAATACTCCCCACGGCAATGCTCTCCACGGCAATGCTCTCCGAGGAAGTGACTGGGACATCACCGACGAGGATCCGATCAGCCTCGATCACTACGAGATGAAGGCCCTGATGCGCGCCCTCGACGCGGTCGGAGGGGACAAGCTGGCGGCCGCCCGGCTGTTGAAGGTCGGCAAGAGCACGCTCTACCGCAAGCTCAAGCGCTTCGACCTGAAGTAGGGGCCAGCGCGTCAGCGCGGGAGCCGCAAATCGTCCTGCTCACCGACGTAGGACCAGTCGTGCCGCCCTCCGGCGCCGGGGTTGCGCAGGACGGCGTGCAGGGAGATGAGAGCGCCGTGCCGTTCGTCCTCGAGGGGCGGGAGCGCCGCGCGGTAGAGTTCGATTTTGCGCTCGCCCGTGGGGGAGAGCAGCAGGTTCGCGCGAGCCAGCACCGTGCGCTCGCCGGAGAACGCTCCGGGCGGCGTCGCGTACTCCATGTGTCCGTCGCGGCGCGTCGCCCAGACCCACAGGTCCGCCAGTTGCTCGTGGCCGCGCGTCCGCATGCGCACGACGAGTTCGGTCGCCTCCACCGATAGCTCGAGGGTCGGCGCGAGCTCCAGGTCGCGGCGGCGGAGCAGGAAGGTCGCCGTGCGCCGGCCCGGCTGGCTCGAGAGGCCGACTGGCACCTTGATCAGCTCGTAGGTTTCAAGGGCGCTGGCCACGCCTTGGGCCCGGCCCTCCTCGCCCACGCGCTCGTCGAGCGCGCTCACCCACGCGACCGCCAGGTCGTCGCGCGAGGGAAAGCGCGTCGGTGCGGCAAGAAACGGCACGATGTAGTCCTGTCCGCGCTCGATGGCGGCCAGGACGTCCACCCGCGCGCGGGCGCTCCAGGGCACCGGGCGAGTGCCGGGCAGGTGCGCGTCGGTGCGCCCGAGGAGGTCGTGGACGGGCAGGCTCGAGAGGTAGGCGACGGCGCCCGGCCAGGGAGTCAATACGCTCGTGCCCGGCTCGAGGTGGTCGCGCATGAAGACGCCCAGGCCGCGCAGAGAGCGCGTGCGGGCGATCTCCTCCTCCAGGCCCGTGCGCCCGCGGCGGTCCTCGAAGCCGAAGCGCGGCGGATGGCTGGGACTGGTCAGAGTCTCGTGCAGGGGCGCGGGGAGCAATGATCCAGGTAGCGCGCTGGCCAGGACGGAGAGGGCAGCGACACCCAGGAAGCTGCCCCAGGCCACGCCGCGGACCCCAGCCCGCGGGCTGTTGAGCGTGAGGATCATGCCCTCCTGAGCGGCGATCAGCGCCAGGGGCAGGACGGGTACGAGTGCCTCACCGAATACCGCACCCCCGCCTCCCTGCAAGACCACCAGGGCCGTCCACAACAGGAACAGGCCTCCGGCGCGCACGCCTGTGGCGGAGAGGCGCCCGCGCACGAGGGCCCACAGGGCGAAGACCAGAAGCAGCGGGCTGACGCTCGTCGCGATGAAGTCGGTCAGGTAGCCGAGGCCGGCCTCGAACTCTCCCTGGCCCACATGGGCCAGGTGTTCGGTGTAGGCGGACGTCCAGGTCCCGGTGTGCTCACGGCGCCAGGCGGCGACGGTCGCGAACCCGATCAGGGGCGGCAGGTAGGCCAGCAGCGAGCGCGGCCGCGCCCCGCGGGCCACGTCGACCAGGCGCAGGAGTCCCATGCCGCCCGTCAAGATCCAGGCCTCCGGGCGCAGCAGACCGCAGGCCAGGAGCGCCAGACCCAGGCGGCCGGACCAGTTGCGCTCGTAGGCCAGGAAGGCCGCGGTCACGGCGCACATCAAGGCCGCGGTCTCGGTCCCGCTGACCGCCGCCGCGGCCACGCCGCCGCAGATCGCGAGCAAGAACGGGGCGATCATGCTCGCGATGCGGTCGGGGTGCAGGCGCGACGCCAGGACCAAGGTCAGCATGGCCGCCAGGGCTCCGAAGAGCTGCACGGTGGAGTTGATCGGCAACCAGTAGGCGCGCTGGATCAGGCCCGAGAACCCCACCCAGGCCAGGGACGGGTAGCTCTCGAAGGCGTCCTGTCCCTGGAACCAGGTCAGGGTGCCCTCGTGCGCGAGCTCCTGGCCGATGCGGAAGGCCACGTACGCCAGGTCGTGGGGCGAGGCCAGGGTGGCCGTCCCGTCGGTGTGGATCGAGAGGCTGTGGGCCGCCAGCACGGCCATGGCCACGAAGAGAGCGATGCTGCGGTTCATCGTGAGGGCCCGCGGGCCCGCTCTCCGCGGTGCGGGTCCGCCCGCTCCGCCGAGGAGAGGAGCCTGTCAGACGTCGCTCTCGATTTCGAGCTTTTCGGTCCCTCTGACGGCGCGATCCACCAGGTCCTCGACTCCCAGTGCCGCCTCGGCCTCCTCGCAGGCGGCGAGGCGGCCGCGGATGATCGGCCGCTCGGGCATGAAGACCGTGCAGCAGTCGGGCTCCGGTCGCGTGGAGATGTCAAACGTCCCGATCCGCCGCGCCAGCGCGATCGCCTCCTCCTTGTCGAATGTGACCAGGGGCCGCAGCACGGGCAGGTCGGCCGCCGCCTCGATGCAGGTGATGTTCTCCAGGGTCTGGCTCGCGACCTGGCCGAGGCTCTCGCCGGTGATGAGCGCCCCGCACTTCTCGCGCCGGGCCAGGCGCGTGGCGATGCGTTGCATCATGCGTCGATAGAGCACCGTGCGGTACGGCTCGGGGGCGCGGTCGCGGATGGTGGTCTGGACCTCGGTGAAGGGGGCGACGTACAGGCGGCTGGTGGGCTGGTAGCGCGCCAGGACGCGCACGAGGTCCGCGACCTTCTTTTTCGATCGATCCCCGATGTAGGGAGGGGAGTGGAAGCTCACGTAGGCGATCCGGCAGCCGCGTTTCATCGCCAGCCAGGCGGCGACCGGCGAGTCGATGCCCCCCGAGAGCAGGCACATCCCGCGGCCGAGGGTGCTGACCGGCAGGCCGCCGGGTCCGGGCAGGCGTCGCACGAAGACGTAGGCGCGCTCGGGGCGCACGTCGACCCCGAGGGTGAGCTCGGGGGCGTCGAGCCTCACCTGCAGGCGCTCCTGACCCGGGAGCACCCGATCGGCGATGAAGCGATCGAGCTCCATCGAGTTCATCGGAAAGCGCTTGTCGGCGCGCGTGCACGCGACCCGGAAGGTGATCGGACGGTCGGGAGGAAAGTCCGCCAGGGCGTCCTCGAGGACGCGCCGCGCGAGGTCGGCGATCTCCTCGGCGTCCACCGCAGAGCCCCAGGCGGGGGAGAGGCTCTTGATGCCGAACACGTCCTGCAGTCGGCGCGCCACGTCCATCACCCGTCGCTCGCTGAAGACCGCCATGCGCCCGCGCCGGCGTTCCACGCGCACGTCGCCGATGCGGCGCGTGGCGGCCTGGATGTTGCGCATCAAGGCCTGCTCGAAGGAGCCGCGGTTATTGCCCTTGAGAGCCAGCTCGCCGTAGCGCACGAGCACCATCTCGGGCGCGCCGATGGCGGCGACGGGAGTCATCGCTCCATTCCCTGCAGCTCCTCCGCGACGGTCTTCAGGGCCGCGAGGGCACCGTCGATCTCGTCGAGGGTCGTGTGGCGCGAGAAGGAGAAGCGCAGCATGCGGCGAGCCGAGTCGGCGTCCAGGCCGACGGCGAGAGCCGAGGGGCTGACGTCGGTATCGTGGGCCTGGCAGGCACTCCCAACGCTGACCGCCACGCCGCGCTGGTCGAGGTGGTGCAGGCGCACCTCGGCCGGGAGGCCCTCGAACAGCACCGTGCAGATGCCCGGCATTGTCTGGGCACCGAGTTCCATCAGGTGCGCGCCGCCGAGGCGCTCGAGGCCCTCGGCTAATCGGCTGCGCAGGTCGGCCAGGTGGTCGAGGGTTTGTTCGCGCTGGGCATCGGCCAGCTCGACCGCGCACCCGAAGCCGACGACGCCCGCGACGTTCTCCGTGCCCGGCCGCCGGCCGCCTTGCTGCCCGCCGCCGAAGACCAGGGGGCGCAGTCGGGTTCCGGGCGCCAGCACCAGGGCTCCGACTCCCTGGGGGCCGTGGATCTTGTGGGCGCTCAGGGCCAGGCTGTCGGCGCCGAGCTCCCCGATGGAGAGCTCCAGCTTGCCGAGGGCCTGGACCGCGTCCACGTGCAGGGCCGCGCTCGGTGCACGCGCGCGCACCAGCCGCGCGAGGGGCGCG
This sequence comes from Planctomycetota bacterium, assembly GCA_036010965.1. Lineage (GTDB taxonomy): Bacteria > Planctomycetota > UBA1135 > UBA1135. Next base: position 22,861 of record DASCMO010000127.1, on the reverse strand, counting down.
CTGGGGTAGACGCTCCCGAACTCGTTGCTGACCAGCATCTGGGCCACGACGACCGTCTCGGGGCCGAGCAAGTCCGCGAGGTGCTCGAGATCGAGCGCCCCTTCGCCATTCACGCGCGCGTGGGCAATGGAGAAGCCCTCGCTCTCGAGGGCCTCGGCAGAGGCGCGCACGGCGGGGTGTTCGGTGGGCCCGATCACGACTTGCCGCCCGCTCTTCGCTCGCGCTCGCGCCAGGCCCAGGACGGCCAGGTTGTCGGCCTCCGTGCCCCCCGAGGTGAAGACGACGTCTTCTCCCCTGGCGCCCACGGCGCGCGCCACCTTCGACCGTGCGTGATCGACGGCCTCCGCCGCCGCCACTCCCCGCCGGTGGCGCGAGGAGGGGTTGCCCGAGCGTTCGCCAAGCCAGGGGTCCATGGCGGCGCGCACCTCGGGATCTAGGGCGGTCGTGGCGGCCTGATCGAGGTCGATGGAGTTCATGAACGAGAGCCCCCTCGCGGCGGCACGCACAGCATAGCTTCGCGGACCCCATCTCGGATCCGTCGCGAGCCATCACGCCCGAGCGCATGAGGGGCCGGTTGCACGGGCCGTTTGTCCACCCCGGAGCGGAGCCCGGCGGTGGATGGGGGCTACAATCTCCGCCGTGCCCACCCACGACCACGACTTCATTGTCATCGGCTCGGGTTTCGGCGGGAGCGTTTCGGCCCTGCGCCTGGTGGAAAAGGGCTACGACGTGCTGTTGCTCGAGAAGGGGAGCGCCCTCTCGGAGGCCGATTTTCCGCGCACGAACTGGAACCTGAAGCGCTGGCTGTGGGCTCCGCTCCTGGGTTGGCGCGGGCCCTTCCAGATGCGCTTCTTCCGTCACCTGACGGCCTTCTCTGGGGTCGGCGTCGGCGGCGGCTCGCTGGTCTTCGCCAACGTCCTCTCCGAGCCCGATCCGTCCTTCTTCGAGGCTCCCTCGTGGGCTCACCTGGCCGACTGGCAACGCGAGCTGGCGCCGCACTACGCCGAGGTGCGGCGCATGCTGGGCGCCACGGCGACGCCGGAGACGACCTCTTCCGACCGCTTGCTGCGCGGGCTGGCTCCCGATGACTGGGCGCCGACCGAGGTGAGCGTGCACTTCGGCCGGCCCGGTGAGACCGTCGATGACCCCTATTTCGGGGGCGAGGGGCCGCCCCGCACGGGCTGCACCCTGTGCGGGGCCTGCATGACCGGCTGCCGCCACGGCGCCAAGAACACCCTAGATCGCAACTATCTCTGGCTGGCCCGGCGGCGAGGTCTCACCTTGCACGCCGATTCGCAGGTCGTCGGTCTCCGGCCCCTCGCGGGCGGCGGCTTCCGCGTCGAGGTCAAGGAAGGGCGTTCGCTGCTCCATCGCGTCAAGCGGGTGTTCACGGCCCGGCGCGTCGTGCTCGCCGGGGGGGTCGGGGGCACCCTCGACCTCTTGCTGGCGATGAAGGCCGATCCCGACGGCCTGCCGGCCCTCTCGGAGCGTCTGGGCCGCACGGTGCGGACCAACTCGGAGGCGCTCATCGGTGTGGTTTGCCCGGATCCTGAGGAGGACCTCTCGCGCGGCGTGGCCATCGGCTCGCGCCTGGGTCTCCCGGGCGGCGCCGGCCTCGAGGTCGTGCGCTATGGCGCCGGTTCGGGATTCTTCCGCCTGTTGCTCATGCCCCACGCGCCGGGGGAGGGGTCCCTGCCCACGCGCCTTGCGCGCTCCCTGGTGGCCGTCCTGCGTCGGCCCGTCGCCGCCCTGCGCGCCGCCCTTGTGCCCGATCTGGCGCGGCACTCGTTCCTGATGCTCTACATGGGGACCAGCGGTCTCTCCCTGCGCATGCGCAGGGCCGGCCACCTGCGCACGGCCCTCGATGGAGGCGAGCCGCCGGTGCGCACGATCCCGGAGGCGGATGTCCTCGCCGAGCGACTGGCGTCTAGGAGCGGCGGGTTTGCGACCTCACTGGCCCTGGACACGATCCTGAACCGTCCCGCCACCGCGCACGTCCTGGGAGGTTGCTGCATGGGCGTCGATGCCGCCGAGGGCGTGATCGATGCCGAGCAGAGGGTCTTCGGTTACGAGGGGTTGTGGGTCGTGGATGGCTCGGCGGTCTCCGCCGACCTCGGCACCAATCCCTCGCTCACGATCGCCGCCCTCGCCGAGCGCGCGATGGCGTGCATCCCCCCGCGGGAGGCCGCCGCCGCCCCAGACGCGGGGTCCTGAGCTCGCGCCTCAGCGACCCGCGCGGGTTTCGAGGGGCGCCAGGTCGATCTCGAGGGTGGAGCCCGCGGAGACCTGCACTTCCCGCTCGCTCCGAGCCTCGCCGGCGACCACTCGCAGACGATGGGCGCCGGGAGGCAGATCGCCGATGGTGAAGGTCCCGTCCTCGGCCGTCGTCGTCGGAGGCCAGGGGCGCCCCTCGCGATCCGCTGGGTGGATGAACACCAGCGCTCCAAAGATCCCGGCCCCAGAGGGATCGACGAGGCGCCCGTGGACCTCGCCCGCCGACGCCAGCAGTTCGAGCGGCCGGCCGGCTGAGGCGAAGCTGTGGATGTGGGCTCGTCGGGCGGCGTCCGCGAGGTTCGGCCAGGTGCCGCCCGTGGCCCAGGGGGGCAGGAGGGTCACGCGGTACTCGCCCAGGATCAGGTCGGGGAAGTGGAAGGAGCGATCGGCGCCGACACGCGTCCTGCGCTCGACGGGGGAGCCGAAGCGATCGGGATTCAGCACGGGACGCAAGAGCACCTCGTACCCGGCCACGCCTCGACCGGCGATGGCTGGGGCGAGGGTTCCGTCCAGGGTCGCGCGGTCGAGGGGCGGGAGCTCGGGGATGGGCGCGAGCGCCTCGTCGAGATCGAGGGCGAGGGCCTCGTCCGGGACCAGGACGTCGAACTCGCGCGCGTGGTAGCGGCGGGCCAGGACCGTGATGCGTGCAGGTCCGGGGGACACGTTGGAGAGGGCGAAGCGCCCCTCGGCGTCCGTGTAGGTCCACAGAGGTTCCTCCCCGGCGCGCAGGGACACCAGAGCGTCCACCAGCACGCGGCCGTCGGCTCCGCGCACGACGCCTGCGATGCGGGCGTTGCCGAGCTGCAGCTCGAAGCCGGGGATCGTCACAGGGGGCGGGTCGGGGAAGGGCGGGAGGGAGATCCCGGGGTCCTCGAATGCGCGCCAGCCGACCACGGCGGCGAGCACACCAAGTCCCAGGACGGGCGGGATCAGGCCGAGCTTCTTCACGCCCAGAGCATCCTCTCGCGCGACGTGGAATTCACCCTTGCTCCCCGATCGCGGCCAGCAGCGCCCGGCGCAGGTCTTCGGCGGGCTGGAACTCGGCGCAGTCGAGGGCCTCCAGGCCGCCCGTGAACTCCTCCAGTCCGCGCGAGCCGGCGCGCAGGTAGGCCAGGAGCCGGACGCCCAGTGCGAGCCGGTCGCAGAGGTGGGCGAGGCGCGCCTCGCGTGTCTCGCCCGCCGCGAACTCCCTGAAGCGCGCGAGGGCGACGGGGGAGAGAGGGGCCAGGAGCGAGCGGGCCGCCGCCTCCTCCGCCGCGGCCTTCGCGCCCGGGGGCAGCCGATCTTGCGCGCCGCGCGGCAGGTCCCCGATCAGGGCTTCGGGGGCGTCGTGCACGAGGGCCAGAGCCAGGCAGCGGTCCACATCGAGGCCCGGCTCGACGCGTGGGGCGAGGGCCAGGGCCACCAGGGCCGTGGCCGCCAGATGGCCGGCCACGGATTCGGGTGCTCCGATGCCGTGCTGCACCCAGCCCGTGCGCGGGAGGGCGTCGAGGGGCGCCAGGGCCAGCAGTGCTTCGAGGGTCTCGTCCATGGGTGTCTCGGCTTCCCGTCCTTCCCCCTTCGCCGTTGGTTTCGGGCCCGGATCGCGCCGGGGGCGATTGATGAAATCCGGGTCAGGAGCCTATACTGCCGCGTTCTCTCCCGCATTCCACTGGTCCGGTCGCACCGGATTCCAGGGGTCGTTTCCGGGAGCATCATGCTCGTCCGCCTGCGCAAGGGCCTTGTGCCCGACCAGATCGAGACGATCCTCGCTCTCTCCAGGGAGCTGGGCTACGCCGCGCGTTTCCTGGATGCCGACCGGCTGCTGCTCGAGCTCGAGGGCACCGGCCAGCCCCAGGACCGCTCATTGCTCGAGGATCTGGCGGGCGTGGCGGAGGTCCTCTCGACCGGCGACGCGCGCGAGCTGCACCAGACCAGCCCGGGCGCTTCGCCCACCGAGGTGCGCGCCGGCGAGGCCCGCTTCGGCGCGGGCAAGGTCTCCCTGATCGCCGGCCCCTGCGCGGTGGAGGACGAGCAAGCCCTACTGCACATCGCCCGCGGCGTCCGCGCCCGCGGGGCGACCTTGCTGCGAGGCGGCGCCTACAAGCCGCGCACCTCGCCCTATTCTTTCCAGGGCCTGGGGCGGCCGGCGCTTGAGATGCTGGCGCGCGTGCGCGCGGAGGTTGGCATCGGCGTGGTCACCGAGGTGCTCGACACGCGCGATGTGGAGGCCGTGGCCGAGGTGGCGGACATGATCCAGATTGGCGCCCGCAGCATGGCCTCGAGCCCGCTGCTCCTGGAGGTCGGCCGGACGATGAAGCCCGTGCTGCTCAAGCGCGGCTTCGGCGCGACCGTTCGTGAGTTCTTGATGGCCGCCGAATTCATCCTCTCTACGGGTAACGAGCAGGTCGTCCTCTGTGAGCGAGGCGTGCGCAGCTTCGACGACTGCACGCGCAACCTGCTCGATGTCGGGGCGGTGGCCTTCCTCGCCCGCGAGACGCACTTGCCCGTGATCGTCGACCCCTCCCACTCCGCCGGTCGCAGCGAGCTCGTGCGCGCCGTGGCCCGCGCCGGCATGGCGGCGGGAGCCGACGGCCTGATCATCGAGGTGCACCCGCGACCCGAGGAGACCCACTCCGACGGCCAGCAGGCGATCTCGCTCAACGAGCTGGGTCGGATCCGGCGCGACGCCGAGGCGATCGCGAACATGGATGAGGCCACCTTCGTTATCCCCGCCGACCAGACCTCGACTCCCGAGCCCGCGCTCTGAGGAGGCGCCGCACCGTGAGAACCCCGTTCCTCGCAGGCAACTGGAAGATGAACCTCGACCGCCGCGCGGCGCTCGAGCTGGTGGAGGTGCTGCGCGAGCGGATGGGTGATCGCCGCGACATCGACGTGGCCGTTTTCCCTCCCTCCGTTTACGTGGACGAGATCGCCCGCGCCCTGATGGGCTCGCCCATCCGCGTCGGCGGGCAGAACTGCTGCGACGAGGAGAGCGGCGCGTTCACCGGAGAGGTGTCCGCAGCCATGCTGGCCGATGTGGGAGCGGAGCTCGTTCTGATCGGCCACTCCGAGCGCCGCCACGTCTACGGCGAGGGTGATGAGCTGATCTGCCGCAAGGTGCACACCGCCCTCGGCGTCGGCCTGGACGTGATCCTGTGCGTCGGCGAGACGATCGAGGAGCGCGAGGCGGGCCGCACCGAACAGGTTGTCGCCGGCCAGCTCCGGGCGGGCCTCGAGGGCATCGACGAGGGTTGCATGGAACGCGTGACCGTCGCCTACGAGCCCGTCTGGGCCATCGGCACGGGCCGCACGGCCACGACCGCCCAGGCCAGCGAGGTGCACGCCTATCTGCGGGGCCTTCTGGAGGGTCTGTACTCCGAATCGGTCGCCGCGGCGACCCGGATCCAGTACGGTGGCAGCGTCAAGCCGGACAATGTGGCCGAACTGATGGCCGCCGCCGATGTCGACGGCGCCCTGGTCGGGGGCGCATCGCTGAAGCCCGAGTCCTTCCTCCCGATCATCGAATTCTAGCGGGTAGCCGATCGCGCGGCCCCCAGACGACCCACCCCAGCGCTGCCGATCCACCGAGCCGCACATTCTCAGCCTCCATGAACCTCCTCCTCATCTCGCTCTACCTCGTCTTCGTCCTCTCGGCGCTGGTGCTGATCGTCGTCATCCTGCTCCAGGAGGGTAAGGGCGGGGGTTTCGGCGAGGCCCTCGGCCAGGCCGGCCAGCAGACCTTCGGCGTGAAGGCGCGGGGCATCCAGACCTTCACCGGTGTCGCTGCCAGCGTATTCCTCGTCAGCGCTCTCCTGATCCACATCATCAACCGCATGGAGGGCAGTGCCTCGGTGGTCGATCCTCTCGGAGGAGGCGTGCCCGAGGCGCCCGTGGGCGGGAACTAGACCCGTGCAGACCGACGAGGTCCTCGACCACTTCCGCCAGACCGGCGCCATGCTTGAGGGGCACTTCGAGCTCTCCTCGGGACTCCACAGCGACCGCTACTTCCAGTGCGCCCTGGTGCTCTCCCAGCCCCGACGGGCCGGAGCCCTGGCGCTCGCCTTCGCCGATCGCTTCAACCTCGAAGTGGACGTGGTCGTCGGCCCCGCCATGGGCGCAGTCGTGTGGGCCCAGGAGGTCGGGCGGGCTCTGGATCGCCGGGCGATGTTCACTGAACGCGTCGGGGGCGTGATGACCCTTCGACGCGGTTTCCGCTTCGAGCCGGGCGAGCGCTGCCTGGTGGTCGAGGATGTGCTGACGACCGGCGGCTCCGCCCGTGAGGCTCTCGAGGTCGTGCGGGCCCATGGCGGTCTCCCGGTCGGCGTGGGCTCAATGATCAACCGCTCGGGCGGGAATCCGTTCGATGACGAACCGCTCCCCCTGACTTGCCTGGCGGAGGTCGAGGTCCAGGTCTGGGAACCCGCCGAGTGCCCCCTGTGCGCCGCGGGTGGCACGGCCGTCAAGCCCGGAAGCCGCACGGCGTTCGCCGGAGGAGGCCTTTGATCCGTTCGATGACAGGCTTCGGCCTGTCGGAGGCCGAGACCGGCGGGCTGGACGTGCGGGTGGAGATCCGCTCCGTCAATCATCGCTTCCTGCAGATCCGCCACCGCTTCCCCGGTGAGCTGGCCGAGCTCGAGCCGCGCGTGGAGGCCCTGATCCGCAAGAAAGTGGCGCGCGGGGCGCTGGCCGTGCATGTGCATCTCTCGCGCGCCGCGGCGCCCGAGGAGGTGTTCGTGAACACCGAAGTTGCCCGACGCTATCGACGCCAGATAGCTCGCACCGCACGCGACCTGGGCCTGAAAGACGACCTGGGCATGTCGGCGATCGTGCAGTTGCCGGGGGTGATCGGGACGCACTCCGACGAGGCCCGACGGCGCCGCGAGACGCGCCTGGTGATGAAGGCCTGCGGCGAGGCGCTCGATTCCTTGCTGGCCGCGCGCGAGGCCGAGGGGGCGCGCCTGGAAGCGGACCTGCAGAAACACCTGACCGCGATCGAGCGCATCACTCGCCGCATCGAGCGACGCATGCCCGGTGTCGTGAAGGGACACATGAAGTCCCTGCGTGCGCGCGTTGCCGAGCTGATGGGCGGCGTGTGCGATGTGCCGGCGAAGGACCTCTCGCGGGAGCTGGCCATGATCGCCGACCGCTCCGATGTCAGCGAGGAGGTCACGCGCCTGTTCAGCCACCTCGATGAGGCGAGCGTCATCCTGGACCGCGGCGGGGGAGTAGGGCGCAAGCTGGACTTCCTCGTGCAGGAGCTCAACCGCGAGGCCAACACCGTCGGTTCCAAGTGCAACGACGCGCGCGTGGCCCACGATGTGGTGGACCTCAAGACCTGTGTCGAACGCCTGCGGGAGCAGGTCCAGAACATCGAGTAGGGGCCGTGAGCGACCTGCGCGAGGGCAAGATGGTGCTGATCTCCGGTCCCTCGGGAGCGGGCAAGAGCACGGTCTGCCGCGCCTTACTGGAGGACCCGCGCCTGGTCTTCTCCATCTCGGCGACGACGCGTCCAAGGCGCGCGGGCGAGGTGGACGGGCGCGACTACTTCTTCCTGACCCCCGAGGAGTTCGCCGAGCGGAGGGGGCGCGGAGAGTTCCTGGAGCATGCCGAGGTCCACGGCCACATGTACGGGACCCTCTCCGCCCAGATGGACGCCGCCCTGGAGTCCGGGCACATCTTTCTGCTGGAGATCGATGTCCAGGGCGCCAATCAGATCCGGGCCCAGCGGATCCCCGGTCTCTCCATCTTCATCGTCCCTCCCGACGGCGAGGAGCTCCGCCGGCGCCTCGTGGGCCGCGGTACGGACCTCCCCGAAGTGGTCGAGCGCCGATTGGCCAAGGCCGAGGACGAGGATCGCGAGCGGGTGAAGTACGATCATGTCGTGATCAACGATGACCTCGAGCGGGCGCTGGAGGAGGTCCGCGGCCTGATCGGGCTCGGTCCCCTGGGGGAGGTGTCGGCGTGAGCCACATCCTCTTGGGCGTGAGCGCTTCGGTTGCCGCCTACAAGGCCTGCGATCTGGCGAGTCGCCTGACCCAGGCAGGGCACTCGGTGCGCGCGATCCTGACGCCGCGGGCCGCCGAGCTCGTCAGTCTCCAGCTGTTCGAGGCTGTGACCGGCGAACCGGCCGCCTGCGACGAGTTCGGCCCCACGCGCGAGGGCGCGATGGACCACATCGAGCTGGCGCGCTGGGGCGAGTGTCTGGTGCTGGCGCCCGCCACCGCCGACGTCATCGGCCGTTTGGCCCACGGTCTGGGCGGCGATCTGCTGACCACGACCGCCATGGCCCTGCCCGCCGAGCGCCCGCGGGTCCTGTGTCCCGCCATGAACCCGAACATGCTCGCCCACCCGCCCGTGGGGCGCAACATCGAGGCGCTCGTCGAGGACGGCTGGACCCTGATCGAGCCCGAGGAAGGCGTGTTGGCTTGCGGCGACGAGGGCCCCGGGCGGCTCGCCGAGCCGGAGGCGATCGTCGCCCGCCTGGCATCGCTGCTCGCTCGATGAGCTCGCCGGGCGCAGGGCGCCGCCGGCGACCGCGGGTGGTCGTGACCGCCGGGCCGACGCGTGAGCACGTGGACCCGGTGCGCTACCTGTCCAACGAGTCCAGCGGTCGCATGGGCTTCGCCATCGCCCGGGCCGCGGCGCGGGCGGGGTGCCGGGTGACCTTGATCAGCGGCCCGGTGCACCAGAAAACCCCCCCCGGAGTGCGCAGGATTGACGTGGTCAGCGCGCGCGAGATGCTGGCGGCGGTGCGCGCGGAGTTCTCCGAGGCCGACGCCCTCTACATGTGCGCGGCGGTGGCCGACTGGCGGCCGGCGCGACGGCTATCGGGTAAGTGGCGCGCCAAGGACGCCGGGAGCCGCCGGGTGAGCCTGGAGCTGGTCCGCAATCCGGACATCCTGGCCACCGTGGCCCGGCGCAAGGGAGAGCGCCTGGTGGTGGGGTTCGCCCTGGAAACGAGCTCCGGCGTGCGCCGCGCGCGGGCGAAAATGGCGCGAAAAGGGGCGGATTACATCGTCCTCAATGACAGCTCGGCCTTGAATGCCACCCGCGCCAGTGTGAGGATCCTGGGCAGGGACGGGAGCCGGCGGGAACTCGCCGATCTGAGCAAGGACCGGATCGCGCGCGTGCTTGTCGGGCTCTGCGTCGAGCGCTGAGGGTGGCCGGGTGCCGGCGCCCTCGAGCGCGTCGAAACACAGCGTACTGAAACACGGCGAGGCGCCGGCAGGGAGCCGGCCGGCAAGGAGAAGGGACGGAGACATGGCCCGTAGGGGCAAGGGCAAGCGCAGGGGCAAGAAGAGAGGTCGTTCGGGCGGCAGGCTGTCACGCCTGCGCCAGCTCGTGGCCGGGTTCCTCTTCGGCCGACCGGTCGATGAGGTGGTCTCCGAGCGCCTGCAGGAGATCAAGGGCCTGGTCCTGATCGGGGCTTCCCTGTGGCTGTTGGTCTCGATCGTCAGCCACCACGCGCCGATCGACAGTCCCGACGCGGCGGGCCGCAACTGGGGCGGGCAGGCCGGCTTCTGGTTCGCTCACGGCGCCCTGCTCGTCGCCGGCTGGGGCGCCTACCTGGTCGCCCTCCTGGGCCTCGCATGGGGCTTCGTGCTCCTGGCGCGCAAGGAGGTCGCGTGGCCGTCGTTGCGCCTGTTCGGCGGCGTCTGCTTCGTCCTCTGCGCGAGCTTCATGATCCAGCTGGGCATCGGCCCCGAGCTGAGCGCCGAGCACCGCATCGCGGAAGGGCAGGGCAGCCTGGTGAGTGCGCGCTTTCCCTACGGACCGGGGGGCTGGCTGGCGCTGGTGACCGTGCAGGATGTCCTGGTTCCGAAGTTCGGAATGCCCGGTCTGTGGATCTTGCTCACCCTGCTGCTCCTGGTGTCGTTCACCCTGGCCACCGAGATGGCTTTCTATCCGGCGATCCAGTCCTTGGCGGCCTGGGCCCGGGAGCGGCGTGAGAAGCGCGGGGAGGGACTCGGCGCCGCCGTGCTGCGCTGGTTCGGTCGGCTCCTGGCGGGCCTCTGGGAGTTCTTGAGCGCCCGCGATCTCAAGCAGGAAGACGAGGCATCCTCTTCTGCGCGGGGCGCTGCGACTCCCTCCGATGAGGAGGAGCTCGACGAAGACGAGTACGAGTACGAGGACGAAGAGGAAGACGAGTACGAGGAGGAAGAGGAAGAGGAAGAGGAAGACGAGTACGAGGAGGAAGAGGAAGGGGAAGACGAGTACGAGGAGGAAGAGGAAGAGGACGAAGAGGACCTCCCCGAGCGCGAGGTTGTTCCCGCGCCGAAGAAGCGCACGCGAACTGCCGCTGCGAGCGGCGTTCGCGTGGGAGCCCTGTCCTACGAGACTCCGACGCCCCCGCGCGGTCCCTGGACTTTTCCGCCCCTCGACCTGCTCGAAGCCCCCGGCGGAAGCGAGGCCGTGGCCGGGGACCTCAAGGCGGCGGCCACCAAGCTCGAGAACGCCTTGAAGAGCTTTCGGGTCGAGTCCGAGGTCGTGGCGGCTCAGGTCGGGCCGGCGGTGACCCTGTTCGAGCTGACCGTGGCCCAGGGTACTCGCATGAACAAGGTCACCCAGCTGAGCCAGGAGATCGCGGCCGCCCTCAAGGCCCAGAGCGTGCGCATCATCGCGCCCATTCCGGGCCGGTCGACGGTGGGGATCGAGGTTCCCAACAAGAAGCGTCGCGTCGTTCGCCTACGGGAGCTGATCCACAAGCGGGCCTACGACAAGAGCTTCATGCCTCTGCCGCTGTTTTTGGGCATGGACGCCGAGGGCACACCGGTCGTCGAGGATCTCTCGCGCATGCCGCACCTGTTGATCGCTGGTACGACGGGCTCGGGCAAGTCGGTCTGCATCAACACGATCCTGGCGAGCTTGCTGCTGACGCGCTCGCCTCACGATGTGCAGATGGTCCTCGTCGACCCGAAGATGGTCGAGTTGCAGATATTCTCGAAGGTGCCCCACCTGCTGCTGCCGGTCGTGACCGACGCGCGTCAGGCGGCCAATGTGGTGAACTGGCTGGTCGAGAAGATGGAAGGGCGCTACGAGCTCTTCAAGGACGCCGGCGTCCGTAGCATCAAGGACTTCAACGCGCTGGGTGAGGATAAGCTGCGGGATAGGATCGGTGAGCACTTCAGCGAGGAGCGCACGCCGCGCCACCTGCCCTACATCGTGGTCGTCATCGACGAGATGGCCGACCTGATGATGGTGTCCAAGAAAGAAGCCGAATCGGCCATCACGCGCTTGGCGCAGAAGTCGCGCGCCGTGGGAATCCACGTCATCCTCGCCACGCAGCGGCCTTCCACCGACATCATCACGGGCGTCATCAAGGGCAACCTTCCGACGCGCATCGCCTTCCAGGTGGCCAGCAAGATCGACAGCAGGGTGATCCTGGACGCGATGGGAGCGGAGAAGCTCCTGGGCGGCGGGGATATGCTCTACACGCCGCCGCAGACCTCCACGATCCGGCGCGTGCAGGGCGCTCTGGTGGAGGATCACGAGCTGCAGGCCGTCGTGGACTTCGTCTGCCAGGACTCCGCACCGACCTTCAATCAGGAGATCGTACAGTGCGCCACGGGGACGGCGAAACCCGGTGCGGGCGGCGTGGGTAGCGGCCCCGACGACCCCCTGTGGGACGAGGCCGTGCGGGTGGTGCTGAAGACGCGCCGTGGGTCCGCGAGTCTCCTCCAGCGGGCTCTGAGCGTTGGCTACACGCGGGCCTCGCGCCTCATCGACCAGATGACCGAGGAGGGCATCCTGGGCGACCACCGAGGCAGCAAGTCGCGCGAGATCATGATCACCCTGAAGGACTGGGAAGAACAGACCGGTATGTCCGCTGAGATTTCGAACGCCGACGAGTGAAGAAGATGAATGACAAGCAAACCAAGGAAGTCTCGGCCGCAGAGTGGCTGGGCCTGTTCGCCCTGTTCCTGCCCGGCTCGTTCTTCGTCGTAGTGCTCGGCGCGGCTGTCCTGCGCGGCGTGCCCGCCGAGCCAGCGGGGACCTCTGCTCTGGCGCGCACGGTGATGGACGGGGTCGGCCTGCTGCCCGCCTTGCTCCTCTCGGCGGGCTTCGCCGTCATAGGCATCCGCTCCTTCCTGTTCGGGCGTGGCGGGAACGCCCTGATCAGCGTGCTGGGACTGACGGGTTGCGCCGCGGGGCTGGCGATGCTCGCGGGCGCCGCCGTCCCCGGGGCAGGGGGAACCCTGGGCGCGGGGACCGGCGGGCTCCTGGCGAGTTCCGTGGGATCGGCGCTTGGGATCATCCTGGGAGCCGTGGTCATCGCAGCCTCCACCTGGTTCGCCTGGATTCGGGATATAGGCTGGTTTTCTACGAAAACAGGGAACTTTCGGTGGGTATCAGCCGCTCCAAGGGAAGAGTGCGCGGATGCGGTCACGGCCGACGAGGCCGAAGCGTTGCTGCCCACTCGACCGACCTACGCACCCGAGACGGAAACAACGGAAGGCACCTGGCAGGAGCCTTCTTCCTCCTACCCGGCGGATGTTCGTCTCAGTGGCGAGGTTCCCGCGGGGGCTCAGGCCCTCGATACAGACGATGGATTCGAACGAACGAACACAGGTACGCGTGAAGTGGCTTCCGTGCAGTCGGGAGTTGACGAGGACGGTCCGTCCTCCGTCGACGCCCCTGACGCACATCTGGCTGCCGACGAAGTCGAAGAGCGTGCCGCCGCAGACCGCGAAGACGACGCGGCCGAAGAAGCGCTGAGCGACGGCGAGAGCGGCACGGGCCGCCCCCTCGACCAGACTCCTCTTCGCCCCTCCTGGGAACGGGAGGAGGTCGAGGTGCAAGATTCGGAGGACGACTCGGAGCCCGAGGAGCTCGAGGACGCCGCCGAGCTGGAGGAGGAGGAGGAGGGCGAGGAAGAGGAGTTCGAAGAGGAGGAAGACTCCGAGGAGCTCGAGGACGCCGCCGAGCTTGACGAGGAGGAGGGCGAGGAAGAAGAGCCCGAAGAGGAGGAAAACGCTGAGGAGCCCGCGGGCGACCTCCAGCGGGACCTGTTTGGCGAGCCGGTCATGGACGATGGCGAGCCGGCTGACGCGGGCGAGCGCGAGGTGGTCCTGGAGCCCCAGCCCGCTCCCGAGTTGACCGGGGATCTGCTCATGAAGGCCGGGTGCCTCTTCCTGGAGCGGGAGCGGGTGGCCGTCTCCATGCTCCAGCGCGGCTTCGACCTCACCTTCGACCAGTCCTGTCACCTCCTGGACGAACTCCAGGAGCGGGGCCTGATCGGACCCTACATGGGCGGCAAGAGTCGGGAGATCCTGATGAGCCGCGACGAGTGGCTCGCCCTCGCCGACGGCTCCTAGGAGGGCGCCGAGGGGCTACAATCCCGGCCCCGACTCTCCGTCAGGACCGTCCAAGCCGTGAGTGACCACCGCCTCGTCTCCCTCGTCCACCTGGGCTGCGCCCGCAATCTGATCGACTCGGAGTTGATCCTCGGGCGGATGGCGGAGGAGGGCTTGGTCGTCACCGATGACCCCGGCGCGGCCCAGGCCGTGGTGGTCAACACCTGTTCGTTCATCGGCCCGGCTCGCGAGGAATCCCTTGAGGTCATCCGGGGTCTCCTGGAGCGCAAGCGGCGCGGAGAGATCGGCTTCGTCGTGGTGGCGGGTTGCCTCGTTCAACGCTACCGACGCAAGTTGCGGGAGGAGTTGCCCGAGGTCGATCTGTTCGCCGAGATCTCCGACTACGCGGCCCTCGCCCGCTCGTTGCGCGAGCTGACCGACGGCCGATCGGTACCCGACTACCTGGAGGGCCCCGCCCAGCGCGAGCCTCTCCGCGAGGGCGGGCGGCTCCTCTCCACGCCCGGTTCCTATGCGTTCCTGCGCATCTCCCATGGCTGCGACCACCAGTGCAGCTTTTGCACGATTCCCTCGATCCGCGGCCCGCATCGCTCGAAGGTCCTCGCGGACCTCGTGGACGAGGGACGCGAGCTGGTGGCCTGCGGTGTGCGCGAACTCGTGCTCGTCGCGGAGGACTCGACCGCCTGGGGACGCGACGGGCAGGGCGAGTTGCCCGACCTGGTGGAAGCCCTGGCGAACATCCCCGACCTGTACCGCGTGCGCGTGATGTACGCCTACCCCAATCGCCTCCCCGAGGGCCTCTCCACCGTTCTCCGCGAACATCCGTGCGTCGCCACCTACCTGGACATGCCCATCCAGCATGTCGCGACGCCGGTGCTGCGCGCCATGCGTCGCCACGGCAGCGGCGAACAGCTGCGGAGAATCGTCGATCGCCTGCTGGACGATGTGCCCGGCCTCACCCTTCGCACCACCCTGCTGGTGGGGTTCCCGGGCGAGGAAGAGGAGGATGTGGAGGAACTCTGTCAGTTCCTGAAGGAGTATCGGTTGACGCGTGTGGGCGCCTTTCCCTACTCGGCCGAGGAGGGGACGGCGAGCCACGCACTCGCGGGCCGCTTGCCGCAGGATGAGGTGCAGGCCCGCACGCGCGCAGTCCTCGCCGTGCGAGACGAACTCCTGCGCGCCTCTCAGGCGGAGTGCATCGGGGACGAGTTGGAAGTCCTTGTCGACGAGGTCGATCGGGGCGCCGGAGTCGTCGCGCGCGGAGAGATGGACGCTCCGGAAGTGGACGCCCTGGCCCTGGTGGGCGAGTCGGACGCGCAACCGGGCGATGTCCTGCGCGTGCGCGTCGAGGGCATCGATGAGGACGCCAACCTGCTCTGCAAGCCCTGCGTGGCCACGGTGAGCGCCCGATGAGCATCTTTGAGCACTGGCCCAACCGGATCACCGCCTCACGGTTCGTTGGAGCCATGGTCCTCTTCGGCCTCTTCGCGATCCATGGCGGCGAGCCGGCGGAGAGCATCCGGCTCGAGATTCACATCGCCTTCTGGCTCTTCATCGTTGTGGCCTCGACCGACGCCCTCGATGGCTACCTCGCGCGTCGTGACAATCAGGTCAGCGCCTTCGGCCGTATCGCCGACCCCTTCGTCGACAAGGTCTTGATCGTCGGCACGATGGTCTACCTCGCGATCATGCCCTGGTCCCAGGAGTTCATGCCCGCGACGGTCGTCGTGCTCACCCTGGCGCGCGAGTTCCTTGTCACCGCCATCCGCGGCTACGTCGAGAGCGTGGGGCGGGAGTTTCCCGCCGACGGGTTCGGCAAGTTCAAGATGATCATGCAGTGCATCACCATCGGTGCGGTCCTGGTGACCGAGATCGTCGCCTGGCCGGACGCATTCCACGACGCTCTCGCCGTCCTGGCCCACGTGCTGGTCTGGACCACCCTGGCGGCTACGGTCGGGTCGGGCATCTCCTACACCCTGCGGACGCGTCGCATCCTGCTGGGAGAACCCTCGTGAACATCCTGCGCCTGGGGATCGTCTCCTGCGGATTCCTGGGGTGCTCCCCCTTCGCTCCCGGCACCGTGGGGACCCTCGGCGGCGTCGCCATCGCCTGGGCCCTGGCGCCCACCGCCCTCTACCCGCTGTGGATCCTCGTGGCCATCGTCGGGATCTACCTGATCGGACGTTCGCTCGGCACCTGGGCGGAAGAGTACGCTGGGAAGAAGGACCCGGGGATCTTCGTGCTGGACGAGGTCATCGGGTACCTGATCTGCGTGCTCTGGTTCAACGGCCCGAGCCCGCTCACCCTGGTCGTCGCCTTCTTCGTGTTTCGCTTCTTCGACATCGTCAAGCCGCGCCTCGCGCGCCGCATGGAGACCATCCCCGGCGGAGACGGGATCCTCCTCGATGATGTCGTGGCCGGACTCTACGGGCTCGTCCTGATCATCGTGCCTGCCCGGTTGCTGTTGAGCGATCTTCCCTGGAGCGTGATCGGCACCTCATGACGCGCGCGGAGGAGCAGGATCGGCGTGTCGGAGGGTTGCCCCTATGGGCGAAGTTCACCCTGACGATGAGCCTCTCCCTGGCATTGGTCATGGTGGGTGCGGGCTACCTGCTGATGCAAGCCGTCAGCAGGATCTCGTCGGTGGCGCTAGAGAAGCGGGTCATACAAGGGGTGGAGCTCACAGCCCGCGAGCTCAAGAACACCAACTTCGAGCGAGAAAAAAACTCGAAGGCCATCATCTTCCGCGACTCAAACGTCCTGCGCTACGACGTGAACTACGGCATGGACCGGGGCGAGATGAACCAGGCCTGGTTCTACGAATACCGCGACGAGAGCGTGCCGGACGAGCACAAGGTCCTCGCGCGCTTCATGATCCCCGAGGATCCCGGCGAGATTGGCAAGGGCGTCGCCGGCCTGATCACCGGGATGACGTTGGCAGTCATCATCGTCGGCGCGTTCGTCGCCTTGCTCGTCTCGAACCACGTCGTGAAGCCGATCAACGCCATCGTCAACGACATCCGGCAGATCGCGCG
The DNA here is from genome assembly GCA_036010965.1 of Planctomycetota bacterium. Classification (GTDB taxonomy): domain Bacteria; phylum Planctomycetota; class UBA1135; order UBA1135. The sequence continues at coordinate 6,258 of DASCMO010000127.1, read as the reverse complement.
TGGCAACCTGCAGCATCGCTCGCGGGTCAAGGCGGGTGGTGAGGTGGCACACCTCGCGCGCGCCGTCAACCGGATGGCGGAGGAGCTCGAGGAGGCGCAGGAGGTCGAGATCGAGCTCTCCATCCGTGAGCGAGAGATGGAGGTGGCCAACGAGGTGCGCGAGGCGTTGCGCGTGGAGGCCGTGCCCGCCTGCGACGGCTACGACCTGGGCGGCGTCCACATCGGCGCGCCCCAGCCCGGCGGCGACTTCCATGACTTCATCGAGCCCGGTGGCGGCCGTGTGGGCGTCCTGGTGTGCGGTGTCAGCGGACAGGGCGTGCCGGGCGCGCTAGTGGGTGCCACGGCGCGCGCCTACCTGCGCGGCGAGTTCTCCCGCAGCGAGGACTGCGCGGAGGCGCTGCGGCGCGTCAATCGCTTCCTGGCCCACGATGTGCGCCGGGGAATGTACGTCACCGCAATGTACGCGCTGATCGATCCCGAAGCGCACACCGTCGATGTGGCCTGCGCGGGTCACAAGGTGCCACTGCTGCACTTCGTGGCCGCCAAGCGCAGCGTGCGCCTCATCCAGCCCGAGGGGATCGCCCTCGGATTCGACAAGGGACCCGTCTTTGATCGGACCTTGCAGGTCCAGCGGATCGTGCTGGAGCCCGGCGACCGGATCGTTCTCGCCAACACCGGGCCGGTCTCGGTGCAGGACGAGGACGGCAACGAGCTCGGCGAGAAACCCTTTTACAAGCTCGTCCACGCCAATGCGGGCGGGACGACGGTGCAGATGCTCGAGGCCCTCGGGGAGGCCATCGCCCGGTTCGCGGGCGATCAACCCTACCCCAACGACCTCACGATCGCTTCGGCGCAGCGGGGAGCGTGAGGGTGCAGATCGGCGAGTTCCAGGAGTTGATCGAGCGCATCTACTACGAGCGCGACTCGAGTCGCGGTCTGGCGGGCACGCACATGTGGTTCTGTGAGGAGGTGGGTGAGCTCACCCGCGCCCTGCGGCGCAACGAAGTCGACGAGCTCGAGGGAGAGTTCGCCGATGTCCTCGCCTGGCTGGCGACCCTTGCCTCCATCGCCGGAGTGGACCTGGAGCAGGCGGCCTGCCGCAAGTACGCCGAGGGCTGCCCGCGCTGCCGAGCGACTCCCTGCAGCTGCGGGTGATCCCGTGGCCCGCTCCGCCTCCGAACCTGTTCGCGGTCTGCTCTTCCCCACCGCCGAGGTGGTCGAGGCTGCTCCGGCGGGCTACGCCCGCGTGGCGCTGAACCGGCCTCTGCACTGCGAGTTCACCTACTCGGTCCCGGTGGCCCTGGAATCCGCGGTGCGTCCCGGCGTGCGCGTCGCGGTCCCCTTCGGATCCCGGCGCTTGATCGGCGTGGTGGTCGCCACTGAAAAGGAGTGCGACCTCGACCTCCGTCGCATCCGACCTCTCGCCGATGTCCTGGACGCCGAGCCCATCGTCGACGACGGCTTGCTGGAGTTGACGCGCTGGTTCGCGGACTACTACGCGTGCTCCTGGGGCCAGGCCCTGGCGGCGGTCCTCCCGGGCTCACTCAAGCGCGAGGGGAGCCGGCGCCGTGTGCGGGTCGTGGCGGTCTGCGATGGCATCGGAGAGGCGGAGCTGGCCGAGGTGGAGGATCGCTTTCCAAAGCAGCACCGCCTGCTTCGGACCCTGCTGGAGCTCGACGCGCCGATCGAGTTGCGCGCGGTGACCCGTCGCTTGAAGATCAGCGAGCACCCCTGCCGTTCCCTGGAACGCCGCGGGTGGGTGACGATCGAGCGCGTGGTCGCGGCGCCCGATCCCCTGCTCTCGCCCGGTCCCGACCGGGCGCGGCCCGAACAGCTCTCGGCTGAACAGGAAGTGGCCGTGGCCGCTGTCGTGGAGCGGCTCGATCTGGGGGAGTACGGCACTTTCCTGCTGCAAGGGGTCACGGGAAGCGGCAAGACCGAGGTCTATCTGCGGGTGATCGAGCGCGCCCTCGAGCGCGGGCGTGGGGCGATCGTGCTCGTGCCCGAGATCGCCCTCACACCCCAGACCGTGAGCTGGTTCCGTTCCCGCTTCGGCGATGTCGCGATCCTCCACAGCGGCATGACCGACGCCCAGCGCCTCGACATGTGGATGCGGGCGCGCAGCGGCGAGGCGCGCGTGGTGGTCGGCGCGCGCTCGGCGATCTTCGCCCCCGTGCCCAATCTGGGCGTGATCGTCGTGGACGAGGAGCACGAGCCGTCATTCAAGCAGGAGAGCGTCCCGCGCTACCACGCGCGCGACATCGCGGTCGTCCGCGCCCGCGCTCAGGGGGCGGTGTGCATTCTCGGATCGGCCACGCCTTCCCTCGAGTCCTGGAAGAACGCCCGCGAGGGGCGCTACGAGCGACTGTCTCTGACCAAGCGCGTGAGTGGCCGCGGCATGCCCGCGATCGAGGTCGTCGACATGCGACAGGAGAAACCGGACCGTGCGGGTCCCAAGCTCTTCTCGCGTCGGTTGCGGACGCTCCTGAAGGAAACCCTCGCGAGGGGCAAGCAGTCGATCCTCTTCTTGAACCGACGCGGCTTCGCTCCGGTCCTGTGGTGCCGTGAGTGCGGAGAGAGCGTCCGCTGCCGCCAGTGCGACGTGACCCTGACCTTTCATCGCCGCATCGGCCGGGCCGTCTGTCACTGCTGCTGCGAGGAGATCGGGCCTCCCAAGGCCTGTCCGGCCTGCACCGCGCCGGCCCTGCACTACCTCGGCGGGGGGAGTGAGCGCGTCGAGACCACCCTCGCCGCGTTCCTGCCCGAGGCGCGCGTGGCGCGCATGGACTCGGACACCATGCTGCGCCGCGAGGACTACGAGCGCACCCTGGGGGCTTTCGGCAACGGTGACCTCGATGTGCTGGTGGGCACGCAGATGATCGCCAAGGGACTCGATTTTCCCAACGTCGTGCTGGTCGGGGTCGTGGCGGCGGACAGTGCGTTGCACCTCCCAGATTTCCGGGCGGCTGAGCGCACCTACCAGCTCCTGGCCCAGGTCTCCGGCCGCGCCGGTCGCGGGGCCGAGGAGGGGCGCATCGTCGTGCAGACCTCCACTCCCGACCACCCGGCCATCCAGCTCGCCGCCCGCAACGACTTCGAGGGGTTCTGCGCCCAGGAGGAGGCTCTGCGCGGTGAGCTGGGCTACCCGCCCCACGCCCGTCTGATCCGCGTCGTGTTCGAGGACGAGGACGCCGCTCGCGCCGGGGAGGCCGCGGCGCTGTGCGCACGAGGCCTGGAGGCCTGCGCCCGCGAGCACGGCGGTGTGCTCCTCGGCCCCGCACCGGCGCCGATCGCCATGCTGCGCGGCCGGTCTCGCCGACACCTGCTCCTCAAGCTCCCTTCCCGAGGATCGGACGCCGCCGCCGCCTCCGCCGCCCGCGCCTTCCTGATCCGCTTCGCCGACGAGAGCGCGCGAACCCGCGTGCTGATCGACGTCGATCCGGTCTCGATGCTCTGACGCGAGCGCAGGGTCTAGACCCGCTGGGCCTCGACGAGGTCCCGGAAGCGGTGGAAGAGGTAGGCGGAGTCGAGGGGGCCGGGGGCGGCTTCGGGGTGGTACTGGACGCTGAAGATGGGCAGGGACTTGTGGCGCACGCCCTCGACCGTGCCGTCGTTGAGGTTCAGATGCGAGAGCTCCAGTTCGTCGGGGAGGCTCTCGAGCTCGACCGCGAAGGAGTGGTTTTGAGAGGTGATCTCGATCTTGCCCGTCTGGATGTCGCGCACGGGGTGGTTCGCCCCGTGGTGACCGAAGGGCATCTTGACCGTGCGCGCACCGAGCACGATCGAGAGGATCTGGTGGCCGAGGCAGATGCCGAAGATCGGGACCTTGCCCACCAGGTTCGCCACGGCGTCGATGGCGGGGGTCACGGCGGAGGGATCACCGGGACCGTTGGAGAGGAAGACCGCCTCGGGGTCGCGGGCCAACACCTCGTCGGCGGGGGTGTGGGCGGGCACCACGGTCATGTCGAAGCCGCAGTGGACGAGGCTGCGCAGGATGTTGCGCTTGAGCCCGAAGTCGTAGGCCACGCAGCGGATCCGCTCGCCCTCGAAAGCGGGCAGGAGGCGAGGATAGGACTCGTCGTAGGCCGCGTCCCAGGTGTAGGCCTCCGGGCAGGTCACCGCCGACGCCAGGTCCCGGCCATCGGTCGAGCGCGCGGCCCGCGCCTTGGCCACCAGGGAATCGGCGTCGCCGTCCTCGGTGGAGACGACACAGCGCAGGGAACCCTCCGTGCGCGTCATGCGCGTCAGACGCCGCGTGTCGATGCCCTCGATCGCGACCACGCCCTGCGCCCGCAGCCAGTCGCGGAGGGAGAGGTCGGCGCGGAAGCTGCTCGGACGCGCGGCCATCTCGCGCATCACGAAGGCCTCCGTCCAGGCGCGGCCGCTCTCGGCGTCCTCCTCGGCCACCCCGTAGTTGCCGATCAGCGGGTAGGTCATGATCACGACCTGTCCGGCGTAGGAAGGATCGGTGAGGATCTCGTGGTAGCCGGTCATGGCCGTGTTGAAGACGAGGTCGCCGGTCGCCTCGCCACTGGCGCCGGCCGCTCTGCCTTCGAGGACGACGCCGTTTTCGACGGCGATCCAGGCACGCTTCGATTCGCTCATGTTGCCGGAACCTCCACCATGCGATTGATCTGGGCTGCTTGATAACCGGCGCCGAAGCCGTTGTCGATGTTGACCACGGAAACTCCCGCCGCGCAGGAGTTGAGCATCGCGAGCAAGGCCGCCAGGCCGCCGAAGGAGGCGCCGTAGCCGACGGACGTGGGCACGGCGATCACGGGTCGGTCCACCAGTCCGCCGACGACGCTGGGCAGGGCGCCCTCCATGCCGGCCACCACCACCAGGGCGCGCGCCGCTCTCAGACGGTCGAGGTGAGCGAGCAGGCGGTGCAGGCCTGCGACCCCCACGTCGGGCAGGGTGTGCACTCGCGCTCCGAGCATGCGGGCGGTCAGCGCCGCCTCCTCGGCCACTGGCAGGTCGGAGGTCCCCGCGCAGACGACCACGACCGAACCCTCCTCGGCCAGGTCCTCTGGTTCCACGGTGATCGCCCGGGCCAGTTCGTGGTGGCGCGCGCCGTCGAGTTCGGCCAACAGCAAGGCCGCCGTCGCCTCGCTCGCGCGCGTGACCAGCAGGGAATCGTGGGCCGTGAGCGCAGCGCGGGCGATCTCCAGCACCTGGGTGGGCGTCTTGCCCTCGCCGTAGATGACCTCGGGGTGGCCGCAGCGCAGGGCGCGCCCCGTGTCCAGGCGCGTGTGCCCCAGGTCGATCTCGCCGCACCCCGCCAGGCGCTCGACGCCCTCGGTGATGTCGAGGGTCCCCTCCCGGACGGCTTCCAGGATTCGTTTCAGCTCTTGGGTGTTCACGGGTTGGTGTGCACTGGTGTGCGGCGGGCCCACAGTGTAGCCGCCGCGGCCGGGCGCGATCAGCGAGGGCTGGCGTCCAGATCCCAGCCGCAGGTCCGGCCGGCTCGCAGGAGCTCGAATCCCAGGCCCGCGATCATGACGGCGTTGTCGGTGCAGTAGGCCGGGGAGGGGAAGATCACCGCGCGGCCGTCCTCCTTGCCGAGGCGGGTCATCTGCTCCCGCAGGCGGCGATTGCACGCCACGCCCCCCGCCACCAAGATCGTCTCGAGGCCCTCGCGCCGTGCCGCGCTCAGGGTCTCGCCCACGAGGGAATCGACCACGGCCTGCTCGAAGGACGCGGCCACGTCGGCCCGGTCGGGGATTTCCTCCGGCGGGGGCGTGGGGGCCAGGGCGTCCTGGCCGCGCAGGTGGTAGAGCACGGCGGTCTTCAGGCCGCTGAAGGAGAAGCCCGCGCCTCCGTCCCGCGCGCGGTAGCGCGGGAAGGCGATGGCGTCGGCGCGGCCCTCGCGGGCGAGGTCGCTGACCGCCGGGCCGCCGGGGTAGGCCAGGCCGAGCAGCCAGGCCACCTTGTCGAACGCCTCCCCGGCGGCGTCGTCGAGGGTCGAGGCCAGCAGGGTGTGCTCGAGGGGGCTCTCGGTCCGGTAGAGGGCCGTGTGGCCGCCGGAGACCACCAGGGCGATGCAAGGGTAGGGTGCTCGCTCGCACTCCATGGTCGCCGCGTGGATGTGGGCCTCGATGTGGTGCACGCCCACCAAGGGCAGGCCGGCGCCGAAGGCGAGGCCTTTGGCGGTCGAGACGCCCACGAGGAGCGAGCCGATCAGACCGGGACGCGTCGTCACCGCCACGGCTTCGAGGTCGGCCAGGCCGACCCCGGCCTCTGCCAGGGCACGGTCGG
>DASCMO010000126.1:0-35427 GCA_036010965.1 Planctomycetota bacterium | reverse complement strand
CGAAGCACCCCCGATACGCCCCTCCCCAAGGCAATCTGCCCATGGTTTTCGCTCCCTGGTAGACTCCTAAGCATGCCTTGCCCGTCTCTATGGGCCTCCTCGGGTACTGGAGCCCGTCACCTTGGAATACCTATCCACCTGCGGAGGCGTCTTCTCCCTGGACATGAACGCCGCAGGGATCTGCTCCTCCATCGGTGTGGGCAGCCAGGGCTTCGTGCAGGCCTGGTTCCGCGACCCGCAGGATCCGTACGGGGTCGGGCTGAGCAACGCTCTCAGCTTCACCGTATGTAACTGAGCCGCAGCGATCTGCTCTTGATGCTTGTCCAGCGCGGGCTTTGCGTGAGCGAAGCCCGCGCTGCGTTCTGGACAGCGCGCGCGTTCAACGCGGAGTCGATGCGAAGCGCTCCGCGACGCGGCCGCCCTGCACGTCTCCGCGATGCACGAGCACGGTGACCTGGCCGTGCAGCACGTCGCCGCGCTGGAGCTTGAAACGCGTGCCGCTGAGCTCGTCAGGGCGGCGGGGACCGAAGGTGCCGTACTCGCGCGTCAGCCACTTGCGCGGGCGGCCGTCGTCCCGCGCGAGGACCGCGAGGCCCTCTGCGATGCCGTCGACGTCGTTCGAGTAGTCCACCCAGCGCGCGTACTTGCCGTTGGTGCTCTCCTGGCCCTCTCGACCTTGATCATCGCTGAGCGTGCCGCCGCTCTCGCCGCTGAAGGCGGGATCCATGCGCAGGTACGGCCAGGCGTAGTGGACCCAGTCGCTGAGAAATTCGACCTCGCCGTAGCTGGCGCGCAGCTCCCAGGAGAGATCCAGCGTGTACTCGCCCGCGCCGAGGTCCTCGAGCTCGAAGTGCATGCTCTGATCGAGCACGGGCTCGCCCTGCACGATCCAGCTGAGCTCCGCCGTCGCGCCGGCGCTGCCGTCGCCCGAGCGCACGTCCGAGATTCCCGTGTGGCGGATGAAGCTATGGTGGCCCAGCTCCGGACGCTCGGGATCGCGCAGGTTCTTCCACTCGTGGTAGAAGTCCGTGTCGACTCCGCCCGCCAGTCGCACGCGGTCGACGATCCACAGGGAGCGGTGGTGCGGAAAGGGCTCGGTCTGCTGCACCAGGAGGGAGCGCCCCGAGGGGCTGCGCAGGGGCCAGATGTGGGGAATGGCCCACTCATCCCCGTATTGATAGACGAAGGCCTCGCTGTCGCCGATGGCGAAGCGGAGCAGACCGGCGTCGTCGTCGCGGACTGCCGTGACCGACGGCTGGCTCGCGCAGCCGGCCGCGAGCGAGCAGGCGAGAGCGAGCTGTGCGAAGCCCGCACGCGCAGGCCAGATCACAGCTCCCAGCCCGGCCGGCGCTCGAAGTCGAGCAAGGCGTTGGCCTCGTCGTCACCGGGGAAGGTCTCGGTGACCGGGTCCCACTTCAGCTTGCGCTCGAGCTGCATCGCGATGTGCGTGATCACGCACACGCTGTTGGAGCGGTGCCCCACCTCGACCGGGCAGATCGGCTCGCGCCGACTGCGCACGCACTCGAGGAAGTTGCGGTAGTGGTCGTCGCTGACGTAGAGCTGCTCCTCGTCCGGTCCGATGGTCTCCTTCAGGATCGAGGAGGGCCCGGCTTCGATGCCGCCGCGCCGCACGAAGAGCCAGCCCTCGCTGCCGCTGAAGGTGACGCCGGCCTGCGGGTCGGTGCGCTGGATGAGCGGCACGCCGTCGGCCCACTTGCCGCGCGCGAAGTAGCTCGTGTGGACGTCGAACAGGCCGCGCTCGGGGAAGGACGCCTGGGCCTCGATCTCGGTGAGCCCCGAGTCGACGTCGGTGCCCCGACCCCACTGCGCGATGTCGTTCATGTGCGATCCCCAGCCCGTGATCATGCCGCGCGTGTAGCCATGGCGTTGCAGCCAGCCCGGGCGGCCGAAGCCCTTCTGCGGGTGCACGCCGAGCTCGGCGTAGGGCCGCTCGGCGGTCGGTCCCATCCACAGGTCGTGGTCGAAGTGCGACGGCAGCTTGGCGTCCGTGACCTTGGCGCTTCCGCGATCCGGCGGCAACCACACCTCGACCTGGCGCAGCTTGCCGATGCGTCCGTTGCGCACCAGCTCGCAGGCCTGACGGAAGCGCGCGTCCGAGCGCTGCTGCGAGCCCGTCTGCAGAATCACGCCGTTCTCGCGCACCGCCTTCACCAGCATCTTTCCCTCGCCGATCGTCAGCGTGATCGGCTTCTGGATGTAGATGTCCTTCTTCGCCCTGGCGGCGGCAACGCCGTGTCCAGCGTGCCAGAAGTCGGGCGTGGAGATGGTGACGGCGTCGATGTCCTCGCGCGCCAGGAGCTCGCGGAAGTCCGAGTAGACGTCGATCTCCGCCGCCGGTGCGTCGGGCGCCTTCTCGGCGTAGCGCTTCTCGACGTCCGCCTTGGCGAGGTTCGCGCGTTGCCCGTCCGGATCGCAGACCGCGACGATGCGCGCGTTCAGCGTCGGGTCCAGGCCGCGCCCGAGCAGGGCGAACATGTCCCCGCGCCCCATGCGGCCGGTGCCGATGCAGCCAATGCGGATGGTGTCGTTGGCGCTGGGAAGTGCGCCCAGGCGCGCCGACAGGAGGGCCGAAGCGCCGAGGGCGCCACCGACTTTCAGTGCTGTGCGACGGGAGATCTGGGGGGTCGTCATCGGTGGCTCCTGGGCTGGGAGGGGTTCGTGGTCAGCAGGTCAGTCACGCAGCTCTTGCCGGAGCCGCTCGGAGGTCCAGCGGCCGGGGTGAACGACGATCCGGTAGCGCAGCGTGAAGCCATCGCCCCGTCGCAGTTCGTGGGGTCCATAGCAGATCACCGCGGGAGAGAAGAAGCTCATGTTCCCGCTGCGGATCGCGTACCAGGGCGACGGCGCGTTGAGGTTCGTGCGACTTGCCACGACGGCAATGCCGGCGTCGGCTCCTCCGAGCTTGCCGTGGTAGTCGAAGGCAGCCGCGCGGCCGCGGAAGCGCTGCTCTTCGTTGTAGACCACGGGCCCTTCGGGCGTGACTGCCGCGCGGTCCTCGAGCTGGGTCAGACGCAACGAGAGGCCGGCGTAGCCGCCGAAGACCCGGCCATCGGGCTCGCCGGGCAGCGGCGTGCGGTCGAGCACGACCTCTTCCGCGAGCGCGGTGAAGTGACCGGTCCACTCCATGGCGTAGCTGCCGTCCGCCGCGGGCGAGGAGAGCTCGATCTCGCGCACTTCCGAGAGCACGCGCTCACCCTCGGGCGATGCGTAGGAGAGGCGCATGCGAATCCGCGCGGAGTGGTCGGGGCGCAGCTCGGTCCGCACGCGTTCCCAGGTGGTGCGCCCGGCCGGACGGTCGCTGCCCGCGGCGTTCTCCCAGTAGTTCACGCCGTTGATGTACTTCCACGAGAACCAGAACCCGTGGTGGTGCACGTGGTCGGAGGGTGCGTCGACCGTCAACGCATCCATTCCCGGCAAGGCCAGGGGATGGAAGTAGGCGTGGGGCTGCGAGGCGCCGTGGTGGAAGCGCCACAGATCCTGGCCGTCCGCGCGCAGGGCCACCGAGCCGGCGCCGTCCTCGTCCCAGTCGAGCTCTCCGGCGTAGCGCGCCGCCGACGCCACGACTGCAGCGCCCCGCGTCGTGCGCACCAGGTCGCGCAGTGCGTCCTCGTCGACCTCCACGCCGAACCCGGGTCCGTCCGGCGGAGTCATGGCGCCGTCGACGACCGCGAGCGGCTCGCGCAGCACGCTGGCGGTCACGAACTGGGGACCGTTCAAGGCGGCCGGGTGCTTCAAGCCGTACGCGCCGTAGAGCTGCAGCGTCGCTGCCAGCGACACGTCCGGGTCGGTCAGGCCGCTCCCGAGCCACATCAGGCCTTCGGTCTCGAGCAGCTCGATCTGGCGCCGCGCGGACTGCAGGCCGCCGCAGCGTGAGGGCTTCATGGCCACGCCGTCGATCATGCCGAGGCGAATGAACTCGCCCAGCTCGACGGGCGAGACCACACCCTCGTCCATCAGGATCGGCAGCGCGCCCTGCTTCTTCAGGGCCTGGTAGCCTGCGATTCGATTGGGCTGAAGCGGCGCCTCGAAGACATCGACACCCGCCTCGGCCAGCTTCGGCGCGACCTCCAGCGCGGCCTCCGGAGAATAGCCACCGTTGGCGTCGGCCCAGAGGAAGGCCTCCGGCGCGAGCTGCCTCACCTGGCGCGCCAGCTCCACGTCGAAGACCGGATCGGGTGCGACCTTGATGTTGAAGTCGCGGTAGCCACGCCGTTTCCCCTCGGCCACGAGACCTTCGACCTCGTCGAGATTGCGCGGGTTGAGGGTCCAGCTGAGACGCAACGGAGTGCGCGCCTCGCGCCCCCACAAGGCAGCCACCGAGGTCCCGGCGCGCTTGCCGGCCAGGTCGTGCAGCGCCAGGTCGATACCCGCGCGGGCGATCGGCATCCCGCTCGAGAAGCCGTTGGCCACGGCCTTGCCCATGACTCCGTGGGCACCCTCGATGTCGGCCGCGTCGTGCTCGAGTAGCGCCGGCGCGAAGTACTCGCGCAGCACCGTCTCGACGGTCTCGAGGGTCTCGTAGCTCCATCGCGCGATCGGCACGCTCTGCCCCCAACCGACCAGTCCGTCCGTGGTCGTGATCTTCACGAGCACGGAGGCGCGGCCCTTGGCTCCGTGGGGTCCGGTGAAGAACTTGAAGTGCCCGGTCATCGGATAGCGTAGCGCGAAGGCCTCGATGCGCTCGATGCGCTCCTCGCCTCCGAGCAGTGCGCGCCCCCGCGCCCAGGCGGCGAACAGGGGCACTGCGCCGCAGGTCTCGAGGAATCTGCGCCGGTTCAGCCTCGAGAAGTCGAGTCCTGTTGTCTCAGTCATCGCCAACCACGATGCAGTCTCGAGTCACGTCGCGCCACCCATTGCCACGCGATGAGCAGCCTGCCCCCCACATGTCGGCGTGCGTCATGGTGACCGCCGATTCACGACCACGACGTCCTCGCGTCGATGCGCCGGTGTAACGCGCAGCTTCTGGATGTCTCCGTCGCGGACCTCGCACTCGATGACCGTCCGGTAAGGGGCGTGGAGCTTGAACGAGACGTCCCAGTCCGTGGGCCATGCGGGCAGCAGGTAGATCTCCTTGCCACTCGTCTGCAGCAGCATGGCTTGCAGGGCTTTCAGCAGAATGCCGCCGTGGTCCTGGTCGGGGACCCAGTCGTAGTTCGGCCCCCAGAACGCGTCGAACCTGGAATCCGCATGCTTGTTTCGCGCGCGCTGCACGAGGTTGTCACGGGCTCGATCGGCGAGACCGAGGTAGGCCATGAAGATGTCGTCCTGACGCCAGCCGGAGCTGCCCCGATCACTGCGATGATCCAGCGCTCGAAGGCCGAGCTCGACGTCAGGCGTCTCGAACGCGACTCGTCGGAACGGGAAGACGGCGTACAGCTCGGGGTTCTCGATGTTGCGCTTGTCTGCGAAGCGCTCCGCCGGGGCCAGCACCTGTTCGCCGTCGACCGTATGCAGCGGCAGCGGTGGCAGCTTGGACTGGAACTCCGCCAGGAATCGATGATCCGTACCCGGCAGTGCGAGAAGCCTCTCGACGATGGCGTGCAAGCCCGCGACCTCGGGCATCGGATTCGTGCAGTCCCACCACGTCTCCAGCGCCTGCGACGGGTGCATCACGAGCTTGCCCGCGGCGTCGGTCTCGTAGTGCTGATCGAAGAAGGTCAGGATCGCATCGGCGGTCGGCAGCAGCGTTTGCCTCAGGAAGTCCCGATCTTCGGTGTGTTCGAAGTAGTCGAGCATCATGAAGACGAGCTCGGGACCCGAGACCCACTCCCACTTGTGCCAGCCACTCGTCTGCAGCTTGTCCGCGCGAGTCTCGAAGGGCTCGGGCCCGTAGGTCTTCGTGAAGACCTCACCCCAGAAGTAGATGCACTCGGGAATGAACGCGCCGTCGTGGCCGAAGTAGCGTTGCGTCCGGTGACGGAACAGCGGCATGAGTTCCTGGCCGTACATCCGGAACAGGGGGCGCATCATCTCGAAGTCACCCGACGTACACATGCTGATGTAGGGCAGGCGTGTGTTCTGCCACCAGTACCCCGGTCCCCAGCGGCGGTAGTCGGCATCGCCCGGTCGGCCCTCGTGCGGCACGGTCAGGATCGAGCCGTTGAACTTGATCGGGTATCGCCCGCGCCCTGCGCACGCGTTGACGAAGCGCTGCAGTGCATACGCGTTGCTGACGATCTGCGCGTCGCTGCGGGTGTCCTCGCTTCCCTCCGGCAGGCTCGCATCCAGGCGGGCCACGGGGGCGCCGTCGTGGTAGATGCGCATCCCGCCGGCGTCCGCGACCAGCGCGACGTGAGTCCACTCCCCCGGCTTCAGGACCCGGGTCGCAGTGGTCAGGGTCCGTCGCCCGACGATCGCCCGCAGGTGTCCGGCCGGGTGAACGTCGAACAGCACACCGTCGCTGCCGCCCGGTGTGATCTTGTCGAAGATCCGGCCCCCCCCTGCGCCCGGCTTGATCCACGCCTCGACGGTGAGTGCGTCGCGGATCGTCGCGCCCGCTGGGATCGGCGGCTGGTCTCCGGACGGCTCGAGCTGCCCGGCGAGCTCGCGCACCGCGGTCGGGTCCAGGGCCTCCCCGCGGATGCTCACCCGGCCGAGCTCGCCGCTGAACCGGTTGTGACCATGCTGGTCGACGCCGATCCGCCCCTCGTACGCGTTGACGGGAATGACCGGGGGTGGACGCAGTGGCCGCGATCGCGAGACGTGGATCCAGCTGCGGTCCCAGAACGCCTGCCACCAGGCCTCGTGAGCGTCGCGCCGTGTGGCGAAGCCGAGACGCTTCGTGCTGGCGGCGAGCGCGTCGATCCTCTCCAGCCACTCCCCGGGTGTGGCTGCCGGTTCGGTGTGCACGTGGATGCTGAAGCGATGCTGCTCGGCAGCACTGGAGCGTAGCCGGTAATCATCGATGCGCTCGCCGCGCTCCGCCGTGACCACGGCTCCGAAGGTGCGCTGCAGCAAGGGATCGACGCGGTCGAAGTCGTCGAGTCCCTGCACCGTCGCCGTCAGGGCGGGGCCGACCGACCTGGTGTTGTGGTGATACCAGCCGATGCGCCGATCCTCTCCGTGCAGGATGGTGTCCGGCTCGACCGTGATGGGCGTCTCGGATCCGAGCAGCACATCGCTCACCTCGGCGGATGGCAGCTCGTGCCTGCTGGTTCGCCACGGCTCGAGGGTGGCCGTCACACCGATGGGGCGCCGCCCCTCGACCTCGACCTGAACCACGGGGTGATTGGCGTCGACCCACACCCGGAAGTCAGCCGTGTGGTCGCCCTCTCCGAGCGTGATGTACACGCTGCCGTCCTGCAGACTCAGCCGTTGCGAGAAGCTCTCGCCCGGATCGAGCGGCGCCCCACCGGCGATCGAGAAGCGCACACGTCCCAGCTTGAGGAGGCGGCCGTTGTCCCCCCAGCTGTCCGTCTTGCCGATGTAGAACAGGACGTCGCCGCTCGGCTCGGTCCAGACGTTGAGGCTGATGTCGCCGTTGCCCAGCGGCATGGAGTCGAGGGGACCGTTCCCCGGGGAGTCCCACACGACGTCGAACTCGTTCGGCCGAGCCGTGGTCGTGGACTGAGGCGCCACGCACGCTCCGAGCAGGAGACCGAGCGCAGCGGCAGCGAGCGCGCACCTCACTGCCGCTCGATGAGCAGGTCCACCCACTCCGTGCGCAATGCGCGGAGCCGCAGCTCCTGCTCGTCGCTGAAGGCTCCGCCGCGCTGGGCGTAGGTGTCCATCCAGGTCGTCAGTCGTTCGAGCTCGGTGTCCTCGAGCTCGACACCGTGGTGTCCGCCCTCCGCGAGCAAGAGCTCCAGCAGCTTGCTGTTCGACGCCACGCAACCACCGGCCGTCGAGGCGCCCTCGTTGTAGCGGCGCATCACCTGGTCGCGCAGGCTCGGACTGCCGTAGTCGACGAGCTCGCCGTAGGCGGCGTCGGGCGAGGACAGATCGAGGGTGTCCGCGCCCGTGTCATGACACTCGACACAGTTACGCGTGAGCAGCGGCTGCACGAGTCGATCGAAGCGGATCGGCCAGGAGCCGTCGGGGCCGACGCGGATCCGCGAGGGTGCGCGGCGGGTAGCCAGCGGTGGGACGGCGGGCGGCGGCGAGCTGCGGTCCGCTTCGTGGCAACCGATGCACGACGCGGTCTGCCCCGGCTGGACGTGCGTGGCGGTGCGCATCGTCTGCACGGCGAACCCGCGCTCGTCGAGCGCCTGGAGGAAGAGCGTGACGCCCGACGGGGCGCGGAACCACGCAGATCCGTCCTCCTCGACCGGCACCGTGCCGAGCACGCACTTGCCCGGATCATCACGTGTGACCCCGAGCGCGGGCTGGTTCATCTCCGGCTGCGTCTTGACCGGGACACCGACGAGCCGCAGCTCTTTGATGCTCCCGCGCTCCACCGCATCCAGTCCGCGGTAGACGTCCTGCACCAGGAAGTTCCCCTCCTGTGGCCCGTCCCAGTCGACGGTGCTCGCGAGGGCCGGCGGCTGCGGTCGCGGCCGGACCGGGATCGGGTACATGCTCGAGATCGCAGGGTCGCGGTAGACGAGCTCGCGATGCCCGGTCGCATCGAACAGGTAGATCCCCATCGCGTTGACCGGGTTCATCCGGCCCTGGCTGGCCAGCGGCAGCTCGCTCCACGCGACCAGGTAGCTCTCCTCGGACAGCGGCCACGGGTTGGCGTAGTACGTGGTCGGCCAGCCTTCGGTCTCGGGGAAGCAGACCTCCGGGGTCAAGCGGGTCAGTGCACCCGGATCCTCGGAACCTCGACTCGGGTCGAGCAGGACGAGCGAACCGGCCGTGATCGAGTGATGCCCCGACGCAGTGAAGACGATCTTCTCCGAACCCGGGATCGATCGCGCCTCGAACATCGCGTGCGGATTGCGCACGTGGTTACCGAAGACGATGCGCGCGTTCGTCCCGTCGGGGTTGGTGGACCAGAGCCCCATGTACGGCATGTTGTCACGGTCGACGTAGTCCCAACGTGAGTAGAGGATCGTCCCGTCGTGGGCGACGGTCGGCGTCCACTCGAACATCTCGAACGGTGAGATCTGCCGCATCTCCTCGCCGTGGCGGTCCATCACGTGCAGCGTGTAGATCGCGACGGGCCGGTAGGCGTCGCCGCCGCAGCGCACGTAGCTGTCGGGCAACGTCGCCGTTCGCGTCGCCTCGGCGCTCTCGCTGCCACACTGGAAGAACTGGCCTCGCCGCGTCGACAGGAAGACGATCTCGCCGTCCGGCAGGTAGCGGGCGTCGAAGTCGTCGTAGCGGCCGTGGGTCAGCTGGCGGAGGTCGCTTCCGTCGACGTTCATCTCGAAGATGTGATAGAAGCCGTCCTCGGGAAGCTGCTCCTTCGCTACCTTGTCGCGCTCGTCGCGCAGGCCCTCGTGGAAACGGGCGTAGGCGAACAGCACCTTCTTGCCGTCGAAGGACAGGTCCGGTCGCAGGAAGCTCCCCTCGGGCATCGCGGACGTCAGCTCGACGAGCTCGGGCGAGTCGCTCTTGAAGTCCCGCAGGATGCAGACGCCGCCGCCCGGCCGTGACCACCAGCCGTAGTACTGGTCGGACATGTGCGTGAAGGTCCCCGGCGCGCGCTTCGTGAACAGGAGGTCGTCGAAGTCGAGCACCGGATCGGACAGGCACAGCTCGCGGACGATCCCCCGGGCGCGCAGGTAGAGGTCGCGGCACTCGGCGTCGGAGGCGCGGTCCAGGCTCTCTGCGATGTGCTCGAGCTCGGCTCGCGAGTCGCCGCTAGCTGCCGAGGACAGCTCGAGGCGTGCGGCGATCTCCGCTCCGCGTGTGAGGGTGACATCGAGCGCCTGCCGCCACGACCCGCGCCCCGTCCGGCTGACCGTCGACCACTGGCTCACGCCGCTCTGGTCGGCCGGTTGCTCGAAGGCGATGTTCCGGTCCGGGTCGTCGACGGCGTAGACCTCGACCTCGTCGAGGTGGAGGAACCCGCCCCCGGGCAGCTGCACGCGAACGAAGCGGGCGACGCGTCCGCCGACGTCGATCGAGAGCGGCTTACCGTCGGTCTGCCCGTAGAACACGCTGCCGTCGTGGCGGTACGCCTCGGTCCAGCTGGAGCCGTCGGTCGAGACGAGCAGCGCGAGCTCTGCCGCGCGCTTGGCGACGCCCGGATCGCAGCGGTTGAAGACGAGCACGCGGGAGAGCTCGATCGAGCCTCCCAGGTCGACTTGCCACCATGCCTGCGGACCGCCGTCCGTGTGGCAACCGTAGCCGCCGTCCTTGATGCCGTCGCAGACACCGGCTGCGTCGCCTTGCGTGCGAAGCCCGTCCGCCTCGCCGAGCATTGACGTCAACGTGGCACCGCTCGTCCAGTCGGCCTCCAGCATGGCCTCATCGAGGGCGACATCTCCGGACATGTCCTGGGCCGCGAGACCGAGGGTGAGGAGCAGGGAGCCTGCTCCCAGGCAGAGAGTGCAGGTCATCAGGTGTTTCATCGGTCGTCCTCCAGCAGCCAGATCTCGCTGACCACAACGTTGGCTCCTGCTTCGCGCTCGAAGCTGATCTGCAGCCGGCCGTCCGGGTAGAACCCCGCGGGCACGGCGAGCTCGTGCTGCGCCGGCTCCTCGTGCTCCGTCAGGTAGCTGGGCAACTGCACCGCGTCGAGCACGAGCTTCCGTTCTCCATCGGTCGTTCGCTCGAGAGAGACGGACTGGGCTCGTCGGCTGCTGTCGTAGTCCCACCAGCTGAAGCCGAGGCGGTAGCGCTTGTCCGGTTCCAGCCCTTCGGCGACGAAGGTGACCGTCTCTCCGTCGAACACGATCGAGCCGAAGTGTGCAGCCGCCGCCTGCGCGGAGTCTGACCAGTGGTACGCCGAGCCGCGGACCATGCGCAGTGAGGGAACACCCACTGCCTGTCCCGCCTCTGCCGGAACGCGGACCTCGGCGCCGCAGTCGAGATGGACGCAGAGGCGCTGCCCCTCCGGCGCCGCGGATTGCAGCTCCTTCCGTCGCGCCTCGGTGACCTCTGGCTCGTAGGGTGCGGGACTCAGCGGCTGCGGCGGCGGAGGAGTGATGTCGATCCGGTCGTAGCTTCCGAGGAAGGGCGCGTTGCAGTCGATCCAGGCCGCCAGCAAGCGCCACTCGTCGAGGCCCAGCTCGACGCCGTGGTGGCCGTCCGCCAGGATCCTCATCAGCGAGCTCTCGTGCGAGCCGGTGGCGTAGGCGGGAAGCGGCAGGTTGCCCCCGTCGTAGCCAGAGAGTCGCACGTAGCTGACGTGCTCCAGCAGGTTCAGGAACGACTTCGAGACGTTGTGCTGCGGCCCCTGGTCGTGGTCGCGCCACACCGGTGCCGGCACCATGACATCGCCGGTCAGATCGAAGGTATCCTCCGCCTTGGCGTCGTGACAGCGGATGCACTGATTGTCGAGCAGCGGCTGCACGAGCTCCGCGAAGTCCATCGGCCGAACGCCGAAGGGCGGTGGTGTGATCTCGACGGGCGGCCTGTCGAGTGCGCGCGGGCGACGACCGTGCGGTGCTTGCGCGCTCGACTCGTGGCAGCCGATGCAGGAGACGTGCTCGCCGGGCAGGACGTTCGTGTAGCTGCGCATGCGCCGGACCTCGAGGTAGTCCTCGTCCAGCGCCTCGAAGAAGATCAGCCGGTCGGCCGGCACGTTGAACCAGGCCGAGCCGTCCTCCTCGACGGGAACCGTGCCGAGCACCATGCGCGGATCCCACCCCGAAGCGACGCCGACGTCGCAACGCTGCGGACTGGTATGCTCGAGCTTCGGGAGCGTCTCCAGGACACGCAGGTGCTTGACCGTCCCACGTTCGACACCGGCGAGGCCCTCGTAGACGTCCGTCATGAGGATCGTCCCGGCCTCCCCTTCACCCGCCGGACCGGTGAGCTGCGGCACGTGCCCGGGGCGGCTGCGTGGACGCAGCGGAATGGGTGAATAGCAAGAGAGCTCCGCGTCCCGATAGATCAACTCCATGTTGCCCGCGGTGTCGAGCAAGTAGAGCGCGTATCCCTCGCTGCTGTTGTGCGCCGAGTCGAAACTGTGCGCGACGAGGAAGTAGTCCTCGGACAGCGGCCAGGGGCTCGAGTACCAGCCGGTGGGCGACTGCGCTCGGTCGTCGGTGGCCTCGGGGTAGCCGACCTCGGGCGTGATGCGCAGCATGCCGCCGCTGGCGTCGCGGTTGCGGGCGAGATCGACGATGCAGAGCGGGCCGACGCCACTGTTGTGGTGAGCGGCGCCGGTCGCGATGACCTTGTCGGTTCCGGGAATCTGGCGCGGCTCGATGAAGGTGAGCGGTCCGCGCGAGAACTGGAAGTGCTCCCCGAACGCCAGCTGCGCGCGCGACCCATCCGGGTACACGGTCCAGAGGTACTGGATCGTGTTGTATGCCTTCATCACGTACTCCCAGCGCATGTAGATGATGCGGCCGTCGTCGAGCACGCTCGGGTACCACTCGCCCTCCTTGGCGTGGGTGATCCGCCGCTTGTCCGAGCCGTCGGCAGCCATGCTGTAGAGGCTGAAGACGAGCGCCCAGTCACCGCACTGCACGAAGCGGTCGCCCCGCGAAGAGCTGAACGCCACGCGCCCGTTCGGCAGGAAGCAGGGCTCGGTGTCCTCGGCGTCGTCGGTGGTCAACTGCACGAGCCCCCCACCGTCGACGCCGACCTCGTAGATGTCGTAGTCGAGGCAGGCGCCTGAGCGGGCACCGGGCTGTCCGGTCACGTACGCCGTGGGCTCGGGACGCGGCGGCGCGTACGGGAAGACGATCCGCTCGCCGTCGTAGGAGAGGTCGGGACGACCGATGCCGCCCGGCGCGAGCTGCTCGCCGAGGATCGCGCGAACGCTGCCGCCGGGCGACAGGCCGGTGAGGACACAGAGCTCGGCCCCAGGCTCCTGTGACTCGCCGACGTGGTGTGCGCACTGATGGCCGACGCGAGGCCAGTGGCGCCGGACAAAGAGCAGCTCGTCGAAGTCGAGCAGCGGGTTCTGCAGTGCGAGCTCACGCAGGATCCAGCGCGCCTCCAGGTACAGCGCACTCCAATCGGCCTGCCCGGGCAAGTCGCGGCGCTGGTGGATGCCGGCCAGCTGCACTTGCGCAGCGTCGGCCACGTCACCGGCTCCGAGTGCGCGGATCGAATCGACGAGGGTTCGCCCGCGCGCGAGCACACCGTCGAGCGCCTCCCGAGTCGCGTGGTCCGACCCGCGCATCACGGTCTCCTGACGCTGCCAGTCGCTCTCGATGATCCGGCGCGTTGCGTCGACTTCGCCCTGAGCGCGAATCGGTTCAGCGCCGGCTCCGAGGAGCAGGATGAGCGCCGGGAGCGCGCGTCGTCGATGAAGTTCGGGGAGCATGGCGCCCGAGGTCAGAGTGATCGCAGGTAGGCGGCGAGGTCGTCGATCTCCTGCGGATTCAGATGTGCGCTGCGTCCGTGCCTGTCGTTCGGGTTCCGGTCGACGAGGACCTCTCGCAGCGTCGCCGCAGAGCCATCGTGCAGGTAGGGACCCGTGCGATAGATCTCGACCAGGCTCGGCGTGTCGAACTTGTCGGAGCGGTCGAGGCTCCCTCTCGTACGGACATCGTGCACCTGCATGTCGGTGAAGTAGGGGCCGGAGTGACACTGCGAACAACGCGCCTCCTCGCTGGTGAAGATCTCACGCCCGCGCTTCGCTGAAGCCGTGAGCTCGAGGTTCGCGTCGAGGTGCGGACTCGGCGACGGCTGCAGGGATCGGATGTAGGCCTGCACGGCTTCCTCCTCGCCCGGCTCGGGCTCACGCATCAGGAAGTGGAAGCTCGTCAGGACGCCGAGCTCCATGCTCTCGCGGACCGCACGCCAGTCCATCGGTGGTGTGTGCTGTGCCTGAAGCAGCGACTTGTTGTTCTTCGGATTGCCGATCCCGTCCTGCGTCTGGTCCCAGTTGAGGCCGTCGACACGACCGTCGTTGGGATGACACGTGGCGCAGCTCAGCCAGTGCTGAAAGCACTTGGTCGCGTCATGGAAGATCATCTCTCCGAGGCGTGTCCGGTCCGGTGCGACGACCTCCCCGAGCTGGACGGAGCCTGCGGTCTCGCCGCTCTCCGCGTCGAGGAGCACGATCGCTCCAGTGAAGTAGGCAGCCGTCGCGAGCAGGCTGCCATCCGGAGAGAGCGCGAGCCCCCGCGGCCCCTGGCCGGGGATGGAGATGCGCTCGATCAGATCGGCCGCCGTCAGCGCAGCGAGGTCGTTCGCCAGTGCAGCGCGGTTCTTCGGGTCGCGCTTGATGCGCAGCCAGGTGCTCTCGGTGCCGGGGCTGTAGTCCTCCGCGCGGGCGAGACGATGCTCGTCGGGCAGTCCGCCGGCGAGGTAAGTGTGCAGGCGCTCGAGATCGAGTTTGGCGATCTGATGCACGCCGCTGAGCGAGATCCAGAGGCTCGTTCCGTCTGGCGCCAGAGCGACGCCCCAGGGATCTGCGGCGCCGCGCACGGGATTGTCGAGCAGAACGGTCGCGTAGCGCGTGCGCGCTTGCAGATCGAGGATGCTCAGGGCGTTGGTGTTGACCCAACCGCGCTCGAGCTGGGTCGAGGGGACGTTGTTGCGTCCGAGCACGTGGGCCACGTAGGCGTAGTGTCCGTCGCGGCTGATCGCGATCTGCCGCACCGCAGTGGAGCCCGGCGGCAAGCGCACATCTCCGAGGTGCACGCGTTCTTCGAGGTCGAGGAGGCTGACGACAGCGGCGGCAGTGGGATCGGTGCCCCGTCCGGCGGGCAGCAGGTTGCCGACGACCGCGATCTCCTCGTCGGGGGTCACGGCGATGTGGTGTGGCTCCCTGGGCACGGCGATGCTCGTCGTCTCGCCGCCCCCGGCCAGGTCCACGAGCGAGACGCTGTGCGTGGTGCTGTTCGCGACCAGCAGCAACTTGCGCCCGCCGGCGAGCGCCAGGCCCTCGGGGTGTCGATCGACCTCGTAGCGCTGCAGCACCTCGCCACGGATCGGATCCACCGCAGCCACCGTCGCCGCGCCGCACTCGCTCACGAAGACACGCTGACCGTCGGCCGACCACACGACACCGGTGGGCTGGCCACGCAGCGAGACACTGCGCTCCACCTGCTTCTCGCCCGTGTCGACGAGCCAGAGGGTGG
Source organism: Planctomycetota bacterium (assembly GCA_036010965.1). Taxonomy (GTDB): domain Bacteria; phylum Planctomycetota; class UBA1135; order UBA1135. The sequence continues at coordinate 20,308 of DASCMO010000126.1, read as the reverse complement.
CCGCGGTCCGGTCACTCGCAGCGATGCGAGCGCCATCGGGCGAGAAGGCGACGTCGTGCGGAGAGTGCCATCGGGCCGGCTGCCCCTGATCGGCTCGCGCGCCGAGTAGACACGCGCCAAGGAGCGCGATCGGACCGAGGATCCTTGCCGTGCCGAGTGTGACCATGAGCTTTCTCCAGGTGTCGTGCCCCAAGAGCCAGGCCCGGCGGGGGTCAGTCCCGCCGGCCGAACTTCAGGGGGCCAGTGCGGCGTTGTCGTGTAGATCGTATGCCGTGGGTCGGTAGCTGTCGATCTCCGAGAGCTGCATCGAGAGCCCAGGGGCGATGCCCTGCACCTGATCGTGCCCGGTGTGCGGCGGCAGCCTTCCCCGGTCAGGCCCATCTCGCTGTGCGCTCGTCGGTCAGCGCTCTTCCATCAGTATCTCAACGCGGGTCTTCATCGGACACCTCGACCACCACGCGGAAGCCCACGTCGAACACGCGCTGCCAGCCCGGGTAGGACCGGCGCCCGCTGGCCGTCGCTCGCGCCGGTCGGTCGCGCCACGAGCCTCCGCGCACGAACCGCTCGCCGTCCTCGGTGCGTGTGCGCGTCCACTCCGCCACGTTGCCGTGCATGTCGAACAGCCCCCAGGCGTTGGGCGCGTAGCGACCGACGGCGACCGCGATCAGGGCGCCGTCGTCCCAGCGCTCGTCGCGCGGTATCCAGTCGTCGAAGCGACTCGGGCTGGGGATCGGCTGGTTCAGGGTGTAGGGATCCGAGGCCATGCCTCCCAGGCTAACGTCCGCCAGGTTGGCGTGGGCCGAGAAGTCGTCGCCCAGCTCACCGAAGGAGAAGGCGCTCGCCGCGCCGGCGCGACAAGCGTGCTCCCACTGCTCCTCGCTGGGCAGGCTGAAGTGTTCACCGCTCTGTTCGGACAGCCACTGACAGAAGGCCTCGGCGTGCTCCGCGGAGACGCGCACCACCGGCTGCTCCGGGCGGTCCGCGCGCAGACCGCGTACGCCGAACTGGTAGCAGTGCTTGGGCTCGACGCGGCTGTCGTGCGCGGGGTCGAAGCGCGCGAAGGCGCGGTTGGTGATCTCCAGGGTCGCCATCCAGAAGGAGCGCTCGACGCGCGCGTCCGGAAGCTCGCCGGCCGGGATCAGGGTCAGCTCGATGGCGACGCCCTCCCCCAGGTCGACGGTGCGCCCCGTGCGCCCCGTGCGCGCTCCGGCGGCGGCCTGGCGACGGCGCGCCTCGTCCGCGTCGAAGACCTGGCCCGCAGTGGCCGGCGCGCGCACCTGCGCGGTTGGCGCGCGCACTCGAGCCGGCGTGCTCGCGCTCAAGCGCGCGACGGGCAGGTTCGCGTCTTGCTCGGGGTCCTGCACCGAACCGCCGTACAGGGCCGCCAGCTCGACGCGCCGCGTCGCCTGGCCGATGGCCGTGCCCGTGGCCTCGCTCCAGGTACCGTGGAAAGGTGTGTTGAGGTCGATCCAGGTGATGAGTCGGTCCCAGGACTCATCGTCGAGCTCGACTCCGTGGTGCCCCTCTTCGAGCATCTGCACCAGCTCGGTGGTGTCCGCATGAAACTCCAGCGGAGTCAGCAGGCGGTAGTCGCTCTCGATTCCCGGCCGGCGCACGTAGCGGTGCAGCGCCGCGTAGCCCACCGAGAAGCGTCCGCCGCGGGTGCTCGGGTAGGACGAGCGGTAGTCGTCGATCGCCACGTCCCCGCGCAGGTCGGGAGCCGCGCGCTGGTCGCTGCCGTCGTGACACTCGAGGCAGTGGCGATCGATCACCGGCTGCACTTCGCGCGCGAAGCTGAAGCCGCGCGGCGGGCCGTACCAGGGTTCGATCTCCGAGGGAGCGCGCCCCATGGCAAGCGGGAGTGCGTGCGGCGCGGGGCTGCGCTGTCCGTCGTGGCAGCCCACGCAGGAGAGCGTCTCGCCCGGCATGGCCGTCATCCAGCTGCGCATCAGCTGCAGCGCCTTGCCTTCGACGTCGAGGGGCTGGACCGAGATCGGCGTCTCGGCCGGTACGCGGAAGTTCGCCGAACCATCGGCCTCTACCGGCACCGTGCCCAGCACGCGCTTGACGTCCCAGGGCCCGTCGACACCGAGCACACCGATCAGACCGCCCATGCCCTGGTAGGCGAAGTGATAGGAGAAGACGCGCAGGCTCTTCACCGTTCCGCGCGGCACGCCCTCCAGACCGGGACCAAGATAGACGTCGGCGATCTGCACGGACGCGTCGTCCGCGGCGAGGTCGACGCGCGTGGGCAAGACCGCCGGGCGCGGTCGCGGACGCACGGGGATCGGCTCGAGCAACACGTGGCCCGGTTCCTCGCGCAGGAGCACGAGGTTGTCGAAAGTGTCCGCGAGGTAGACGCCCCACGGAGCGGCGGGACTGAGCTGGGCGGCGACCAGGAAGTAGTCCTCGGACAGCGGCCAGGGGTGCAGGCAACGCGGCCAGCTGCCGTCGACCAGCCGATCGCGAATGACAGGTTCCACCGGCTTGCCGCGACCGGGGATGCGCTGCACGGCGCCCCCCGCTTCGCGCTTCCCGCGCGCGGGGTCGAAGAGAACCAGCTCGCCCATGCGCCGCAGCCCGTGGTGACCGCTGACCACGCCCACGAGTTTGGAAGGATGACCGGGCACCGGACGCGCGCCGAAGATGGAGTTCGGCCAGTACGAATTGCTGCCGTAGAGCTCCGCCTGTCCCGTGCCGTCCGGGTTCATGGTGAAGAGCAGCCGGCTGTGGGTGTGCGGCGTATCGGCGTACTCCCAGCGCGTGTACAAGATGCGTCCGTCCGCCATCGGCGTTGGGTTCCAGTCGTGGTCCTGATCGAAGCACAGCCGCCGCACCTGGCCGCCGCCCGAGTCCATGCGGAAGAGCGTGGCCACGTGGTCGACGCCGTAGACGCAGGGCACACCCGCCATGCCGGCGGTCGAGGCGAACATCATCCCACCGTCGGGCAGGTAGCAGGCGTCGTAGCTGTCGACGTCGGGCTCGTCGCCGCGCGATACCTGGCGCAGACCGCCGCCGTCGAGGTCCGTCTCGAACACTTGCCAGCGACCGCGCGCGTCACGCGAGGAGAAGAGCGCGTGCTCGGCGTCGAAGTCGAGATCCACGTCCCCCACGAACCTGCCGGTGCGCGTCACCTCGCGCAGGGGGGCATCGGGGTCGCGCAGCGAGAGCGTGACCAGCGCGTCGTCGTAGGGTCCGGCCGGCAGGCTGGAGTTGCCTTGCCAGTTGGTAGGCAGGCCCAGGTGCGGCGCCGCCGCGCTGCGGCGCACGAGCAGCAGCTCGTCGAAGTCGAGCAGCGGATTCTGCAGAGCGAGCTCGCGCACGAGCGCTCGCGTTCGAACGAGAGCCGCGGCGCGTTCTTCCGGGCGGAGGTCAACAAGGTCGGCGCGCAGCGCGACCAGGCCGTCGCGCCAGGGTCCGACCTCGACGCCACGCGCGACCAGGTCCTCGGCCAGGAGCAAGCCGCTCTCGACAGCCTGCGCGAGATCGGCCGTGCTGACTCCGCCCCGTTGCAGTGACCACTGGCTGAGACTGCTCTGACGCGCGGGCCGGCCGAGAGCCAGGTTGCGCTCGGGCTCGAGCGCGCCGAAGACCTCCACCTCGTCCAGGTGCAGGTAGTCCGTGTCAGCCAGCTCGAGGCGCACGAAGCGCGCGCGGATGCCGTCGAGCGCGACCGTCAGCGGCCCGCCGTGGGAGACGCCGCCGAAGGGCTCACCAGCGTGCTCGTGACGCCGGACCCAGCTCCTGCCGTCGCGCGAAGTCGAGAGCGCGATTCCGACCGCGCGTTCCGCTGCGGTGTTGCAGCGGTTGTAGATCAGCACTCGCCCCAGCTCGTGCATCGCGCCCAGGTCGACCTGCCACCAGGGCCGGGCCTCGAGCGCGGTGTGGAAGCCGAAGCCGCCGTCCTTGATCCCGTCGCAGCCGCCGGCTGCATCCCGCTCCGGGGTCGGCGGCAGGTAGGGATCGGCGGACTCCTGGGCTGCGGCGGTCGCAGCGAGGAAGGCCGTGGCGAGCAGAGACAGCGTCTGGTTTCTCATGCTGCGCACAATCGTAGACGGTCACGTCGATCGAGCAAGCTGCCGCAACCGGTCTCCGCAGCACCCCCCGCTCCTGTCATGAGCAAGATGGTTCGGGTGTACCTCACAGGAGCCCTCAGGTAGATCGCGCTAGGACAGGTATTCCGCCGGGAAACGCCACGGCGCGCGGTACTCGGGCCGCGCCCGAGCCGCGGCTTCAGCGTCGCCCACGATGCGCTCCTTGACGGGATCGAAGCGGATCGAGCGGCCCAGTCGCTGGGCGAGGTTGGCCAGGCCGAGGGCCACGTCGATGCGGCAGTGGTAGTCCGCGTTGCAGCTCGGCTGCGCGCGGCTGCGCACGCAGTCCAGCCACTCGCGCTCGTGGCCCGGCGAGGACGGGATGGAGTGCTCCGGCGGTGACGCGTCGCCCAGGCGGTCGCCCTCGGGAACGATCTCGTGCCTGCCGTAGTCGGAGAAGAGCGTGCCGTCCACACCCATGAAGTAGATGCCGAGCCGGCGGTCGAGGCTGCCGCGGCCGAAGTCGAAGCCGAAGCTGTTCACCAGCGACATCGACCAGGTCAGCGTCAGGTCGCCGTGTTGCCAGGTGACCTCCTGAGTGTCGGGCACGTCGCCCAGGTCGCGCAGGACGTGGCGGCCGCCGGTGGAGGTCGTGAGCGTCGGGAAGTCGAGCTCGAGCGCCCAGTGCGGCAGGTCGATGATGTGCGGGGCCATGCCCGGGGTCCAGCCGCCGCTGAAGTCCCAGAAGGAGCAGTTGTGAAAGGCGTCGCGCACGATCAGGTCGTTGAAGGGACGCATGGGCGCCGGGCCCACCCAGCGCTCCCAGTCGAGCCCCGGCGGCGGCTCGGTATCAGGCGGATTCCCGAACCCCTCGCTGCCCTGGTTCATCACGTTGAAGGTGCGAGCCACCGCGATGCGGCCGAGCTTGCCGCTGCGCACGTACTCCACGACGCGGCGGTAGTTCTCGCTCGCGTGAATCTGGGTTCCGACCTGGCAGATGCGCCCGGTCTTCGCCACGGCATTGCGCACGACCAGCGCTTCGGCCGGGTAGAGGGTCATCGGCTTCTGCAAGTAGATGTCCACCCCCGCCTCGCAGGCGTCGACGGCTTGCAGCGTGTGCCAGTGCGGCGGAGTGGCGATGATGACCGCGTCGACCTGGCCGCTCTCCAGCAGCTTGCGGTGATCGTCGTAGGTCCGGGCGCCCGGGAAACCCGCCGCGGCCGCGTCGCGCCGGTCCTTCCAGACATCGCAGATGGCCGTGACCTCGACGTCGTCGTGGCGCGCGCAGTTGCGCAGGTTGGCCATCCCCATCGGGCCCACCCCGATGATGCCGAGGCGGATCTTGTCATTGGCCGCAGTGCGACCGCGCCGGCTGGTCGCCGGGCCGGCTGCGACGTACGGCGCCGTGAGGCCGATCGCGCCCGCCACCGCCGTCTCCTTCAGAAGTGTGCGCCGCGAGGGCCTGAGCGTTCCCGTCGTCTTCGTCATGACTGTCACTCCCGGGCGGTCCAGCGCCGGTATAGTTCCTCGATCGTCTCGCGCTGCACGTGGCCGTCCCAGAGGGCCACTCCGTAGCGCAGTTCCAGCTCCTGGCCGGCGCGCAGGACCAGCGGCTCGGCCGCCAGGTCCAGGGTCGCCGTCATGTAGGCGAAGGGCACGGCCATGCTGAACCAGGTGGCCGGGTGCCGCGGATTGCGCGGGTCGTCGAAGCCGGCCACGGTTACGGGGCGGCCGTCGATCTCACCGCTGTAGGCGCACCAGGTCGAGCGCGTCAGGCGCTCTTCGCCGCGCACGACTCGACCCGGCTCGCCCGAGGCGTGCACAAAGGGGCCGGCCCCGTCGAGCGCCTCGCGGAAACGCAGGCCAAGTCCGAAGTAGGGCCGGCCCCAGAGCCGCGCCGAGTCCACTTCGGGCGGCAGGTTCAACACGCTGCGCCAGGTGAGCAGTGCGGCGCCGAGCTCGTCCTCGAGCACGAGGTTCAGCGTGCGCTGTTCGTTCAGTTGCAGCGCGCCATCGCGTGCATCGATCCACTCGATCCCCTGCGTGAAGCCGCAGTCTTGCGACGCGACCGGCTCGAACGAGCGCTCGCGCTGACTCCCGGGAAGATCGGCGTACATCTCGCCCCAGTGGTCCACGTCGTCGACGCCGATGGCGAGCATCAGGCCGTGGTGGTGCTCGTGCCCGGGCGGCGCGTCGCGCAGGACGTCGAGGCCCGCGGGCGTGCCGAGGTGCAGGACGAACGGCTTGGAGCCCGCTTCGCCCCGGCGGTACTCGAGCAGCAGCAGGCCGTCCCGTTCGACGCGCATCGAGGTCGGACCGGGGATCAGCTCCAGGTGCGCAGCTCCGACGCCACTCGACGCGCAGGCAGCCTGCAAGCAGGCCAGCACCAGCACCACACGCGAAGCGGATCGCTCGAAGCATTCCATCGCCGCCGAGGTTACCACTTCGCGTCGTGTCACCAGTCCGAGAGTGGCCGGACCTCGACCCCAGACGGAGGCTCGGCCTCGGCCCCTGACGTGAACAAGACTGTCAGAGCGCAGGGCCCCGGCGCGCCCACGAAGCGCACCATCAACCTGCGCACACCCTTGTTCGGGCGCTCGGGCGGATCGCGCTGCGCGTCCTCCACGACGAAGGCGGCGCCGGAGGGCGCGAGCAGGAATGCGCTCAACACCTTCCCGTCCTGGCGCAGCACCGCGCGTGCCCCGTCGACCTCGATCTGCGCATCGGTGGTCATGCCCCAGGCGACCTCGCCGGCCTCGACGAGCTCGAACTCGTCGCGCAGGAGCAGCGCACGGCGCTCGGCAACGAGGGCCGCTCCGCGGCGCATGCGCTCGGCGGTCCCCGGCCAGGCACCCTTGATCTCCACGATCGCGTGGGCAGCCTCGGGCGTGCTCTCGAAGGCGACGAACTCTGCCTCGCCCGCCACGGCCTGCTGTTCCCCGCCCAGGGTGACGACGTTGTGGCTGTGGGAGCCGAGCCGGTAGTAGCTCCAGCGCCGGCCGCCCTGCTTGCCGTCCCAGTAGCCGGGCAGGTTGTAGTCGTCCGACCCGAGGTCCCGCGCCCAGCGCACACCTTGGAGCTCCAGCTCGAAGTTGCCCAGGTCGAGGTGACCGTGGTTGACCGCGTTGTAGCCCGCCTTCAGCGCGACGAAGATCGCGTCCGGATCGTTGCGGGCGCCGCGCAGCAAGGCGAGCTGCACCGAGCCCTCGAAGAGCTCGTCGAGCGGAGGCTCGACCACTTCCTCCTCGCTCGAGGGCACGTACCAGACAACGTGCAGAGGACTCGCGGGATGCGCAGCGATCCAGGCGCGCTCGGCCTGCGCCAGGGCGGGCTCGGCGTAGCGGTCGGCGAGCCAGAAGAGCACCGGCAGCTCGCGGCGTTGCGCGCGCTCCCCGACGTCGGCGTAGGCCACGTACGCACCGGTGGGACCGCAGGCGGCCAGCGGGAAGAAGCCGGCGCGCGCCAGCCCCTCGCGTTCGGAGAGCCCGAAGTCGTGCCCCAGCGCACTGCGCATGGCCGCCAGGCCGAAGGCGGTATAGCACGTGGCGTAGCCCCAGTAGCCCGGACCCTCGGGCCAGGCCCCGTGCGGGTCGTAGGTCTCCAATGCGCGCGGGAGCGAGCGCACCGCGTGCGACAAGACAACGCGCGCGTACTCTGGATCGGTCTCGGCGATCGCCAGAGCGCCGACCGTGAGGCCGCCGTTGCACACCTGGTTCCAGTTGAATGCGCTGCGCGTCCACCAGGCCGGTCGCTCGGCCGTGTAGGCACGCAGGCCCGGCTCCAGTCCGTGCTCGATCAGGCCGCGACGAATCGTCTCGCGCGCCTCTTCCCCAAGAGCCGCGAAGCACCAGTCGTAACCAACGCCCACCGCGTGGGACATCTCGGCGGTGTCGAGGAAGTGCGCTGGGTTCCAGTCGGGGAAGGCGCACACCGTCAGCAGGTTCGAGCGCACTGCGTCGGCGTAGCGGCGCTCGCCCGTCAAGCGCCAGGCCAGCCCCAGAGAGTGGACTCGCGTCAAGCAGGCGCGGCTGACGTGCAACAGGCGCGGACCTTTCAACTCGTGGCGCAGGGGCGGCGCGTCCAGGTAGCTGTCCGCGCGGGCGGTGACGTCGGCCACGGCCTTGCGCAGCAACGGGTCGGATTCGAGCGCGGCCTCGAGCTCGGCCACGCGCTCCCCGTCGAGGAAGAGCCGCGGGTGCTCGGAGCGCAGCCCCTGCAGGACGTCCTCCTGGGACACGGGCGCGAGTTGCACGGGCAGAACGGCGAGGATGACCAGCAGCATGACGCAACCGTAGTCGCGATCAGGCTCGAGCGTCAACTCGGGCACCACACCGGGCTGGCAGCCCGTTGATAGAATGCGACGCCCTCACGCCCCGGCCGCCCGTAGAGCTCAGCCATGAACGCGACGCACTCGACCTCCGCTCTCCTGACACTCTGCCTCTTCGCCGGTTGCAAGACGGCGGCGCCTGCCGCGCCGTCGCTGCTGATCAAGCTGCCGGCGCACTGCAACACGCCCGACGGCGCCACGCTGACCGACGAGGGTGACGTCCTCCTCTCCATCCCGAACTTCAACAACCAGGTGCTGCTCGAGGCCGGTGTGATCGAGGAGACCTCGCCCGCGCTGATGGTCAAGCTCGACGCTCACAACGTCTTGACCCGCTTCTACGAGTTCGAGGGCGACGACCTGCACCCGGAGTTCGGCGGGGTGGGACCGATGGGCTGCGACATCGGACCTGACGGCGACCTGTACGTGGCCGACAGCCAGCACGTGCACTCCCTGGCCAACGCCTCCCGCCTGCTGCGCATCAACATCGAGGACGGTCGCGCGACGGGCTGCGACGTGGTGGTCGAGGGCTTCGGCGTCTCCAACGCAGTCGTCTGGCGCGGCGACGTGGTGTACGTCAGCGACACGGTCCTGACGGTCACGCCCGAGAGCGCACCGGGCGCGGCCAGGCCGAAGCTGCGCAGCGGGATCTACGCCATCGAACGCCACGAGTGGGCCGACGGTCCCGTGCGGCTCGAGCCCTGGTCGGCCGAGGCGCCCGACCCGCACCTGATCGCCGTCTTCGAGAGCAGCAACCGCGTCGGGTTCGGCGCTGACGGGCTGACCTTCGACGGGGACGGGAACCTCTACTGCGGCATCTTCGAGGACGGCGTCGTCTACAAGTCGACCTTCCGCGCCGACGGCAGCGTGGCCTCGACCGAACTGTTCGCGCGGTCGGACGAGATGCACTGCTGCGACGGTCTCTTCTGGCGCGAGGCCGACGATCGCATCTACGTGGCCGACATGCTGCGCAACGCCGTACAGGTCGTGGACATGCACGGCAACGTCTCGACGCTCTGCCGCAACGGGGACACGGACGGCGCCGACGGAGCGCTGGACCAGCCGTGCGAGGTGCTCGTGCGTGGCGATGAACTGATCGTGATCAACATGGACATGGTCTTCCCGAGCGAACTGCTCACGAACACCACCGTCGAGCGGCCGTTCACGCTCTCGACCATCGCGTTGTCGCCGGCGCGGTAGCCGCGGGCGGACGCTCAGCGCTGCTCGGCGCGGGCCGCCAGCGCCGCGATCTCCTCCGGCGAAAGGGCGCGCTGGTAGAGCGCGAGGTCGCGGATCTGACCGCGCACCTGATAGCGCTCGGCAAGCTGCGCCCCGTACTGGCCGACGTGCAGCGGTCCCGACCACGGCGCGCCGACTGCGCCGCCCTCACGCTCGGCCACAGGGCGGCCGTCGACGAAGAGTCGGGCCGTCTCGCCGTCGAAGCTGGCGGCGAGGTGCGTCCAGCGCCCGAGTTCGATGGCGCCGCCGTCGCAGTCGATGCCGCCCGCGTGCCAGCGCCAGGTCGAGCCCAGGAGCTGCAAGAACCAGCCGGCCTCGTTCCACTGGCCGCAGCTGACGACCACCGGCATCTCCGTCCGTTCGTCGAGCCGCACGCGGCAGGTGACCGTCAGGCTGTGGTCGAGGTCGAACTCCGCGCGATGCGCGAACGTCACGTGGCCACCCTGGCGCAGGTCCAGCCCATCCTCGGCCGTGCGCGCGCCCGCGTGAGCGCGACCCGCGGCAGCGCCGCCGCCGTGCGGCGCAGCGTCCAGTCCGCCCGTGAAGTCGACGCGGAACACGGGCTCGCGAGGTGCGGCCAGCGCCGCGGCGATCACAGGAGGCGCGGCGGCACCCTCGACCCCGCGCCGGCTGACGGCGCGCACCTGATAGACGTGCGGGACACCGGCCCGGACCGAAGCGTCGCGGTAGTCAAGCGCAGCGGTGGGCTCGCTCGTCAGGGGCTCGAAGGCGTCGCTGTGCTGCGGCGAGCGAAGAACAACGTAGCGCGCTCCGGGAAGACCGCAGTCCTCCCAGCGCAATTGCACGGCGCCGGGAACCGACGTCGCCGTCAGGCCAGGCGGGCTGGCCGGCGGACGGGGCGGTGGGACGTGGAGGTTCGCGCGGATCGGCTGTCCACGCTCCTCCCCCGAGCACAGCACCAGCGCGTAGTGCCACGTGCCGGGTGGCGCCTCGCGGTCCGCCAGACGCTGGCTCGTCGTGCTTGCGATCCAGCTGGCCGCCGAGGGCTCGAAGTCCGCGCGCTGGCCGCGGTAGACCTCAGCCCGCAAGCCGATGGTCCGGGCCGACCGCTCCCAGGCCAGCTGCACGACGCCCTCGTCATCCGCGCGTGCTTCGAGAGACGGCGACGGTCGAGGCAGCGGCAGTGGAACGAGTTGCCGGCACTCACCGGGCTGGACGCGCGCGCCCGGCATGTCGACGCGCGGCGCCGCGAGTGCCCGCCGGCGCCCCTCGCGAATCGTGTCCAGCATGGCCTGGTAGCGAGCGTCCTCGGTCGAGGCGAAGGAGACCCGCGCCGGACCGTCGCTCACGGCGGGCGGCGCCGGCTCGGGCGCGAAGTCCTCCAGGGGCAGGACGTGATGCACGTAGCCGCCGGTGCGCATCAGGTGCACGCGCTGATCGGAGGGGCCGAGCACGCGCTCGCGGCAGAGGGCCAGCCCGAAGCCGTCGTCCCCGCGTGCGAGGGGCGCGCGCAGGATGCGACTCAGCTCGGGACTCTGCAGGTTGAACCAGTCCCCGTCGAAGTACGTGGGGCGCTCGCCGTCGCCGTGACACTCGAGGCAACCGGCGCCGCGCATTTGCTCGGTCAGGGTCGTCCGCACGTCGCCCCAGGCGCCGATGCTGAAACCGTTCTCGGTGTAGTCCCAGGTTCCGTGGTAGAGCCCGTTGGTGTCGATCCAGGCCAGAAGCAGATCACGCTCGCTGCGGCTGAGGGCCGGGATGGCGCCGTCGTGTCCGCTGGTGAGGACCTGCGCCAGGGGCGCGGCCCCCGAACCGTGGGAGCGGGGCGGGAAGATGCGAGCCGACCAGTTCGCCGTCCCGTTCATGCAATCGATACCCGCGATGAGGTGCGCGACCAGCTGGGTGTCGCGTCGGCTGACCAGGTTCTCGTAGCTGTTGCTGAAGTGCTCCGTCCACCCGCCGCTGAGGTCCAGCCCACCGGCGAATCCCTGCTCCCCGCCGTGGCAGCTCAGGCAGTGACGGTCGAGGATGGGCTGCACCATGCTCGGGTAGTCGACGTAACCACTGCCCCATGACTCAGGCTCCAGCACGCGCGGTTCGCCCGCTTGCGCCCGCGACCGCCCGCCGGGAGCCGGCGCCGACGACTTGTGCTCGTGGCAGCCGATGCAGGAACGCGTCACACCGGGCGCGGCCTGCGCGAAGGTGCGCATGCTCTGGACCAGCCGGCCCTCCTCGTCCAGCGCCTGCAGGTAGAGCGCCCGACCTGCCGGCGCCTCGAAGTAGGCCGACCCGTCCGCTTCCACCGGCACCGTGCCGAGGAAGTTCTTGACGCTGAAGGCCAGGGCGGCGCTCACCAGGAAGGTCTGGTTGTAGGCGCCACCCGGGCTGGGGCTGACGCGCGAGGTCTCTTCGATCACCCGCAAGCGCCGCACCTCTCCGCGCTCGACGCCCGTCAGTCCTTGGTAGATGTCCTGAACGACGAAGCGCCCCACGCGCTCTTCGGGACGGACCTCACTGGGCAGCACGGGCGGTACCGCGCGGGGCCGGACGGGAATGGGTGAGTGGCAGTCGATCTCGGAGTCCGCGTACACGAGTCCCGGCGCGTCGCTGCGCTCCCGCAGCAAGAGCGCGTTGCGCTCGGATCCCGCCGGCCGCCCGCTGAAGAGCACCGCGTCGCCCGACAGCGGCCAGGGATCGCAGGACTCTCCCAGATCGAAGGTCGGTTCGTCGGGGTGCTCGAGGTTCTCGATCGCCGCCAGGCTGTTCTTGCCGTGGCGCGGATCGAGCAGGGCGATGCTGCCTCGCGGTGGGCCGTTGTGGCGCGTGAAGCTGGCCACGATCGCGTGCCCGGAACCCGGGACCGGGCGCGCGTCGAGCAAGGCCTCCGGCCGGACCAGGTTGTTGGCGAACAGCGCCGTCTCGTTCGAACCGTCGGGGTGGATGGTCCAGAGCGACTGCTGCGTGAGCGCGGTCTTGTCGACGTACTCCCAGCGACCGAACAGGATGCGACCGTCCGGCAGGACGCAGGGGTCGAACTCGTTGACGTTGTTGACCGAGATGGAATGGACGTCCGAGCCGTCCGCCTGCATGACGTGCAGGATGGCGACGCCCTCGTTGGCGCACGGCACCAGCCCACTGGGACGCGTGGAGGTGAACAGGATCCTGCCGTCCGGCAGGTAAGCGGGGGTCACGTCGTGCTGACCGGCGTGGACGCCCTCGTACGACTCGCAAGCGGGCGATGGGTCCGTCACCCTCCGCAGCCCGGTGCCGTCGATGCCGATCTCGTAGATGCTGGTGGATCCGCCGGCGGCAGCCTTGTGGCAGAAGAGCACGCGCTCTGCGTCCCACGAGAGATCGGGATCGCTGTACACCCCTTCGCCCAGGGTCTCGGCGGTGGTGGGATCGATCAGCGCCCGCACGCGCTGCTCCGCCGGCGGCGCTGCGGGGTTCTCGAGCACGTACAAGCCGCCCCCGGGCCTCCACTTGTAGTACGTGTCGTAGATGTGGATGCCGAGGTAGTTGTGCCGCTTGACGAACAGGAGCGGCGCGTCGAGGCGCACCTGTTCTGCGGACTCGTCCGCGCTCTGCGCGGCCACCGAGGCCGGCAGGAGCACGCCGGCGAGCGCCAGCGCCAGGGGTGCAAGCCAGTGCAGTCTTCTCTGGGAGCTCACGTGCTTCGCTTCCTCCGAGGCCCGAACTCACGCACGCGGGGCTCATCCCGGAGCGCAGACGATGCTTTCCTATTAACAGACGATGCACGCAGGCGGCCGGGCTGTCCATGGTCGCCGGCGGCAAAGTGCACGCTGCCCCCCCACGGGATGGTCACGCGGCGGCGCGCATCCCGGCAGGGCTTCGGCGTCACGCCGAGAGCGCGGCGAGTAGACTCGCGGCATGGACACGACTCGACTCGCAGCGTTGCTCGTCTTCGGAACCGTCACGGCCGCCGCACCGGGACACGCCCAGGAAAGTACGGGGCTCGAGGGGGCTGCGTGGATCTGGGCCTCCGCGGCCTCCCCGACTGGCCCGACGCCCGTCTGCGCCTTCCGCAAGAGCTTCGAACTCGCCGCGGCGCCCGCGTCCGCGACGATCTCGATCACTGCGGACAACGTCTACGAGCTGTACGTCAACGGCACCTTCGTGGGCGGGGACGGCGGCGTCGAGGCGGCCTACTGGCGCTCGATCGAACGCTACGACATCGGGCACCTGCTCGTCGCGGGCCCGAACGTGGTGGCCATGGAGGCTCGCTGCCTTGGTGGTGCGGCCGGCCTGCGAGCCGCGGTTCACATCGATGAGGGAGACGGCACACAGCGCGAGCTGGCGACGGACGAAACCTGGCTGTGGACGACGGGGCGCGAGTCGGGCTGGAACCAGCCCGGTCTCGAGGAGAGTGCCTGGCCGGCCTCCGCCGTCGTCGCTCCGGCCGGAGGTGGTGTCTGGGGTCCACTGACCTTTCCGGAGCCGCGCTCACCGGGTGCGCGCATCGTCCCGGTCCTGGTCGAGCCCGGACCCGACTTCGCCTTCCCCGCCGGGGTCGTGTTCGTCGCCGAGGACGTGGAGGTGTCGAACCCGCTCGCGCTGAACATCTTCCGCATCGGTGCGAGCCGGGCCTACTTCGAGAACGACATCCCCTCCCCCGCCGCCCTGGGGCGCAGGCTCTACACCCTGGAACCCGCCAGCCCCGCCGGTGAGCCGCGCCTCCTGGTCGACGCGGGTGCGGGCGTGCTCGGCTCGCCGAGCGTCACGTTCGACGGCGCGAGCGTGCTGTTCACGATGGCGCCGGCGGGTGAGGAGTTCTTCCACCTCTATCGCGTCGAAGCCGGCGGCTCGACGCCGGTCGCGCTGACCAGCGGCCCCTTCCACGACTACGACCCGTGTCCCCTGCCCGACGGCCGGGTGGTGTTCAGCTCGACCCGCCTCGGCAGCCGCGACGAGTACCACGGCAACGTCGCCTCGAGCTTGTTCGTCCTGGACGCCGCGGGCGGTGGGATCCAGCCCCTGACGCAGCACATCGCCAGTGATCGCGAGCCGCGCGTGACGGCCGATGGTGGACTGGCGTTCGTCCGCTCGGACAACTTCCTCGAACGCGCCAAGGTCGAGACCCACATCCGCCACACGCGCCTCGACGGGACCGGCGGTGCGATTGTCGTGGGGTCCGAGCGCGGGGCGATCGGACTCGACCCGGTGAGTGCTGCCGAGCACGACTCCGCCTGGCTGCGCCAGTACGGGGCGGGATCGCCGGCCCCGCTGCCCGACGGGCGCATCGCGGCCATCACCCACCAGGGGCTGGTCGTGACCGGCGACGGCCGGCTCGAACGCCTTCCCGTCTCGCCCACGCCCTACGACGTTGCGCCGCTACCCGACGGGCGCCTGCTCTGCACCCTGGCCGAGCGAGACGGGATCGGAGTGATCGATCCGACCTCGGGCCAGGTAACCCTGATCCACTCCTCGGCCGATCTGCACTCGGTGACCTACCTCGGTCCCCGGCCGCACCCACCCACGCAGGCCTCGAGTCTGAAGTCCGCCTCTGACAGCGGCTTCCTCCTGTGCCAGAACGTGTGGCTCACGAAGCAGTCCGACATCGATCCGGATCGCATCCGGGCGGTGCGAGTCTTCGAGGGCCGACCCCTGACCGTGCGCTCGGTCGGTCACCACCTGGTGCACATCGGGGTCGAGGCGGTCGAGCTGGGGACGGTGCCCCTGGCCCCGGACGGGTCTTTCTACGTCGAGGTCCCGGCCGACCGGCCGCTGGCCCTGCAGGCCGTGGACGCGCAGGGGCGCGGCGTCGTCAACGAGATGACCTGGATCTACGTGCGCCCCGGCGAGCAGCGCAGCTGCGTCGGCTGCCATCAGCCCAGGCGGGGCGCGCCCGAGCCGTCCCCTGGCGCGCTGGCCGCGCGAGCCGCGCCGCTGGCGTTGCTCGGTCAGGGCCGGGCTCACCGCTACCGGGGCAACAACGCGGCCAACGGAGGCGTGCTCAACCTGCAGCTCGACCGCATGCGCGAGGTCGCGTCGATCGACCTGCACACCCAGGCGCCGTTGCAGAATGCCGAGGTCGACGCCGGTCTGGCACCGGGCCGCGCGGCGGAGGTCGCGCGCCTGTACCGCGAGCTCGTCTCCGATCAGACTGGACTGCGCATCTCCGCGGCTCGACGGTTGGGCATCTTCCGCGACGCGGCTTCGACCGCAGCGCTGGCCGAGGCCCTGGATGACAAGCAACCCGAGGTGCGCTGCGCCGCCGCGCTGGCACTCTCCGCCTGCGCCGATCGAAGTGTCGTCCCGCACCTGCTCGACGCCCTCCGGGACCGGCACCCGCTCGTCGCGCAGGCGGCTGCGCGAGTGCTGGAGAGCCTGACCGCCAGGCGCGTGGAGTTCGACGCCTTCGCCGCCGACCGTCGAGGCGAGGTCGCCCGCGTGCGCCGGTGGTTCGAGGAACACGACTGGCCCGAACTCGAGCGCGACCTCGCCTCCGCCCTTTCGGACAGCGAGCCAATGGACGCCATCGAAGCCCTGGGTCACGAGAGTGGTGAGGTGGGCCGCGCGGCACTCCTGGACTACCTCGAGACGCACTGGAAGTCGGGTGATCTGCGACCGGTCCTGGCCGCAGTGCGCGCCCTGGGTCATCGGGCCGAGGCGCGCGCCGTCCCGCTGCTCGTGAACATCCTGGAGGACAGCCTGCAACTCGAGCCGGATCCCAGCCCCTACCTGCACGAGCTGGGGTGGATCGGCAGGCACGTGCACCTGGCCGCAGCAGCGGCGGAGGCCTTGGGCTGGATCGCCACGCCCGCCGCCGAGGAGGCCCTGGTCGCGCTCTGGCCTCGGCTCCAGGACTTCTCGATCTACACCTTCCAGGCCGGGGACCACGACTGGCTGCGCGGCTGCCACGCCTCCCCGATCCACTTCCGCTTCCTCGAGGCGTTCGACGCGCTCGGGACTCGGGACCTGGCGGGGTTCGTACCCGACGTGCTGCGCTCGACGCCGATCGACCCGGACCGCGGTCTCTTGCTGGAGAACGACTCCTACGAAACGCTGGTGGCGCGTGTCGTGCACCGCGGCGGGCTCACGTCGGAAGTCGTCGAGGCTGCGCTGGCTCAGCTCGGCGACCCGCACGCCGGCACGACAGAGGATCTGCGCGCTGCGCTGACGACGTCGCCGCCCGCGCTCGAGGTGAAGCCGGCCTCCCCCGAGGGGCGCGCGGCGCAGCTCTTGTCCGTGGTGATCCTGGATGCAGAACACGCACCTGCAATCCGCGCAGCGCTCGAGAGGTACCGACACCAGCCACCGTCGCGCGCACGCTCGTACGTGTGTTTCTACTTGTGCCGCGCTCTGGGCAAGGTGCGCGACGACGGATCGGTGGACCTCCTGACCTCGATCCTGCGCGACGATCCCACGGAGGCCAGCTACGGCCTGCACACGCCGCCGAATGCCTTCGTCTACCGCGCGACGCCTCCCTTCCACCGCGCGGCAGCGGCCGCGGCCCTGGGGCGTATCGGGAACGCACGTGCGGCTGGGACACTGTTCACGGTCGTGGAGGACTTCGACAACGCCATCTCCGTGCGGCACGCCGCGGCGGTCGCGCTGGGAGAGGTCGGCGACGCGGACTGCCTGCCACGCCTCGCGGCCCTGGCGGCGGAGTACCCCGAGATCATCACACGGCGTGCGCTACTCGAAGCTCATGGGCGGGCGCAGCTGCGCTAGCCCGGACGGACTGCCGGTCAGCGCTGCTCTGGCCGGAACCAGAGCGAACGCCAGTACGCCCGGTCGGTGACGTACGGGTCCACCGGCGTGCTGGGCTCCAGGTCGGCAGGCAGGACGCCGTAGCGCTTCATCTCGCGCAGGTAGGCGTCGCGCGGCTGGAAGTCGGGCATGTCGAAGCGCTTGACCTCGTCGAGGTAGCGCGCGGCGGCCTCGACCGCGGCGAGCAACGTGCGGTAGTCCGGGTCGTCGCGACTGTCGAAGACCGTCGCGAGCGCGGAGCCGGGGTCCTCGAAGTCCGCTCGGCAACGACCGTACCCGCCCGCCTCGGGAGCCAGCGGTGCCCGGACCAGCATCGAGCGCTCCGGCCGCGTGAGGTCGTAGAGGATGTGGCGCGAGAGGCGCAACCGGATGTCGCCGTAGCGGATGTCCCAGGGCGGCATGCTGCGGTTGTCCGATGGCGACCGGGGTAGCACCAGGTGGTCCGTGTGGCAGCTCGCGCAGCGGCGGTCAAGCACATCCTGAGCGGCGCGCGTCTCGGGCCAGTCGAGGTCGGGGCGCTGGATCTGGTTGCGCTCGTAGCCGCCGATCATGCCCGTCCCGAGCGCGGCGTAGGTGCCGGGGTAGGGCGCGCCGACCTCGATCCACAGGCGCACGATCTTGCGCTCGAGATCACTGACCTCGACGCCGTAGTGCTCGGGTCCGAGCTTGTCCATCAGCGGACTGGCCGAGCTGCCGAACGTGCGCGGGGCGTAGTTGCTCTGCGGTCGATTGCGGCCGTCCGAGAACTGCCCGTTCACGGTCAGCGCGAAGTAGCTGTGCGAGTACATCGGACCGCGGGCGCCGGTCAGGTCGATGCTGCCCTCCAGCGGCCCGCCCTGGGGAGTGGCCTCACTCCCGTGGCAAGCAACGCAGTGGCGGTCGAGGATCGGCTGCACATCGCGCGGGAAGTCGAACACGTCCGGCACGTCGGGAACCGGCTCGACCGAGCTGGGAGCACGGCGCAGGGCCAGAAGATCGTATTCGAGGCGCGGCGTGTGCGTGCGCTGCTCGTGACAGCCCACGCAGCTGGTGGTCTCGCCGGGCTGCAGGGTGAGGAAGCTCTGCATGCGCTTGACGGACAGGTCGTTCTCGTCGAGCGCGACGAAGAAGAAGCTGCGCAGGGCGGGCAGCTCCATGTAGGCCGAGCCGTCCGCCTCCACCGGCACGGTGCCGAGCACGCGCTCCATGGTGAAGGTGCCGCCGTAGCTGAGCGGCTCCATGCCGCCGGTGTAGTTGATCGGCTTGGGGAGGCTCTCGAGCACGAGGAGCTTCTTGATCTCGCCGGGAGCGACACCCTGCATGTTGCGCCCCTCGTTGACGTCGGCCAGCACGAGCCGCCCGGTCTCGGTGGCGGGGTCGGACCGGGTCGAGAGCTTGAACTCGCGCGCGCTGGCGCGCAGGGCGCGCGGCTCGTGCACCTGCAAGCCGGACTGAACGTCCGCGTCGGGCAGGCGGTACAGCACCTGCGTCTCGCCGCTTCCGTTCAGGAGCACGAGCTCGGTGCGCCGTGCTGCCAGGAACAGCTCGGACGACAGGGCGAAGGGATCGCGGAAGTTCTTGCCGGTGTGCAGCGGGCGCACGGCGCGCGGGTCGTCCGGGCCGGCGTTCGGGTCCAGGAGCACGAGCTCGCCGTCGTGCTCGGTCCGGCCATGGCCTGGCGAGAAGGTGGCCAGCACCTGGCTCGTGCCGGGCACCGGCTTGGCGTCGATCATCACGACACCGGGCTTCTGGTTGCCGTAGAAGACCATCTGACCCGTCCCGTCCGGGTTGCAGGTCCACAGGTGGTGGTAGTGCACCTGGCTGCGATCGACGTACTCCCAGCGCTGGTAGAGCAGCCGCCCGTCGGGCAGCACCCAGGGCGTGTTGTCGTGCTCGATATTGGCCGAGAGCGCGCGGATCCGGCCGCCGTCGGCGTCGCAGCGGTGCAGCGTGGCCACCTGCGTCAACCAGCAGTTGACCCAGCGCTTGCAGCGACTGGAGACGAAGGCGATGCCGCCGTCGGGCAGGTAGGTGGGCTCGATGTCGTCGAAGTCGCCGCGGGTCAGCTGCGTCAGCCCCTCGCCGTCGGCGCCGATCTCCCACAGGTGGTAGTGAGTCGTCCCGCCGGGCCGGTAGGAGAAGAGGATCTTCTCGCCGTCGTAGTGCACCTTCGGATCGCGGATGCCTCCACCCGGATCGTCGAGCAGCACGGTCAGGTCCCCAGTGGAGAGGTCGAGGCGGCACAGGCGAGCGCCGTCCCCGTACGTGACCTGCGCGGTATCCGCCGCGTAGTAGCTGAAGTTCGCGTACCAGTGCTCGTCGCGTCCCGGCTGGCGCACGGCGAAGACGATCGACGGCGACACTTCCGCGGCGTCCCCGGTCAGGTCCGGCTCGGGCGGCTCGTCGATCTCGAGCGGCGCATTCTCTCGGCTGAGCGCGACGTAGTCGTAGATGATCCAGCTCTCTTCATCGAGCCGGATCGAGATCGTGTTCTCGCCCGCATCGATCGCGCCGCCCGGAATGGGGAAGACGATCGTGTCGGACCGGCCGCGCATGGCCGGCTGGAAGACGATCTCCATCTCGCCTGCGGGCGCGACTTGCGCGGGCAGGTCACGTCCGTTGACGGTGACCGTGATCTTCGAGCGCTCGGTGGTGTGCGCGCCCGCGATACCGAGCAGGAGGTAGAGCGGTTCCTCCTCGTGCGCCGCCGCCCGAAAGCGGATTCCGAAGGTGTGCGCACGGCCGCCGGCCCAGGTGTCTCGGTGCGCCGGGTGGACGAAGGGCCAGTCCTTGGCGGAGTCCGCGCCGACGTCGAAGCTCACGTCGCCTGGGAAGCGATCGAGGAAGGCCGCGTAACCCGCGCGAGTCAGAGCAAACTCCCGCGTGTGCCCATCGGGTTGCCCGATGCAGAAAAGCGGGTCTGAAATGCCGCTCGCGGGCGAAGCGAGCACGAGGGCGAGCAGCGGCATGACGAGGAGGCTCATGGCAACAGACCATTCTAGAGGGCGAATCCCGGTTCCGCCCTACTCCCTAGTGT
>DASCMO010000125.1:0-31456 GCA_036010965.1 Planctomycetota bacterium | reverse complement strand
GCGCCCACCAGGGGCTTCAGCATCGCGCGCTCCCACGCTTGCTCCGCGAGGAGGCTCGGGAGGTCCACCGTCTCGCCCACCTCGAACCACAGGGTGGGCGCCACGGGCACCCCGGCGGCGATCAATTCCCGCAGGTAGGACTTCTCGCTGTTCCAGCGCAGGACCTCCGGCGAGTTGAAGACCTGTGTGCGAGCGGCGACGCCCTCCACCCAGGCGAGGAACTCCGCGGGAGCGTGGTGATAGTTCCAGGTGGTCCGCACCACGACGGCGTCGAATGCGCTCCAGTCCGTACCTTCGCCGTCCCAGGCGGGGCGCTCGTACTCCACGCCCCGCTCATCGAGTGCGTCCCAGAGAGCGCGCTCGCTGGCGACGCCCTCGTGATGTTCCGAGCAGTCGGCCAGGGCTATGCGCATGGAACCCTCTCGGTCGCCATGTCAGGGTTCCCCGTCATGCGATGCAAAGCGGTCTCATTGAGAGCAGACCAGCCATGGATAAGATCGGCCCATGATCAAGATCGACAAGCTCGCAAGTGAAGAGAGTCGCATCCGGTAGCTGACGGGAATGACTCCAAGGCTACTGGCCATGCTGTTGATCGGAGACGCAATCGGGTGCCTGGCTACGAAGAGACCCGGTGGACTTATCGGATCCAACTCCGCGCTCTTCTCCATCCTCCTCATGCACTTCTTCTTCGCTCCCTCAGCAACACGCATCCGCGCTGAACAGATTCGGCGGCTCGACACCGAGATCACCGACCTGCGAGAGAGGCTCTCCGGAGACCACGAGGATCCCCATCTCCTCGAGACCTAGAAGAGTGCCTTCTGGTCGCGGACGAGGTCGCCCTTGACCTTCACCTTGAGGCCCTTAAGGACCTTCTGGACTGCCTTGGTATCCAGCTCTCCCTTGCCACCCACGTGGATGATGGTGCGCGTGCCACAGAAGGCATCGACAACCCCGGGCACCTTCTCGATCAAGGCCTCACGGACCTTGGCGGTGGTTTTAGCTCATGTGAACTTGGGACAGTCGACCGCGTAGGCCGCCGCTGCCCGCTTGCGCGTCTCCGTGACCAGGGACACGAACTCCAGCTTGTTCGTCTTGACCGACTTGGCGAGAGCCTCCTCGTCCGGCTTCGCGTCGCCCTTCATGGTGAAGGTCACGCGGGTGCCGGATTGGAACACCTTGTCGACGTCCTTGACCGCTGCCATGGCCGCACGGGCCCGGCGTCCTCCGCTTCAGCTCGGCCCTTTGGCCTGGAGCACCCAGACGGTGACCTCGTCCTTCTTCTTGCCGTCCTTCTTCTTCACGGGCTCCTCGTCCGCGGGCGGGGTGACGTCGTCGAGGAGTGCCTGGGCACCCACGGGGAGGGCAAGGGTCAGTGCCAGAGCACTGCACACGAGCATGACGGTCTTACGGGAGAGGAACATCGTGGACCTGGGGCTACAGAAGGGGGACTGGGTCGGTCCCCATTATTGAACGCCGACACCGTCACGGCACGGTTTCGAGGCGCCATTTTCAGAACTCGAACTCTGGCCCTTCCCCTGCGCATGGAGGAGCGCACACCCGCCCGCTCTCCCTAGCGATAGTGAGCCGGGGGGTGCGCTCGGACCCCGAGCTTCTCGTAGTCGAAGCCGCTAGGGAGGGGCTCGTAAGGTCCGACGAGCTCGACGCTGGAGTCGGGTTGGATGTGCTCCTCCAGACCAACGCACCAGTAGACCGCGTTCGTGAGGAGTCGCCGCAGGCCGGCGCTCTGGAAGTCACGGGCGCTGCCCATGGTCGAATGGAACACGCGCGCAGGGAGACCCGCCCCTCCCGTCCAGCTCTTGACCCAGGCGACCGGGAGCGGGATCAGCTCCTCGTTCGGAGGGTCGTCGGGCCGGCGACCGGTGAGCGGCTGGCCCATGAGCAGGCCGACGCAACCCTCGGGGAGGCCGCCGCCTTCCTCGAAAGTCCGGTAGACGTCCGACGGACCCCACACGTCGTCCACGCCGATGAGGATCGGGTGGTCGCGGTTCTTCTCGACGGAAAATCCGCGCGTGGAGTCCTGGTGCCAGCGGCCATGGTGATTTCGAAAGGAGCCGCCCAGGACGTCCTCACCGAAGCGCACGCGCTCACCGCCCTTGCGGTAGTCGAAGCCGATGAAGCCGTGGTTCGCGGTTCGCAGGCCGATGATCGGCTTGCCCGAGTCGAGGTAGGCATACAGGTGCGCCAGCTGCTCCTCGGGGAGAGTGATCAGACGACTGAAGAGGATCAGGAGATCGGCGGTCGCGAGGTGCTCGAGCCCGGGGACGTCGTGGGTCAGCGTCTCGTCCTGCCAGCGGATCTTCATGGTCGGATCGGCCTCGCGCGCCTCGTTCAGGCTGAACAGGACCGTGCAGTGGAATCCGTGACGGCGAGAGAGGAGCCGGGCCAGCATGGGCAGCGACTGCTCGCTGCGATACTCCTGGTCGGCGGCGACCAGGACGACGTGACGCCCCTCTCCCGGCCCGTCGGCCGCCGGATAGGTCAGCCAGAGCGTGCTCTCGGGGACAGGGTGGGGCCCCGGCTCACGATCACCGGTCTCCTGCGCGGTCCCGCAGGCGGCGCCCAACGCCCCCGCGACAGCCAGCATTGAGAGGAACGCCACGGCGCGGCGACCCTCGGCGGGCGACACGTCGATCCCGAGCACCTTCAACCCCCCAGCTCCCCGATGGTCCAGGGCAGGGGCCGGGCACCGACCGCCTCACGCACGGCCGTGACCTCGCTCACGGGGACGGGTGCGACCCCGTGCCCCCACTCGCGACGGATGTAGGTCAGGACCGCCGCCACATCGGCGTCGCTCCCACCGTAGGCCGGCATGTCCATGTTCCACTCGATGCCGTCCATCTTGAGCGGGCCTGTGAGGCCGTGCAGGACGATGCGCGCCAACCGATCGGTGCTCCCCAGGACGTAGGGGGACTGACGCAGGCGCGGGGCCTTGCCGTCCTCTCCGCGTCCAGAGACCTGGTGACAGGCGGCGCAGACCTCGGCGTAGACAGCCCGCCCGCGCACGAAGAGCTCGAGCTCGTCCTCCCCGAGCGGTGCCACCTCGAACTCGACCAGTCCTTCACGACCTGGCCAGGCGATGACCTCGACGACCTCGCGCGCGCGCTCCTGTAGTGACTCGCCAGCGAGCCGAGCGACGGCGTCCAGAGATGCGGGGCGCTTGGACACGCGAACGTAGCTCGGTTTTCCGTCAGGGCCCTTGGGGCGACCAGCGAGCAACCCGTCCAGCAAGGCGCGCCCCTGCCACTCGGGCGCCGAGGGAAACTCGACGAACATGTCGAGCAGGCCCTCAATCTGATCCGAGCGCCCCTCGACCACGACACACCTCACGGCCAGCTTCAGGAAGATGTCGAGGCCCGCCGGTGCTGCGGGCGACGCGTCGAGGACCAGCACCGCGCGCACGAGGTCCAGCTCACGACCGTGGACCCCGCTCAGCACGGCTGAACGGTGTTCTGCGGAGCCGGCGTCTTCCCGCAATAGCGCGTACAGGCTGCGGTTGGCCCCGTCCGTCTCGGCCTCGCCCAGAGAGCACATCACCTGGTGGAGCAAGCGTGCGCCCTCTGCCCGCGTGCCAGCCGCGTGGACCGCGCGCGTGACGGTCTCGTTGCCCTTGCGCAAGAGCGCCTCGCTGACTCGCACGCCAGTCAACACCAGCTCCTCATCCGCCGCGCCCAGGGCGGCCAGGGCGACCTCCTCGTCGATGCCGCCGATCCCTTCCAGGGTCCATAGGGCGTGGATGCGCCCGAGGATGGACGCGCCCGCGAGGGCTCGCTCGCGCACGAGCTCGTGGGCGTCGAACGACTCACCGCCCTCCTCGACGATCAGGCGCTGGGCGGTGTCGCGCCACCAGCCGTTGGGGTGCGCCAGAGAATCGGCGAGCTCGGTCCAGCTGGCCTCGGACATGCGCGGGCGCTCGCGGGCAGGTTCGGTCACGGCGGCCTCCTCGTGCACCACTCTCCAGATGCGCCCCAGGCCCAGAGGCTCGGCCAGTCCGCGCTCGATGACCTGCTTGCGAAGAAAGGACGTGACGAAGATCCGGTGCTGGATGACGCCCCGATACAGGTCCACGACGTACAGGCCGCCGTCGGGTCCGTTCTGGAGGTTGACGGGCCGAAAGCGCTCGTCGGTCGAGGTCAGGAACTCGTCTCGCTCGTGGGCGTTGACCGCGGAGAGCTTCCCGTCGGGCTGCTCGTCGAGGCGAAAGCGCTTGATCAGGTTGCCGCAAGGTTCGGCGATGAAGGCGTTGCCCGCGAACTCCGCTCCGAAGGCACCGCCGCGGTAGATGAGCGGTCCGCAGGCGCCGGTGAAGATCGTCAGGTAGCCGTCGCGCAGCATCTTCTTCTGGTAGCCGCGGTTGATCCCCGGCGTGACGCGCGCGGGCCAGACGGACTGGTCGCGGGCGATGCGCACGTTGCTTCCTGAGGCGCGGCCGTGGCTGGGATTGCGGACCGTGTAGTGCGATGGGATCAGGTCACCGCGCAGGCCGTCGCTGTTGCCATTGAAGTACACGCGCCCGAGGTCGTCGCGGGTGACACCCCACTGCCCGCCGCCCGCCGTGCGCTGGCGCTCCCACTCGCCCGCGACCCTGCGGTAACGCCAGGGGTGGTTGGCGCAGCGGATCCAGTTATCGAGGGTCGGCATCAAGCCGTTCACGGCGTGCTCGGGGCTCCGGATTCCGCCCATCCCTGAGTCGATGACCTGCGTGCGGTCGGCGCGTCCGTCGCCGTCGGTGTCCTCGGCGAAGATCAAGTCGGGCGGAACGATGATGAGCGCGCCGCCGCGCATGGGCTGGACCGCCCGCGGCAGAACGAGGCCGTCCATGAAGACGGTCCGCCGGTCCATGCTCCCATCCGAGTCGGTGTCCTCCAGCACCACGATCGAGCAGATCGGCTCCTGCTCGCCCTGGCCGTCGATGTCTGGCATGTAGGCCTGGAACTCGCACACCCACATGCGTCCGTCGCCGTCGAAGGCCAGGGTGATCGGGTCGCACACGAGCGGTTCCGAGGCGACGAGCTCGATGCGGAAGCCGGGAGGAACGCGAAAGCTCTCGAGGGCCTCTGCGGGTGAGAGCACTGGTGCCGGGGGGATCACCAGATCTTCCGGCAGAGGCAGCTGCTCCTCCCCGGCGCGGTCCCCCGCCTGAGACCAAGCGGAGGGCGCGAGGAGAGCGATCAGCAGCAGAGCAGGGAGACGGAGCGAGAGAGGAAGCAGCATGGGAGCCGCAACGATAAGTCGGCTCCGCGATCTTTGCACGGGTCGGAGGGCCGGAGCGTACGCTCGCGTGCTCTCCCTCAAAGAGATTCGCTTGCTCCGCTCTCGAGGCTCAGGCCCTCGGCCTCCAGCAGTCGTGCCAGGGCCTGTGCGTCGTCGATGTTGACGCGCAGCTCGCCCTCGCCGGTCGCGATGCGTTCCAGGAGGTGGCGCACCTCGCCGTCGTAACCGTCGGTGTCTGCGACCCCCACGGCTTCCACGCCGTCATGGCGCGCGAGCTCAAGCTGTGGGGTGCGTCCGATGTCGAAGTCCGCGGTCGCCTCTTCGAAGACGACGGTGGCCTGCATCCTGAAGCTCCAGCCGGGCGCGTTGTCCCAGCCGCCTTCGGCCGTGACGTGCACGGGGCCGTCGTCGAAGTGGTAGAGGGTGCTGAGGTGGTCGACGGTGCCCGCGCTCGAGACCGCTCGCGGGTCGCCGAAGCACCAGCGCACGAAGTCGGCGTCGTGGATGTGGAGGTCGACGAGGGCGCCGCCGCTGCGAGCGGAATCATCGTAGAAGCCCTTCGCCCAGTCCGGGCGCGACCCGAGGCGGCGGAAGGTCGCGCCGCGCACCGCACCCAGGGAACCGTCTTCGATGCGATCGTGAAGCCACTCCCAGGCGGGCCAGAAGCGCATGCAATGGGCGGGCATGCAGAGCGTGTTCGCCTCCCGGGCGACGGCCGCCAGTCGCGCGATGTCCTCTGCGAGCAAGGCGACGGGTTTCTCGACCAGAACGTGCTTGCCCGCTTCGAGAGCGCGGATCGCCAGGTCGACATGCGAGTCGGTATGAGTGCAAATGCTCACCAGCTGCACGTCGTCGCTGGCCAGCAACTCGTCGACTTCGGCGGTGGCGAACACGTCGGAAGGGTCGAAGACCTGTTCGACGGCTTCGCTCTCCAGGTTGCCCGCACTGCCTGCGCGGCCAGCGCGGCGTTCGGGGTCCTGGTCGCAGGCGGCCACCAGTCGGTTCGCCCAGCCGGCGGCGTCGGCCTTGGCGAAGGCCTGGATGTGGGTGCGGCCCATGAAGCCCAGGCCGATCACGCCGACGCCGATCGGGGTGCGCGCAGCTTCCTCGGATACCGTTCCTGTCGGGGGTGACATGGAGTCCTCGCCTGGCCTGGACGTGAAAGGGGCGATCTAGCAGAGGACGCGTTCGAGGAGTTCGCGCGCCGTGCAAACGTCCTCGATGCGCTTCTCGCCGGCCTCGCGCTCGATCATCAGGTCGCAGTCGATCTCCTTCTCGGCCAACACGCGGAAGAACGCATCCCAGTCCACCTGCCCGGTCCCGACGGGCACTTCCTGTCCCCAGGTGCCGGGTTCTTCGGTGCGCACGGCGTCCTTGATGTGGATCTGGAAGACGTGCGGGGCGAGGGCTGCCAGGGCTTCGACGGGATCGCCCACGTCGTAGAGGATCATGTTCGCCGGATCGAAGTTCACGCCGACGTTGGGATGATCGATCTCCTCAAGGACGGCGAGCAGAGTCTCGGCCGTTTCCTGTCCGGTCTCGAAGCCGACGCGAGCGCCCTCCTCGACGAAGCACTCCATCAACTCACAGAGGCGGTCGATCATCTTGCTCCACTCGGGATCCTCCCGATCGTGGGGCAAGAACCCGGCGTGCAGGGTCACGAGGTCGATGTTGAGGCCTCGCATCATCTCGGCGTTGCCATGCGCGGCGTCCAGGTTGGCCTTCCAGTGCTCGTCGGGACGTACGCCGCCGGTCTTGCGGATCGATTCGAGCGTGGAGTAGTCCTCTCCACGCATGGCCATCATTCCAGAGCAGATGGCGATGCCGGCTTCATCGAGCACCTCGACGGTGTCGTCGATGGACCAGTGACCCTTGCGAATGGGGTCGATGGCGAGCTGAACAGCGTCCAGCCCCGCTTTCTTCAGCCGTTCCGCGAGGAACTTCGGAGTCCCCGCTCGCAGGGACCACGAACAGACTCCGATTCGACCAGACAAGAGATTCTTCCTCCGAGAGGGGCGAAGAGCATAGCAAGCCGGAGGCTTGTTTCCACTCCGAGTGGGGGGTGGAGCCCGCGTTTTGTCCTGTCAGCGCGTCGAATGGGCGGTGCGTTCCGAATCGACCGCGGGTCGCGCTCAGGCAAAGGGGCTCATCTCAGGGAAGGTCTGTGGAGGATATTCGGAGGCTGGTCGAGAGCGGAAGCTCGGTGGAGTGGTCGTGTTCCTGCACCGTCGCTCTCGGACATCGTGACCCGCACACCTACGCACCCACCGTGGCGCACGATGCGTGCGCGCGCCGGATATGGTCACGGGCACTCGCAGGCCGTGCGGAACTCCTCTGTCGAGTGAGCGACGATGGGTGTGCGATACCGTAGGCCCGACCGCTCAGGGGTCGTGCGGTACTTTCCTGCCGGAAAGGCGATGAGGGGTGTGCCCCACCAAATGTCGCCGTACAGTCTGTCCATGCTCCGCACGACCACGCGTAGACGGTTCCTCGCCGAACTCACCACCACCGGCGCGGTCGCCGCGACCGGTTCGTCCGCGATGGCGCAATCGAGCGCGAAGGGCGGCGAGGACGCGCTCTTCGATATCTCCCTCGCACAATGGTCACTCCATCGCTCGATCCGCGCCGGAACAGTCGACAACCTCGAGTTTGCAGCCTACACGAGAGACTCCTTCGACATCGCGGCCGTCGAGTACGTCAACCAGTTCTTCGCCGACAAGGCGACCGATTTCGACTACCTGACCGAGATGAAGACGCGCGCCGCCGACGCGGGCGTCCGGAGCTTGCTGATCATGGTGGACGGCGAAGGGGCCCTGGCCGACGCTGACGAGCGACGGCGAGGAGAGGCCATCGCCAACCACCACAAGTGGATCGTCGCCGCACGCTTCCTCGGCTGCCACTCAATCCGCGTCAACGCCGCGGGCTCCGGCGATCGAAACGAACAGATGCTCCGCGCCGCCGAGTCACTCGTGGCGCTCGCGGAGTTCGGCGACCAGTATGAAATCGACGTCATCGTCGAGAATCACGGTGGACTCTCGTCCGATGGAGAGTGGCTGGCCGGCGTGATGAAACAGGCCAACCACCCTGGCGTCGGGACACTGCCTGACTTCGGAAACTTCCACATCGGCGGCGGAAAGTGGTACGACCGCTATCAGGGCGTCAGCGAGCTGATGCCCTACGCAAAGGCCGTCAGCGCAAAATCACACGCGTTCGACGCGCAGGGACAGGAGACGAAGACGGACTTCCTGCGCATGATGACGATCGTCCTCGACAGCGGTTATCGCGGACACGTAGGGATCGAGTACGAGGGCGGTGGAGGACTGGAACCCGAGGGCATCCGGCTGACGCGCGACCTGCTGCTGCGCGTGCGAGACGAGCTCTCCTGAGAGCGAGCGACCAACCATGCTCCCCGCCATCGCCCTGCTATTCCCGCTCGCAGGGCTCCAGTCCGACGAGAACCCCTACCAGCCGACCATCGAGCCCGCCTCCGAGGAAGGCAGCGATGCCATGGCGCGCTTCACCCTCCCCGAGGAGTTCGAGCTGACGCTCTTTGCCGCCGAGCCACAGCTCGCCAACCCGGTCTGCTTCACCGTGGACCACGACGGCGACTGCTACGTGGCTGAGACTTTCCGCGTGCACGCCGGCGTGACCGACATGCGCAACCACATGGGCTGGCTGCACGACGAGCTGGCCAACCGCTCGGTCGCAGATCGGGTCGCGATGATGCGCCGCCACGAGGGAGCGGGTTTCGAACTTGATTACGGCACCGAGCACGACCGCGTGCGCTTGATCCGCGACACCGACGGCGACGGAGTGGCCGACACGACGACGGTCTTCGCAGACGGCTTCAATGATCCCGCCGACGGCATCGGCTCGGGCCTTCTCTCCTACCGCGGCGACGTCTTCTACACCTGCATGCCCCATCTCTGGCGCCTGCGCGACCACGATGGAGACGGGCTCTCGGACGAGCGCACGGCGCTCTCGAGCGGCTACGGCGTGCACATCGCCCTGCTCGGCCACGACCTGCACGGCCTGCGCATCGGCCCCGACGGACGGCTCTACTTCTCCTCGGGAGATCGCGGCTTTCGCGTCGAGACCCCCGACGGCGAGATCGACCACACCCACACCGGCGCCGTCCTGCGCTGCAATCTCGACGGCTCCGACCTCGAGGTCTTCGCCACCGGTTTGCGCAACCCTCAGGAACTGGTCTTCGACAAGTACGGGAACCTATGGACCGGCGACAACAACTCCGACGGCGGCGACAAGGCGCGCTGGGTACACGTCGTCGAGGGCGGCGAGACCGGCTGGCGCTTCGCCTTCCAGTACATCACCCAGCCGGTGAGCCGCGGCCCCTGGAACGACGAGAAGCTCTGGCACCCCTGGCACGAAGGCCAGGCCGCTTACATCCTCCCGCCGGTCGCCAACCTGGGCAACGGTCCCTCGGGGCTGACCTACAACCCCTACGAGGACGCGCCAGCGGATACGCGCGAACACTTCTTCCTGTGCGACTTCCGCGGCGACCCGCGCATCAGCGGCATCCACGCCTTCGACGTGCAGCCAGCGGGCGCAGGCTTCACCCTTGGCGAGGTCGAGCCCTTCGTCTGGGGCAGCCTGGTGACCGACTGCGACTTCGGCCCCGAAGGAGACCTCTATTTCTCCGACTGGGTCTTCGGCTGGAATGCACCGGGAAAGGGACGCATCTACCGCCTGCGCCCGACCGGAGGCGCGCGCCCTCCATCCGCACGCGAGGCACACGCCCTGCTCGGGAAGGGGATGGGCGACACCGGGCTGGTGGAATTGCGCGCCCTGCTCGCCCACGCTGACATGCGCGTGCGGCAGGAAGCTCAATTCGAGCTCGTGCGCCGGGGGGAGGCGGGAGCCGAGGTCCTGGCCGACATCGCTCGCGACCGCGACGCGGGCCAGGCGCGCCTGCACGGCATCTGGGGCCTGGGGATGGCCGGGCGCGAACGGCCGGCGACCCTGGGGAGCGTGCGAGCGCTCCTCGTAGACGGCGACGCGCAGGTCCGCGCCCAGGCGGCGCGCGTGCTCGGGGACGAGCGCGACCCGCTCGCCGCCCAGGCGCTGATCGCGCGCCTCGCTGACGAGAGCGCGCGGGTGCGCATGTACGCCGCGATCGGACTCGGACGCATCGGAGACGAGCGCGCGGTCGAGGCCCTCTTCGGCCTCTTGCGCGAGACGCTGGACAAGGATCCGCCCCTGCGCCATGCGGGCGTGATGGGCCTGGTGGGCTGCGCCACGCGGGAGCAGCTCCTGGCTGCCGCCCGCGACCTCGACCCCCACGCGCGCATGGGCGCCTGCCTCGCCCTGCGTCGCCATCGCGACCCGGCGATCGCCACCTTCCTGGCGGACGCGGATCCGCTGGTCTCCCTCGAGGCCGCACGCGCCATCAACGATGTCCCCATCAGGGGTGCCCGGGCAGACCTCGCGCGTGCCCTCCTGGACGGGGCGACACGCTCGGGTGCCTTCGTGCGCCGCGCCCTCAATGCGTGCTTGCACACCGGCACCCTCAGCGACATGCAACGCGTGGCCGCTCTCGCCGCACTGCCCGACCCCGCGCCGGCCCACCGCGTGGAAGCCATCGATCTGCTCACGGTCTGGGGCGACACCTCCTCCCCCGTGGGCCGGGTGACCGGCGAGTACCGGCCGTTCACCGAGCAGTGGCGCCCGAGCGTCGAACTCCCCTTCGCTCCGCCCTCCGTGGCCGCGCTTGTCGTGGAGCTGGGCGCCAGCCTGGAGGACGCCCCGGGCGAGGTCCGCGCTGCCTGGGCTCGCCTCGCGGCGAAAGCGCGCATCCCAGACACCCACTCACGCCTCGCCGCGTGGGTCGCCGACGAAGACCAGCCCAGCGAGGTGCGCGTGACCTCCTTCGACGCCCTGCGCGCCCTCGGGGGAGCGCACCTGGACGCCGTGATCGAGCTGGCGCTCGGCGCGGGCGACGACGGGCTGCGCGCACGAGCCCTCGACGCTCTGGGGGAGCTCTCGGTCGAGCGCGCCGTCCCGCTCTTCGAGCAGACCCTCGCGTCCGGCACGATCGTCGAGTGCCGCGCGGTCTACCGCGCCATGAAAGACATGGACGACCCGCGCATCGAGGCCCTCTTCGCTCACGAGCTCTCGAGCAAGGTGCGCGTCAACACGATCGCCGAGGAGCTCGCCCTCGACCTCATGATCGCCGCGCAGGAGAGCCGCTTCGCCGACGTCCGAACCCTCGCTCAGCGCTACGTCAACGTGCGCAGCAACGTGGCGGACAAGCGTCTGGCCCCCTACCACTGGTCGATCTTCGGCGGCGACGCGCGGCGCGGAAGGAAGCTGTACGAAGACCCGGAGCTCTCATGCCTGCGCTGCCACCCGCGCGGCGTCGACGCCGAGACGGGCGTCGGTCCAGACCTGAGCCACATCTCCCAACGCATCTCACGGCGACAGATTCTTGAGTCGATCGTGCTCCCCAACGCACGCATCGCCCCCGGTTACGAGGGCCACCTGCTGCGCGTCACCGACGGCACGGTCTTCACGGGCCGGATCCTCAATGAGGACGCCGAGGTCCTGCACCTACAGAACGCAGACGGCGAGGTGGTCGAGATCGCCGTCGAGGACATCGAGGCTCGCAGGGCGGACCTCTCCGCCATGCCTGAAGGCCACGAGCGCTTCCTTACGCGCGAGGAAATGCGCGATCTGATCGAATACGTCGCCGACCTGTGACCGACCCATCGCCCTCGAGCCCCTTCAAGACCATGACCTCCATAGACCGACGCTCCTTCCTAGCC
Organism: Planctomycetota bacterium; assembly: GCA_036010965.1. Taxonomy (GTDB): domain Bacteria; phylum Planctomycetota; class UBA1135; order UBA1135. Next base: position 19,442 of record DASCMO010000125.1, on the reverse strand, counting down.
GGCGGCCTCGCCCTGGCGGCCCCGACCTCAGCCCTGGCGATGCAGGACGAAGGGGAGGGCGAGGACCTCTCGCTGCTCGGCAAGACGCCCCACACGCGCTTCGCGGTCAACATCGAGATGTGGTGGCGCAAGCAGCCGTTCCTCGAGCGCATCGTGATGGCCGCAGAGTACGGCTTCCCTGCCGTCGAGTTCTGGCCCTGGCGCGGCAAGGACATCAACGCCATCAGCGACATCACGATGGACCTCGGCATCGAGGTGGCCCAGTTCACCGCCTGGGGCTTCGTTCCCGGGATGAACAATCCGGAGAACAAGATGAAATTCATCCGCGAGGTCAAGGAGGCCTGCGAGATCGCCCGACGCCTGCGCTGCAAGAAGATGACCGTCGTGGCTGGCAACGACATCCGCGGGAGATCGAAGGAGGAGATGCACGCGGTGGTGATCGATGCCCTGAAGACCGTCGCGCCGATCGCTGAGTCGGCGGATGTGATGCTGATCCTCGAACCGATGAACGTCCGCGTCGACCACAAGGGCCACTGCCTGTATGGGAGCACCGATGCCGTGAGGATCTGCCGCGAGGTCGGCTCGTCGCACGTCAAGATCAACTGGGACCTCTACCACATGCAGATCTCCGAGGGTGATCTGTGCGGGCGATTGAAGGACGGCTTCGATCAGGTCGGCTACCTGCAACTGGCCGATCACCCCGGACGCAACGAGCCGGGCACCGGCGAGATCCATTATCCGCGCGTCCTGCGCCAGGCGAAGGAGTTGGGCTACGAGGACTTCGTCGGGCTCGAGTGTCGGCCGCGGAACGGGGAGCTCGCCGCCGCCCGAGCCGTGAACCTCTCCGACCAGTGGTAGGCGCGCCGCGGACCGCGGGGAGATGAGCCGCCGGGCGCCCTCGTCGATCCTACGCGCCCTCGGGCCGGGCCTGCTGGTGGCGGCCACGGGCGTGGGCGCGGGCGATCTGGCGACGGGCGCGATCTCCGGCAGCCTGCTGGGGACCGCCGTCCTGTGGGCGGGCCTGGTCGGGGCCGCCTTCAAGTTCGTGCTCAGCGAGGGCCTGACGCGCTGGCAACTCGCCACGGGACAGACCCTGCTGGAGGGGGTGATGGTGCGCCTGGCCCGACCGATGCGCCTGCTGTTCCTGCTCTACCTCCTGCCCTGGACCTTCTTCGTGGGAGGAGCGCTCGTCAGCGCTTGCGGCGTGACCGCCCACGCCATGCTGCCGCTCTTCGAGACGCCGGAGCAGGGCAAGGTGTTCTTCGGCATCCTGCACAGCTTCCTCGGCCTGATCCTGGTGCGCCGAGGCAGCTACGCCCTGTTCGAGAGATTGATGGGCGTCTGCATCGGCTTCATGGTCGTCACGGTCGTCGTGACCGCCATCCTGCTGCGCCCCGACTGGAGCGCGGTCGCCGCGGGTTGCTTGCGACCGTCGCTCCCCGACGCAGGTGGCGAGGGCCTCGCCTGGACCGTGGCCCTGATCGGCGGCGTCGGCGGCACCCTGACGATCCTCTGCTACGGCTACTGGATCCGCGAGAGCGGGCGCACTTCGCCCGACGACCTCGGCCTATGCCGCCTCGACCTTCTCTCGGGCTACTTCGTGACCGCGCTCTTCTGCGTGGCGATGGTGGTCATCGGCAGCACGATCGAGGTAGAGGGGAGCGGCGCGGGACTGATCGTCACCCTCGCCGATCGCCTCGAACAGCCCCTCGGACCAGCTGGGCGCTGGGCCTTCTTGATCGGCGCCTGGGGCGCCGTCTTCTCCAGCCTGCTCGGCGTCTGGCAGGCCGTGCCCTACCTCTTCGCCGACTTCTGGCGCCTGCGCGGCGTCGAGCGCGGTGCGAGCCCCGTGGGGCAAGTCGCGCTCGACATCACCTCCGCGCCCTACCGCGCCTACCTTTACGCGATCGCCTTCGTTCCCCTCCTGGGCCTGGCCATCGAGTTCAAGGTGATCCAGAAGACCTACGCGATCGTCGGTGCCCTCTTCGTGCCGATCCTCGCCGCGACCCTGCTCGTGCTCAACGGACGAGCCGCCTGGGTCGGGGCGCGCCACACCAATCGCCCCCTGACGGTGATCGCGCTGGTCGCGATCCTCGCTTTCTTCGCCTACGCCGGCTGGCTCGGGCTGACCCGCTAGCCCTGAACCGTCACGACCATGAATTACGCCCTCGCCACCACCTGCCTGGCCGCTCTCCTCGCCTGCCGCTCCGGCCCGCCCGCTGGCGACGAGCGCGGCGCTCCCCAAGCCATCTCCCTGCTCGGCGCGCGCCTCCACTCGCCACAGCTCGAGAGTGAGCGGCGCGCGGACCTGACGGCCGACCTCGAGTGGGCCGCGGCGCGCCTCGCGGCCAATCCGCAGAGTGAGCAGGCGCTCGTCTGGCTCGGACGCCGCAACGCCTACCTCGGGCAATATCGCAGCGCCGTGCGGATCTTCACCGAAGGACTCGCGCTCTTCCCCGACAGCTACAAGCTGCTGCGCCACCGCGGACACCGGCACATCACCCTGCGCGAACTGGACGCGGCGATCGCCGATCTCACGCTGGCCGCCGAGCTGATCCGCGGAGTGCCGGACGAGATCGAGCCCGACGGTGCTCCCAACGCCCTCGGCATCCCCACCAGCACCAGCCACGGCAACATCCACTATCACCTCGGACTGGCCCACTACCTGCGAGGCGACTTCGAGCGCGCCCTGGCCTCCTACCGCGAGTGTGCGCGCTTCGACACGAACGACGACATGCGCTGCGCGACGGCCTACTGGACCTACATGATCCTGCGGCGCCTGGATCGCCCCGCGCAGGCGCGGGTCGCCCTGCACGGAATCGACGCCGACATGAACGTGATCGAGAATCACGCCTACCAGCGCCTGCTGCTCTTCTTTGCGGGCCTGCTGGACGAACAGGGCCTGTTCGCGGGCGTCGAGCGCGGCACGATCGCCGGTCCAACGACGATGTACGGCCTGGGAAATTGGCACCTGTTCGAGGGCCGCCCAGAGCGCGCGCGGCGCATCTTCGAGGAGATCGTCGAGGGCGGCGTCTGGCCGGCATTCGGCCACCTCGCCGCCGAGGCCGAGCTCAGCCGCTGAGCAACTGCCGGTTCGTCACGAGCGAGGTAGCCCCTTCAGCTGCACCTCGAGGGCAGACCACTGCTTCTTCACGCGGAGATCGACCCACTCCATCTTGTTCAGGAGCGCGTGCAACACCGGATACTCCCTCGCACCCAGGGACACCTTGCGCTCCTCAGTCATCCCGTCGCCGCAATCCACGACTCGCACCGAGTCGGTCCGGGAGAACAAGCCTCACCCGTACCTACCCTTCTTCAGGAGGCGAGATGTGTATTGCCCGCCCCGAAACGCCGCCTCGACGTGACGCTCCTTCTCGGACCGGAATGCGTGATCCAGCGCGCGCTTCGCGGCAACCAGCTGTTCCATGTCCAGGGCGCCGAGCTCGCGCTCGTAGTCCTTGCGACCCTCACCGGCGCGGGCGGGCAGGGCACCGGAGAACGCAGCTTCCTCGAGCTCTGCCAGCAGGCTCGCAAGCCACTCTCGCTCGGCGTCAAGCGCTGGACGACTGGCCAGCATGCGGCGCGCCTCGAAGCTGACTGGCACCTGCTCGAGGTCATCGCAGGGATGGAGCTTCAGGAAGAGCAGCAAGCCCCTGAACCGCAGGTGGCTCTGGATGAGCTCTCTCCTGGAGCGGCCCTCGTACCAGCGCCGGTAGTCCTGCGGTCGGGCGTCCTCGGCGAGCAGGGGGTCGACGGGCAGGGCGAGGCTAATGGGTTCCCACGGCGCTACTGCCCTCTCCGCGAGGTCGGCTGCACGCTGGGAGGAGAGCGCTTCACGGATCTCGACCGGCGCGACGTCGATCCTGCGGTCGGTGAGCGCGACGGGCGCCGACGCCAGGAGTTGCGGAGCGGCCTGGGCGTTCCCGGAGGGCTCGGGAACTTGCCGATCTCTGGCTGGGCGTCCCGTCGCGGCCAGAGCGAACGTCAGACCTATTCCGCAGGAAACCAGCGCGGCAGGCAGGATCGAGAGGTTTGTCTTCTTCACGTGGATCTCCAGCGTCCGCGGTCGATTGCAGGCCTCGTCAAGTCTCACGGTGATACGCGGCCCCCGCGGAGCGTGCGAACCGAATCTCGGAGATGATCCCGTTCCGGCCCGGCTAAGATCGGGTCCGATCATCCCCATGAACCGCCGCTCCTCACTGCTCCTCGCCGCGGGCTTGATCCCGGCCCTGTTCTGCCGCTTCACGGTGCGCGACGTCGCCTATGTCGATCTGGGCGACGAGGGCTACCGCCTGTACGGCTTCATCGCCGACCCGGACGAGACGGACCTCGACGAGCGCTTCGAGCGACTCGCCACGGCGATCCTGCTCGACTCGAACATCGACGCCCGTCTGCTCGACCCCGACGGCGAACTGCCAGAGGACGGTGCCAAGGTCCTGCGCACGCTCAAGATCCAGGAGTTTCCCGTCGCGGTGCTCGTCGGGCCCGACGGCGACCTGCTGGAGGTCCCCCTGACGGAGGACGGAGATCCGGCCGAGCTCGCGGGCGAGCGGGTCTCGGCGCTGATCGACTCGCCCGCCCGGCGACGCTTCAGCTCCTCCGCTGTCGAGAACTACTGCACGGTGCTGCTGGTCTCGGGAGGCGACGATGCGCGGGACGATGCCGCGCGCACGGCGGTGGAGGCGGCCCTCGAACAGCTGCGAGGCGTCTGGGACCGCATGCCCAAGGACGTCGGCCGACCGCCGAAACTGCTGCAGGTCGGTGAACCGGCGACGGAGCGCGTGCTGCTGTGGAGCCTGGGCATCGAGGCCGAACGCGACGGGAGTCCGGCTGTCGCCGTGCTCTTCGGTCGCGGCCGGCGCATCGGCCCGGTGCTCGAAGGGCCGGCGATCACCGAGACGGCACTCTTCGGCATCCTCAACGCGGCCGGCCAGTCCTGCGAATGTGAGCTCGACCGTTCCTGGATGCGCGGCCCGCGCATTCCGCTGCGCTGGGACGACGACCTGAAGGCGCGCGCCGTCGCGTTCCTCGGCTTCGACCCCGAGAACCCGCGGATCAAGTCGGAGATCAGCGGCATCCTCTCCCGCGGGCCCTCGGCCGACGCGGGGTCCGATCCCCTGAGCGAGGGCCTGACGATCGAGGAGATGCTGATGGCCTACAGCGAGGAGAGCGTCGTGGATCCGCCTCCCGACGAGACGGCCGAGGTGCGCTCGATCGGCGAGTCCTCGGAGCCCGCAGACCAGGCTCCGCCGCGGGAGCTCTCGGTCTGGGTGAAGATCGCGGCAGCCCTCGGCATGGCCTTGCTGGCAAGCCTGGCCATGGGCGCCCTCCTGATCCTGCGAAACCGAAGAGCGTGAGCGTCCTCGTCCTGATCGTGCGCGAGGCAGCGCACCGCAAGCTGAGCTCGGCCCTGATGCTGCTCGCCGTGGTCTGCGCGGTCGCGCTTCCGGTCGCTTTTCTGACCGCCGGCGAGGCTTCGCAGCGCGAGACCGGACGCGTCATGCGCGACCTCGGCTACAACCTGCGCATCATCCCCGCCACGACGGACATGAGCGCCTTCTGGAGGGACGGTTACTCGGGCGGCACGATGCCGGAGGCGGCGACGGAGCGCTTCGCCGAGCGCGGCGACCTCTCCTACAACCACCTGCTGGCCCTCTTGCAGCGACGCATCCTGTGGGAAGGCACGGAGGTCTTGCTGACCGGAATGGCGAGTGAGGTCGCGCCCGTGGGGAAGGCCAAGGCGTCGATGACCTTCGCGGTCGAGCCCGCGACCCTGCACGCCGGCTTCGAGGCGACGCGCGCCCTCGGCCTCGCGTCCGGGAGCGAGGTGGATCTGCTCGGCCGCTCGTTCCGCGTCGCGGCCTGCCTTCCGGAGACGGGTACGCTTGACGACACGCGCGTCTACGTAAGTCTGCGCGATGCCCAGGAACTGCTCGCCCTGCCCGGGCGCGTGAACGAGATCCAGGCCCTCGAGTGCGGCTGCGATGACCCCGCCGTCGACACCCTCGCGCTCCTGCGCCGCGAGCTCGAGCAGATCGTCCCCGAGGGCAGGGTGCTGCGCATGGAGAAGATCGCCGAGGCGCGGGAGCGCCAGCGACGCGTGACTGCCGGCCACTTCGCCCTCGTCCTGCCCTGGGTGATCATCGCCTGCGCCGTCTGGATCGCCTGCCTGACGGCCCTGAACGTGCGCCAGCGGCAGACGGAGATCGGCATCCTGCGAGCCCTGGGCCATGGCTCGACGCACATCGCGGGCCTGTTCGTCGGCAAGGCGCTGGCTCTCGGCGCCCTCGGCGCCCTGCTAGGCTTCGCCCTGGGCACGGGCCTCGCCCTCGGCCTGGGTCCGGCCGCGTTCCCGATCACCGGCGGGGCCATCGCCGCCGACCCGCGACTCCTGGTCCAGGCGATCCTGGCGGCGCCGCTCTTCGCGGCCCTCGCGAGCGCGGGCCCGGCCCTCGCCGCGGTCGCCATGGACCCGGCCGCGTGCCTTGGCAATCGGGAGGGCGCGTGATCCACCTAGAGCGTCTGTCCCGTGTCTACCAGCGGCGCGGCCGGGAAGCGGTGGGCGCCCTGGCGGAGGTCGACCTGCAGGTCAGCCGCGGGGAGTTCGTGTGCGTCCGCGGACCCAGCGGGAGCGGAAAATCTACCCTCTTGATGACGATCGGGGCGATGCTGCGCCCGAGCACTGGGCGCGTCGAGGTCGCGGGCACCGATCTCTACGCGATCGGCTCCCGAGCGCGCGCCGCCTTCCGCGCCGAGAACATCGGCTTCGTGTTCCAGATGTTCCACCTGCTCCCCTACCTCGACGTGCGCGCGAACATCGCCACGGCTCACTCCACCATCGCTCCGGCCCGACGCCGCGCCGCCACCGACGAGCTGCTCGAGCGGATCGGGCTCACCGAGCGTGCCGCCCACCTGCCCGCCGAACTGAGCGCAGGTGAGTGCCAGCGGGTCGCCGTCGCGCGCGCGCTCCTGAACAGCCCGACACTGCTCCTGGCCGACGAGCCGACGGGCAACCTCGATCCGGAGAGTTCAACGGCGGTGGGAGAGCTCTTCGAGGAGTACCGAGCGCAGGGTGGGACGGTCCTAATGGTCACCCACGACAGAACCCCGTTCGACGGTGTGGACCGCACGATACACTTGAAGGCCGGTCGCGTGGCCCCCGACCCCGGTTCGCACGGCGTCTGATCCCATGATCCTCCTCCACTCGTGCCAGCTGGTCGGCGCCCTGCTCGTAGCCCTCGCGGGCACGGGCGACTGGCCCACCCATCGCGGCGATGACGCGCGCTCGGGTGTGGCGACCACGAGCCTCAAGCTACCGCTGCGCCAGGACTGGGTCATCCGCTCGGCCGTAGCGCCCCAGCCAGCCTGGCCGGGACCCGCCAAGCGCGACGCCTACAACAAGGTCGAGAATCTCAAACCGCGCCTGTGGTTCGACCGCGCCTTCCACGTCACGGCCGTCGCCGGCAAGGTGTTCTACGGCTCCTCGGCCGATGACCAGGTCCACTGCGTCGACGCACAAACGGGCCGGGAGTTGTGGTCCTTCTTCACCGAGGCGCCCGTGCGCTTCGCCCCGGCCCACTACCGTGGAAAACTCTATTTTGGATCGGACGACGGCCACGTCTACTGCGTCGACGCGAGCGACGGGCGCCTGGTCTGGCGCGAGCGAGTTGGGCCGACGGACACGCGCGTCCCGGGCAACGGCCGCATGATGTCGATCTGGCCCGTGCGCAGCGGCGTGGTCGTGCGCAAGGGCACGGTCTATTGCTCCGCAGGCCTCTTCCCCTCCGAAGGCGGCTTCATCGCGGCCTACAAGGCACAGAGCGGAGCGCCGGTCTGGAACCACCGCCATACCGACATCGCACCCCAGGGCTACATGCTGGCCTCGAGCGATCACCTCTACGTCCCCACCAGCCGCGCGACGCCCCTGGTCCTAGACCGCGAGAGCGGTGAGCGGCTCCGGGCTCTGGCCGGGGCCAGCGGCACCTTCGCGTTGGTGGTGGGCGACGACTTAATCCACGGGCCGGGGAAGACGGGCCAGCTCTCGGAATCCGACGCGCGCACCAGCGATCAGCTGGCCTCCTTCGCGGGGCACAACATGATCGTCACGCGCGGCGTCTCTTATCTGCAGACGGACACGGAGGTCTCGGCCTTGCGGCGCGAGCACTTCCTCGAACTCACGGGGCGCAGGAACGAGCTCGCGACGCGGCGCACCGCTCTGACCAAGCAGCTGGAAACCGCGGACAAGGCGCGCGCTCGTGCGATCCACAAGGAGCTCGAGACCATCGGGGCCGAGCTGACCGAGCTTCAGGAGGGCATCCGCGGCTGCATTCTCTGGCGGCGCAGCTCCGACCACCCCTTCGACATGATCCTGGCGGGCGACTTGCTGCTGGCCGGCGGGCGCGACAGCGTTTACGCCTGGCGGGCGTCCGACGGCGAGCCGGTCTGGTCGGCTCCGGTCGAGGGCCGCGCCTACGGGCTGGCGGCCGCGCGCGGCCGACTCTTCGTCAGCACCGACACTGGTGCCATCCATTGCTTCGAGAGCGAGTGAAGCCTTGAGACCGACCCGCTGTCATGTGATCGCCGCCGCCGTCATGCTCGCCGCCCCGGCGCGTTCCGCGCCGTCCGATCTGCTCTCACACTGGGTCTTCTCACCCGAGCGCCTTGAGGGCGGCGTGATCGAGGACCTCGCGGGGAGCGACGACGCCCGACTCTCGGGCGGTGTGCGCGTCGTCACGACCCCCGGAGGAGACTACGCGGTCTTCAGCGCGCGCGAGGACCGGGCGGTCGTCGCCACGAGCCTGCGCAAGGCGCGCCTGCCCGTGAAGGCCTTCGCGGTCGACGCATGGGTCTCGATCGACCGGCAGCAGCCCTGGGGCGCCATCCTCGGTGCCATTCAGGACAACGGCTCCTTCGAGAAGGGCTGGTTACTGGGCTACCGCGGCTCGAAATTCTGCTTCGGCCTCTCGACGGAGGGAGCCGACGACGGCGACGGCGCGATGACCTACCTGACGGGCACGACCTCCTTCGAGTTCGGCAACTGGTACCACGTGACCGCCGTGTACGACGGCGCCCAGATGCGACTGTTCGTAAACGGCGTGCAGGAAGCATCCTCCACAGCACAGTCGGGGGCGATCCTCTACCCGCGGCGTGCCGTGTACGAGATCGGCGCCTACCACGACGACGACGAGGACTTCCCGCTCCGGGGCCTCATCAGCGAGGTGCGCGTATGGCGCGGCGCGCTCGATGCGGACGAGGTCGGCGCACTGCACTCCGAGCGCGCGGGACAGCTCTCCTCGGTAATCGCGGCAGCCGAGGCCGTCGAGCTCGAGTCGTGGGTGTTCGACGCGGAGTCGGTGGACGAGGAGCTAATGCGCGTGACGGACGCTGCGGGCTCCGTGCGGGGGACGCTCTCGGGCGCCGCACTCGCGCCAGCGGTCGGCGGGCCCGCTGCGCTCTCCTTCGACGGCCGCGGCGCAGCGGCGGACCTTCACGGCGACACACTTCCCTCCGGCGCGCTGACCGTGGAGGCCACGGTCCTCGTGGAGGATTCGCGCAGGATGGGCGGGATCGCCGCCGCGACGACCGCAGACCCCAAGGACGGGCATCCGTGGGTCCTCGCGACCAGAGAAGGGCGCTTTCTCTTCGGGGTAACGCCGAGAGGCTCGGCCGAGCTCATCTGGTGCGAGACGAACGCCGTCTTCGAGCCCTACACCTGGCACCACGTCGTCGCCACCTACGACGGCAGCCTGCTGAACATCCTCGTGGACGGCCGGGCGAGAGGCTTCTCGCGCAAGGCAGTGGGCGAGCTCGCGCGACCCACGACACCCGACGCCAACGCCGACCCCCTCGTCCGCATCGGCACCTTCGAGGACAACCTCGGCGTCCACCACCTGACCGGCAGAGTGCACCGACTCTGCCTTTACGAGGGGGTGATGAGCGCCGAGCGCGCCGCCGCGCGCTTCGAGCAGAGCGCACTCACGCGCCCTCTCCCCCTGGAACTCCCCATCGGACCGGTCGTGCGCTTCGACGGGGTAGACCAGGCGCGGGTGAGCTGGGGAACGCGCGAGCCCGCGCGGACACTGCTCGAGTGCTCACTGCCTGGAGAACCACCGCGGCGCTTTGAACTTTCCGGCGAGCGGACAGAGCACACCGTCACCGTGACCGGGCTGCGGTCGGGATCGGAGTACCGCTTCCGCGTGCTCGCCACCGACGGTGAGGGACGCTTGCGAGCCAGCGTGAGACACGTGATCGACACGAGCTTCAACTACGAACCCGCCGTCGCGCCCCTACGCCCGAGCCCCTATCCCGACGATGAGAAGAGCGCAGCCTGCACCGCCGCGGCGGAGGAGATCCTGGCCACCGGCGGCGTCCAGCGCGGCTGGTGCCTCGTGCTGGACGCGGGTGACGGACGCCTTGCGCACGAACTCGCCCGACGCTCGGAGTTGAAGATCGTCGCCGTGGAGAAGGATCCGAAGCTGGTGCGGCGGGCTCGCAAGCTGCTGCAAACGGCCGGCCTGTACGGAGCGCGGGTCAGCGTTCACCAGCGCGGCGACGGCCCCCTGCCCTACCCGAACCTCTTCGCGAACCTGATCGTTTGCGGCCCCGACAGCGCGGATCGCACGGAGATCGAGCGACTCCTGCGTCCCTCCGGCGGCCTGGCCGCCGTCGGCGTACCCGGCGCCGAGTGGGACTTCGAACGGCGCGGCAGCCTCGCCGGCGCTGGTGAGTGGACCCATCAGTACGGCGACGCGGCCAACAGCGCCAACAGCGGTGACGAGCACGTATTCGGCGAGATGGCCGTGCAGTGGTTCGGTCGGCCCGGCCCGCGACCGATGCTCGATCGGGGCGCACGATCTCCTGCACCGCTCTCCGCCAATGGGAGGATGTACGTTCAGGGAGATCGCCGGATGTTCGGCATGGACTCCTATAACGGGACCATCCTGTGGACGCTCGAAATCCCCGGCTTGCGACGGACGAACGTGCCTCGAGACTGCAGCAACACGGTGGCCGACGACGACAGCTTGTTCATCGCCCTCGACGACCACTGCTGGCAGGTGGACGGTCAGAGCGGCGAGGTCATCCGCACGATCCCGCTCCCGGTGCGCGAGGTCACGCAGCTGGCGGCGCGCGAGCTCTCCTGGGGCTACCTGGCGCGCGCAGACGACCTGCTGCTCGGCAGCGTGACACGCGACGCGGCTCACTACCGGGGCGCTGAAGGTCAGTGGTACGACGGCGCGGGGGCCGAAGCTCAACCGGTCGTCGGCAGCGAGCTGTTCGCCTTGCGAACACCGGAAATGGGGTCTGCCTGGACCTACCGCGGCGGCCAGATAGTGCACCCGACGATCACGCTGCTCGACGGCCGCGTGTACTTTGTCGAGGATCGCGCGCCGCACCCAAAGACGGTCGCGACCGGGCGCCTCGTCGGGCAGACCGGAACCGATCAATACCTGGTGGCCCTGGAGCTCGACACCGGAAACAAGGTGTGGGAGAAGCAGGTCGACTTCCGCAAGCTCGCGCGGACTTTCTATGTCTCGGCCCGCGACGATGTAATCGTGGTGACGGGGACCTCCGACGGTTACCACGCCTTCGCCTTCGACGCGAACGACGCTTCACAGTTGTGGCAACACCACCACCCCTGGGAGAAGGACCACCACGGAGGCGCGATGCAGCATCCGGTGCTGGTGGGAGACAAGGTCTTGCTGGAGCGCAAGGCCCTCGACCTGCGGACCGGCAAGGTCGTGCGCAGCGATGTCCCATCGCGGCGCGGCTGCGGCACCATGTCAGCCTCGGCACGCGCGACCTTCTTCCGCGACTATTCCCACGGTATGTGGGACGTGGAGACGGGCGATCGCAAGGACTGGCAGGGCATCCGCTCGGGGTGCTGGCTGAGCATCATCCCCGCCGGTGGCCTGATGCTGGCGCCGGAATCCAGCTCCGGCTGTTCCTGCTCGGATCCGATTCAGACCTCGGTGGCCTTCCGGCCGATCAGCCTGGGCGCCTCGGACGGATGACGCGCCGTCGGGGAAGAATGGACGGCGCTACCGGCTACGGCCTGGCATCGCTGGTGGTGCTGGTGCTGCTGATCGCGTCTCTGATTCCCGACGAGAAGGGCGTCGATGCGGCCGGCTCGCGTCTATTGCTGTACTGCGCGGCGGGAATCAAACCTCCGGTCGAGGCGGCTGCACGCGAGTACGAGCGCCGCTTCGGCGTCTCGGTGGACATCCAGTACGGCGGCTCGGGATCCCTGCTTAGCAACCTGAACGTCACGCGCAGTGGCGATCTGTACCTGCCCGCCGACGAGACCTACCTGGCACAGGCGCGCAAGCGTGGAATGCTCGCCGAGACCTTCCCGCTGGCGAGCGTGCGCCCCGTGCTCGGCGTGGCCAAGGGCAACCCGCTGGGCATCGAGTCGATCGAGGACCTGCTGGGGGAAGGCGTCGTGGTGGGGATCGCCAATCCCGACGCGGCGGCCTGTGGCCGCATCACGCGAGCACTGCTGAGTGAGGCGGGACTGTGGAAGGCGCTGGAAGCGCGCGTGACGGTCTTCAAACCCACCGTCACCGACCTGGCCAACGACCTGAAGCTCGGGGCCCTGGACTGCGCACTGCTCTGGGACGCCACGGCGGGCCAGTATCCCGAGATCGACGCTGTCCATTTACCGCTCTTCGACGCCGCGCCGCGGCTCGTCACCCTCGGCGTGCTGAAGAGCAGCGCCAACCCGGCCGCGGCCCTGCGCTTCGCGCGCTTCCTCGGCGCCCGGGACGAGGGCCTGCAGGAATTCGCCGGGTTCGGGTACAAGGTGGAGGATGGCGATGCGTGGGAACTCGAGCCCAAGCTCGTCCTCATGAGTGGCGCGATGCTGAACCGGGCGATCGACGGCACGATCACGGAGTTCGAGGCGCGGGAAGGCGTGCGCGTGCAACGCATTTACAACGGCTGCGGCATTCTTATCGCCCAGATGCGCACCGGACGCCTGCCCGACGCCTACTTCTCCTGCGATGCGAGCTTCCTCGACGTGGTAGCGTCGGAGTTCGAACCCGGCCGGGTCATCTCCTCCAACCGCATGGTGATCCTGGTCCAGAGCGGCAACCCGCGCCGGATCACCGGCCTCGCGGACCTCGCCGAGGGAGACTGTCGGGTCGGCCTGGGCCACCCGACAAACTCGGCCCTGGGGGCCCTGACGAGCGAGCTCCTCGGGAGCAGCGGTGTGGCCGCAACCCTGTACCGCTCCGGCAATGTGCTCGTCGAGTCCGCCACCGGGGACTTCCTCGTGAACCAGCTCAGGACTGGCGCGCTGGACGCGGGCATCGTCTACGCCAGCAACGCCGCCCTCGTGCTGGACGAGCTCGACCTGATCGAGATCGAGGGCGCAGGGCGCACGGCCACCCAGCCCTTCGCCATCGGTCGTGGGTCCGACCACAAGCACACCATGGAGCGCCTGCTCGACCGCATCCGCTCCACCACCTCCCGCGAGCGCTTCGAGGCCCTAGGCTTCGGCTGGGCCGCTGACTCCGAGGGTTGATGAGCTCCGAGCACGAGCGCGCGAGGACGGGCTCGGACCTGCCCTTCTTCGCGACCTTCACGGCCCTCAGCGCGGCCTATGTCCTCCTGATCGTCGCGCTGCTCGTGGCCGACGTGTCCTACACGTCGTTCGCAGACCTGCTGGAGGCCCTCGAGAGCGAGGAGATCCGCTATTCGATCCGACTCTCCTTCGTGTCCTGCACCATCACGGCCATCCTCTCGGTCTGGTTCGCGATCCCCATCGGCTACCTGATGTCGCGCTACGAGTTCCGCGGCAAGGCCCTCATCGACGGCATCCTCGACATCCCGATCGTCCTCCCGCCGATGGTCATCGGCCTGAGCCTCTTGATCCTGTTCCAGACCGCGCCGGGCCAGGCGGTCGAGAGCTTGATCCCCGTGACCTTTCACGTCCCCAGCGTGATCCTGGCCCAGTTCGCCGTGGCCTGTGCCTTCGCCGTGCGTTCGATGCGGATCACCTTCGATCAGATCGACCCGCGCAGCGAGATCGTCGCGCTCACCCTCGGCTGCAATCGGGGCATGGCGTTTCGCCGCGTCGCCCTGCCCGAGGCCGGCCGGGGCGTGTTGAGCGCGGGAACCCTGGCGTGGGCGCGGGCGCTGGGAGAGTTCGGCCCGATCCTCGTCTTCTCCGGTGCGACGCGCATGCGCACCGAGGTCTTGCCGTCAACGGTGTTCCTCGAACTGAGCGTGGGAAACATCGAGGCCGCGGTCGCGGTCAGCCTTCTGATGGTCACCGCCGCGGTCGTCGTGCTGGTCATCACGCGCATGGTCGGGATGAAGCGGAGGAGCTGGTGATCCACCTCGAGAAGCTCTGCGTTCGGGCCGGAAGCTTCGAGCTGACCAACATCGAACTCACCCTCGAACAAGGGGAGTACGCGGTCCTGACGGGCCGCACGGGATGTGGAAAGACGACCCTTCTCGAGTGCCTGTGCGGACTGAAACCGGTGACGAGCGGTCGCATCATCCTCGGCGATCGGGACATCACCCACGCACGGCCCGGCGATCGCGGCATCGGCTACGTACCCCAGGAGGGCGTGCTTTTCCGGACCATGAACGTGCGCCGCAACCTGTCATTTTCCCTGGAGGTGCGGCGCTGGTCCGCAGCCGAGATCGACGCGCGGGTCGCCGAGCTCGCGAGGCTGCTCTCCCTGCACCAACTCCTCGACCGCGACGTGCAAGGCCTCTCCGGCGGAGAGCGCCAGAGGGTGGCCCTGGGCCGCGCCCTCGCCGCCCGTCCGTCCGTGCTGTGCCTCGACGAGCCCCTGAGCGCCCTCGATCACCAGACGCGCGAAGAGATCGTCGTGGTGCTGGAGAGCATCCGCGAGCAGACCGGCGTGATCGCATTCCACGTGACTCACAGTCAGGCGGAAGCCGGCCGTCTGGCGACGCGCACTTTCGTGATCGAGGGTGGCGCCCTGCGGGCCGTCGATGGAGAATCGGCCCGGTGAGGATCACCGTCCAGTTCTCCGCACAGCTGCGGGCCGCTGCGGGGAGCGCCGCCAGGACGATCGATGCCGCCGAGGGCACGACAGCGCAGGAAGTGATCCGCGAGGTCGCCGCGCACCACGGCGATGACCTTCGCTCCCTGCTGCTCGACGCCGCGGGCGCGCTGCAGCCTTCGGTGCTGGTGTTCGCCGGCGAGGAACAGGTGCTGTGGGAGACTCCCACACCCCTGCGGGCGGACCAGACCCTCTACCTCACCACCCCCATCGCCGGCGGATGAGCGCGAACGAGCCCTTGACCGTGGCGGAGCGTGCCGCCTACGAGTGGCAACTGGGAGTGCCCGACTTCGGCGAGGAGGGCCAGCGCAAGCTCAAGGGCGCCAGCGTCCTCGTCTCGCGTCTGGGCGGTCTGGGAGGAGTGGTCGCCTACGAGCTGGCTGCGGCCGGCGTCGGACGCCTGGTCCTCGCTCATGGAGGAGATGTCGTCCCCAGCGATCTCAACCGCCAGCTCCTGATGACCCACGAGTGGATCGGCCGGCCGAGGATTGAGTGCGCGACGGTCCGGCTGAGAGAGCTCAACCCACGCCTGAAGGTCGAGGCGATCGGCGAGAACGTGCACGAGGAAAATGTCGCGCGCCTCGTCGGCGAGGCCGATCTGGTCGTGGACTGCGCGCCGCTCTTCGACGAGCGCTTCCTGATGAACCGCGAGGCCGTGCGCCAGAACAAGCCGATGGTCGAGTGCGCGATGTACGAGCTCGAGGCGCACCTGACGACGATCCAGCCGGGGAAAACGCCCTGCCTGGCGTGCCTCTTCCCCGAGGACCCGCCGGCCTGGCGTCGCAAGTTTCCCGTGTTCGGCGCCGTCTCGGGCGCCGTGGGCTGCTTGGCGGCCATGGAGGCGATCAAGGTCATCGCCGGTTTCGGCGAACCGCTCCACGGGCGGCTGCTCTCCTTCGACACGCGCTCGATGGCCTTCCATACGGGGACGATCCACCGGCGCCCCGACTGCCCCGTTTGCAGCGGGGCGGCCGAGGGCCCTCCCGCGGGCGCGTGAATGCCGGATTCGGCACGCTGAGGAGGGGTCTGTAGGGGTAATCCGGCCCCCGCGACCATGGCGTGTCAAGGTCCGGGCCGAGTAGGCCGAAAGAACCCTGGTTCCCCACATCGGGTCGAGCTCCCACTCATGGACAAGGCCGGACACGACGGGCCCGATCGGCCCCTGCTGCTGATCGCCGACCCGGACGCGCACAAGCGCGGCTCCCTCGGAGACGCCTTGCGCACGGCCGGCTTTCGGGTCGAGCCAGTCGCCGATCTGGCCGCCTGCGTGAGCGCCATCGAACAGACGCGTCCCGATCTCGTCCTGGTGGACGCGAGCCTGTCGGGGTGCGGCGGCGCGGAACTCGGCCGATGCCTGCGCTCCGCCTCCGAGGCGGACACGACGCCGATCATCATGCTGATGGGGAACGAGGACATCGACTCGCTGGCGGAGACGCGAGCGGCGGGGGTCAGCGACTTCATCGACCGCTCGACCCATCCGGTGCTGGTCGAACACCGCGTGCGCAGCGTCATCCAGACCAACGCGTCACTGCTCGCCCTGGACGGAGACGGGCCGCAGACCGCGTCCGCATCGACCCGGCCCATGGCCAGCCAGCGGGAACTCGAACGCGTCATCGCACAGGTCATGAGTCTTGACGAGCGCGTGGCAGTGCTCTGCATCGGAACGCTCGGCGACCCGGCGAACGCTCTGCACCCGACCGACCTGCAACGGGCTCTGACCAGGTTCAGCGAGGACTCCCCCAAGGAGAGCCCGCTCGGGATGGTGCGCGTTGTTCCCACTTCTCCGGACCGCGTTACCGTCGTCGTGTCTGGAGTCGGCCGCCTGCAGGACGTCGGAAGATTGGCGGCGTGTGTCCGTGACAGCGCGTCCCGCCCGGCCGAGGGCGCGTCGGATGGCGAGCCGCTCGCGATCGTAGTCGGGGTCTCAACGGCGCCCGCCGATGCGACCACGCCCGCGAACCTCCTGGACAACGCGCGGTCCGCAATGACGACCGCGGCTCGCCAGAAGCAGGGATGTGTACGCTTCCACGACGAGGCGCTCAATCGCTGGTCTCTGGCGCGATTGACCCTCGAACAGGACCTGCGCTCCGCCATCGCGAACGATGAGCTCGTCGTCCACTACCAGCCCAAGGTCGACATCCAGAGCCTGCGCGTGGTCGGGATGGAAGCCCTGGTGCGCTGGAACCACACCCAGCTGGGCATGATCTCGCCCAACCAGTTCATTCCCCTGGCGGAGGAGACAGGCCTCATCATCCCCATCGGCCAGTGGGTGCTCGAGACGGCGTGCGCCCAGAACAAGCGCTGGCAGGCGCTGGGCTTCGCCCCCGTGCGCATGGGCGTCAACCTCTCGCCGGTCCAGTTCCGCCAGCCCGATCTCCTCGAAGTCGTCCAGCGCACCCTGCGCGACACGGATGTCGATCCCCGCTGGCTCGAACTCGAGCTGACCGAGGGAATGCTGATGCACGAGGTCACGGCGACCCTTGATTGCCTGCGGGGACTCAAGGAACTTGGTGTCCACCTGTCGATCGACGACTTCGGAACGGGCTACTCGTCCCTCAGCTACCTGAAGCAATTCCCGATCGACACCCTGAAGATCGACCAGTCCTTCGTGCGCGACGTGACGAGCAACGCGGATGATGCCGCGATCGTCACCTCGATCATCCTGATGGGGCACGGGCTCAAGTTGAACATCATCGCGGAGGGCGTCGAGACCGACAGCCAGCTGGAGTTCCTGCGCGCCCTCAGGTGCAACGAGATCCAGGGCTACCTGATCAGCCCTCCGGTCCCCGCCGACGAGGCCGGGCGACTGCTGCCTACCCTGTAGGCCGGATGCTCAGCCGGTCACCGGCGGCGAGCCGGAGGGTGAACATCGCGCCGCCCGACTCGCTGCGTGCGGCAGTGATGTCGCCTCCCAGCACGCGGGCAAGTCGCCGGGAGAAGGCCAGGCTCACGCCCCCTCCCGAGCCCGAATCGCCCTGACAGGCGAAGGGCTCGAACAGCACGCGCAGGGTCTCGTCGGTGATGCCGCAGCCGGTGTCGCTGACCGTGAAGGTCAGGATCGGGCTGCGACAGTCTCCCGTAGGTTCGGCGCTCACGACCACACAGACCGCGCCTCGCTCCGTGTGCCTCACTGCGTTCTCGATCAGGCTGCAGAGGATCTGCCGCACGCGGTTCTCGTCCGTGCGAAAGAGTTCGGGAGCGTCGTCGGTGGCCTTCACCTCCAAGGCGACGCCCTTGGCGACGGCCTCCTCACGGAATATCTCCGCCGCCTCCCCCACGAGCTCGATCGGCGAGCACTCGCTCCGCTCCAGTTCCAGGCTCCCGCTCTCGAGCCGGGTCAGATCGACCACATGGTCGAGGGTGTCCGCGAGATTGCGGCCGGAAGTGAAGATCAACTCGAGCTCGTCGAGCAGCTCCCCTTCTCCCTCCGGAAGCTCTCGCATGTGCTCCACATGACCAATCACGGCACCGACCTTGCCTGCGACCTCGTCGCTGAGTCGCACGAGGAGCTCGGTCTTCATGGCCGAGGAGTGCTCCGCCGCCGCCTTCGAGGCCTCAAGGGCGCGGTTGACGGTCTCCAGAGAGGAAGCGTAGGAGCGTGCCTCGCGCTCCTTCGCCAGAACGGTGTCGACCAGCCGTTCCATGCGCCGCGTGACGTTCCACTTCTCCGTCAGGGCCGAGGCCAGCTGGAGGATCTCGACCGGATCGAAGGGCTTCTTGAGGATCAGCAGGTTGTCCGGTCTGCCGAGGCGTCCAAAGGTCTCGGCCCAGGTGTGGTCCGAGTAGGCCGTGCAGATCACGACCTGCAGGCGCGCATCCACTTTCCACAGGCGCTCGATCGTCTCGATTCCATCCCAACCCGGCGGCATACGGATGTCCACGAAGGCCATGGCGAAGGGCCGCCCGTCCTCGCCCGCCGAGCGCGCGAGTTCGAGAGCCTGCTGGCCTTGCAAGGCGGACTCGAGCTCGAAGGCCGGTCCGGCCGGAGCCTCGGCAGCGGCAGCCTTGCCGGTGAAGGCCGCCAGCGCATCGGCCAGCCCAGCGCCCACCCCGGCCCCCGAGGCCAGGATCTTGCGGAAGTCATCGTGGATCGCCGGGCTATCGTCGACGATCAGGATCCGCCGGTTTGTGTGCTCGTCACTCACGTCCCCACCTCGACACCCTCGCTCCGCAGGGGCAACTCCAGCACGAAGGTCGCGCCGCAGCCGATTCCGTCGCTGTCCACCGACAGGGATCCGCCCATCTCCGTGGCCGCGTTCGCCGCGGAGTGGAGGCCGAAGCCGTGGCCGTCGGGCCTGGTGGTGAATCCGAGGGCGAAGACGCTCGCGAGGTTCGCGGGCTCGATGCCCACGCCGTTGTCGCTGACCTCGACGCGCACACGCCGCTCTCCCGCTCGCCGCACTC
>DASCMO010000124.1:0-9212 GCA_036010965.1 Planctomycetota bacterium | reverse complement strand
CTGCTGACCGCCGCCGTGCGCCCGGCCCGCGAGCGCGGCGCGGTCGCGGTCGGCCGCGGCCGCACCGGTCGCCCTCCGCGCTGGTTGCCGCGCCCTTTCGATGCGGTCTGCACCGAGCTCGGGGCTCTGGTGGGCGTCGAGGTGAGCGGCGTGCCGCGCCTCGCGCCCACGCCGCCGGCCCTGGCGGCCGCCCGGGAGCGCCTCGACGCCCTGGGTCTGGCGCCGGGCGAGCCGTACCTCCTGCTCAACGCGGCGGCGCGCGAGGGCTCGGCCAAGGGCCTCCCGCGCGCCTTCTGGGAGGGACTGCTGGCGGCCCTCGCCGGCGCCGGCCTGCCGCGCGCCCTGGTGCTCGGCGCGCCGGGCGAGAGCGTGATCGCGCGCGCCCTCGCGGGTCGGGCGGGGGCGAGCTCCCTGACCGATCCGGCCCCCGCCCTGCCGGAGCTGGCGGCCCTGTGCGCCTCCGCCGCGTGCATGGTGACGGCCGACTGCGGCACCCTGCACGTGGCGCGCGCGGCGGGCGCGGTGGCGGTGGTCCTGTTTGGGCCGACCGACCCGCGCCACCTCGCCCTGGACCCCGACCGCGTCCGCGCTCACCGGCTCGAGCTCTCCTGCTCTCCCTGCCATCTCGAACGCTGTCCCCTGGTGCCCCCGGCGCAGCGCGCCTGCATGGTCGGGTTCGACCCCGAGCGGGTGGTGGAGAGCGTGCGCGAGCTGATCGGGACCTGAGCTATTCGCGCGGTGGCTTCGAGTCCGCCGAGGGCCTACCTTCTGTGCGTCATGACGAGCGTCGCCGACCAGTTTCCCGAGGATGTCCCCGATCTCCCCGAGCTCGTCTCCCTGGAGCGCGAGGGCGACCTTGCGTGGCTCACGATCGAGCGACCGGAGGTCATGAACTGCCTCTCCTTCGCTACCTTGCGGCGCCTGCGAACCCTGCTCGCCGAGCTGCGCGAGGACCTCTCCCTGCGCTGCCTGCTGATCACCGGAGCGGGTGAGAAGGCCTTCTGCGCCGGCGCGGACCTCAAGGAGCGGCGCACGATGCCCGCCGAGCGCGTACCCCACTTCGTGCGCAACATCCGCGCCCTGATGGACGACGTGGAGGCCATGCCCCAGCCGACCGTCGCGGTCGTCGGCGGCTTCGCCTTCGGCGGGGGCGCGGAGCTGATGCTGGCCTGCGATCTGCGCGTGGCCGCCTCCCACGCGCGCGTTGGTCTGACCGAGACCTCCCTGGCCATCATCCCCGGCGCCGGCGGGACCCAACGCCTGCCGCGCTTGATCGGCAAGGCGCGCGCGAAGGAGTTGATCCTCAGCGCCCGTCGCATCGACGCGGCCGAAGCGGAGCGCATCGGTCTCGTCGGGCGCGTCGCCGAGCCCGGCGCCCTGCGGGCCTGCGCCATGGAGCTGGCCGACTCGATCGCCGCCAACGGGCCCGTCGCCGTGCGCGCCGCCAAGCGGGCCGTCGACCAGGGCTTGGAGCTGCCCCTGGCCGAGGGCCTGGAGCTGGAGGCGCGCTGCTACGAGCTGACCCTGCCCACCCGCGACCGCACGGAGGCGCTCGAGGCTTTTGCCGAGAAGCGCCCCCCGCGCTTCGAGGGACGCTAGGCCGGACGATGGGGGCTAGCGCCCCAGGGACGACTCCTCGCCGTACCACTCCTCGGTCTCGCGCGCGATGCGCTCGACCTCCGCGGCGGGGTGGAGAGGACCCTTGCCGATTCCCGGGCAGACATCGCTGACCTCGCCCTCCCAGCGCGTGCGCTCGAGGTTCTCCTCCCAGAAGGGCCAGCTGGCGCACTGGCGCGGGCGCACCGGGTAGATCGAACAGCCGTGCTCCGCCGTCAGGAACGGACAGTCGGGAGAGGTCGTGCGCAGGATCACCCAGCCCTCTTCAAAATCGCAATGTTCCTCGAGGAAGCGCTCGCGCGACAGGCCCAGGTGGGTGGAGATGGCCTCGATGTCCGCATCCGCCAGATAGATGAAGGCGTGCTCGCCATGGGTCCGGCAGCAGTTGCCGCAGCGCGTGCAGGAGAATCGTAAACCGTTGGTGTACCAGGGTTTGGAGCTCATCTTGGACTCCAGATCAGGAGGTGTGCGGTTACTGAACAGTGGGGCGCGGTTAGTCTGGATGGAGTGTGCGGAATTGCACGCACCCTGCTCCTGACACCCATGGCCCAAGACCTTTGCTTGAAGCTCGTCATCCTCGAAGAGGGTAACCGATCCGAGCTCGAGCTGGAGCAGGGAGTGACGAGCGTCGGGCGCGCCATCGACAACCGTATCCGCCTCAACGACACCCTGGCGTCGCGCCACCACTGCCGCCTCGAGCTCGACGAGGAGGGCCTGTGGGTCGCGGACCTCGGCTCCTCGAACGGGACGGCGATCAACGGCCAACGGGTGACCCGCAGCCCACTGGCCGTCGGCGACCGGATCGGGGTCGGCAAGGTGATTCTGGAGGTCGTGGGAGCCGGGGAGGTCCGGCCCGCACCGCGTCCGGACGAGACCCAGGCGATCGGGATCCTCGCAGGAGGAGCGGGAGCCGGCGAGAAGGAGCCCGGCTACCGCACGATGACCGACGAGGCGCACGTCGAGCGGGACAACCTGCGGGTCTTTGCGCGCATCACGCGCCAGCTCTCGCGCGAGACGGAGCTCGTCCCCCTGCTGCGGCAGATCGTGGATTCGGCCGTGGCGCTCGTGGGCGGAGAGCGCGGCTTCCTGCTGATGGGCGACGGTGAGGATGGCGAGGCGCCGGACGTGGACGCCATGCGCGTGCGGGTGGCGCGCAACTTCGACTGCTCGGACATCGCCGTGCCGCACTCGCGCCTCTCGATGGGCATCGCCCGCCGTGTGCTCGAGACGGGCCAGGCGATCCTGACCGTGGACGCCTCCGCCGACGCGCGCTTCGACGGCATGGCGAGCGTGGAGGAGCTGCGCCTGCGCTCGGTGATCGGCCTGCCGATCCAGGCCGGCGGCGAGACCATGGGCGTGCTGTACGTGGACAACCGGCTCCAGGAGTGCGCCTTCGCCACGGAGGACAGCGAACTGGTGGAGCTCTTCGCGGGGCAGGCGGCGATCGCGATTCTGAACGCACGGCGCGTGGCCGAGCTACGAGAGCACAACCAGGGCCTGGAGCATTCGCGCCGGCAGATCGAGGCGCTCAACGACCAGCTGGGGCGCAAGGTGCGGGATCGCGACTCGGAGCTCGCGGTCGTGCGCGCGGAGCTCGGGCGCGAGAGAGGTCGCTTTGACTACACCTCGATGGTGGGCGCGAGCGACGGGATGCGCGAGGTCTTCCAGCAGCTCGACCGGATCATCGAGACCGAGATGCCGGTGCTGATCCAAGGCGAGAGCGGGACCGGCAAGGAGCTCATCGCGCGCGCCATCCACTACAACGGACCGCGCAAGGAGCGCGCCTTCGTGTGCGAGAACTGCGCGGCCCTGCCCGACACCCTGCTTGAGTCCGAGCTCTTCGGCCACTCCCGGGGCGCCTTCACGGGGGCGCACCGCGCCAAGAAGGGGCTCTTCGAGCAGGCCGATGGCGGGACCTTGTTTCTCGACGAGATCGGGGACATGAGCATCGAGATGCAGAAGAAACTGCTGCGCGCCTTGCAGGAAGGGGAGTTCCGCCCACTCGGCTCGGAGCGCGTCGTGCACACCGACGTGCGCCTGCTCGCGGCCAGCCACCAGGATCTGGAACAGCTCGTGAGCGACGGCGCGTTTCGCGAGGACCTGTTCTATCGCATCAACGTCCTGACCGTCACCCTGCCTCCTCTACGCGAGCGCCGCGACGACATCCCGCTCCTGGCCGAGCACTTGCTGGCGCGCGCCGCGCGCGAGGCCGGCCGACCGGCGCCGAGCCTGTCGCATGCGGTAACGGCCGCATTGGTAGCCCACGACTGGCCCGGCAACGTGCGCGAGCTCGAGAACGAGATGCGGCGCCTGGTCGTCCTGGCCCGCGGCGATGTCCATCCCGACCAGCTCTCCAAGTCCGTGTGCGACGCTCGCGTCGCCGAGCTCCCGCTCGAGGTCCAGGTGATGCTCGACCATCCCGGAGACATCAAGGCGGCCGTGGCCGACCTGGAGCGGCGCTCGATCGAGGCCGCGATGGACGAGGCCGGAGGCAACAAGAGCCGCGCCGGGGTCGCCCTGGGCATCAGCCGCTTCTCCTTGCAGCGCAAGCTCGAGAAGTACGGGATCGGCTTGGACGATCAGGTAAAGCAGGACCCCCTCTGCGAGGGCGAGGGCAAGGGCGATGACAGCGCAGGCGCTGACATTGCCGCCGAAGCGTAGCTCTCTCACTCTCATCAGCCACAATGGACCCGGACCTGGCTCCGAGTCGCCGACATGCACCGTTCACGATCCATCCGCCCTCGCTTGCTCTGGTCTCTGCTGTTCGCGGCGCTGTTCGTCTGCTCCGCTGCGGCGGATGTCCTGACCCTGCGGGACGGTCGCAGAATCGAGGGTCGCATCACCCTCGAGAGCGCCGCCCTGGTCCGCATCCGGACCTCCCTGGGGGAGCTCGAGTTCCCCCGCTCCGAGGTCGCGACCATCGAGCACGTGAAGCCCAAGGGCGAGCAGTTCCGAGAGCGCTGGGAGTCCGCCCGCAGCGCCGAGGAGTTCTTCGTGCTCGGCGAGTGGTGCGAGGCGCGTCGCATGCGCAAGGAGACTCGCAAGTGCATGCGAAAGGTCGTCGAGCTCGATCCACGCCACGCCGCGGCGCAGCGCTGGCTCGGCAAGGTCGAGTACCAGGGCGAGTGGGTGACTCCCGAAGAGCGCGACCGGCGCATGAAGGCCGATCGTGAGGCGCAGATGCGCGCGCGCGGCCTCGTGCGCTTCGAAGATCGCTGGGTCACGACCGAAGAGAAGCTGCGGCTCGAACGCGGCGAGGTCTTGCACGAGGGTCGCTGGATGCCCTTCGCCGAGGCGCAGCGCGCGCGCGGCCTGGAGGAGTTCGAGGGCGCGTGGCTGCCGCGCCCCCAGGCCCTGGCGCGCAGGGGCGCCGCGCGGGTCGCCCTGGCGGCGGGGCAGGCGTTCGTCTCGGTCGAGAACGCGCAGGCGCTGCTCGCCGGTCCCGTTCCGCGGGCGCTGCTCGAGCACACCTCGCGCGGCCTCCTGCTGGGACGCGCCTGGTTCGACGAGGCCTTCGACGCCGAGCCGGGCCTGAAGATCTTCGGAGGTCGCCTGGCGGAGTTCTACCTGTTCACGGACTCCAGCGAGCCCTTCGTGGCCAGCGTGCCCCACTTCGCCACTCTGACCGATCGGGTCCCCGAGAACTGGGCCGCCTCCGCCGCGCGCGTGCACGGGTTCTGGCTCCCGCACCCCTTCCCGATCTCCTCGGCGCGGCGCTGGCACCGCGGCGAGGACGGTCTGATCGGCCACTGCTACCACCATTGGGGCCACCTGCTGCTCAACCGCCTGGCCTACGACGGCAAGCTCTTGCCGCCCTGGTACGACGAGGGCTTTGCCTCCCTGATGGAGTTCCGAACCCACGGGCGCAACGCCGTCTTCTGCCGTTCCTCACTCGTGGTCGAGAGCGGCACCTCGGCGGCATCGAGCATCGCTTTCCACTTCGACCCCAAGGAGATACGCGAGGGACGCTGGCGCGAACTAGTCCTCGAGGCGCTCGACCAGGGCCACGCCCTGAGCATCGACCGCATCGCGGGCAAGCAGTTCAGCCAGCTGAGCTTGATCGACGTGGCGGTCTCGATGGCGATTATCGAGTGGCTCGAGCAGCTCGGCCCCGAGGCCCTGGCCGCTTTCCACGCCACCCTGCATGCGGCGGCGCCCGACGCTCCGGCGCGCGTGATCGAGCGCGTCTCGGAGCGCCACGCGCGCTACGACGCAGCCTTCGCGGCGGCAGCAGGGAAGGGCTTCGACTTCCGCCGTGCCGACCGCGAATGGAGGGCCTGGTTCCGGGCCCGGTAGGAGCGACGTGAACGATCCCCAACGCAAGGAGCCGCGTGCCGCACCGCCGCCGGAGATCCCCGGCTACCGGATCGGCGGCGTTTTGGGGCGCGGGGCGAGTGGCGTCGTGTACCGCGCCACTCAGGTATCCGTGGGACGCGCCGTCGCGCTCAAGATCATGCACCCCCAGGCCGTGGGCAGCCCGCGCGCCGTGCGTCGTCTGCAGCGCGAGGCGCGCACGGCGGCGCTCCTGGCGCACCCCAACATCGTCTCCGCGATCGACATGGGGCGCACCGGGAACACCTGGTGGTTCGCGATGGAGCTGGTGGAGGGGCAGTCGCTGGCCGAGCGCCTCGCACGCGCCGGACGCATGAGCGAGCGCGAGGCCCTGCGCATCTTCATCCCGCTCTGCGACGCCTTGCAGCACGCCAGCGAGCAGGGCGTCGTGCACCGCGACGTCAAGCCGGCCAACATCCTGTTGACTCCTGAGGGCAAGCCGCGGCTTGTGGATCTGGGCCTGGCGCGCGTGGACGACGACCCGCTGCTGACGCGCACGGGTGCGACCCTCGGCACGCCGCACTACATCAGCCCTGAGCAAGCTCGGAACCCCACCTCGGCCGATGTGCGCAGTGACATCTGGTCGGTGGGGGCGACCCTCTTCCACGCCGTCTGCGGTCGACCGCCCTTCACGGGCGAGAGTGCCGCGGAGCTGCTCACCGAGGTGCTCTATGGCCCGGTGCCAGACGCCCGCGACCTGCGACCCGAACTCTCGCGCGGCCTGGCGCTCGTGCTGCGCAAGTGCCTCTCGCGCGACCCCGAACGGCGCTACTTCACCCCCGCCGAGCTGGTCGCGGACCTGGAGCGCGTGCGCGCTCGGCGGGCGCCCGAGATTCGGGCGGGGAGCCTCGAACCCCTCGATCCGGCGCGCTCTCGGCGGCGCGCGTGGACCCTGGTCGGCGGCCTGGGGGCGGCCTGCCTGGTGGCCCTGGCCGTCGTCGCCTGGCGCCCGTGGGCGACGACAGCGGTGGACTCTCCGCCGATGGAGGGAAGTGGTGACGGACACGCGGCGCGCGTGGCGCTCGTGGAGACAGACCTGGCCACCTCCGACGCGGTCCTCGCTCGCGTCTGGAGTGGCGTCGAGGCGATCTCCGCCGCGGCGCTCTCCAGCGAGCAGCGTGCGGAGGGCGAGCGTCTGCAGCGTGCCCTCTACCGCGAGCTGGCCGTCGCTCTCTACGACGTACAGCGCAGCCTCGATGCCCTCGTGGGGGAGCGACTGGCCGAACGGGATTTCGAGGGCGCGCAGGCGCTGCTCGCCGAGCGCGCCGCCCAGCTCCTGTTCGAGCGGACGGGCTTCGTGCTCGCCGAGCTGCCGGAAGAGCGCCACCGCCGGGGCTTCGAGCTGACCGTCGAGCGCCTGGGCGCGGACATCTCGGCGAGCCGCGACATCGTCCGCGGCGCCCTGATCGTGGGTCTCGAGGCCCACGCGCGCGGTGCCCTGCGCTCCGCCGTCGGCCGCCTTGTCGGCGAGCGCGACTGGGCCGCGGCCTGGGCGCTGGTGGAGCGCGAACCCCTGGAACTCTGCGCGGACGCGCAGCTCGACACGCCGGCCCTGGCCGACCCCGGCCTGGCCGAGGCTCTCTCCCCCGTGCGGGCCGAGCTCGCGCGCCTCGCGGGTCGCCTGCGCGACGAGTGGGTCCGGCTCGACCGCGAGCTGCGGCTGGTCGTCGATCGCCTGGCCGAGAGCGCGCGCGGCGATCTGCTCGTGCGCGAGCAGCGCGCGGTCGTTGTCGCCTTCGATCAGGCCTTCGACCGCGAGCGGCGCGCTCGCGGGCTGGACTGGCCCGGACCCGCGGACCGCGGAGAGCTGTTCACGCGCGCGGCGCAGGGAGCCTTCGATATATGGCGTGTGGCTCTGGTAGACCTTGAGCGTGAGCTCCTCGTGCGTGATGCTTCCGGGCTCCTCGCGCGGCTCGAGGTTGAGAGCGATGCCCTGCTGACCGAGCGCCGCTACGGCGCTGCCGCCGATGTATGGGCCGCGCATGAGAGCGACGAGCGTCTGGTTCCCTTGAGTCAAGCGGTCGCCCTGCGTCGCTCCGAGGCCCTGGCCCTGGGTGAGTTCCTCGACTGCGTGGCCGAGGGCGTACGCGCTGCCGAGGGTAGTGAGCGGCGCCTGGTGCTCAACCGTATTCAGCGCTCTGGCCGCTTGCGTTGCGGCGCCGACCCCTTGCGCACGGGGTTCGAGCTGGACGATGGCCGGGGGGCGCCCCGTGCCTTCCGCCTGGTGGGTTCGGCGGGAGAAGGTGATCTCCTGGACACGGCGGCTCTCGAGGGGTTTGTCGACCAGCGCGTCTGCGGCAGTTCAGAAGCCCGCGGCGAGTTGCAGCGGGCCCTCTTCCGCTACCGCGAGGGCGACGTCGACGGCGCGCGCGCGCTGCTCGAATCAGGGGCGCTCGTCGAGGGGGGGCCGCTGGTCGCGCACCTCGAGCGACTCCTGAAGGATGCGCGCGAGGAGCGTGAGGAGCGGCGCGTCGAGCGCGCCCTGGCCGCCGGTGTCTCCGCTCGGCGCGAGCTCTCGGCCGTCCATTCCGACCCCCGGCGGCTTCAGCGCGTCGAGTCGCTCTTGCGCGAGGAGGGCGACGTCCTCTCCGAAGCCCTCGAGAGCGAGCTGCGCGCACTGGTCGAGACCCTGCGCGCGGGGGCGCAGCCACCCACCGAGGAGGCTTTTAGGGAGCGCTTCGGTCCGCTCGAACTGCGTTTTGAAGCGCACGATCGCGTCTGGATGCGCTACCGCTTCGACGCCGATCGCGCGGGTGCCTGGGAGCGGGGTGACTGGCACTTCGACACCCTGGGATGGACGCGCACGCAGGTCGCAGATCTAGACCAACTCGTCAAGGCTCCCTCGCCGCGGCTCTTGCTCGTGCCCCTGATCGAGATCGAGCGCCATCCCCTGGAGGTCACGGTGACCTTCGATCAGCCCCCCGCCGTGCCTCCCGACCTGCTGGCTATCTCGATCCTCGGTTTTCACGTGGCCTTCAGCCAGCGCGGGGCGGGCGAGCCGTTGTGTCTGGTGGACACGAGCGAGCTCTCGGAGGTCCTCGAACGTGTGCGCACGGGAGCGGGCAACCCTTTCGCCGGCTTCACGGCCGGTGAGCGCCACACCGTGACCCTCAGGGTGACGCGCGAGGGCGGTCGCGTGCGCGTCGTGGTGGACGGCCAAGAGGTGCGCGGCGGTCTGCGCAAGGTGCCGGGAGATCCGCGCGGCAAGAGCCTGTCGATCCGCTCCCTGGAGCCGGTCAGGTTGATCGAGGTGACCGTCGAGG
>DASCMO010000123.1:0-2088 GCA_036010965.1 Planctomycetota bacterium | reverse complement strand
CGTTCGGCTTCGACAAGCGCCCGGCGGATCACACGACCAACGGTCTGGAACTCGGTATCGACGGCTGGATCTACATCGCCGGTGGTGACTTTGGCTTTCTGGATGCGGTCGGCACCGATGGGCGGCACCTGCAACATCGCGGTGGGGGAGTCATCCGCTTCCGCCCCGACGGCAGTGGTCTGGAGATCTTCGCGACGGGTACGCGCAACATCCTCGGCACGCCGATGAGTCCGCTCCTCGACATGTTCGCGCGCGACAACACCAACGACGGTGGCGGCTGGGACGTTCGGCTGCACTACTTCAGCGGTCTCGAGGACCATGGCTATCCGCGCCTCTACAAGAACTTCCGCGACGAGCACGTGCAGCCGCTGGCCGACTACGGCGGCGGCTCCGGCTGTGGATCGGTCTACATCCACGAACCAGGGTTTCCGGGCGAGTGGAACCACGCGCCGTTCACCTGTGACTGGGGCCGCGCCTCGCTCTACCGCCACACGGTCGCGCGCCGCGGCTCGACCTTCGCCGAGACATCGGCCCCGAAGACCTTCGTCAAGATGACGCGTCCGACCGACGCCGACGTCGATGGCATGAGTCACGTCTACCAGGCGAGTTGGAAGGGGCCGGCGACGTTCAACTGGAAAGGGCCCGACGTCGGCTACATCGTTCGCGTGAGTCCGAAGGGTTATCGACCGACGCCGCTGCCGGCGTTCGACGAGTTGTCGACGGCGAAGCTCATCGCGCTGCTGGGTTCACCGAGTCACATTCGCGCGCTCACCGCGCAGCGCACCTTGCTGCGTCGACCCGATGATGCCGCGACCACGCGCGCGCTGGTCGCTTGCGCCGGTGATCGCTCGAAGGAACTCCGCGCTCGCGTCGCGGCGCTCTACGCGATCACCCAGCGGGGTGTTGACAGTCGTCGCAGCGCCGCCGTGGCCGGCGCCGTCGCGCCGCTGTTGGCCGACGAGGCGGTGCTTCCCTTCGTCGTTCGGGCGCTTGGCGACATGGGCATCGATCGCCGCACGCGTGGCGAAGCTGGCCCCGCGCCGCTCGCGGCGTTCGTCGCCAGCATGAAGAGCTCCGACCCGCGCACGCGCGTCGAGTCGATCATCGGTGCGACCCGCCAGGGACTCATCGCGGCCGCCGACCAGATCGCCGCTTCGCTCGGCGACGCGGACGCAGTTATCGCGCACACCGCCTTTCGCGCCCTCGCCATGCTGAATGCGAGCGACGCCTGCTTCGCGATTCTCGATCGTTCGTCGGCGAGCGAGGCCCAGCGGCGCGGTGCCGCCCACGCGCTGATGCGCATGCACAGTGCGGGCGTCGTGACGGGCCTGGTCGATCGGCTCGCCAGTGGCGGATCGCTGGTGTCGCGGAAGCCGATGCTGTCCGCGCTGTGTCGCCTCTACCACCGCGAGGGCGAGTGGAAGGGCGCCAGCTGGGGCACGCGTCCGGACACGCGCGGTCCGTACTACCAGTTGGTGGCCTGGAAGGAATCGCCCAGGATCCTCACGGCGCTCATCGACATTCTCAACGCGGCGGGTCCCATCGAGACCGCGTTCCTTGTGGGCGAGATGAGTCGTAACCGCGTGCCGTTCGACCGTGCCATCGAGCGCGTCATCGAATTCGCGATTGCCGACGCGACGCACGCGCCGGTCGCCATCGCTCAACTCGCCACGGTGAAATCGATTCCCGCACGGGCGGTGCCGATGCTGCTCGCGGCCGCGCGCAACGCCAACACGAGGCCCGAAGTGTTGGCGCAGGTCGTCGCCTGCCTGGCTCGCGTCGATCATTGGGATGCCCTCCCGGCGACGCTGGGCGCGCTGGCGATGCTCGAGAACGGCAAGGGTTCGCGCAAGGTCAAGCAGGCCGGGCGCAACGCGTTCCTCAAGAACGGCAAGCTCGCCAGTCGCCACATCGCGCTGGCGAAGTGCGCGGCCACCAACGTCGGGTCCGGCGAGGCACGCTGGGCGCACGCCGGTCTGCTCGAACTGGCGTCGCGCAAGAACGTCCCGGCGAAGGCGCGGGCCCACGCGACGCAGACGATCGGTCTGGCCTGGCAGAACTCACAGCGTCGCGCGGTGCTGATGGATG
>DASCMO010000122.1:0-15410 GCA_036010965.1 Planctomycetota bacterium | reverse complement strand
AGCGGGAGCCACGAAATCGGGGTCCAGGGTCTATCCTCGTCGTCATGAGTCGTCTACCGATCGTCTTTCTCTCCCCCATCCTCATATGCGCCCAGATCGCGTCCGCCCAGACCAAGGACCTGCCGCGACCGGGTGAAAGCTCTTGCCCAGGGCGGGGCATCAAGGCCCATGTATGCCAGTGGCGACGGCCCCCCGAGGACGGTCAGCAGGCGGCAAAGTGGTCACGCCTGGCCCTCACCGGCAGCTCCGCCACGGACCCAATAGAGATGGTCAGCCCGCGAACCTCTTGGCCATCCCCGGCGTCAGCCTCTATCGTCCCGGAATGAGCACCACATCACCCCTGAAGAGTCCACTACGCAATCTCGTCCCCGCCGGTGTGATAGCCGGCCCCCTGATGCTGTCGTCGGATTCATATATACCCGCGGGCGTGGGTGCCATTGCCCTGGCGTTCAGCCTGGTCTGGATGCTGCGGGTTATCGGCGAGTTGCGGGCGGAGCTTGACGGGCTAAAGGCAGGTGACTGAGTGTCCACGAGGCACGGCGGATAGGAACTCCAAATTCAGGCGTGAGGCCTAGGCCCCTTCAACGAGATCTGCTCCCCGCCGGGTGACCATAACCTCAGTCCCTCCAGGATCATCTCGGAGCGACTCCGCCCCTCTGCCGGACCAATTCAGGGGCTAGGATGGTCCTGAGGCAGCCGCCACCGATTCGGGGTGCGACACGAAAGATGGATTCCTCGAGCCTACCGGCAGTCTTGTTCCTGTTGTCGCTTCCGTTGCTGCTGGTCGCGGCCATGGTTGCGCTCTGCCTGAAGTACCTCCACGGGTCCGCGCGGCGAGGAACCCTGGCCGCGATTGGCCTGGCCCTCGGAGTCGCGGCGGCGTGCCTCTGGTACTCCCTGATAGGTCCGGGTCGCTATGCGGAGTTCGAGGACGTCAAGGCTCGGCTTCGGCAAATGCCCGGCGTGGAGCTCCTGGACGCATCGGGCCACGAGGACGTCACATTCGAGATCGGGGGCTTCACCATCGACGTAGAGGGCCGTGGAGAGATCGCGTTCGGCGCTCTAGGTCGTGAATCTTTCCAGTACTCCGATCATGTCTACATCCAGGCCATCGGAGGCTACGAAGTGATCGTCGTGACAGAGGGGTACATCGGCGTCTATCGGGCCGACACGAACGAACCCGTGAGGTCGACGGGCTGGGGGTACAGCATCGACGTCGGCCCCGAGGGGCCCTTCTCGAGGTTTTTCCCCTTCTCCCTGAGCAGCGTGCAGGACGTCCTCGACAGGTACGAGGAGATCTGCAACCAGCTGGCCAGCTGGCCGATCCAGCCCGAGTACGGGACCTTTCAGGACGAGAAGGGCACCCAGTACTACTACTCCGTGAAGGATCAGTCGTCGGATGAAGACTGGATCCACCCCTCGGAGTTGGAGGAGGGCTGAAGCAGACCACCCGCCCTCCCGGGCACGAAAAAAGAGGACCCAGCCGGGAAGGGCCAGATCCTCTCTTGGAAGTGGTAGCGGGGGTAGGATTCGAACCTACGACCTCCGGGTTATGAGCCCGACGAGCTGCCTGACTGCTCCACCCCGCGAACCGTAGAAGGGGTTCGTGCCGGTTGTTAGTTGTTGAACAAGGGCAGTATGGCACAGGGGTTGGCACAGTTCCAGCAAGGGCGTACCACAACCGGGCTGCTAGGCCGTAGTAAGCTGCTCGATCACGTCGCCCGCCGAGTAGCGGTCTGTGCCTGGAGACAGGAAGCGCGAAACGGTCCTCACGTCGTCGCCCGAAGTCACGAACGGGAGCTCCGGCACGCCGCGCCGAAGCTGGCCGAGTCCGACGTTCGCTAGCAGGCCGTTGCAGACGCACTTTTTCCCCTGCGTGCCCTCCGTCGCTCCGCCCTTGCGACAGAAACTCCCGACCGGTTCGCCGGGGCAGCGCCAGCCGAGGCGTCCGTCTGGCCCCTGATAGGCCTGACGCAAATAGCCGAGATCGCAGACCCTCACACGCGCATCCGAGGCCGCGCGCTCCGAGAGCGTATCGGGGAGGTTCACGACCTTGAACGGATAGCCCGTCGGTGAGGCGATGGGATCAGTGAACACGGAGACTGTTCCCCTTCGACTCAAGTCCAGTACACGGCGCTTGATGTCCTTGGCGAGACCGGACTCCTCGCAGTATGCAAAGGCCGTCCCGACTTGAATGCCCGCTGCGCCCATCGCCAGGGCCTCGCGCAACCTCTCTGGAGTGGCGTAGGAACCGGCCATCCAGAACGGAAGGCCGAGCGACGTGATCGCGGCGAGGTCCAGCTGGTCTCGTTCGCCGTACAGGGGCTCGCCCCGCTCATCGAGTTGCATACGGCCCCGCGGCGGTGCGTTGTGTCCGCCAGCCGAGGGGCCTTCAACAACCAGACCATCGACGCGCCCCACGGCCTTCCTACACATCATCGTCGCCATCGTCGCAGATCCGACGATGGCGACGAATCGCGGGCGCTCCAGCTGCGGCACCGTTCCACTACAGAATTCTCTCGGATCGAACGCGGTGGAGAACTCCTCGGTCGCTCCGCTCACGTCGAGACGTAACTCGACCGGAACGCCCTCCGCCAGGAGGTCGAGCACCCTCGGAATCGAGCGGGGAACCCCTGCGCCCATGAGTACGTACCCGACGTCAGCGAGCATCGCGCCGAACAGAGAGGGCAAGGTTGGAAGCTGGATCTTCTCCAGGTAGTTGATTCCCACTGGTGCGCCATGATCTTCGCGGGCGAGGAACACCTCGACGAAGTTGGCGGCGACGATCAGCTCCTCTTGGCCGCGAGACATTGGCCAGGCCAAGGGCGCCATGGGAGCGAACGGCGCGTCGGCGCGCTTGCCACCGGGAATGAACCAGCGCTCGATGATCCGGCGCGCAACTCCCGGCAAAGGAAGGTGTCCAAGTGCCCGGCGCATGTGAGCACCGGGATCTCCGAGCTGCAACCGCCTCGCGAGGATGACGTCGAGCGCCGTGCCAGCGACGACCCCGAGCTGCCCGGCCTTCGAGACCGCCCGGGCAAGCCGCCAGCCGGAGACTCCGGCCCCCATGCCGCCCTGAATGATCGAGGGGATGGTCGTCACATCAGCTCCCGAGGGAGGGCGACTCGGAGACGCGTCGGAAGCCCGCGTGGAAGTGACGCAGGACCGTCGGCGCGGAGGCGATCTCGACCCCCGGCACCGACTCCCGCCGCTTCCACACGCGGCAGATGATCTCGATGACGTAATCCATGTGGCTCTGGGTGTAAGTGCGCCGTGGAAGCGCCAGCCGGACGAGCTCGTGCTTGGCGGGGAGTTCCTCGCCCGTGTCCGGATCCGTGCGGCCCAGCATCACGCTTCCGATCTCGCAACTCCGAATGCCCCCCTCGAGGTACAGCTCGAGGGCGAGCGCTTGTCCGGGGTACTGGGAGCGCGAGACGTGGCCCAGGAATCTCCCGGCGTCGAGGAAGACCGCGTGCCCGCCGGTAGGTTGCACGACCGGCACGCCCGCGGCCGCCAAGCGCTGCACCATGTAACGAACGCTGGCGAGGCGGTAGGTCAGGTAGTCCTCGCTCAGCACTTCCTTCAGGCCCTGCGCGACGGCCTCGAGGTCCCGCCCCGACAGTCCTCCATAGGTCGGGAAGCCCTCGGTGACCACCAGGCGCTGACGCAGCTCCCGCGCCAGGTCGGCGTCACGCACGGCGAGGAAACCGCCGATGTTCGCCAGCCCGTCCTTTTTCGCGCTCATCGTGCAGCCCTCTGCGAGGTCGAAGATCTCCCTCGCGACCGAGCGCACGTCGCGTCCGGCGAGGTCCGCTGTTCGCTCGCGCACGAGGAAGGCATTCTCCGCGAACCGGCACGCGTCCAGGTACAGCGGCACCGACGCACGGTCGCATAGGGCCCTGACCGCGCGCATGTTCTCTAGAGAAGCGGGCTGACCTCCGCCGGCGTTGTTCGTGACTGTCATCATCACCAACGGAACGCCCCCGGCGTGGCGTTCGAGCGCCCGTTCGAGTCCGTCCAGGTCCATGTTTCCCTTGAAGGGATACGGGACCTGCGAGTCGGCGCTCTCCTGGCAGGGCAAGTCCATCGCGACGCCGCCGGCTGCCTCGACGTTCGCGCGCGTCGTATCGAAGTGCGTGTTGTTCGGCACGACGTGGCCGGGCGAGACGAGCGTTTGGAGCAGCATGTGCTCGGCCGCCCGGCCCTGATGCGTCGGCACGACGTGCTCGATTCCCGTCGCTGTCCGCACGGCCTCCTCGAAGCGCGAGAAGCTGGGCGACCCCGCGTAGGACTCGTCCCCAAGCATGACCGCCCCCCACTGCGCACTGCTCATCGCACCGGTCCCGCTATCTGTCAAGAGGTCGATCATCACCTCGGACGACTTGAGCTGGAACAGGTTGTTCTTCGCCCTCTTGAGGTACTTCTCGCGCTCGTCCCGGTTCGAGATCGTGAGGGGTTCGACGCTCTTGATGCGGAAGGGTTCGATGATCGGCAGAGAACGGTTCATCATTGGGCGGCAAGCGTGGCTAGACTCACGGAAGAGAAGGTGGCACGCACGGTCTCGTCCACCTCTTGGAAGAGGTCCATCACCCGGCACCGAGGAACGCCACCTCCAGGACAGGCCTCGTGGTGCACCTCCCGCAACATGCAGGTGTCCGGCGGAGGCGCCGGCTCGAAGATGTCGATGATGTCCTGCACGGAGACGTCGGTGGCGGAGCGCGCGAGCCGGTATCCACCCCCGACACCGCGCGCCCCCCGCACGATGCCTGCTCGCGCGAGTTGCTGGAGCACCTTGGCGACGACGTTCTCGGGGATGTCGTAGCGCACTCCGACCTGCCCCACCGTCACCGGTTTCTCCTCCGCGATGGTCATCTCGAGGGCCGCGTGAATCGCATAGCGCGTGCTCTTGTTCAGGTTCAAGACGATTTCAGTCCCTTGCTTCTTCTCGTTGACGGAAGGCCTTGCAGTCCAGGTCCACGCAGAAGCGCGGTGCCGGCGCAAACCCCTCGCGCTGAATGAAGCCGATCATGCTCGGATCATTCCAATTGACCTCTGTCGAGACCTGGCCGACGCCCAGGCCGAGGAGATTCGTCGTCAGCTGGAGGACGAGGGCATGCCCGACGCCGCGACCGCGGAATCCGGGATGAACCCCCAGCACCTCCAGCGTCGCAGTGGAGTCGGCGACGCCGAAGTCCCCACAGTAGACGCGGGCGATCAGGAAGCCCACGAACATCCCGTCGAGCTCGGCCGCGAGGGAAACCTCGACACCGGTCTCGTTTTGGGCCATCTCGAGTTTGATCTTGAAGTACTCGGCCCGACGCCGGCCCATCGCTTTGGCATCGATCGCAATTACCGGCTTGAGATCACTCGGTCGCAGGCGGCGAATGAGTACGCTCTCCGTCTCCATTGAATTCGGTTCCGTGCTCTGCATGATTCGGCTCCAGTCATTGTCAGGCCATGAGCTGGCCACCATCCACTCGTAGGACCTGCCCGGTGACGTGCCCTGACAGCCCCGAGCACAGGAATACCACGGCGTCCGCAATGTCCTCCGGTCTCCCGGGCCTTCCGAGCACTGTCTCCGCCACGGCGCGCTCCTTGATCTCCGACGGCAGGGAAGCGCTCATCGGCGTCGTGATGAAGCCGGGTGCGATGACGTTCACACGCACACCGTCGCGTCCCAGCTCGCGAGCCGCCGATCGCGCCAGCCCGATGAGGCCCGCCTTGCTCGCGGCGTAGTTCGCCTGGCCGATCTTGCCCCGCTCCCCGTTGATCGAGGAGACCAACACCGTGGCACCCCGACTCGAACGCCGCAAGTGTCTCGCAGATGCACGCAGCAGGAGGAAGGCCGCGTCGAGGTTGACACGCATTACCGCGCTCCAGTCCTCGTCCTCGAGCTTCCAGAGCACACCGTCGCGCGTGACACCAGCGGCGTGAACCAAGAGATCGATCCCGCCGTACTCGTCCACGACGCGGTCGACGAGCCCGCGGACCTGTTCGCCGTCGGTCACGTCACAATGCTGGCAGTTTCCCGCGTCCGCAGCCTCTCCAATGTCGACGCCCACGACACGAACGCCTTCGGCTTCGAGCCCAAACACGATCGCCCGGCCGATGCCTCCCGCCGCTCCGGTAACGACCGCGACGGCTCCATCGAGGGCGAACCGACTCATGCGCGAAGCCCCGCGTCCAGCGACACGCCCAACCGCTCCATCTTGCGCGACCGGAACGCGCCCCAGATGCCCGCGCCGATCGCGCCCGCCAGCGCCGAGTGCTCATGGGCGCGAATCTCGAGCGCCGAGCCCCCTTGTTCGAGAGTCTCTCGGATGGCAGCCATCAGGCCGACATCGGCGGCCAGGCCACCCGTCACGAGCGCAACCTTCTTGGCGCCGGCCGAGTTCAGGAGCTTCACGTACCGGCCCGCCATCGAGAGATGAATACCCTTCAAGATATTCGGCGTGGATATCCCGCGCGACACCATGTTGATGACGTCGGTTTCTGCCAGCACTGCGCAGATCGAGCTGCACTGCTCGGGCGCATCCGCACCTAGCGATAGCGAACCTATCTCCGCCATCGTCACTCCGAGATAGCGGCTGATGTTCTCCAAGAACTGCCCGGAGCCGGATGCGCACTGGCTCGTCATGCGATAGCCGAGCACCTTCGCGCGCTCGTCCATCACGATCGCGCGGGCGTGTAGTGCCCCAATGTCGATGCACGCGTCGGCCTCTGGCTCCAGAAAGCGGGCGCCGCGGGCGTGCGTCGTCATGCCGTAGAAGTGCCCGGTGCGGAACGCGACCGCCTCCCCCTCGCCGGTGGTCGCGATGTAGTCGAGGTCCTGCCTCCCGAGTCCGTTCTCGCTCAGCATCTGCTCGAACATGGTGCCAGCGACTGCTTCAGGTCCACGCCGTCGAATGCGTTCGGAGCGACCAGATACGAGCTCGTAGCCGCCCTTTCCATCCCGCATCAGAGAAACCTTGACCGACGCCGAGCCCACGTCGATGCCAAGCGCAAATCTCTCTTGTCGGTTCATGCTGCAGGCACCTCCTCCAAACTGCGGGCCGCGAAGATCGCCGCGCCGAGGGCGCCGGTGTAGATCGAAGCCGGCGAGATGTTCATCGTCACCTCGCCGTAGTTCTCGACGATCAGCTGGCGCAACGCGTTCACCGCAGCGGGATTGTTCGCCACGCCTCCGGTGAACGTGAATTCGTTCTTCACACCGCCCGACCGCGCGACCAGGGACATTGCGCGTAGTGTGATCGCGCGGTGCAGCCCTGCGAGAATGTCTTCACGCTTCTCGCCGAGCGATAGCCGTTCGCGCAACTCGGCGCCAGCGAACACCGTGCAGGTCGAGTTGATTCGAACGGGACGCTTCGCCTCGTTCGCCAACGGTCCGAGCTCGTGCAGGCCGAGGTTCAACTCGTCGGCAATGTACCCGAGGTAGCGACCGCACCCTGCCGCGCACCGATCATTCATCTGGAACGAGGTCACGATACCGTTCGCGTCAACTTGGATCGCCTTCGTGTCCTGGCCACCGATATCCAGCACCGTGCGCGTGCCGGGAAACATCGTGAACGCCCCGAGGCCATGGCAGAGAATTTCAGAGCGAATCTGGGCGTCGTCGAACGGAAGGCGCGCGCGGCCATAGCCCGTACCGACGCTGGCGAGCTTGTCGAACGTAGTGCGCATCGAGCCCTCGACCCCCGCTGCGATCTCGGGCAGCGAATCCTGCAGATTGGCCACCGCTGCGGCGATGCACTCCTCGTAGGCACCGGCACTCGATTCCATGTTCTCTACGACCAGGATCGCCTTGTCGTAGAGCCCCACGATGTAATCGAAGCGCGGACCGGCGGCGCGCGAACCACAGCCACTTCCCCCACAGAGGTGCTCGGCCTTACGCATGTACTGGCTCCCCGCAACGTCGCGAAAGAAGTCGCTCTTGCGCCGGGCCGTGGGCGTGAAGAGCTCGCCCGCCTCCGCAGCGAGTGAGCGCAGCACCTCGTCGACTGCGGTCACCTCGACCTCTCGCCTCCCCCCTGCAGACTCCGTGACCAGGCTACGGACGACGTGATCGAGTTCGGCCAGCTGGCGCCGGTACTGCTCTTCGCGGAAGCGCAGGGTCAACTCGTCAATCCCCGCCTCACGACGCTCGGCGGAGACGCCCGCTCGTTCGAGCTCCGAGGCGATCATGCCGAAGCGCGCGTCGACGAGCGCGTCCGACAGGGCAACACCGCAAGCGACGTCGTAGTTGCTGCGACTGTTCGTGATCCCTCGACCGAGGACGCGGTGCCCGGGGGACTCCGCGTCGAGTACGACCGCCTTCGTGGTCGTTGAGCCGAGGTCGATTCCGACGGTGTACTTCATCCCTTGACACCATGACCGCGCTTCTGCTCGATCATCTGAAAGTATGATTCGAGCCGGTTCTTGATGTTGGCGGCGGAAAAGTACCGCGGATCGACCAAATCGCTTTCGATGAAACCGCCGGGGACCCCCGTGCGGTTCTCGACTTCGCGCAACATCATCAGCTGGCCGGCGCTGAACGAATTGCAACTCTTGACCGAGTTGATCAAGAACCCGTCGGCTTCGTAGTCGCGCACGTAGCGCGCGAGCTTGTCGACGCGCGAGGGCAGATTCAGGTTCGTGTAGCAGCCGAGGCAGTACTCGGCCAGGCTCTCCAGCGGACGGTCCGGATCGTGCCGGAAGCCGTCGTCATAGACGCCACCGACCTTGGTGTAGGTGCTTGCGACGACGACGGCGCCCTCGTCCGTGAACATTTCCCAGAACTTCCGGAAGCTTGTCCAGTTCGGCGGCCCCTCGACGACGAGGCGGTACTTCTCTTGCTCCAGCTCCCCGCTGGGGATGATGGGCCCTTTTCCGAGTCGGACCCGCTCGGCGACCTCCGCACGCAGCTCACGGTAGTACTCGACCGCCTCCTCAGTTCCGCGGAACGCGGTGAAGATCGGGCCGATGTAATAGACGCCTCCAAAGTACGCGTCGATAGGAGAGGGCTTGTTTTTCGCCGCCTCGAGCACGGCGACGAGATCGTCCTCGGCCTGAGCCGAACGCGCGAGGAGTTCACGCAGTCGGTCCTCGTCGTACTTCTTTCCGGACACGCTCTCGAGTGCCGGTATGATCTTGTTCTTCAGCTGGTCGACGACGTACTTGCGCATCTCTTCGGTGATGCGGCCGTCCGCTTGATACGGAACGTGAAGCATCGTCGTCGGACAGTCGTACTCCTTGCGCAGAAGTTCGAACCACTTCAGGAACGTGAAGCAGCCCGTGTAGCTCAGCAGCAACAGGTCGGGGTTAGGCAGGCGCTTCCCCGTCGGCCCCACGTTCCCCGAGCGCAGCATGCCGATATCGCACTTGACGTATGTGCAGACGTCCTCGCTGTGCCCCTCCTTCTCGGCCAGCGTGATGTAGTCCTTACTGAGACCGCGCATGCCGGACTGGAGCGCGTTAATCTCGGGCAATACCGGCGCGACGTCGAAGCTCAACATCAGCTCGGTCAGATTGCCCGGCACGAAGGTGTACACACACTTCTCTCCTAGCTCCTCCGCCCGCCCCAGCCTGTCGAAGTGGGAAGAGATCATGCGCTTCTGTCGTTCCTGGCTCTTGTCCTTGGCAGAGACAACGTCTATTTCAGTGCTCATGAGCCACTCCACAGCTTGATCGAATCGGCGAAGGTCCCTGCCTGTTCGCGTATAACCTGGAACTGTCCTGTGTCCTCGCTGTACTTGAACATCGTCCACGGAATCCCCGCGCTCGTGACCGCGGCGGTTCCCATGGGCTGATCCAGCAGCGCCGGATCACAGAAGCTAGGTGCGCAAAAGAGCGCTCCCTCGGCACCCGACGCTTCGATGCGTTCGACCAGCTCGCGCCCATTCTCGCCCTCGTCGATGTAGCGCGTGGGGCACGCGGGGGCGTCGTGCAAGAAGGCGCTCACGAGGGCATCGAGCGGGTCGCCCTCCTCCGAGATGTCCCCACGGAACCAGCGAGAGACCTGCACGAAGTCGTCGTCAACGATGTAGCATCCCGCCCGCTCCAAGGTCTTGATCAGCCCTAGCGGGGGTTGTTCGCAGAACGAGCCGGTCAAGAGGACGCGGGCCTGGTCCATGGGCTCACGCCCCACTTCGGCATTCACTAGCTCGCGAAACCGGTCGAGCAGGCCGTTGTGCTCCTCGACGGGCATGACGAGGCCGGCGCGGAGCACAACATAGAGCTCAGCAGTCGGTACGCGCCAAGGCTCACGGCGGCGTAGGTCGTAGAGTGCGCGCACACGCCGACTGTTCTCATTGAACACCCGAATCGACGCGCGCAGCGCCTCCGCCTCGAGCGGCTTGCCGCCCGCTTCGACCAGCTTCGCCGACAAACTCTCGAGATCGTGTCTGTAGAACACGCCCCCCATTTCCTCGTTGAAGTCCTGGGGCACATCGAGGTAGTGCACCAGTTTCTGCGGAAACATCATCTTCCACATGCCCGACAGGTTGCGGATCACGTCGCAGATCGCCGGGAAGATCATTCCGTCGAGGCAGTCCAGGCTCCCGTTCAACCCGAGCTCGATCGTGCTGCGCGGGATGTGACAGATGTACGACTGGTAGTACGCGTCGCCGCGAATGATCTCAATGTCGCCGGATCCCATGATGCCGACCGGCAGCACGCCCTGGGCGTGCATCAGCTCGCGCGGCACGTAGGTCGGCATGAAACCGATCGCGTGGCCGCCCGTGCGCTCCTTCCAGGACCGGACCGAAGGCATGCTCGTGTCGCGCATCAGCTCTTCGCATTCGGCAACGAGCTTTTGGAGTGCGACCGCCTTCTCTGCTGTCTCGACTGCTGCTGTCATGCGTCACTCCATGTGGGCTCGCGCTTCTCTATGAACGCGGCGATTCCCTCGTTCGCATCACGAGTGGCCATCAACTCTTCCAGGTACATGCTCTCGAGCTGTTCGATGTCGCGCTCGAAGCGCCTCAGGAACGCCATTCGCGCGGAGTGAGCCGCGAAGCGCAGGGAAGAAGCCGAGCGAGGCATCAGGTGCTTTTCGATCCACGACAGCGCCGTCGCTTCCGGGGTGTCGGTGATCTCGTCGACGAGCCGCATGGCGAAGGCCTCGTCGGCCTTCACGCTGCGCCCCGTCAGGAGCAAGTCATCCGCCGCGCCACGCCCCACGCGCTCAGCGAGGATGGCCGCGCCCACGGGC
Source organism: Planctomycetota bacterium (assembly GCA_036010965.1). Classification (GTDB taxonomy): domain Bacteria; phylum Planctomycetota; class UBA1135; order UBA1135. The sequence goes on along the minus strand of DASCMO010000122.1, from coordinate 4,222 downwards.
GCGAACACCCCGAGCTTGATCTCCGGCTGACCGAAGCTCGACTCGGGATGGGCAAAGATGCGTTGGCAGAAGGCGACCAGCTCGAGTCCGCCGCCCAGACAGACACCACGCACGGCCGCGAAGACAGGGATTCGCGACTCCGCGATGGCACGAAAGAGTCCGTGGAACCTGCCGAGAAAGTCCTTCACTTGCTCCGCGCGATGCTCCTCCACGCTGGCGCCAAAGCTGAAGTTGGATCCCTCGCCAGTCAGCAGGACAGCCTTGAGCTTCGGCTCGTTGGCCGCGGCTCGAAACAGTCCCGTCAACTCGGCGGTCATCGCCGCGTCCAGGACGTTGCCCTTCGGCGCGTCGAGAGCGACGCGCCACAGCGCACCGCCATGCAGACGCACGTAGCGGATCTTCTCTCCGGTGACGATCTGCTCCTCTTGCACGCTCATTCGGTGTCCTCCCCAATGTCCAGCTCGAGCTGGACGTATGGACCGCCCACGAAGCCGTGGCGGCGAAAGAGTGAGAGGAACGGAATGTCGGTGCGCGTCACCATCGTTCGCAGCGAGGAGACGCCCAGCTTGCAAAAGCGGACCTTCGCCTCCTCGAGGAGCGCCGACGCTCTCTTCTTCCTCGTGGTCTCGGGCCGGACCCCCAGCGCCAGGATCCAGCCACACTCGTCCGAGCCGAACTCGAACGCTCGGATCTCGCCGAACAGGTAGCCCTCGAGCCCGCCAATCCCTTCCAGCACGAGTCCGATGCTGCTCTCGTCGCGAAGAACGCGCTCGAACACCCCCTCCCAGTAGCCCTGTTTCGTCGTGCCGGTCAGGACGGTGTCGAGTGCCACGACGCCCGCCAGGTCGCCGGGCTCGAGCGAACGAACCGAGAGCTCGGTGTGCGGGTTCGAAGCGATGTCCTCGATCACGAAGTCGCCTCCGCCGAGGCGGCTTCGTGCACAGGCTTGAGGAGCTCCTCCACGAGCTCCGGCCCCCAGACCGCTCCGTTGGCGAGCCGCTTTCGAAGCGCCAGAAAGTCCACTTCGCGACGCTTCCGACCGCCCTCGTGAAACGCGCGGAAGCCCGTACGCGCCTCAGTCATCATGTTCAGGCCGAGCCAGGCACGGTTCGTCTCCTTGTTCGCGTCCCAGTGGGCGAGCTTGTGCTTGCGCACACTGGAGATCGTCTTGGTCAGGCACCCCGGGAAAGTCTGGGCCAGCTTGCCGACGAGCTCGTCGACGGCCTCGTCGAGCCGCGTCAGGTCGACCGTGCCCTGCTTCAGAAGGGCCTTGCCCGCGGCGCGCTCGTCGCCGGACAGGAACTCACCGTGCACGATGTCGCCAAACGCGTCCGTCCAACGCGCGGTCTCGACGAGCGGGTTCGGCAGGTAGTCCCCACCGACCTTCAGGCCGGGGACCACCTTGGCGATCAGCCCGAGCCGCCGCGCCTTGTGGGCGCTCCAAGGCTCGCACAGGGTGCAGCTCTCCATCCCGGCCTCGACGCCGACGAACAGCGGGAGGAAATCGGTGCTGCCCCCGTCCGGCGCGGAACCGTGCCGCGGCCCAGCCTGGCCGAAGATCGCGAGGTCCTGCGCGACCGTGAAGTCACAGGCCATTCCGATCTCCTGACCACCGGCGATGCGCATGCCGTTGACGCGGCAGATGACCGGCTTGTCACACATGAGGATCGCGCTGACCATGTCATTGAACAACCGCATGTACTGCGCGTACTCGTCCGGCCGACCCGCGTAGTATTCGGCGTACTCTGCGGTGTTCCCGCCCGTGCAGAAAGCGCGGTCGCCAGAGCCGGTGAATACGACCGCAACGCACGCTCGGTCGTTGCTGGCGCGGCGCATCCCGAGGATCACGCCCTTGACCATCTCCGTCGTGTAGGAATTGAGCTGCTGCGGGTTGTCCAGCGTGATCCAGACCGTGTGCAGGCCCTGGGCCTGCACAATCGGCTTCTCTTCGTAGCGGAGTCCGGGCACCTCTCGGTGCTCGGCGAGGTCGTGGTTCTTGAAGCTCATGGTTAGGACTCGGGAGTGAGGATCACGCGTCGACTGAGCTCGTGCGCGTGCACGGCAGCGAAGGTCTCGTTGATCGATGCGAGCGGCCTACGCTCGATGAAGGGCTCGAGCTGCACGTCGCCCTGCAACGCGAGCTCGACGATCGGGGGATAGTGCTCGGGCAAGCAACCCCAGTTGCCGCGTGCGGTCGCATCGAGCGCCATGAGATTGCTGAGGCGCAACTCGACCTTCTTCGGTGTGTAGCCGACGACCGCGAGGTAGCTCGCCTTTCCGAGTAGACCGAACGCCGTGGCCTGCCCGGCGGGCGTGCCCGACGTCTCGAAGATGCGCCAGCGCCAGCTCGGAACGTCGTGGTCCGACGCGAACCGTTTCACTGCGCCCTTGAGCGCACGGAAGTCGAGTTCGGCCGCGGAGAGGCGCAGGTGCGCGCCGCAACCGGCCAACGCCTCGAGCCGCGCCGCAACGACGTCGATGGCGACCACGTGGGCGCCCATGGAAGCGGCTAGCTGCACGCCGAATCCGCCCACTCCTCCGGCGCCGACGAACACCGCGAGGTCGCCGGCCTGCAGATCGCTTCGCAGGAGCGCCTGATAGGGCGTTGACACCGCGTCGGCGATGACCGAGAGCGCAGCGAGGTCCAACCCCACTCGGTTGATGTTCGCGTCGGCGAGGTCCGGAATGGGACAGAGCCCCGTCGACGGAACGCGGACATGGGTCGCGAATCCACCGTGGACGTCGTTGCCCGGGAAGATCTGGTTGGAGCAGATCGACCCCTCACCTGCGATGCACGCACGGCAGCTCCCACACGGAATGACGGCGGGCACGATGACCCGTTTGCCGATCCACGACTGCGCACCCTCCCCGGCCTCGACGACCGTGCCGCTGATCTCATGCCCCAGAGTCAGCGGCAGCGCGTGGCGCGTCGGCACGCTGTCGTAGACGAAACCGAGGTCCGTGTGGCACACGCCGCAGCCGGCGACCTCGACCAGGGCCTCACCGGCTCCCGCCTCCTCCTCGCGCACCTGCAGCCCCATGGGGGCGCCCGGCTCTCGGAACACCCAGGATTCGATCTTCATCTCCTCACTCTCGGGTGGAGTCTTCGGTAAATCAACCCCTTTATACCTATTTACGTGCCCGAGCCTGGGCCGGGCTCCGTCGATCTCGCCGCAGACGGTCCCGTCCTCCCTCCCGATCTTTCCCGCGGCACCGTCTCTTCTGGTCGAGCCGGCCTCGGGGCCCCAAGGGGACCCCATCGAGATCCTCCGGGGAACCGAATAGAAGCCCCCACCGGGGCCTGAGTTCGGACGCAACTCACAACGTGCCTAGCGGGGATCGCTTCGTACCGGCGACCTCACCCGCCTCCCGACCACGAAAAAAGAGGACCCAGCCGGGAAGGGCCAGATCCTCTCTGAGAGTTGGTAGCGGGGGTAGGATTCGAACCTACGACCTCCGGGTTATGAGCCCGACGAGCTGCCTGACTGCTCCACCCCGCGATTCCAGGGCGGATTGTCCGCAGCGGAGGGGGGCGGTGCAAGGGTGGTGCGGGGAATCGGGCAGGAGGGTACCGGAGGGTGGGAGAGAGGCCGGCACGTGAGGTCACTCGATGCCCAGAGCGGCGATCAGCCAGGCGTGCCGGCCGGCAGGAGCCTCGGTCTTGAGCTCGGGCGGAAGGAGAGCGAGGAGCGGCGCGAGACCGGCGAAGAGACCAGCAACGTCATCCGACCAGACCCAGGATTCGGCACCGGCGGCGAATCCCCCATCGGGACCAACGGCAGGCAAGGGATCGAGGATCGAGCGCACGGCGCGGGTCACGGACGCGGCCAGGTGGGCGCGGGCCGAGGCATCGTCGCCGGCCGCGGCCCAGGGAGAGGCCCACACCTTCGCCGGAGACTCCCCCGACGACCTGCGCTACGGGAGGAAACCTGACCGACGGGTTGGCGGTACTGTTCGGACCGTAGGCTGCCGCGAGCACCGCAGCCGTGGGCGCGGGCGCAAGGCGCCAGGCGAGCCGGCGCTCGATCGTGCTAGGAAACCTGCTCCGTAGGCAGGTCCGGAGCGGGATCGGGCGGCGAGTCTGTGTCGGGTACCGGGTCCGGGTCAGGCGCGGGGTCGGGTGCAGGCTCCGGCGCGGGTTCGGGTGCAGGCTCCGGCGCGGGCTCGGGTGCAGGCTCCGGCGCGGGCTCGGGTGCAGGCTCCGGCGCGGGCTCGGGTGCAG
>DASCMO010000121.1:0-1568 GCA_036010965.1 Planctomycetota bacterium | reverse complement strand
CCAGCTTGCTGGCAGGAGGGTTCGGATCATGGGGTTGGGATCTCGAGGTGGTCGCCGGAGTTGTCGAACATTCCGACGGGGGAGGCGGGCAAGGTCCATCGCGGTATACTCCCCGCCCCCTCAAGGTCGCAACCAAAATGACCGAAGCTCAACACCGCCCCGGTCCGATGGCGGTACTGGCACTCCTGCTTCTCGGCGCCGCCGCGTACGTTGTGCCCCAGCTGTTCCAACAGCCGGGGTTCGTTGACTACGTCGACGCGCCACTACGCGAAGGATCTGTGGCCGGCACCGCATCCCTCGTCGACATCTTCGCGGGGCGTGTCGGCGATGCGTACGCCCCGGTTGCGTGGTTGTCGTTCCAGTTCGATCACGCGATCGTCGGTGACACCGCGGAACTCGCGGGCGTGATGCACCTGCACTCCGCGCTACTGCATCTTTGCGTCTCTGTGATCTTGCTGGTGCTCCTCTGTCGGTTGCGTGTCGAATCGCTTCGCGCGATGTTCGGTGCGGGCTTGTTTGCCGTGCATCCGGCGGTGTTCGAGACCGCGTCGGTCGTCGCATTCCGTCCCGCGATCCTGGCTGCGCTCTTCTTGCTTCTCGCGGTTTTCTTCGCCGTGCGATGGCTGCAGACCGGCGGCCGGGTCCAGAGTTGGGCGACAGCATCGTGCGCCGTGTTGGCCGTCGGTTCGTTTCCCCCCGTTGCGTTTGCGTTACCCGTCGCTGGCTACGCTGTCGGATGGTGGGGCGAACGTCGCGGCGCGGCGACGGCGGTCCGACTGGGTGTGCCCGCGGCCGTGATGTTCGGTATCGGCGCGTGGCTTCAAGGCTTGCCCGTGCACACGTTCACGCCGGGGGCCACCCTCGATCCTTTTTTCGCGTTGTTCTGGCCCCGCTCGCCCGCGATGGTCCTCGACCCGGTCCTCGGCTCGAGCGCGACCGCCGGTGTTGTTGCGGTCGCGGTGGTGCTCACGATTGCAGGCCTCGCGCTGGCGATCGCCAGGCGTGAGGCGGGGGTCGCGACTGGTCTGACGTGGGTCGCTGTGGCCTGTGTGCTCGGCGGTCTGACCAGCGCGCCGCAGCCCGATCTGGCGGGCTACCTCGCCGTGGCCGGAGCCGCGTTCGTCGTGGCGAGCATTCCCGTTCCGCGAGGAGCAGCGGTCGCGATCGGCACCGTCGCGCTCCTCGGTCTGGCGGTCTTCGATCTGACACTCACGCCGCGGTACGACGATGGGGTCGACCTGTGGCGTGACGTCGCCGACCGCAGCCCGGTTGCGGCGATCCTGCTCGCCCAGTGCCTGGCCGATAGCCCCCTCGACGATCAGCGCAGGGAGGCGTTCGCGCACGTGCTGAGGGTTATGCCGATTCTGCCAGAGAACGCGACGCGACTGCGGGCTCTCGAGACCCAGGTGCAGCTCTACGCCAATCTCGGCCAGACTGCCGAGGCGTCGCGAACCGCGGAGGCTCTCTGCGCCCTGGCCGAACGACGGCGCGCCGACGTCTCCGACGAATGCCTCCTCCAGTATTACCTGCGCACGGCCGAGTGCTTCAGCGTCGAGAACAGCCGCACG
>DASCMO010000120.1:0-14786 GCA_036010965.1 Planctomycetota bacterium | reverse complement strand
CTCGCCGTACACCAGGAAGGCCCCCGAGCGCTGCTGGAGTCGATCGTCAACGTCGGGTCGACTCCTCCAGCCGCGAAGGCTACGGACGGGTTGTCGGCCGGGCTCATACTCGTGGACGCGTTGGGGCCGCTGTTGCCCGCGGCAAAGACCACGGCGATCTCGGCGGCGCGGAGGGCCGCCAGGTCGGCCCCGAACTCGAGATCGCATTCATCGGCGCTGTTGACCAGGTTCCACGAGTTGTTGACGATGTCGGGCGCGTCGTCCGTCGCCGGGACGCCGTCGGGATCGAGCAGCCACTGCAGCGATGCGTGGATTGCGCTCACCGTGGTCGTTCCCGAATTGTTCCAGATCTTGGCCGCGATCCAGCTCGCACCCGGCGCCATCCCGATCGTGGTCCCGCTGTTGTCGCCGCCGAGAATCAGGCCCATGACCCGGGTACCGTGCCCGCTCACGTCGTGTGGCTCGGGGTTCTCGGCGTGCGGATCGAACCAGCTGTTGGTCCCGCCCCGCCAGGCGGGACGGAGGTCCGGGTGGAAGGCATCGACCCCGGAATCCACGGTCGCAATCACGACGCCCTGCCCGGTCCAGCCGAGCTGCCAGAGATCTGGCGCACCCACCGCATCCAGATTCCACCTCTCCTGCGCCCCGCTCTGGGCACCACTCACGGTCGGCTCTTCCTGCCTCTCCTGCCTCGCGTCGTAGCGTACGCTCAGCACCTGCGGCTGGCTGCTCAGCTCGACCACGAGCTCCACGGGCACTTCGGCCGCCACGGCGTTGATGACCCAGAGCTCTCGCATGCGCTTTCCGCCGCCCGCCCTCAGGAGCTTCATGAGCTGCCGATTGGACGGTCGGAGTCCCTGCGCCTTCAGCTCTCGAACCAGGCGGCCGCGACGAAAGCGCGGCGTCTGTCCGCGTCGCTTGCTGTCGCGGGCAAGCTCACTGGGATCGACCCGATCGCGAAGTCGGATGATGACTGGAATGGTCTCCCCAGGGCGGCTCTGCCGCACGAATTCCTGGAGCTCGCCAGAGACGACCCCGGCGCTCGCCGATGCCGGCTGGATGGCGATGAGGAGCAGGAGAAGGAGGAGCGACTTGCTTGCTGTACAGATGATTCGACACATGATGATCCACTCGTAGCTGATGACTCTGCTGATGACTTTCAAGGAATGATCCAGTCGCCGATCGGCGACCACTCCGGGTCGGCTCCGCTCGACAGACCGAGGATGTAGGATCCCTTCGAGGCGAAGCGCTGTCCGGGACCGAAGCTGACGCGGGGATAGACGGACGCAAAGGTGGCGTTGTCCAATGCGTGCTCGAGCACCTCGATCAAGTACTCACGGGAGAAGTTCTGCTTGAGATGCTTCATCCCCCTGGCGAGGAACATGACCGAGAAGTAGGCATCCGCCTGAATGCGCGGATCCCGGCGCGCCAGGCCGCGAGAGTCGAGCCAGTTGTTCAGACGGGAGAGGGTCCCCGGCTCTTTTCTTGGGTCGGCGAACGGGTGAACCAGCTTGAGGCGTTGCCTGAGAACGGCCGGCACGTCTGTGTCATGTCCACTCAGACTGGACGAGAGGAAGATGTGATCGGGCTGCTTCGATTCGCCCGCCAGGCGCGCCAGCTCGTCGAGGTTGGGCTCGGGCAGCCACAGCACGAGTACAATGGGGTCTGCTTCTTCCTCGCCGAGGATGCTGCGTAGCTCTCGCGCCCGCAGAGCCTCACCTACCCGGAGGACTCGATCCTCGATCGAGGCCCTGCCACCGGCCTCGAGGGTCTCCCGCAGAACGCGCGCCGGCGTCTCCCCCGGCCCACCGCGCTGCCAGACCTGAACGATCCGCGTATCCCGCGGCAGGCCGGAGCGCTGGAGGTGGTGAGCCAGGGCGCGGGCTTCGAGATCGAGTCCGGCGGAGAGATACAACGCATAGAAATCCTGCCGGCTGGTGACGGGCAGGTCCGTATGGGGAAACAGGCAGGGGACCTCCACCCCCACGCAAAACTCGTGGATCGGCTGCCAGCTACCGGCCGCGATCCCGTTCAGGACGGCAAACACCGGCTGCCGGGCGTAGTGCTCGCGGAGCTGTCCCGCCCAGGTCTCGCCCGAACCGCTCAGCTCCCAGACGTGGAGCTTCCACTTCCTGTAGGCCCGGTACGGCAGCTCGCGGTAGACGGGCGCGTAGCGCGCATTCTCGACTTCGTTGCGCGTCTCGACATTCTTGACCTCGACGAAGCCTTCGAGGATTTCGAGCATCGCCCTGCGATCGTCGGCGGACACCCCCTCGGTCACGATGGTCGCGATGTGCAGGGTCGAGTCCGTGACGCCCGGTGCATCCCCAGCCGACAGCGTCTTCAGATAGGCGATCAGGGACGACACGGCTTCGTCATCGAGCTGGTATCGCGGCATCAAGGGATCGAGAACTCGTCCGCTGGGATCTATGCCAGCCCGGATGGCGACGGCGAGGCTCTCATCGGTGTAGGCCGGGCGTCTGTTGCCGCGACCCGCCTTCGAGCGGTAGGCCCTGCGGAGGACCTTTTCGCGGGGCTGGAAGAGCGACGCCGCCGTCAGGGCGGGAGCCACGTTGCTGCCTTCGCTCGTACCCAGGCCGCTGTAGCGGTGACAGTAGGCGCACGAGAGCTGGATGCTTTCTACCGGGACATCGTGCTGGACGGTCGCCCGTACACCGGCTCCAGACGCCTCGACGCCCTCGCGGTACAGCTTCTTGCCGTGGCTCGCCGGGCTCGACTGCGCATCCGCAGCGCTCGGCCCGGGGTCGGTGCCCGTGCGAGCCGGCGCACACGCCATGCAGAGCAGCAGCAGCGCGACGGCAACTGCGCGTAGGCGGGAAGCCGGCCCGGCGCCCTGGCTCGGCACCGGCAGCCTCGTGCTCATTCGCCCGTTAGCCCACGGTACTCACGCACGATATCCGATGCGGCGGCAAAGCCATCGATGCGCAGCCATGGCCGCTCGGCTGAGACTCGCAAGAAGGTCATCGGCACGTGGTTCATCTTGTTCCCGCGATAGACATCGAAGGCAACCTGCGTCTCGCGAATCGACGCCAGATCTCCGGTCAGAAAGGCCCAGGGCACCCCTGCGCCTCGAGCCTGCGCAAACTTGGCGAGGCGAGCCGGGGTGTCGTGCTCTGGATCGATCGAGATCGAGACCATCTGAACCCGCTCGCGATCCGGCCCGAGCTGGCGTTCCACCTCCCGGAACGTCGAGGTCATCACGGGACAGATCGTCGTGCAGCTTGTGAAGATGAAGTTGAGCATCACCGGCTTCTCGGAGTCGAGAAGCGACACCAGAGAGTGCTCCTGGCCGTCGTGACCGAGCAGCATCACATCGGGGGTCTGGTAGGCCGACAGCTTCGTCGCATAGGGCGGGCCACCGCTCGTCGGCGTCTCCGCATCCTGGCGGTAATCGGAACCGTGCTGCCCGTGCCCATCATGGGCGTGGCTAGCGTGGTCCCCGCCCGAACCCTGTGCCGGCAGCGAGATCAGCACCAGCGCCACGGCAATGCCCAGAAATACTCCAGTGCGGCTGCTACACATACTCACGCCTCCGATTGAATTCCCATTGCGACGCTCCAGAGTCCTCCAGTCACTGGACGGTCATGTCCCCGGTCTGAAAGTCGCCAACCACCACGCTGACCTCATCACCCACTCTCACCGTCTGCGACGGGTTGGCAAACACGATGAAGTAGTTGCGGTCGGTCTTCACATCGAAGGTCGTCTGGCGCATCGAGCCGAGCTTGGGTGCCTGCGGAACCAGTAGCCTGGTGCCCGTCTCTGTGACCTTTACATGGGCCGGGATGCGGCGATCGAGGATGGGCGCAGCTTTCTCGGCGTCGAGCACCCTGAACCGGAAGTCGAGCATGTAGCCCGCGGCAATCCGGCGGATTCCGAGAACCTCGACACCCCACTCGTCCTCGAGTCTCGACGCGGTCGCCTGCGCCTTATCGAGAGCGGTCGGACCCGCGATTCCCCCGCAACCGGAGAGCACGACGAGCGCCCAGATCCCGATTATCGCCTGTCTGACGGGGCCAAATGATCGGCTCATCGTGCTGACTCCTTCCACGGCTTCCACGGCCGCGCGACTTGCAGCTGCCGACCAAATATCCTCCCTCAGTTGTCGCCTGTCAATTCGTCCCCTAGGGAGTGATGTTCACTCGAACCTTCGTCCTCGCCGACTCTTCTCCATCGTCGTCCTCTACCGTGTACCGGAAGGAATCTGATCCGGTCTTACCTTCGATGGGATCGTAGGAAAAGTTGCCGTTTCCGAGGTTGTTCAGACTGCCCTTCCTCGGATCTTTCTTTATGACGACGGTTGACGGATCGATGCTGCCATTGGGATCCGGGTCCGTGTCGTTATCGGTGATGTTGAAGAAGACCGTTAGATTCTGCTCTGTCGTCACCAAATCGACGTTGGCGTCGGGCTTCCGGTTCTTCTGCACTTTGATTGTCACGACTGCATCACTGCCGCTGTCGACCGCTCCATCGTTGGCCTTGTAGGTGAAGCTGTCCGAACATTCGAACCCGAGATCCGGCGTATAGGTCAGGTATGGCGGCACTCCGAAATTCAAGGTTCCATCTGTCGGGCCGCTACCCGTGACCGTGAAGGTCAAGGGGTTGCCGTCGGGATCGCTCCCTGTAAGCATGATGCCCACATCCTCAACGTTGCCGCCCGCTATCAACCGCTGGCCGGTCTCAACCGCCTTGTCGTCGGCGACCGGCGGGTTGTTCGCCACGGCGGCAACCGTGATTGTCTCCGTTGCTTCCGAGCTCTCCAGGTAACCGTCACTGGCCTTGTAGGTGAAGCTGTCCACGCCGTTGAAGTTGAGGTCCGGTGTGTAGACAAAGGACCCGTCGGCGTTCAGCACGAGTGTGCCGTCAGAGACGTTGGTGGCTCCCATTACTGCAGTCAGCGGGTCTCCGTCGACGTCGCTGTCATTGCCGAGCACGCCCGGCGCAGCAATCGCGAGGGGGTTGTTCTGGTTCACGGCGTAGGCCGGATCGTCTACCGCCACGGGAGCGCTATTGACCGGCGGCGTCCCCGAACCGACATCAAGGAAGCTCAGCATTCCACTGACGGAGCCGTCCGTCGCGCTGCTGAGGTTCAGCATGCCGTCGTAGAGCGCGTGCGTGCCCTCGAAATGGGGCGTCAGGATCACGTCCTTGGTCTTCAGAGCAGCCAGAACGGCGGAGGACTCTTCATGAGCAAATGGATAGACATTCCCGTCCTCGGCGACGATCGTCATCCGCAAGCCCTGCAGTGCCGCAATGTGAGTCTCGAGGCCAGCGTTGAGGAGACGTAACAGCGTGACCTTACCCTCCGCCGGGCCGCTGAACGTCGCCAATGCCTTGGTAGTAAACGGTTCGCCGTTGACCAGGTAGTGCTGCGGGTGATACTCGAAAGTGCTGGTCGGGCCTGTGGTCCCGTACGTACCCGATGTGACGGCATCGTGCAGGACGGTGTCGACCTCGCTGTAGAGGACCAACACCTCGTTGTCGTAGAGGATGGGGTCGGCGGGGGGGGTGTCGTACGCGGTGCCGCCGGCCGCAGCGTCCCTGGTGATCGCCCCGTACAGGCCCATTTGCACCTGAAGCTGCGGGTGAGTGCCGCTGTGGTAGAGGAAGGTGCCGTCCTTGAGAGGGTTCGACTGACCGTCTTGCCAGTTGTAACTCCTTCGGCCGCCTTCGACCGCCGCCTCGCGGCCAAAGGAGCGAACGCGCCTCACACCGGGAGTGCCTGCCGCCGCGCCCACCGAGCCATCGGTCCACGTCGGGCCGGGATTGTTTGGGGTAGGCATCCTCTGTCCCGGGATCACGAGGGAGATCGGCTCACCACCCGCGGCGCTGGAGAGCAGATTCACCACCCGAATCCTCACATTCGTGGCTGCTGGCGGAACCACGAGCCTCGGCCCCGGTACGGAAGCTTCGGGCAGCGTGCAGGCGTCCGCATTCATGCGAGCTTCCTTGCTGGCTGCGCTGTTCCCACCCCCAGATATCGTGTTCCAACACGCACCAGGCGCACCACCATGGTCATCCACGGCAAAACCCCACATCGGCACCTCGACCCCACCGTCGGCGGGGATCGGCTTGGAGAACTCCTTGGCGATCAGAAAGAAGTCCTCCACCGCGTGCGCCGGAGCCGCCAGTGCCAATACGCCAACCGCCAGGACGGAAATCGCTACTCGTTGCATCATCGTTCCACTCCTGTCATGAGTTCCAACCGCATTGGCTTCACTATGACTTTGCATGCCATGGTCCTCACGGGAAGGGCAATACGCCGCGGGGCAAGACGACGCAGAACGTCAGGATGCCACCCGGAAACACGCCGTTATTGACCAACTCGACTTCGCTGTGCGAGTGCCAGATGTGGTACAAGCCGCCTGCGATATTCAGGCCGCCTTCACCCGGCGGCAGATCGCCAAGAGCCCCTAGAAAGGGCGTGCCGCTCCAGAACGCGCCGAGCATCAGATCCTGAAACTCGGGCAGGACCACCGGAAGCGACTTGCCGTGATCCGGGCAGTACTCGTGACTGACGGAATCGAAGCGAAGGTCCGGATCGCCCGGGGAGGGCGGGGTCGGATCCGTTGACCCGTCGCAAGTGTGGGCGAGACCGTCGGCTTCAGTGCCGTAGATGTCCCAGCCGAGATCCTCTCCGGTCCAATCCCAGAGCGCATCGTAGGTCTTGAGCGGTGCCGTGGCGAGCGTGTTGCCAGACCGGCTCAGATCCGGCCCCGCGCCGCTCGCGCCTTGATCTTCCGGTGTGGTGGTGAGCAAGCGCCCATCGATGGCGATCTCTTCCCAGTTGTTGCCGTGCAAGTGAGGCGGGTGGATGTGGTGGCTGGCAGCGAGGAAGCGCACCAGCACCTTCTCACCGGGATGGGTGATCGGCAGCGCGTTGTAGGGCTGATGGGGCAACCACGGAACGGACTGCGTGTAGGGAGCCAACGACTTGTAGTACAACGTATCGGGTGCCGCCCGGCCGTTGAGGAACCACAGGCGCGGAGCGTAGGTCGTCATGTCGATGTCAGTGTAAAACCCCCCGTCCACCATCTGGTGCACGACCGGGTCCATCTCGCTCATCATGTACATGTACTCTGAAACGTAGGCGCTGTCCGGATGGCCGTACGCGGTCCGCGTCGCTCGATCTGCGTGATTGAAGCCGGTGGGCCGCACGATGATCGCACCGAACAGCCCCATCTCGACCTGCAGCTCGATGTTCGTGCCGCTGTGGTACATATAGGTGCCGGCGTGCGTCGCCCTGAAGGTGTAGGTGACCGTGCCTCCGCCCACCGCGACCTCCTCCGTCAGCAGCTCGGTCGCCGGACACCCGCTCGCGCCGGGACACGTCCCGCCAATCGCCGTCACGCTCTCGTCTGCCGGTGTCGCCGCATCGTCTCCCTGCCCCGGAAACACGATCGACGTCGCCCGCGGCAGGTCGGTGTTGGTGAGATTGATCGTGACCAAATCGCCCTGATTCACGATCAGCGTGGGGCCCGGGTATTGCGGAGCGCCCGGCGGTCCGTAGCCCCAGATCAGCAGGCTATCGCCGTCCGGAGTGGAGACGCGGGCTTCGCCCGCGGACAGGTTGAAGGTAGTCCCGGTGATCCCGTCGATCACGCCCAGCTCCGCCTGCGCGGGTGTCGTCGCGAGCGACCACAATGCCACGATCAGACCCACAAGCACCTGCCTCGGCTCGATCATTCGTTCTCTCATGAGCTCTTCTCCCAATTGCTTGCCCAGGTCCGGCGTGGCTAGTTGATGATGATCTCGGTCATGACGCCACCGAAGTCTTCCGCGTCATTGCTCAGGTAGTTGAGATCGGTCGAGTACAGAAAGTACGTGCCCGTCGGTACGTCCGTGACGTCGATGATCACATCGACTGTCTCGCCACCGAGCATCTGGACGGAGTTGGTGTCGTACATGTAGTCCTCGCCGTCGGGAAGACCCCCACCGCGCAGCATGCGCTGATCAATGCCGACCACCTTCATCGGCACGCCGAGCGTAGTCGCCAGCGTGAAGGATCGGGTGATGCTGACATTGTTCATGCGCAGCAGGACCAGTACCTCGCCCCCAGACTTATCCACGGTGACCAGCGTGCTGACCGGCTGTGAGGTCTGAAGGTGCCCGAACGGCGACTCCGTATTGCCGGGGTTCGCACCGCTGCCGGGCGTAGCGGTAAAATCGAGCCCCCGCGGATCGGCGCTCTCCGGATAGCCGCGTCCGTTCAGCAGGCCGTAGTCGTCCTCCATCCCCGCAAAGGGCAGCGGCTGGACGTCCTCGCTGGCCTGGTGGAACGCGGAATCCCAGGAGGTGATCTGAATTGGGAACTCCACGTCGTAGCGTGTCGCCGCGTCGCCATCGTTGTACGCGTACATGGAGCCGTCGGTTGCGTCGTCGAGAGCCGGGTGGGTATTGCCGGCGTAGTTGTCCGGGTTGATGTGTATGTAACCGCCGAGATCAGTTCCGTGGGGCAGCTTGTTCTGCGCGGGGCGCACCCACAAATTGCCGATCATCCCCATCTGCATGTGCTCGGTGGCCTCGACGTGGCAGTGGTACATGTACGTCCCGGGATCTTTGAGATTGTAGTAGTAGGTCTGGCTCGATCCCTGATTGATCGAGATCGAGTTTTCCGGGACGCCGTCGAAGATGATCGAGGCGTTGGGAAAGCCGTGAAAGTGTACGGTGTGCGCATCGAAGAGATCGGGGCGGATCTGCATGCCCACGTTCGTGAGGGTGAGGTAGAACTCCTGCCCCTCGTCCATCACCAACGTCGGCGCCGCACTTGCGTGTGCCATCTCCCCGGCGCTCATGACCAGCGGTTCTGACACGCCCGTCACGTTGGCGTAGCCGAACATGTACAGCCGGCGGCCATCGGCCATCGTCGTAAAGCCATCCCCGGCGGTCAGGTGCGCGCACTTGACATCCCGACGGTCGGGGTCGTCGGGGGTCAAGCAGGGCACGTCGCCCGGGCACACGGGGACGTCCGGCACGCCATCGAGGGGGATGTCGGTGTCACCTGGACATTGGATGAAGGTCCCGGCAGCCGCAGGGCCACCAGCCACTCCGATGAATCCAAGTGCAAGCGTGGCTACGAGGGCATGCCGCATAAAGCTCTTCATGGTCTCACTCCTCCTGCGGTCGGCGCCGGCAGCTGCCGGCGCCGCACACTCACTGGTTCCCTAGGGTGCCCACGTGATCTCGTCGGCACCGCTATCCCAAGGTGTCGTTCTGGTATCCCCATCGATGTCGTTCTGCAGGGCCGTATTGCCCTTCGTGTCCGCCATCCCGATCGCCGGCGAAGGCAGTCCGGTGTCGAGGTGGTAGTCGGAAGGCTCGCCCGCCAGGGGGGCGTCCACGTTCACCGACAGCGGCCCGAAGCGGACATCGATGAAGTTGCCGCCCTCGTCGAAGGCCGGCTGCGCCTCAATGGAGCTGGTGAAATCGGGGAAGGTGATGGTCTTGCTCCGCTCTCCGTTTACGTAGCCCGCGATGAACCCTGCATCGCTCTCGAGCTTGTTGGTCCCATTCAGGGCCCCTGGGCCACTGTAGTCGAGGGAGAACACCGTATACCTCGGCGCCAGCCCTGCCCCAGCCGACCCCTCCACTGCCAGATCGTCGTAGACCGGAGTGCTTCCACCTGGGCAGGCGAGGGTGCCGACATCGACACCGGGACACAAGCCGAACGAGTCCGGATGCGTGCCGGGATCGACGAAGAAGAAGAACGATCGATTGTGCCAGATGATGTTGTTGTGGAACAGACGCGGCTGCGAGTAGTCCCGTGTCGCCCAATTGCCCGCGCCGCTGACCGCCGCCAGGGCGGCGATCAAGTTGCCACTGTGCGCGCGCGACACCACGCCCGCTGGCTGCGGATTGGACTGGTTGGCATCGCCCGAGAAGGCCTCGCCCGCGGTTGCGGTGCTGTCGTTGTTGGCGATCGTGTTGTTCGTGATCCGAAGCTTCACGGTGTCCTGCAGCGAGATGCCACCGCCCGCCAGCCCGGCGACGTTGTTCACGATCATGTTGTTGAAGATGTCGATGGAGTACCACGGGGCCGTGTCGTCAGGACTGTCAACCACATCCTGACCGTTCACGAACGCGGTCCGGATGCCGGCGCCATCGCCAGCGCCGGTCTGGTTGCCCTGGATCAGGTTGCCAATGATCTCGACAGAGCCAGAGCCCGGGGTAACGCCCCCACCGACCGCCAGCGACGGCAAGCCGCCGATGTAGACGCCACCGCCAGATACCGTCCTGCCCTGATTGAAGGACTGATTGAAGAGGATGAGATTGTCCTCGATCAACCCGTTGTCGCTCAGCCCCTTGTGGCCCACACCCGCACCGTCCGTCAGGACGAAGTTGCCACAGATCAGGTTGTCCTCGACTCTGTAGTTGTCGGCGCCCGTGAAGAGCGAGACGCCGCCGCCGGCCCCGGTGACTTGTCCACCGATCGCGCCGTTGCGCACGATCTGGTTGTGATGGATTCGGATGTTGTCATTCTGGCCATCGCTGTAGACGAGCCCGTCCTCGGTCTCGTTGACGAGGTCCGCATGACCGACCCGAATGCCGCCGCTTTGCCAGCCGGCGTTGGAGACGATCCGATTGTTGCTGACCTGCAGCCAGTCCGCATAGCCGTTGGCGAACACAGCGCCGGCAGCATCGGCACCGGTGAGGGTGAATCCGTCGATGCGCGGACGAAGCGCCTGCGTGAAGCTGTTCAGCTTGGCGTCACCACGGTGCGCCAACACGAGGACGACGGGCCCCTCACCGGCATTGGTGAAGGCTTCAGCCTCGTTATCCATGATGCCGAAGCCACTCTCCTGACCGGGCAGCAGGTCGTAGTTGGTTCCGTTCAGACCATTGGGGAAGACGTTGCCGCTGCCTGGGCCGAACAACACATCCAGCTTGTCGCGCCAGTCCTGGAGCTTCTCGGCAGGGAATTTCAGCCCGTTGATGGTGACTGAACCTGCTCCCCAGCCCTGTAGGGCCACGGGCTTGTACATGACCACCAGCTCCTCGTAGACACCGGGGGCCACCAGGATCAGATCGCCGGGCACTGCCGCGTCGATGGCTGCCTGGATGGTCGGATGGTCCTTCGGCACCCGGATGGGCCGATTGCCGTTGACCGGGTTCCGGTTTGTGGGGAAACCGGTATTCGCCACCGTCACCGTTACGCCTACGGGTGAGGCATTCCCATTGCCCTTGGTGACGATCAGCTGGTAGGCGCCGGGATCCATGGTATTTGGAATCCGTGCCCTGATCCGCCTCTGTCGCCACCAGTTGTTGCCAACGGGCAGGAGTTCGGTCCGATCCCCGTTGTCGTCGACTAGTTCTACTTTACCAGCGGAATTTAGACCCCCGAAGCGGTAATCCCGGGTAATCGTTCGGGGCTCGTCCTCCTCGTCTCCTGCGTATGCCGGATTGTCGACCTCGACCTGGCCGAGCGACCGGATGGTGAGGACCTGGCCCGCGCTCGCGAAGGGGCCCCACTGGCCCCGTTGGACCCGGTGGATCATCGGCGTCCCGGTGTCGAATTCACAATCGACGGGATACTCCCCGCCAGCCGCGAAAGCGGCGATGGGCACCACCGGCGTATCCAGGTAGCTCGTCGACCCGGGCATGTACTGGAACGTGTAACAGAACTGGCTGTACGAATCGTTGTGGTAGGGATCCGGAATGAACTCGGGCGCATTGGCAACCGACCCGAATTCGGGATTCGGGATCGGATTCGAAGAGTTCATGCACGCAGTCAGCATGTTGGGACCCATCCCACTGGGCAGGGGTACGTTGGCGGTGAAGGTGGAGGGAAGCAGCGCGTTGTAGTGACCGAACTCGTCACCGTAGGTCCGACCGATCTCGACACCGTCGAAGTCGCGGAACGAGATCGGCATCCACGGCGGTGCCCACTTTTCGCCGAAGTTCGGCGAGTACACGTCGTACTCGTTCGCCTGATCGTCGAGCATGATACCGACCACCCGCGCGGCCTTCGGCGTCTCGGTCAACATGTGGAAGTCGAGCGCGGCGTTCTGCCCCTGGGCGAGCTTGACCGTCTTGCGATCGCAGAGCGGGCGCTCATCGCCCGAGTCGGCGATCTGGTCGCCGGCGAAGGGCGCGGGGTCGCACACCCCTACCTTGCAGATACCATTCGAGTCGGTCTGCATGCTCATGAACTCGGGAATCTCCCGAAGATCGCCGACGCACTCGGCCGGCAGAATCTGCGGAATGACCTGGTCGCCGAAGTCGATGTTCCGGTCCTCTTCCTTGACGTGTTCATAGCCTGGAGGCGCGATGCCCTGCAGGATGTACTGGCCACTCTTCAGGTATCCGAAGCTGTCGGCCCCGAGCGCGAGGAAGTCGCCCTCGGTGCAGCCACCGCCGCCGTCGTCCGTGCAGTCGTAGCGCGGCCCGAAGGCGTAGCCACCGTCGAACAGGGCGGGGCGTGACTGATTGAAGTTGCGGAGCCCATCGAAGCAGTCCAGGTCCTCGAAGCCGTCTCCGTTGTCACCTTGGCAGCCGGTGGGCTTGTTGTCGTCCCAGCTATCGCTCCAGGTGACGTCGATCGCATCGCCCAGGTCGAAGTCGCCATCATTGTCATGATCGACGTCAGTGGGGCCGCGGTTGCACTCGTTGCCCGGGATCGCGGGATTGTTGACGCAGTCCGGATCACCCCAGCCGAGCGGGTGATTATCGACGTCCGCGTACTCGACTTCGCCACTACCGTTCACGTCATCGACGATCCCGTCGCCTCCGAAAACGCGCTCGCCGTCCCCGTCCAGATCATCCTGATACAGGTTGACCTGGGCGCGGGGAATCAGCGCCTCCCACTCTTCGTTGGCGGCAAAGCGCGGATCATCCTCGGCGCGGGTGACGGTGTTGATGACGAGGCCCGAAATGCCGCCGTTCTCATCCGCCCCGTAGAGCCCCTTGCCCCACTCGATGACGTTGGCCTGACCGAGCATCAATTGGAAACCCTGGGTCAGCGCCGGGCCGACCACCGTCGACGAAAGCGAGTCGTAGGTGCACTCCTCCGGCCCCAATGGGCCCGTGCAGGCGGGAAGTCCGACCTGGGGCTGCGGGGTCGTGATCTCGCCGAGCGGCAGCGGACCCCCGTCATCGTTCGTGAAGGTGGCTCCCGTCGCCTTGAGAGTCCCGAAATCCCACTCGTAGACCAGCCAATTGAAGAACGGGAAGACCTCGTCGAAGGGCGCGTTGCCGATGCCGTCGACCCCGAACGACTGGTACACCTGCCCGTTTCGGAAGCGCAGGTTCAACGCGGTGCTATCGGGCTGCATGCCAACTTCGCCCTCGTCCCAATAGCCGTTCTCGTCCGCATCGAAGAAGCCCCAGGCATCGACCTTGCCGAACCAGTTGAAGACCGGCACCTCTGCGAGGTCACATGACTGTCCGTCGTTGCAGTTTTCAGCGTCGGGATCGACCGTGATTCCGAGCAGTGCGATGATGATGTCGAGGTTCTTGTCGAACACGACCAGCTGGTAGTTACCGGGGGGGACGTCAGCGATCTCGAAGCCGCTGTCCCCGTCGCACGCCTGGACGTGTGCGAGTCTGCCCTCTCCCACTGCGAGGTCATTCAGACCGATGAAGCAGCCCGGGAAGGGCGTCCCGCTGTAGAAGGTGAAGTCCGGCGGGCGCGAAGTGTGCAGATTGGTGATCTGTCCGGTGAGCGTGGCGCCACCGCTCAGCACGGCCGCGTCATTGAAGTCGGCCTTCACGAAGCCGATGAAGACGTGGTGCCCGGGCGGGCCGAACTCGGCGTGGTAGGTCGGCTCGTTCGCCTTGACCCAGGCATCGACCGTCTTGCCGCCCTCGAGCGTCGAGGTCTGGATCCATCCCTCGCCGGGGGGGGGAACGATCTGGATGCCGTACTTGGCGGGGACGAGGTTCTTGACCACGACGACGCCCGTCGTCGGATCCGGATGGATCACACCATCACCCAACGTCACACCAACACCGTTTTCGATATCATCGGGGTCGTCAGACGCGTACTCTGTCCCCAGTGGATTGCCGAAGGCATCCTGTAACACCTGACCACCCGAGGCGCCGTAGAGACCGCCCGATTCGTACAAGACCACCGTCCAGTCCGTACCGCCGAGGCCCATCTCCTCCGGCAGATCCGGGGCGCCGTTCAGCGGAGCGATGTCCTCGAAGACGAAGACCGAGATCAGCGCGGTGCGAAGCGGGTGCTGCTGCACGACGACCGTCACCGGCTCCGACTGCAAGCCATTCTCGTCGATCAGTACCTGCGCGCCGCCCATGGTGTAGCCCGTGTAGGGAAGGACGGAGACGTAGTAGCGCCTCGGATTATTCGCATTGCCTCGAACGTCCGTCACGGTCACGTTGTCGTCATCGGTTTCACCTTGCAGACCACGGCCGTCGTTGGTCGCGGTCGCGACCGGCGCGTGGCTGGCGTGGAAGTCGAAGGCGAGACTGGTACCCGTGTCCGTGGTGTTGTTAGGAGTGGTCCCGTTGGCGGGTACCACTCCATCGCGATCGATGAGGACGCCGGGTGTCACGGGATGCGTGTTGTCTTCCTCCAGAAGCCAGCGGAAGCCGGAGACCGCATTTCCATCACCATCCACGACATCCACCCTGAAGCGGCTCGCGTGTGCAGCAAAGGAGGTCATCGACATGATGGCGAGCACTATTACTGCCCTCGAGATGGTCATTCTTACCTTCATCGCTTTACTCCCGCTGATTCTCACAGTGGCCACCACTCCAGCTCCGGCGCGGCGCCCGCCCCGACATTCCCAAGTCAAGACGGGCCAAATCTG
>DASCMO010000119.1:0-7396 GCA_036010965.1 Planctomycetota bacterium | reverse complement strand
GAGCGGGCCGTGGACCTCGAGCGCGAGCTCGCGGCGCGAGCCGTGGACGGGTACGCCATCGGGGAGTGCGCCGGGCTTTCCGAGCGGCGCGTCGACCTCGCCTAGGGGTTCGGTGGCCCCCGCTCACTCGCGACCTCGCCCTCCCAGCCGCTGTCGGGTGGGACGGGCCGAACCGCACTCGACGCTCGGCCCTGTAGCGTCTTCGTTCTCATCGCCGCGGCTCTGGGGACCTCGTCGATCAGCGAGCTGCTCGCCGTGATCGACGGGAACGAGTCTTCCGACGCGCGCGAGGACGAGTCCGCGCGGCCCACGGCGGAAGAGGGCGTGGACGGGCCGCCCTGGATCCTCGGCTTTCGAGGTCTGCCTCTCGAGGCCCCGGAGAACACCCTGGCGGGCATGCACCGGGCCATCGAGGTCGGGGCTGACGGAGTGCACTACGAGCTGCGCGCCTGCGCCAGCGGCGAGCCGCTCCTGATGGCCGACGCGACCCTCGAGCGCACCACGGACGGGGCCGGTCGAGTGGGGGAGGCGAGCCTGCCACAGCTCTTCGCCCTCGACGCCGGCGGCTGGTTCGAGAAGGCCTTCGTCGGCGAGCCCCTGCCCCTCTTTGACGAGGTGCTGGAACTCTCCGACGCCGCGCGCGGGAGCGCTCCCCTGCACTGCGTCCAGCTCGCTGCAGCGGGCCTGGCGCGAACGGTCGCTCGACGCCTGGCCGAGTCGGGACGCAGCCGTTCCGTGCGCGTCGCCTCCTCCCGGCGCGAGGACTGCCTGGAACTCCGCGACGGCGGCGTCGAGAGCCTGCTCCTGACTCCCGGACTCGACCGCGGGGACCTGCAGTTCGTACGCGACGAGGGCCTCTGTGGCCTGCTGACTACCGCGGGCGGCTGGAGCGGCGAGCTGGCGCGCGAGTCCTGGCCCTGCGAGCGCTGGGAGCTGGGGGTCGAGGATCCCGCTGACCTGCTGCGCGCCTGCAGGGCTCCTCTGGCGGGCCTGATCAGCGCCGAGCCGCGCCGCGCGCGCGCCGTGCGCGCCCTGGTGGCCCTCACGCCGGCCGACGACGGGCCCTTCCCCGTAACCGCCCCCGAGCTGACGGTGCAGCCCGGCTTCGAGGTCGAGAGCGGGGGCGAGTGGCGCGGCCGTTGGGCCTGCGCCGCGCGCCTGCGCAACCCCTTCCCGTACGCCGTGCGCGCTCGCTGCCAGGTCTTCGTGCGGCGCGGGGCCTTCGAGGTCAGCGGCCTGCCGGTCGAGCTGCAGCTCGAGCGCGGCGAGCAGCGTGACCTGCCCTTCGAGCTGGCCGGCGGCTCGTGGAGCCCGGGCGGCGACCCGCTCCTGGCCACGCTCTTCTCCTGGGGGCCCGGTCCGGGCCGTCGGGCGGGCAGGCTTCTCCTCGACTCCCCCCTGATCCGCCGCCGGCGCGTTGTCGCCGACCCGATCACGCGCCGTGTCCCGATGCTCTGCGAGAGTCCAGCCCAGGCCTCGGCCTCGATGACCGTGCGTCGCAGCGGCCGCGATCTGCTGATCGCGATCGAGAACCCCGGCGGCCTGCTGGATGCCCGGAGCGTGGTGCTCCTCGACGGGACCCTGCGCCAGGGCGGCCTCGGTCTGCGCCTGGCCCTGCCCGAGGACTTCGACGGCCGATGCGGGGGTGTGCCCTTCAGCTGCGGCTTCGTCGGCCGCGCCCCGACCCCCGGTCCGGTACGGCACGAGCTGCGGCGCTGGGCCGGAGGCCTGCCGGCGGTCCCCGGCTCCGGGGCGCCGGGCTTGCTCCTGCCCCTGGGCGGAGGCTGACGGTGGGGCGCAGCGGACTTCGCCGCGCCCCAGTACGGGCGAGCGTCGCCGCGGCGCGGGGCGCTCGCTACACTCCGCACCTCGGGGGGAGTGGATCCGTGCTGGTGTGCGGCCCGGTCTTCAAAGCCGGTTGGGTTTCGTGAACAGCGGGACCGGTGGGTTCGATTCCCATGCACTCCCGCCATCCCTGCGCCCCTTCCTGGGGCGGGCCGCATTCGCGGTGTAGACTGGCGCGGCGATGGGGGAGGTTTTGATGGAGAGGGCTGGGATGGGCATCGCTCCGCCTGGCGGCGAGAGTCCGGGCAGGCGTAGTCCGGGCAGTCGTGCGCTCGCGCCCGGGGGCGGGGGCCGCCGTCGATGGGCAGCCAGACTGTGCATGGTGAGCGCTGTGAGCCTGCTCTCCCTGACCGCGACCGCCGTGCCTTCCGTGCTGCAGGAGGACCTGCCGCAGGTCACGCACCTGCGCGTCGATCGCGAGCTGGACGTCGCCACCCTGGCCCTCGTCCAGCGCGGCATCCGCCAGGCGCGAGCGGCGGGCCAGCGGGCCCTGGTGATCGAGATCGACACCCCCGGCGGATCGATCGAGCTGATGAGCCAATTCGCCGGTCTGATCGGCGCCGAGCAACCGGCAGAGCTCTCGACAGTGGCCTGGATAAGCGGGCAGGCGACTTCCGCCGGATCCCTGGTGGCCCTGGCCTGCGAGCGAGTCTTGATCTCCCGGACCAGCACGATGGGCTCGGCCATGCCCGTGGCGGTCGGTCCCGGCGGGATGGCCGCAGTGCCCGAAGAGGGCGGCCTGCGGGAGAAGGTGACCTCCCTGGCGCGGGCCGAGTTCCGGGCCGTGGCCGCCGGGCGCGGGCGCTCGCCGGAGCTGGCGGAGGCGATGGTGGACCCCGCGCTGGAGGTGCGCCTCGTGCGCACCGCGGGAGAGTTGCGCTTCATGACCGGCCGCGAGTGGGACGACGCCTTCGAGCGTGGCGATGCGGTCGAACTCGTGCGCACGGTATGCAGTCGCGGGCAGCTGCTGAACGTGACCGGCCCCGAGGCGGTCGAGCTGGGCCTGGCGGACGGCACGGCCGAATCCCTTGCAGAGGTCCTCTCGCGCCTGGGGCTCTTCGGCGCGACGGTCTCCACGATCGAGCGCTCGGCTTCCGAGGAGACCCTGGCCCTGCTGGAGAAGGCCACGCCGCTGTTGATCGCGATCGGGTTGATGCTGGGCTACGCCGAACTCAAGGCCCCCGGCTTCGCCCTGCCAGGCATCCTGGCCCTGGTGTGCTTCGCCCTGGTACTGGTGGGCAAGTACATGACGGGCCTGGCGGACGTGCCGCACGTGGTCCTGGTGACGCTCGGCTTCGCCCTGATCGCCTTCGAGCTGTTCGTCCTCCCGGGCACGGTCTGGGTTGGTCTGGCCGGTGCGGCCTGCGTGCTGGGTGGTCTGCTCCTGTGCGAGCTGGGGCCGGGCGCCGGCCTCGGCAGTCCCCTGACCCGCGACCTTGCCTTGCAGGCTGCGCGGCGCCTGGCCCTGGCGGGCGTAGGGGGCGCCATCGGGGTGTTGGCCCTCTCGCGCGTCCTACCGCGCACGCCGGTGTTGCACCGGCTAGTGACCGTCCCCAGCAGCGTCGCGGCGGCGGAAGTCGCCCCCGCCGTCCTGCCCGGCGCCCTGGGGCGCGCCCTGACGGTCCTGCACCCGGTGGGCAAGATTGCCCTGGACGCTGACCCGGCCCATCCGCGCGAGGCGCGCTCGGAGGGTGAGCAGATCGCCGGTGGCGCGCGCGTGCGGGTCGTGGCGGCGGGTGAACTCGGCGGCCGCCTGCTCGTCGAGCTGGCACCCGGCGACTCCGCGCCGGATGACCCCGATGAGGACGCCACGTGACCTGGGCCATCCTCTTGCTGGGCCTGGGCCTGGTGCTGATCGTGGCCGAGCTGTTGATCCCCAGCTTCGGTCTGCTGGGGCTGGCGGCGAGCCTGTCGATCATCGCCGGCGGGGTCTTCGCCTGGCGCGAGGAGTCGATCGTGTTCTACATGGTGATGAGCGGCCTGTGCGTACCGGTGGCGGTGATGGCGGGCTTCAAGCTCTTGCCCAGGAGCCCCCTGGCGAAGGCCCTCATGGCCCCTGGTTTCAGCACGGCGGACAACCGCGCCGTGGACCCGCGCGACGCCCAGTTGATGGGTGCGGAGGGCGCGGTGATCGCGACCCTGCACCCCTCGGGCGTGGCGCGCCTCGACGACCGGCGCGTCGACGTGGTCAGTCGCGGGGAGATGATCGAGGTTGGCGCGCGCGTGCGCGTCATCGAACTGCTTGGGAACCGCGTGGTCGTGGCCGAGGTCGGCGACG
This sequence comes from Planctomycetota bacterium, assembly GCA_036010965.1. Taxonomy (GTDB): domain Bacteria; phylum Planctomycetota; class UBA1135; order UBA1135. The sequence goes on along the minus strand of DASCMO010000119.1, from coordinate 3,273 downwards.
ATTGAGAAGGAGATTGAGATGGAGATACTCGAAAACGTCGGCCTGATCTTCCTGGGCCTGCTGCTGCTGGTCTTTCTGTTCGCGTTCCTGAGCTACGGGAAGCTCTACCTGCGCTCGGTCTTGACCAAGGCTGGCGTGGGCATCTTCGACATGATCGCGATGCAGCTGCGCAAGGTCTCGCCGGGCACGATGGTGGACGCCGCCGTGATGCTGGTGCAGGCGCGGCTGGAAGACATCGACAAGCGTGACCTGGAGGCCCACTACCTGGCCGGCGGGCACGTGATGCGCGTGGTGCAGGCGCTGATTTCTGCCGATCGGGCGGGCCTGGACCTGGACTTCCGCACGGCGGCCAGCATCGACCTGGCTGGGCGCGATGTGCTGGAGGCGGTCAAGGCCAGCGTGACCCCCAAGGTCATCGACTGCCCCAATCCCGAGTCGGGCAAGACGACCATCGCGGCCGTGGCCAAGGACGGCATCCAGGTCCTGGCGAAGGCGCGCGTGACCGTGCGTACGAACATCGCGCGCCTGGTGGGCGGAGCCGGGGAAGAGACGATCATCGCGCGCGTCGGCGAGGGCATCGTCAGCACCATCGGCTCCAAGGACACCCACGCCCTCGTGCTCGAGAACCCCGACGACATCTCCAAGGTCGTCCTCTCGCGTGGGCTCGATGCTGGGACGGCCTTCGAGATCGTCTCGATCGATATCGCCGATGTGGACATCGGCATCAACATCGGCGCGCGCCTGCAGGCGGACCAGGCGGAGGCGGACAAGCGCGTGGCCCAGGCCCTGGCGGAGAAGCGGCGCGCGATGGCGGTGGCGGCCGAGCAGGAGTTCAAGGCCACGGTGCAGGAGAACCGCGCCAAGGTCGTCCTGGCGGAGGCAGAGGTGCCCCTGGCCATGGCGGAGGCTCTACGCGAGGGCAATCTGGGCGTGATGGACCTCTATCGTCTGCGGAACATCGAGTCCGACACGGACATGCGCCAGAGCATCGCGCACGGTGACGGGGACGGGCCGCCCGGGACGGACGACGGCGGGGGAGGCGAGTGAGCTTGACCCTCGTCCCGGGCTTTCCGCTCGCCATCTCCTCGGACTTGCTGGAGACGGCGCTGGTGGCGCTGTTTCTGCTGATAGCGGCGGGACAGGCCGTCTTGCGCCGCACGAGCAAGGAGGGATCCCAGCCTCGTCCGCGCACTCCGCGCCCTGGCCACGGGGCTCCGGGCGGCGGGCTCGAGGGCGCGGGCGGCTGGCGTGCCTTGCTCGAGGGCCGTGAGGAGGTGTGGCGCACACCACTGCCCGCGCCTGAGCCCTCGACGCCTTCCGCGGAAGGGGCTGAGTCCCGATCGCCGTCGGTCCCCGCGCCGGCTTCGCTCTCCACGGAGCGGGAGGGGATGTTCGGTGCTCTCAACCCGGATTTTGGCGAGGACCGCCCCTCGTGGCAGATGCTCGGAGCGGGCGATCTGGCCCACGTGCCTTCGGAGGACGCTCCAGCCTCGGGCGTGTCCCTCGCGGAGTCCCTGGCCAGCCACGAGGGTCATGCCCGGCGTGCCCGCTCGCGGTCAGCCGCTCTCGCCGGGGCCCTGGGCTCGGTGAACGCCTGGCGCGACGCCGTGGTGGCTGCCGAGGTCCTCGGCTTGCCCGTGTCCCTGCGCTCTACCGATCAGATGCCCGGAGCTCTCCAGCGGTGAGTCTCCGTCTCTGGTTGGTGAAGTCCGAGCCGACGGTGTTCTCCTGGGAGGACCTCTGGGCGTCTCCGGGCCGTCGCACCTGCTGGGACGGGGTGCGCAACTACCAGGCGCGCAACTTCATGCGGGACAAGATGCGCGTGGGGGACGGCGTTCTGTTCGCCCATTCACGCAGTGATCCTCCCGCGGTGGTCGGGGTGGCCGAGGTCTGCCGCACGGCCTGCCCAGACCCGACCCAGTTCGATCCCGCCGATCCCCATTTCGACCCGCGCAGCGAGCGCGTAAATCCGCGCTGGATCATGGTGGACATCCGCGCCCGGCGAGCCCTGCCGAGCCCCGTCTCCCTGGCGGAGATCCGCGCCAACCGCAAGCTGGCGCGCATGGCGCTCGTGCAACGCGGCCAGCGTCTCTCCGTCCAGCCCGTGACCCCCGCCCAGTGGCGTGAGGTGCTGCGGATGGGCGGCCTGGAGGGCGATGGTGCGTGAGCCGCCGCCGGATGCCGGGCCTGCGGGCGCACCGCGAGCGTCGATCTGCCGCTGACGAGACCGGGTACTGCATCCCCGGCCGTGGCGAATGAGGGGCCCTCGACGCGGTTTTTTGGCTCCTTCCAGGCGCCTGTTCGACGGGCTGGCCTGAATGCTATGTGGCGACATAATGCTCTGTCATATAATGAGTTACAGAGGCTCTGTGTCGCGATTTCAGAACTCCAGTCGGCTGGGCGATCGCCTTTCCGGCCCCTGGGGGCGGTTCCGTGCTTGATCGGCGGGGCGGATTGTGGTCCTACAGAACGCCTACAGGGGGTCAGGACGGCTTGCACCCGCATTGCGGCGTCCCTCCGGCCCCATCAACCCACATCCACCATCCCCGAGAAGAGGGAATCATGAGCGATAACTTCGAGCGCCTGAAGTCGGTTGTCGAGGACACCGCGGACGATGTTGCAAAGGCCGAATCCGGCAACAAGGCCGCCACCTCGCGGGTCCGCAAGCAAATGCAGGCGATCAAGGCTGTCGCCCAGGACATCCGCAAGGAAATGCTGGAGCTGCGCGACAGCGGCGGCTCCTGAAAGCCCTGACCGACTTGTCCGCGGTCAGCGAGGCGTGAAGCCCTGGAGGCTGAGTGCCTGTGTGGTGAGCCTGTCAGGCTACCCACTGACTGTTGACAGCGGATCCAGACGAGCATCGTGAGGAGGCCGTCCTTCGGGACGGTCTCCTCGCATGGGAACCCGCGCCCCGCCTGCCCGATTCCGGGCGGTCAGTACTGCGGCTGGCGCGTGGTCTCGCCCCGGCGGCGGTGTAGATTGCATGCCTCCCCCGCGGAGTCCCTCCCTGATGAGCAGACCCGTCAAATCGGATGAAGCCAGCGTCGAGCGCGTTCTCGATGCGTTTGCGCGCACGACCGACGAGATCGTGACGCTCGACGAGCTCCGGAACCGGCTGCGCTCGGGGAGGCAGATGCGGATCAAGTACGGCGTCGACGTCACGGCGCCGATGATGCACATCGGCCATGCGGTCAACCTGTGGATGATGCGCGAGCTGCAGGAGATCGGCCACAAGGTCATCTTCCTGATCGGTGACTTCACGACGCGCATCGG
>DASCMO010000118.1:0-5521 GCA_036010965.1 Planctomycetota bacterium | reverse complement strand
CGGTCCCAGCACCCGATGTGGACGAGCTCCTGCTGCGAGCCACCGACTGCGGCACGAGTCAGAACCCCCAGGGCCATGGCGATCAGGAGGGCCTTCCAGATCACGAATCCCGAACGCCCTGATTCCAGGAGGGCGGCGGAGATCGACATCGCCGACCACGACGACGCTTTCCTGGGTCTCTACGGTCAGGTCGTGTTGAACGATGTCGCCGGAGCGAGTCACCCCTACTTCTACGTCGTCCTGGTCGCCAACACCGGGTTCGGCCTGCGCGACGCCTACGAGGCATTCGAAGCGCCCCACGACATGACCGCCGAGTTCAAGGAGCAGGACTCGGTCGAGGTGCTCGTCTTGCGGCGTGCGACGACGAAGACCGGCGGCTACAACACGGACCCCGCCAAGGCCTCCGCGATCCTGCGCGCCGGCCTGCGCCTCGCGGAGAGCGTGGCCGGCGGCCCGCAGCGCGCGGCGTGAGTAGAGCTCAGCGGAGAGACTGCACGTAGAAGACGAGGTCCCAGATGTCGTCGGGGCCGAGATTGTGTCGCTCCCCATCCTGCTCGGTCACGAGCAGGCCGCCGTGGGAGGGCATCGGGGTGCCGTTGATCCCCGCGTGAATGCGCCGGAAGAGATCCTGCGGCCGATCACCGAAGCGCAGCGGCGTACAGACGAGATCACGGGGACGAATCGCCTCGCCCCACTCGTCGCGGAAGGGAACGGGCTCTCCGGTCAGAGGATCGGGCACCAACGCCGAGTCTCCGTCGCCGTGGCCCTCGCGCCCGTGGCAGCGGATGCAGGCGGCGCCCTGCGGATCCTGGAACAGGAACCTGCCGTGGGCGATGCGCTCGGGGGTCGCTTGCGGAGGAGGACCGGGATCGATGAGCTGGTCGCCGCCCGTGCGCCAGCGGGCGACCACGAGCTCGTAGTTCGCGAGGAAGGCGGCGCGGTCGAAGCCATCGTAGGCGTCGTAGTCGACGATGGTCATGCGCTCGGTCTCGCCGCGGATGGCGAGCAGGCGCACGAAGTCGGCCAGGCCCGTGAACTCGGCGGGGGTGAAGACCGCCTCCCACGCCGGCATGGCCGTCCCGGCGATGCCCTCCATCAGAGTCCGCACCAAGTCCGCGTGCCGCGGCCGCGCTCCACGTGCCAGCGGGGTCCTCTTGAACACGCCGTGGCGGTAGTCGCGCGGGCGCGTCTGGAGCCGCGCCGCCATCGGTCCGTCTCCCCCGCCGGAGAAGCCGTGGCAACGAGCGCAGCGCTGGGTGTACCGCGCCGCCGATTCGGCCAGGGTCGGGCGCTCGCCCACAGCCTCCCTCCCCGCAGCTCCGCGGGGCCAGCGGTTGGGATCGAATCCCTCCCGCTGCCACTCGTCCAGGACGAAGTAGCGCGGGGCATGGAGACTGCCGAAGGTCTCGGTCAGAGCCTGAGCGAGGGCGGTCCTGCCCTCCGGGTCGTCGGCGAGGTCGAGGTTCTCGGCGATGACCGCCTCGTTCAGCTCGTAGCGGGGGAGGGGAGTAGCCGCCGGCGCCGGGCCACGGCAACCGTCGACGAGCGAGAGGGTGGCGAGAAGGGCACACGCGCCCGTGGCGATCTTGATGGAGCGGGTCATGTTCAGGACATTCTCCGCTGCTCGCTCGCCGATGCCATCCCCTGTTCTGCGTATCCGGGCCGGATCAGCCACTGCTTGGGGCCGCCCCCAGTCGGCGGCTCCGGAGTTCGGCGCGGATGCGCGCATTGACTTCGTCGGCGGCATCGACCGCCTCGTCCCAGGCTGTGTAGACCTGCATCTTGCGCCCGGCCTCCTGGTCGCCCACGACGAACAAGCCGGCGATCAGCACGACGCCCCGCCGCGGGGATCTCACCCGGGCGAGGGCGCCCGCGTGGGCGATGCAGAGGTCGCTATCGACGCCGAGGCTCGCGCCCGCGCCGTGGGGGACGCGCTCCACCAGGCGCTGGGCCGCGGCGCGGTCGTCGTCGGTCGCGACTCCGCCCAGGCCGAGGAAGATCCCCTCCGCCTCCACTTCGCCCATGCCCGCGTCACGCCGGGCAGCTTCGACGGCGGCTAGCACCTGCTCACCCGCCGCCTCCTCGCCCACGTCTCGCACACAGCTCGCCCCCGCCTCACCGGCGCCGAGCACCTCCGCGGGACCGTGACCGACGACGGCCCGCGTCCCGCTCCCGCCGCCGTCGATGCCGATCAGGACGGGGCGGCTCACCGCTCGAGGCCGATCCCACCCGCCGGCAGGTCGGCGAGCAGCCGCAGCAGGTCGGCCGCGATGTCGTCGGGGCGTGCGCGGAAGTCGTGCTCGACCCGCATCCGCCCCTCGGCGTCGATCAGGAGCGTGCGCGTGGTGTGGTCGATCACGTAGCCCATGCCCTCGTCGTCGTCGTCGATCTCGATGCGCTCGCGCCGGACGGAATAGGCGTCGAAGACCTTCTCGAGCGCCGCCTCGGTGCCCGTCAGGCCCAAGAAGTCCTCACCGAAGGCTCCCAGGTGGCGGGCGAGACGTTCGGGCGTGTCCCGCTTCGGATCGACGGTGACGAAGGCGAAGCAGACGCGCCCGGCCCGCTCGCCCAAGGCCTCCTCGACTCGATTCCAGGTCGACAGGGTCGCCGGGCAGGCGTCGGGGCAGTGGACGAAGCCGAAGAAGAGCAGCACGAGTGAGCCGCGTCGATCGCTTAGGCGGAAGGGCCGGCCGTGTTGATCGGTCAGGGTGAAATCGGGCGCGGCCGGCGCCTCGAAGAGCTCTCTTCCACGGAAGGCGCCTGCGCTCGCGCTCGTATCGGAGTCGGTGGGAGACGGCGGCGCGTCCGGCTCGCCGCCGCAGGCCGGAGCGAACAAGCCCGCCCAGAGGGCCAGCGCGATCCGAAGCGTGCGCCTCATCGCGCGGCCCCGGTCGCGGTCTCCGCCCCGGCCAGGGGCCGGACGAGCGTCCGCATGTGGTCCAGCACGGCGATCATCGTCGCCTCGTCGAGCCCCTCCTTCCAGCCGGTCATCGGCGTACCCCGGCTGCCCTCGGCCACGAGCCACAGCTTCGCCCGTTCGGAGAAGAACGCGGCGCGCTCCGGGTCGGCGAGGTCGCCCGGCTCCACGGGCAGGGCGCGCGCCAGGATCGTGCCCCCGCGCCCCGACCGCCCGTGGCAGCCGGCGCAGAGCCTCTCGTAGACCTCCGAGCCCTTGGCGCGCTCTGGTGCGTCCACCCTCGCGAGCGGCTCGTCGTAGCTCGCGCCGAGGGCGCGCACGAGCTCGTCGCGCAGGGCGCCCCTGCGCTGCGCATTCGCCCGAGCCCGCGCTGCGGGCCCGCGCGCCTCGCCGCCGCCAGCGGAGTCGGTGCCCCCGCCGCAGGCACAAAGGAGCAGCGCCAGTCCCGAGCAGGTCCACAGGCGGAGCATCGCACCGAGGATAGCGCGTGTGTCCGGTTCCACCACACCGGCCTTCCGACGGCTCGGGGGTATCCTGCGAGCGGGAGGGGTCCGTATCGCGGCGGGAGGAGATGTTCGCTCGGGGCGTGATCCCGGCTCGGTGGTCTCTCGTGGAAGTGTGCTGGAGGCCGAGCTTCGCGAAGGATGCCCGAGGATCCCACGGCCCTCTCCGCCCGCGACCCCCGTTGACCGCCCTCCCATGTCCGACGCGAGTCCGGCCGCTTTCGAAGGCCGCAGCCATCAACGGCATCCCACTCCCTCGCTCCCGAGCGATCCCATGGAGGTCCACGCCAGTCGCGCACTGTACTTCGAGCGCTTGCAGGCGGATCCCTACGGCTTTGAGAACCCCGCCTACGACTGGGAACAGGACACGCGCTTCGCCTTGTGGGTGGCGAGTTCTACGGGATCGTGTTGGCCGTGACCTTCGACCTCGTCGGGTCCGGAGCTCTACCCGCTTTCAATCCACTCTCCCTTCCGTACGTCGCGGTCGCCCTAGCGCTCCTGCTCGTGCGGAAGAGCGTGATTATCGACTGGATCGTGCTGTTCTCCATTCAGGGCTTGAGCGGGTTCCTGACCGAGTCCTACGTCATGCGACGCCGCGTCAGGCTCTTCGCCTTCGCCTATGTGAGCTCGGACCGCATCGAAGATCGGCCCTACTCGATGCGTTACAACCAGATCGAGGACATCCTCCGCTTCGCGATCTACCTGCCGTTCATGATCCTCTTCGGCAGGAGCTCCGCGATCGTGTTGATCCCCAATCTCGTCAATCAGTTCGCCGACGGCCTGGCCGAGCCGGTTGGCTTGCGCTTCGGCAAGCATGAGTATCGTAGGAGGGCTCTGTGGTACAACCGCCGCTTCTGGGCGGGTCGGTTCGTGCGCTCGATCGAGGGCAGCGCAACCGTGTTCGCGGTGACCCTGATCATCCTGCTGTTCTACGCCATCGCCCTCACGCCGGCGCAGTACCTGATCGTCCTCGCCGCGCTCCCGCCCGCGATGACCATTGTCGAGGCCATCAGCCCGCACACGGGAGACGGGCCTTCGATCGCCCTCACTGGCTGCTCGATCCCGTGGTGTGTCCACCACTTCGTCTGAACGCCCGCGCCTGAAGAGGGCCGGATTGGGGCTCCCGAGGAGAGGATCGGCGGGGCCGAGTCAGAATCCCCAGGCGAGGGAGATGGCGGGGTCCTCGCCTCGCAAGAGGATCAGAGAGAGGCTGGCCGGCGCCCGGTCGAAGGTCAGGAGCGGGTGGAGGTTCTCGCCGTCGTAGAAGAGGGTCGTCGAGAGCTTGTCGGTGAGCGTGTAGGTCATGCTGGCCGGCGTCCGGAATTTGTCGTCGGTCAGGCGGAAGGAGAGGCTGGCCGAGCCGCTGATGCGCGCGCCGAGCCTCTGGGCGGCGGTGACAAAGAGCATGCCGCCGCCGTCGTTATCCAGCGGCCAGGTGGAGCTGATGCCGACCGCCACCGCCGGGGCTCAGTCCGCGATCGCTGAGCGTGCCGAGCAGGTGTCCGGCGTGGAAGAACACCCGGCCGTCGGGTGGCGCCGGTGGCTCCACCAGGCACCGGTCCTTGTGCAAACCACGATGGGTGCGATGTGATCTTCCTCAGGGTGCCCCGCGGTGGCAGGCACCGACAAGTGTCGGATCAGGGTACTACGTCCACGTCGATGGGCCAGAGCAGGTCCGCGATGCCGTGGAACTGCCAGTCCATTCCGATGTACCCGACCTTCCCGGGTCCTCCCAGCCCGATCACTGGCGCCGAGCGTACGGGGTCGAAGGAAATGCCGCGTACCGAAGGCTGTGTGAAGCCGAGCACGCCCGAGTAGAACTGGACGTTCCCGCCGAGGTCGACGGTGTAGACGTAGGCGCTGGCGCCAGCGAGGTTGACCGTGGTCCAGAAGGTCCGCGTCTCGGCGTGATACTCGATACCGCTGCAGAAGAGAAGCGCTGCGTGGAGGCTCAGACGGCCGTCGGGGGTGATCTTGAAGACCCCAATCGAATTTGGGGGACCGGGGCCGCCGGTGAAGTAGAGATTGCCGGATTCGTCGTGGTCCATGTCACGCAGGGTCCAGGCCTGACCAAAGTCGAAATGGACTGTGATCTGGCCGG
>DASCMO010000117.1:0-2121 GCA_036010965.1 Planctomycetota bacterium | reverse complement strand
ATGCACCGGCGTTGGCTTCTGGGCTCGAAGCGATGGTGGATGGATCGCCTCTACCCCAACTAGCTGCGGTAGCTCCGACACCCAGGCGCGGAAGTGGCGCGCGTTACGCCAAAACCCCCATAGCCGTCACGCACTCAGTCGGGCACCCCCAATCCGACTGGTAGACGTGGTAGGAGTGGTAGGCGGCCGTCGATACCCCACCCGACTACCGACTTCCTACCACTAAAAGAAGCCGCTAGAGCCCGTCTCGCTGCTGTTGTCCCACTTCTACCACTCCTACCACCACACACCACCAAGGCAGATCAAAGGCCCAGGTAGCTCTCCCAGGCATCGAAGAAGTCGTCCCACTTGTAGCCGCGCTGCTTCGCGCCGTTGATCCACACCTCCGTCGTTCGAATCTCGTATTTGCTGAGCACCTTGCGCATCGCTTCTGACGTAAGCGGCGCTGCCGGGGCGCCCTTGCCCCACGTTTTCCAAGCCCTGCTCGGTTCATCGAGATTCAGTAACTCCAGTCGGAGCTGATCGCGGGCAATGTTCCCGTCGCCATCGCCCAGGGTCCGATAGACCTGCTGACAGTCGCGGAGCAGCGCCACGCGCCAGGATTCCGTTGTCTCGATTGGCTTGGTGAGCTTCTCCATGGCGGACCACGCACGATCTGGCCACGGGCCGCTCACCACCTGGGCGATTTCAAGAAGCGGCTCCCACGCTTCCTCGTGGCGCTCGCTCGTGTACTCGGGGAACGGGAACTCAGCCGGGTTACCCAGCTTCTCCAGGTGATCGTCGGCCCAGCGCGCGATCCGCTGGCGCATCCGTCCGAATGCGTCCTTATCGTGGCGCAGCTTGTTGCGCGCTTGAGGCTTCGCCCGGCGCTGAAGTTCGATATGAAGGCTACGGTCTCGAAAGGTGTCGGGCACGGAATCGACCCCGATGCCTGCGCAAGCCTTCGGACCGAATACGCTGAAGGACCGGCGCTCGATCCGTCGCCCGACCGTCTCGCAGCGTTCAACCCACCCGAAGGCTCGAGAGGTCGATCCGTTCAGCATCCGGGTGAGATCCTCGCGACGCTCACGGTTCTTGATCCGGTCGATCTCGTCGATGAAGATGGTGGCACCGTCCTCCTCGACCGCGCGGTAGAGCGTCGCCATGCTGGCGTCGATGGTGAGGATGGGTCGGTGGGTGAGCATTCCGACGACTTCCATCAGCCGTGTCTTGCCACACTGCTTTTCGGGCGACGTGACCACCAGCCCAGGGAAGTAGTCGTATGGCTTGACGGCCCAGGTCCCGACCGCCCAGAGGATCAGGGCGTCCACTTCTTCGTCGCCGGTCGTGATGTGGCGCTGCACCAACTCGCGGGCGTTGTCGAGCACTGCGGTGCCCGACACGGCTTCCGGCCACGGATCTTCGTCCCAGTACGGGCGCACGCGGCGGGGCTTCTCGTCACCGGCCACGGCGGAGCCTCCCGAGCGATGCCTCGACTTCGACCAGGCGGTCCACGGTCGCGTTGAATCGCTCGTACACCTGGCCGAGTTCTTCGCAGAGGAAGCCCAGGCCCAGCTCGAGCCGACGCAGCCGGTCCTCTGCGTCGGGCACGAAGCCGAGGCGGCGCAGGACCATATCCAGCCGTTCGGGTTGGGGAGGCCGAGAGCCGCGCTCGGCTTCGCCCGTTCTATCGGCCGCTGCTTCGGTCATGCGGGTCGGCCTCGTCGAGGCCATCGGCTACGAGCCGCTCGACGTCGGCCTGCGGGGTTGCCGGACTGGCCGGTCTTGAAGCGGGTTGCTTGGCCGATGGTGTTGCCTTTGGTGAAGGGCATGGTGTGTTCCTTGTGCCGTGTTCAGGGTCGTTTCTGGGGGCTGGGGTTGGTGCCGTCTGGGTGCCGTTTGGGGGGTTGGTGCCATCCCCGGTGCACTGCGTTGCCGCTCCTCGCCGCTGCTTGCCGGTGCCTAGAGCGCAACCTACTGTTCTTCCTCGGGGTGGGATTCTTCTTCGAACCTGAGGGTCGGGGGTTCGAATCCCTCCCGGCGTGCCAGTACTTACGACGACGCACCTTCGCCGTACAGCCACGATGTACAGCCACGGCATCGAGTTCAGCCGTAGAGCCACGATGTACAGCCACGGCATCG
>DASCMO010000116.1:0-34784 GCA_036010965.1 Planctomycetota bacterium | reverse complement strand
GGCCCGGAGTTCAGGGGCGTTCAGGGCCTCCTCTTGTTCCGAACTGCTGGGGAAACTGCTGGGGTCCCCAGGCACACCTTCGCAAGTTGCGCCCCCATCACCACCTACGTCACCAGCCTCCGGTTTCCTAAACCGGGGGCCGCAGGTTCAAGTCCTGCCGGGCGCGCCATCGCATTGGGTCGCATCGGGTCGCAAAGAATCGCTCTGAGTGGCATCGAGGGGTGTCTTCCGCTTGGTCGGGAGGACAGACGGTGGACCCGTTTCGTCGCACCCACTCGCAGCAGATCGCACCGAATCGTGCTCCGAGTGCTGTGGAATCTGCTGGGGTTTTCCAGCGGTTCCCGTGGCCCGCTCCAGGGGTTTCGGCCCAAAGGCGGGCAACCCGTGCACAGCTCCCTCCGAGTCGTGCAACTCGAGCCGAGTGTAGTGCTGAAGAGTCGTACGGTAGTCGGCGTGCCGCATGATCTGTCGCCCCACCTGGGGCGTGACCCCGCTCCGCGCGCGCGCCTGCGCGACCTGCAGGTGGCGGACATCGACAGCGACTTCATGCTCTTCGACCTGATCCTGGGGCTGACGGCGCTGCTGGCGGGGGTGGGCGTCTTGAACGGCCAGCTGCTGGCGGCCCTCGAACGCACGAAGGAGCTCGGCATCCTGAAGGCCCTCGGGACGTCGGCGGGTCAGATCGCGGGCATGGTGTGGATCGAGTCCGCCGTCATGGGCGCCTTCGGCGGATGCATCGGCGTCTGCCTCGGCAGCCTGCTCGGGCCCGTGATCGTGACCGCTCTCGAGCAGCTCTCGGGTCTGGTCCTGCCGCACCGCGGAGCGGGCCCGTGGGTCTGGATCATCCTCGTCGCCGCCGTCGTCCTGGCCCTGATCGCCGCTCTCTACCCCGTCTGGCGCATGAACCGCACCGACGCCGTGCGGGCCGTGCGAACCGGCTAGCCGCGGCTGTAGAGCGCTCAGCTCCGGCGCAGGCGCCGCTCCTCGATCAGGCAGTAGAGCACCGGGACGACGAACATCGTGAGCAGGGCGACGAGCATGCCGCCCACCGTCGGCAGGGCCATCGGCACCATGACGCCCGCTCCGCGACCGGTGGCTGTCAGCACCGGGAGCAGGGCCAGGACGGTCGTGGCGGTCGTCATCACGCACGGCCGCACGCGCCGCATGCCGGCCTTGAGGGTCGCGGCCCGGGCCTCGGCGGTGGTGGTGGGGGCACGCTCGCTGAAGCTCTGGCGCAGGTAGGTCGCGATCACGACCCCGTCGTCGGAGGCGATGCCGAACAGTGCCAGGAAGCCGACCCAGACCGCGACCGAGAGGTTCACGGTCCCCATGCCGAAGACCTCGCGCAGGGCGACGCCGCCGACCTCGACAGCGGCGAATTCCGGCTGGGCCCAGGCCCACAGGAGCAGGAAGCCGCCGGCCCAGGCCACGGCGACCCCGGAGAAGACGAGCAGCGCCGTCGACATGCGCCGGAACTGCAGGTAGAGGACGAGCAGGATCGCCAGCAAGGCCGCCGGCAACACGATCGCGAGGGTTGCCTGGGCCCGCACCTGGTGCTCGTAGGTGCCGGTGAAGGCGTAGTTCACACCGGCGGGGCGCGTCAGCTCGCCGCGCTCCTCCAGGTCGGCCAGGAACTCCTGGCAGGCCTCGACGACGTCCACCTCCGCCTGCCCCGGCTCCTGGGCGAAGGTCACGTAGCCCACGAGCGCCGTGTCCTCGCTCTTGATCACCTGCGGCCCGCGCACCGTGCGCACCTCGGCCAGCTGGGAGAGCGGGATCTGCGCCCCATGGCTCGTCGGCACCAGAATCCCTGCCAGGGCCTCGATGTCATCGCGCCGCTCCCGGAGGTAGCGGATGCGCACGGGATAGCGTTCGCGGCCCTCGACCGTCGTCGTGACCCGGCGGCCGCCGATCGCGACCTCGATCACGTCCTGAATGTCCTGGATGTGCAGCCCGTAGCGCGCCAGCCGCTCGCGGTCGAGGTCGATCTCCAGGTAGGGCCTGCCGACGATGCGATCGGCCAGCACGGTCGCCGGAGCGACACCGGGTGCGCCCCGCAGGGCTCGCTCGAGCTCGAAGCCCATTCGCTCGATGCTCTCGAGATCGGGTCCCTTGATCTTGATGCCCATCGGAGCGCGCATCCCGGTCTGCAGCATGATCAGGCGCGTCTCGATCGGCTGCAGGAGCGGGGCCGAGGTCGAGCCGAGGACCTTCGCCGCGGCCAGGATCTCGTTCCAGATGTCCTCGGACGAGTGGATGTGATCGCGCCACTGGCGCACGCGGCGACCGTCCTCGTCGACTCCGTACTTGCTCTTGATCGTGATGACCGTCTCGACCATCGAGATCGGCGCGGGGTCGAGCGCGGAGTCGACGCGCCCGATCTTGCCGACCACGCTCTCGACCTCGGGGATCGAGGCGATGCCCTCGTCCTGAATGCGCAGCACGTCGAGCGCCTCGCCGAGGGAGGCGTGGGGCATCGTCGTCGGCATGAACAGGAACGAGCCCTCGTCGAGGCGCGGCATGAACTCGCGCCCCAGGCCGGGCAGGCGCTCGCTCGCCCCGACCCAGAACCTCGTGCGACGGATCGTCTCGCCTTCGAGGCCGGTGCGCGTGACGAGGTTGGGGAGCGGGCTGAAGACGCGCTCGAATCCCAGCCAGACGTTCAGGCCCGCCAGCAGCACGCAGGCCACGGCCGACAGAAAGAGCGGCTTGTGGCCCAGGCACCAGGCCAGGATCGTCGGGTAGGCGATGCGCACGAGCTGGAAGAAACCCAGGACGCCGCCGACCGATCCGGCGACGAAGAACAGGTTGGTGAAGGCGTCACGGTCGGGTCCGAGGGGCTGCCAGTGGCGGGGCAGCACCAGCAGCAGGGCGGCGATCGCGAGGACGTTGACCATCCAGGCCAACCTCCGCCGCAGACCTGCGCTCAGTCGCTCTCGCACCAGGGTGTAGACGCCCAGGAGTCCCAGGGCGAGCCCGGCCCAGGGCAGGCCCCAGAATGCGAGGCCGGCGCCGCCCGCCAGCAGGGCGATGGGCAGGGCGCGCTGCTTTCCGCCGCCCCGACCGCGGGTGAACAGGTAGTGCGCCGCGGGGGGCAGGATCGTCAGGGCCGTGACGGCCGCGGCGATCAGGGCGAAGGTCTTGGTGAACGCCAGGGGCTTGAAGAGCTTCCCCTCGGTGGCGGTCAGGGTCAGCACCGGCAGGAATCCGAGCACCGTCGTCGCGACGGCCGTCACTACCGCGCCGCCCACCTCGGAGGTGGCGCGGAAGACGACCTCGAGCGAACTCTCTTCCTCACCGGCGTCGTCCAGGTGCCGCAAGATGTTCTCGCACAGGATGATGCCCATGTCGACCATCGTGCCGATGGCGATGGCGATGCCCGAAAGGGCGACGACGTTGGCATCGACGCCGAAGACGCGCATGGCGATGAAGCACATCAGCACCGATAGCGGCAGCAGGGCGCTGATCAGGATCGAGCTGGGCAGGTGCATCAGCATCGCGAGCACGACCACAGCGGCGACCAGCACCTCCTCGATCAGCGCTCGTTCGAGGGTGTCGAGGGTCTCGTGGATCAGTTCCGTCCGATCGTAGAAGGGCACGATCGTCACGCGGCTCGTCGTCAGCCACGCGGGGCACTCGTCGGGGTGGGCATCGACCCAGGCGCACCACGCCGCGTGGTCCTCGTCGGCGGCCACGCTCCCCTCCGGCAGGGGCAGCGCCGCGCCGTGCAGGAACTCCTCGATCTCGGCGCGCGAGACCCGCGTGCGATCGAAGAGCGCGCGGCGCGGGAGGGCCGGCGCGAGGGCGTCGATCTCCAGTCGCACCCCCGCGATGGCCTCGAGCGGATTGAAGCCGTGGCGCGCGACCACCACGCCGCCGACCGCCTCCGCGCCGGCCCGGTCGAGGGCTCCGCGGCGCAGGGCCGGCCCGAGGGACACGCGCGCCACGTCCCGCACGTAGGTCGGCACGTCGCCGCGGGTCTTGATGACCGTGCGCTCGACGTCTTCCAGGCTCTCCAGGAAGCCGAGGCCGCGGATCACGTACTCGACGCGGTTGACCTCGATCGTGCGCGCTCCCACGTCCAGGTTCGAGCGCCCGACCGCTCGAAAGACCTCCTGCAAGGTCACGCCGTAGGCTCGCATGGCGTCGGGATCGACGTCGATCTGCACCTCGCGCACGAAGCCGCCCACCGAGGCCACCTCCGCCACGCCGCGCGCCGAGGCCAGGGCGTTGCGCACGGTCCAGTCCTGGATCGTGCGCAGCTCGTCGAGGTCCCAGCCGCCCGCCGGGCGCCCGGCCTCGTCCCGTCCCTCGAGGGTGTACCAGAAGACCTGACCGAGGGCCGTCGCGTCCGGGCCGAGGGTCGGGGTGACCTCCGGCGGCAGGGTGTCGGGGGCGAGGCTGGCGAGCTTCTCGAGCACGCGCGTGCGGGAGGGGTAGAACTCGGCCTTGTCCTCGAAGATGATGTGGATCGAGGAGAAGCCGAGGTAGGAGTGGCTGCGGATCGTGCGCACGTCGGGGATGCCGAGCAGCGCGACCGTCAGGGGGTAGGTGATCTGGTCCTCGACGTCCTGGGGCGAGCGGCCCGGCCAGCGCGTGAAGACGATCTGCTGGTTCTCGCCGATGTCGGGGATCGCGTCGACCGGGACCGGGTCGCGGGGGAGGCCGCCGATCGGCCAGTCGAAGGGCGCCGTCCGCAGGCCCCAGCCGATCACGAAGAGCGTGACCAGGACGACGACGGGCGGGTTCTCGAGGCAAAAACGGATCCAGCGCGAGAGCGGTCCGCGGGGCGCTTCGGCGGGGCTCATCGGCGGCCCCCTCGCGCAGCGCTGAGCTCGCCGGTCACGCTGCCGCAGCGCAGCATCGCCGCTCCGTAGTAGGGGTTCTGGATCTCCTCGTCGGCCTGTAGCCAGCTCGCGCCGCGCCCGTCGAAGGCCATCGGGCAGTGCACGCGCCGCAGAGTTCGTCCCGCGGGCGGGCCGGCGAGGGAGAAGAGCGCGTCGGCGGCCTGCGCGACCTCCTCGAAGGCCGCGCGCAGGGCGGCCAGGTCCTCGGTCTCGGCGGCGCGGCCGAGGGCGGACTGGGCAGCCTCGGCGAGGGGAGCGAGGTCCGCCGAGCGCAGCAGGGCGCCGCCGAAGGGCTCGACCGCCTCGGCCAGCGCTCTGCGCGCCGCGGGCTCGTCATCGCCGGCCAGGGCCTCGTGCAGGGCCGAGTAGGCGTCCCAGGCGCCTGCGAGGGCCGCGCGCGCGCCGGCCGTGAGGGCCACGCGCTCGGGCGCGTCGTCCTCCTCGATCGACATCATGCTCGGCCGGGCCAGGATCTGCATGGCGCTGTCGAGCTTGAAGCTGCCGCGGGTGACGACCAGCTCGCCCTCTTCGAGCCCCTCGCGCACGATGTACTCGTCCCCGGCACGCGGGCCGAGGATCACCACGCGGCCCTCGAAGGTCGGCCGCTCGCGGTGGGCCAGGCGCACGTAGACGACGGCTCGCCGGCCCGTCACCAGGGCCGCCGAGACCGGGATCACCAGGGGTGCCCGCGCGGCGGTCTCGTCGGCGACCTCAAACCCCAGGGACTCGGTCGTCACCAGGTCCATGCCGCACAGGCGGCAGCCGGTCGCTTCGTCCTCGACGACCTCCGGGTGCATGGGGCAGATCCACTTGCCCGCCAGGTCGGCGTCCATCACGGCGCCGTCGCTCGCGAAGCGCGCACGCACCTTCGCGCGCACGAACATCCCGGGCTTCAGGCGCCGGTCGGGGTTGGGCACGTTGACGCGCACCTGTACCGTGCGCGTGTGCTCGTCGAGCACGGGCGCGATGAAGGCGATCGTCCCCTCGAAGGCCTGGCCCGGGAGGGCTGCGGCCTCGAACTCGACCGCCTGTCCGTAGTGCAGCCACGCGAGCTCGCTCTCGTAGGCGTCGAGCCGCAGCCAGAGGTGAGTCAGGTCGTCGATCGTGGCGATGCGCTCGCCCTCGAGCACGTAGTCGCCCTGCTTCTTGTTCAGATCGCTCACGACGCCGCCGGTCGGGGCGTGGATCGTGACATGCTCCGACGGCTCGTCCGCGCGGGCCAGCTCCTCGACCTGCGCCTCGCTGAGGCCCCAGCGCAGGAGGCGCTTGCGGGCCTCGTCGAGGGTGCCGCGCAAGCTGTCGTGCAAGAGCCCGATGTCCGAATCCTGCAGGTCGCGCAGGGTGCGGCGGGCCTGCAGGAAGACCTCTTGAGCCGTCACCAGCTCCTTGCTGTAGAGGTCGGCCACGTGGTCGCCCGCTCGCAGGGAGAGGCCCTCGAAGTCGACGAACAGCCGCTCGAGCCTGCCCCCGACCCAGGCGTTGATCGTGCGCCGGCGCGTCTCGTCGTAGGTCAGGCTGCCCGCCATGCGCAGCACGGCGGTGGGGAAGCGACGCTCGACCCTCGTCGTGGCGATCTCCGCCAGGGCCACCGCCGCCGGGTCGAGGACGATCTGGCGCTCACCCGTGCCCTGCTGGTCAGCGGAGACCTCGACCAGGTCCATGCCGCAGGTCGGGCAGGCTCCGGGGTCCGGGCTATGGACCTGAGGGTGCATGGAGCAACTCCAGGTCGTGCTGGGGGCCGGCGCGTGGTCGCCGTGGGTCGCCATTCCGCCGCCCGTCGTCGCGGGCGCGCAGGCCCCGCGCAGACCGTAGCCGGCGGCGAGGGAGACCAGCACCAGCAGCAGGGTGCGTCCGGGGAACGACCGTCCGATGATCGTGAGCTTCATCGTGTACTCCTCTCGGTTTCGAGCGTGCGTCCGCTGAGGGACTCGAGCTCGGCGCGCAGGCGCTGGTGGTCAGCGAGGGCGCGTTCGCGGGTCAGGTGGAATTCGAGCAGGGTGCGCTGGGCGTCGATGACCCCTTCGAGGTCGCTGGTGCCGGTCCCGAAGGCGGCCTGGCTGGCCTCGAGGGATTCGCGCGCCTTGGGGATCAGCGCCGCGGCGTAGAGGTCCAGCTTGCGCTCCGCGTCGTGCAGGCGGGAGAGGACCGTGCGCGCGCGCGCGGCGAGGATGTTGCGTCGGTCATCGAGGGTGCCGGCGGCCGCGCCGAGCGCGGCGCGCGCGGCGCGCTCCTCGGCTCGGTAGACGCGCCGCCGCAGGGGGAGTTCGAGCCCCAAGGAGAAGACCCAGGCGTCGGAGCCGTCGCCGCCGTCAACGGCGTCGATCTGGATCGCCTCCAGGCCGAGCGTGGTCTTCGGCAGGCGGCGCGTGGCGGTCAACTGCACGAGGGCGCGTGCGTGTACGATCTCGGCCGCGAGGGCGGTGAGCTGTGGGTTAGCCTCCTCGACCGAGCGCAGCACGCGCTCGTCGGGATCGGACAGGCGTGCGTGGGTGAGCTCGGTGGGCCAGGCCAGGGGGGCGGAGACCTGGCGGCCCATGGCCGCGTTGAGGGTGGCGCGAGCGGGACCGGCCCGCTCTTCGAGGTCCTGCAGGCGGTCGGCGAGGCGGCCGAGCTCGACCTGCGCCCGGGCCAGGTCGGTGTGGGGTGCGTCGCCGGCTCCGAAGCGTGCGCGCAGCACGCGCACGAGGGCGCCGAGCAGCTGCACGTCGGCGCGAACGAACTCGGTCGTGCGCCCGAGGTGGTAGAGCTCGCCGTGCGCCCGCGCGATGTCGGCCCGCACCGCGAGGCGCTCGGCCTCCATCCGTGCGCCTGCGGCCGCGGCCGTGGCCAGAGCGGCGTCCCGGCGCAGGCTTCGGGAGCCGAAGGCCGGCAGGGGCTGTTGCAGGCCGAGGGCGCGGCGCATCGGTCCGGCGCGCGTCTCGACCTCCTCGATGTACTCGCGATAGGCGAGGCGCGGCTCGGGCAGGGCGTCGGCGGTGTCGGCCTGGGCGAGAGCGCCGAGCCAGCGCTCGCGCGCGGCCCGCAGACGCGGGTGATGGATCTCGGCCCAGGCCACGAGCTCGTCGATCCCCTCTCCGGTGAGCGGCTGAATGCTGGGCTCATCCAGAGCGTGCTCCACGGGCGCGGGGGCCGCATAGAGCCGCGACGCGGGCGCGCTGGCGGAGGCGGCCTCGCTCCTGACGGCCGCGCAGCCCGCGGCGAACGCGAGCAGAGGGATCAGGAGCAGACGGATTTCGGGCAGGAAGAATCGGAACATGGGACACCAGTGCTGGAACTCGACGGCGGAACGACGGGCGCGAGGCCCGTCACGGCACGGAGGGCGGGGTCGGTCCCCGCCGGCTCAGCGCAGTGCCGTGCCGAAGGCTGCCAGCAAGGTGTCGATGCCGCGTTCGAGCAGACGCAGGGTGCGGCGTGCGCCGTCGCGAGCGGCGCGAACCGGGCGAGGTGGGGGAGCGACACCCCCGCCGGTGGGTGCGGAGACGAGTTCGAACGCCGCGGAGGCCTGGGCGTTGCGTTCGACCCGCTCGCGCAGCTCGCCCTCGCCGTCTTCCGCGCCGGCTTGCTGCGCCCCGTGGGGCGTCGGCTCTCCCGGTGCCGTCGCGCGGCACGGGCAGTCGGTCGTGAGCAGCGCTCCCTCGGGCGAGGCAGGCTCGCTCTCCCCGCAACATCCTCCCGAAGGGGCGTCGTCGGCGGGCGCCGCCGCACAGCAGCAGGACTCCCCGCAGTCCGCACCTCCGCCGGCGCCGCTCCAGGCGGCCACGGCCGGTTGCAACGCCACCAGCAGCGCGAGGGCCGCGGGCAGGAGGCGTCGGGTGAGGGTGGGGCAGGTCATGGGGTGCTCGGGTCGGCTCTACGGGCCGTGCGAGGTCTCTGTTGGTCCGGAGTCCGACGGGGTTCGAGCAGGGACGCCCGGCCGCGGCCAGGGCCCGCCACTCCGCGGTCCCCCGCACCTATCCGAAGAGGTCGGACGGTTCAGCCTGATTCTTCACAAAAAGAGCTGAAGGTGCGAGCGCCTGGCGGCTCCTCGCACGGGACGGCCCCTCTGGGGGCACGAGGCCGGGTCTCCGGCCGCCCGCGCAGCGCCCTCTCGGCGGAGTGCGGCGGAGTGCGGCGGCGTGGCGGCGACCCCGGCCCGGCAACGAACGACACTGCGGGAGTGACGAAGCCGGGCAGAAGTGCGCACTAGCGACACCATACTTCTAACCAGGCGCTCGAGGACCAGTGCGCGACTTACAACGCGGGCCAGCCTCACGACGGGTCGAGCAGGCCCTCGCGGATTGCGAGTCGCGCCAGCTCGGCCGCAGAGTGGCAGTCGAGCTTGCGCTGCAGGTTCTCACGGTGCTTCTTGGCGGTGCCCAGGCTCATGTCGAGGTTGCGGGCGACCTCCTTGTTGGCCTTGCCGAGCGCGAGCAGCTGGAACACCTCGCGCTCGCGCTGCGTGAGCGCTTCGATGCGGCTGCGAACCGCCGGCATGCCCGTCCCTCCCTGCCTCAGGCCCGAGACGATGCCGCTCGAGACCTTGGGTGAGAGATACGGGTTGCCACCGTGCACGGCCTGGATCGCGATCAGGAGCTCGGCCGGGTCGGAGTCCTTCGACAGGTAGCCGTCGGCGCCCGAACGCATCGCCTGTTCGACGAAGGACTCGCCCTCGTGGTGCGTGAGCATCAGGATGCGCACGCGCTTCCAGGCCTTTCGCATGGGCGCGATCGCATCCAGGCCCGAAAGTCCGGGCATGCTGATGTCGAGCAGCACGACGTCCGGCCGCAGCTCCTCGATGCGCTCGATGGCCGTCCGCGCGTCCCCCGAGTCGCCGACGACTTCAATGCCCTCGTCGGAATCCAGGAGGCTCCGGAAGGCCGCGCGCAGGATGTTCTGGTCGTCGACCAGGTAGATGCGAATCGCAATGGAGTCCGTCATGTTCCTACCCCCGCCCCTGAGTTGGGAGCTCGAGCGTGAATCGTGCGCCGCCGAGCTCGCTGGCATCGACGTTGACCGTGCCCTCATGTTCCTCCACCACCTTCTTGCAGAAGGCCAGTCCCAGACCGGTCCCGCCGGTCTTGAGCGTGGCGAAGGGCTGGAAGAGCGTGCCCTCCAACAGTTTCGGGATGCCGGGCCCGTCGTCCTCGACGACGATCCGCACGCGGTCGCCCGCGCGGCTGGCGGACAGGCGCGCGCGCCCACCGTCGCTGGTTGCCTCGATCGAGTTTCGTAGCAGGTTGACGAGCACCTCCTCGAGGAGTTGGAGATCGACTACGAGCTCGATCGCCTCTTCGCTCAGCGCACACTCGACCTCCACTCCACGCTTGACGATCTCCGGCCTCAGCTGGCTCACGACTTGCCCGAGCAGCCCGCCGACGTCGACGGTTTCGACCTCGAGTTCGATCGGCCGCGCGAAAGTGAGCGTGCGGCGCATGATGCGCTCAAGTCGCTGCATCCGGCCGGAGAGGTCCTCGAGCACGGCCTGCTGGTCCTCTCCGAGCTGGTGGGCGACGGCCTTCAGCGCCAGGTTGATGGCCGTGATCGGGTTCTTGATCTCGTGCGCCAGCATCGCCGCCGACTCACCGATGGTCGCCAGGGCCTGCAGCATCGCGGTCTCCGCCCGTTGGGAGCGCTTCAGCTCGGTGATGTCGCGGCCCTCCGGAATGAGCATCACGACCTCGCCCTCGGCGTTGCGCACGGGCTTCAATGAGAAGTCGATCGCCACGATCTCGTCGCCCAGCCCGCGGTGCTCGGTCTCGAAGCGCACGAAACGCCCCGCGGCCGCCTCGCGGATGGCATCCTTGAGCTGCGCTCGCGACTGTTCGGACACCGACCACCAACGTGTCTCCCAGAACGGCCGACCGACGACGTCTTCGCGCTCCAAGCTGGCGCCCTCGAGCGACGCGGTATTGGCCTCGAGCACGATGCCCTGCGGGTCGAGCAGTCCGATGTACTGGAACGACTGGTCGAAGATCGCGCCGAATCGGCGTTCGCTCTCCTCGGCGGCGGTTTCGGCCCGCTTGCGCTCCGTGATGTTACGGAAAGCGCCGATGAACAGCGGCTCGGACCCATCGGGCAGGTCGACACGGGCGACCGAGAGCTCGACCGGCAGGGTGTGTCCATCCTTGTGCAAGACCTCGAACTCGCGTGTGCGACCAAGAATCGCCGTCTCGCCCGTGCGTGCGTAGCGCTCCAGGTACCCGTCGTGTTGGCTGCGGTGCGGCTCGGGCATCAGCACCGCGACGTTGCGGCCGATGAGCTCATCCGGCCTCCAGCCGAACACGTCCTGCACCGAATCGCTGGCCGTGATCACGGTCCCGAGCGCGTCGATCGCCAGCGTCGGGTCCAGCGTCGCGTGGAGGAGTGCCCGGTACAGGAACTCGGTGGCATCACGCGGAGAAGTGTCCGCCTTTGGCTCGCTCGATCCGGACAAGTGCGCCTCCTGGACAGGTGGAAACATTGGCCGACTTTTCGCCGACCCGGCCAGTCATGGTATGCGGAACATACTAGAACAGCCGAGAATGCCAATACCAGGAAAGCCCTCGCAGCTCCGGGGGCACTGCGCTCTAGTGCGTACGTCGGACGCGAGTTCGCCGTTCTGCGCCTTCGCGAGCGTGCGAGTTTCCGGGAACGCGCACGAAGCGCGCGCCGAAGTGCCGCAAGCGCGGCGGGGCAGTGTCGATCACGACGCCGGGGACGTCGTCGCGACGCTCCCACACGCGTCGCGTGATCTCAATCACGTAGTCCATATGGCTCTGCGTGTACGTTCGGCGCGGGATCGCGAGCCGCACTAGCTCGAGCGGCGCGGGGAGCATCACGCCGGTCTCGACGTCGATGCGGCCGAGCATGACACTGCCGATTTCACAAGAACGGATGCCGCCTTCGAGGTAGAGCTCCGCGGCGAGCGCCTGGCCGGGATAGCGGTTCCATGGGTGGTGGGGGAGGATTCGCCCGGCGTCCAGGAAGATCGCGTGTCCGCCGGCCGGCCGCACGACCGGGACGCCGTGCGCGTCGAGCCGCTCGACGACGTAGCGAATGCTCGCGTGTCGGTACTCGAGGTAGTCCTCTTCGACGACCTCGTGCAGTCCCTGGGCCACCGCTTCGAGGTCGCGACCGGCCAGGCCGCCGTAGGTCGGGAAGCCCTCGGTCACCACGAGCATCTCGCGCCATTGGGCCGCCAACCCCCCGTCGCGGCAGCAGAGGAAGCCGCCGATGTTGGCCAGCCCGTCTTTCTTGGCACTCATCGTGCAGCCGTCGGCCAGTGCGAACATCTCGCGCACGATGCTCGGCACGGAGCGGCCCGACTGGCCCACCTCGCGGTGCTTGATCAGCCACGCGTTCTCGGCGAAGCGGCAGGCGTCGATGAACAGCGGAACGTGGTGCTCGTCGCACAGCTTGCGAACCGCCAGCAGGTTAGCGAGGCTGACGGGTTGGCCGCCCCCGGCGTTGTTGGTCACCGTCATCATGACCAGGGCCGTCCGCTCGCCGTCGGTCGCGAGGTGCGCCGCCAGCCGGTCCAGGTCGACGTTGCCCTTGAACGGAGAGTCGCTGGTCGTGTCCAGGCTCTCAATGCACGGCAGGTCGACGGCGCTTGCTCCGCTGGACTCGACGTTGGCGCGCGTGGTGTCGAAGTGCGTGTTACTGAAGACGACCATGCCCGGCCCGGCGAGAGTCTTGAACAGCAAGTGTTCCGCCGCGCGCCCCTGGTGCGTGGGAACCACATGCTCGAAGCCAAACGTGTCGCGCACGGCCAGCTCGAAGCGCTCGTAGCTCCGTGCGCCGGCGTAGGACTCGTCGCCGCGCATGATGCCGGCCCACTGCTCGCTGCTCATTGCGCCGGTGCCGCTATCGGTGAGCAGGTCGATCAATACGTCTTTGGCGCGCAGTCGGAACAGGTTCCAGCCCGCGGCGCGCAGCAGCTTCTCGCGCTCCGCGCTCGACGTCAGGCGGATGGGTTCGACGGACTTGATACGGAAGGGCTCGATGATCGGAAGTTCGGTCGCGGGCCCGGCCGGCGCGCTACGGGTTAAGGCTATTCCCAATGCTTCGGCGATTCCCGTCCGCGCTGCAATACGCAATTGTTTCGACCGGTCTACGCACTCGAGCCCTTGGCTCGATCCGGGGTATGCGACGATAGTTCGAAGTCGGCCCTCTTGTCGACGTCGCGGCGCCGGGTTGCTTTCCAGTAAGCGCAAGTGAAGGTCCTCCACATCTCCCGAGCCCTGCCCCAGGAAATGCTGGGGCCGATGGTCTTGAGCCGGGCCGTCATCGACGCCGGTCACGCGATGCGGGCGGTGCTGCTGCCCGATCCCAGGTGGTTGGCGAAGATACGCGAGTATCGGCCGGACGTGATCACGTGGTCGTTGATGACCGGCAATCACCGACCGATCTTCGACGTCAACCGCCTGCTCAAGTCGAAGTTCGACTTCTTCTCGCTGATGGGCGGGCCGCACGTGACCTTCGTGCCGGACTGCGTCACCCAGCCGGAGATCGACGCGATCTGCATAGGCGAGGGCGAGGGGGCGCTGGTCGACTTGCTGAACGCCTTGGAGCGAGGAGACGACTGGCGTGGGATCGAGAACCTGTGCTACGCGGACGAGCAGGGCAATGTGGTCAAGAACCCGCTGCGGCCGCTAGTGCGCAATCTCGACTCGCTCGGCTTCCCCGATCGCAGCGTGCTCTACGACGCGCAGTCGCTCTACCGCGACAGTCCGCGCAAGGTCGTGCTGACGCAGCGGGGCTGTCCGATGATGTGCTCGTTCTGCTTCCACCACGCCTGGAAGGCGAAGGTCTACGGCGCCAGCAACAAGGAGTACGTCCGTAAGCGTTCGGTCGACCACGTCATCGCCGAGGTGCTGGACATCCGCGCGCACTATCCGCTGCGCTTCGTGCACTTCCTCGACGACATCTTCAACTTGCGCGGCGACTGGCTGGCGGAGTTCTGCGAACGCTGGCCGCGGGAGATCGGGCTGCCCTTCGACGTGATCCTGATGGCCAACATGACCAAGGAGGAGCACATCGAGCAGCTCGCCAGCGCCGGCTGCATCTACGCACGCGTTGCCTTCGAGGCCGCGAGCGACCACGTGCGCAACATGGTCTTCCGCAAGAACACCGAGCGCCAGCAGCTCGTCGACGCGTCCCGTTGGATCAAGAAGCACGGCATCCGGCTCGGTTCGCTGAACATGCTGGGCGGGCCGGGTGGTACGCTCGAGGACGAGTTCGACACCATCCGGCTCAACGTGGAGTGCGGCGTCGACCACCCGCTGTGCTCGATCGTTCAGCCCTACCCGGAGTTCGAGCTCAACGACATCACTCGTGACCTGGGGATCGCGGTCTCGGAGTACGACGACTTCCCGTCGCAGTTCAACCGCGAGGCGACGATCCAGGTCGCCGACAAGCAGGCGATCGAGAACCTGCACAAGTGGTTCCCGGTCCTCGTGCGACATCCGCACTTGATCCCCCTCGCGCGCAGGACGCTCGGGCGGCGATTCCTGCGCTCACCGCTCCTGGTCATGTACACGCTGTACTCGGAGTGGATGGTCACCGAGCAGAACCGGCTCTACAACCGCGCCCAGGGCGCGCGCGGCCTCCGCACCTGGGGGCCGCTCGACTTCTCCTCGCGCGTCGCGCGGAAGGTCTTCTTGCGCCTGGTCGGCAACCTCGGAGGGCGTGTCGTGCAGCGGATGTCGATGCGGCTGCAGATGGGGGACGAGCGCGTGGTCGCGCACGTCGATTGATTCATGGCGGGGCCTCCAACGGAGGACCGGCACTTTCGTGGGCGTCGATGCGCCGCCAAAGGTTCGCGCGCTCGTCGTCCGACAAGCGCTCGTCCAGGAGCGGGTACAGATACTCGCGCTCGCGCAGGTCGTGATGTTCTACCACGCGTTTGAAGCGCGCCTCCAGCTCGATCAGGGCGATCAAGGCGCGTGCGTCGGGAGGAGCGTTCCGCAGGACCACGAACAGTCGCCGGAGGTCGCCGAGGCGCTCCAAGATCTTCCGGTGCTCGTTCCGGTACAGCTCCGCGCCGGTGGCACCGTTGCCGGTCCCGTGGACCTAGTAGTCGCCGCCACCTGGGAGCGCCCCGGCGAGAGCCGAGTGGCCGATGGCGAGCAGGAAGCCGGGCAACAGCAGGAACCGCTGGAAGAAGCGGTCGGCGGTCGTGGAGAGCATGTGCTGGGTCCTTGGAGGGATCGATGGTCGCGCGGCGAAGGGATGGCTGGCCCGCCTCGAAACGCCCTGACAAGGGCCGGAACCCATCAGGTACCTCCTCGCAACGCAGCAAGCCGGACCTGTGCACAGGGAGAAGAGGAGCTCCTCAGGCTCTCATGCCACCGCCTGAGGCCACCGCAGAGGCGATCGGCCACCCCGCGGGGTGCGGATTGGTTAGGAAGCCGCATCCGCTGAAGAAGGTGTATTGATCCCTTGACCGGGCAAAGCTCCCACCCTCGGCCGCTCTCGAGGGCTGGCGGCGCGTGCAACGGGCCTACGCACTGTTCCGCCCCCCCCTCCGCACTATGACCCATTCGCTCCCGCGGCGATCTAGCGAGAGTGTGTCGCACACGTCGGGGCCCCTGAGGGGCCCGGGGGACGCGATGCGCCCCACTCGAGCACCGCCTCCCTCGACACCTTCACAACCCGCCCGCCATGGTCCGCCCCCGGGCGTGACCCCTCTCTCAGGAGATCCCGATGCGTCCCATCCGCCTCGTTGTCCTTGCCGTGCCCGTATTCCTCGTCACCGCCTGCGGCGGCGGAGAGGAGGGTCCGGCCGGTGTGTCCGCGTCCTCGTCCGCAAGCGATCGCGCCGCCAGCGCCGACGAGGCGGTCCCATCGGCGGCCTCGACGCCGACCGCCGCCTCCCGGCCGTGGGACCCGGCCGCCGGAGTGGCCGGAGTCAGCGGTCGCATCCAGTTTGAGGGCGATGCCCCGCGCAGGCGCAAGGTCGACATGGGGAGCGACGCCCAGTGCGGCGGCTTGCACGAGGAGCGCCCCCTCGACGAGTCGGCGATCGTGGGCGCCGACGGCGGCCTCGCCAATGTCTTCGTCTGGGTCCGCAAGGGGCTCGACGCCTGGGAGTTCACACCCCCCGCTGACGCGGTGGTGATCAATCAAGAGGGCTGCACCTACGTCCCGCACGTCCTCGGCGCCCAGGTCGGGCAGAAGGTCGAGGTACGCAACGGCGACCCGATCACCCACAACGTCCACGGCTACAGCAAGAAGAACACGGGGTTCAACCAGACCCAGGCCGCCGGCTCCAACGCCCTCACGCGCCAGTTCAAGCGCTCGGAAGTGTTCGTCACTCTCAAGTGCGACATCCACGGCTGGATGAACACCTACCTGGGCGTGGTCGAGCACCCCTTCTACGCGGTCACCGGCGAGGACGGGACCTTCGACCTCGGGAAGCTCCCGCCCGGTGACTACCAGATCGCCGCCCGGCACGAGGCGTTCGGGCTGAAGAAACAGGACATCACGATCGGCGCCGACGGTGCTGCACAGACCCTGGAGTTCGGCTTCACGGAAGAAGACTGACGATGAGCACTAGCGGTGACGCTCCCCGCTCGCCCGCCTTCGGGCTGTTGTTCTACGCCCTCGGAGCCCTGGTCGTCGCGGGCTTCGCGGTCGGCTGGCTGCCCGAGGTGTCGAGCGCCCACGGTCACGGTATCGACCGCGTGATCCACTACCTGCTACTCACGACCGGGACATTGTTCCTTGTGGGTTGCGTAGTGCTCGGGCGCTTCATCCTGACCTACGGGCGGGGCGAACCCCAGGAGGGAGCCGTGCTGTCCGAGCGCACCCAGCTCCTGTGGGCCGTCGTCCCCGTGCTGCTGATGTGCATCATCTCCGAGGTGGGCGTGTTGGTCATGGCCCTGCCGGTCTTCGGCGACGTCTACGGCGAACCCGCCGAGGACGCCTACGAGGTCGAGGTGGTCGGCAAGCAGTTCGAGTGGCTGATCCGCTACGCAGGCCCCGACGGGGTCTTCGGCGAGGTGGACCACGAGAAGGTCCACGACTCGCGCAATCCCCTGGGGTTGGTGAAGAGCGACGCCGCCGCCCGCGACGACATCGTCGTGCGCGGCCAGCTGCACATTCCGGTCGACCGCATGTCGATCGTGCGCCTGCGCTCCCTCGACGTCATCCACTCCTTCACCGTGCCGCTCTTCCGGACCAAGCAGGACACCCTGCCCGGTTACACGGCTTACACCCAGTTCACCCCGGAGAAGGAAGGGACCTTCGAGCTCGCCTGCGCCGAGCTCTGCGGCCTCGGACACTACCGGATGCAGGGAACCGTCACCGTCCAGAGCGAGGAAGACCTCGCGCAGTGGCTGAGCGAGCAGGAACCATGGCTGTAGCACAAGAGCACGCCCCGCAGACCTTCATCTCGAAGTACGTCTTCAGCACCGATCACAAGATGATCGGGCTGCAGTACATCCTGACCGCCCTGTTCATGGGGATCGTCGGGAGCGGACTGGCGGTCATGATCCGCATGCAGATCACCTGGCCCGAGAAGACCCTGGTGACGCCGGAGAACTACATCAGCCTGGTGACGATGCACGGGACCATCATGGTCTTCTTCGTCATCTCCCTGGCCCTGGTCAGCGGCTTCGGGAACTTCTTGATCCCGCTCATGCTCGGGGCACGGGACATGGCGTACCCGTTCCTGAACATGCTGTCCTACTGGACGGTCGTCCCCGGCTGCCTCCTGATCCTGGCCTCCTTCCTGGTGGAGGGCGGCGCCGCGGCCGCGGGCTGGACGGCCTATCCGCCGCTCTCGGCCCTGCCGGAGGCGGTGCCCGGATCAGGCCTGGGGCAGACCCTGTGGCTCCTGGCCATGGCGCTGTTCATCGCCTCGTTCACCATGGGCGGGCTGAACTTCATCGCCACGATCCTCAACTGCCGCGTCCGGGGCATGACCCTGATGCGCATGCCCTTGACGATCTGGACGTACTTCATGTCCGCCATCCTCGGCGTGCTCTCCTTCCCGCCCCTCACCGCGGCGGCGATCATGCTGCTCCTGGACCGCCACGGCGGGACGAGCTTCTTCCTGCCCGACGGTCTCGTCTTCGGCAACGAGGTCCTCCCCCACCAGGGCGGAACGCCCCTGCTCTTCCAGCACCTCTTCTGGTTCCTCGGACACCCCGAGGTCTACGTCCTCGTGCTGCCGGGCATCGGGATCACCTTCGACCTCTTGGCGACCTTCGCCCGGCGGCCGATCTTCGGCTACCGCACCTCTGTCTGGTCCCTGGTCGTGGTCGGGTTCCTGAGCATGATCGTCTGGGGCCACCACATGTACGTGACCGGCATGAACCCCTATGTCGGTGAGTACTTCTCGATCGCGACCGTGCTGATCACCGCGCCCTTCGCCGTGCTCGGCCTGAACCTCGTGGCCAGCTTGTGGCGCAGCCGCATCCGCATGGAGGTGCCGATGTATTGGGCCCTGGGCACGATCGCCGTCATCGGCCTCGGTGGCTTCGGCGGCCTGTTCCTGGCTACCTCCATCTCCGACATCTACTTCCACGAGTCCTTCTTCGTGGTCGGGCACTTCCACCTGATGATCGGCGTGGTGACCGTCCTCTCGACCCTGGGCGGGATCTACCACTGGTTCCCGAAGATGTTCGGGCGCAAGATGAACCCCGGCCTCGCGAAGCTCCACTTCTGGACCACCTACATCCCGATCGTGGCCGTCTTCGCCCTGATGCACTTCCAGGGCCTCTCCGGGCTCCTGCGGCGCTACTACGACCACACGATCTTCGAGTTCCAGGAGGCGGGCATCGCCCTGGCCCTGCCGATCACCGTCCTGACCTTCGTCGTCACGGCCTCCCAGGTGGTCTTCATCTACAACTTCTTCGTCAGCAGGAAGCGCGGCGAAGTGGCGACGGGCAACCCCTGGAACGGGACCACGCTTGAGTGGACGACGCCGTCGCCCGCTCCCCACGGGAACTGGCCCGGAGCCCTGCCGGTCGTCGATCGCCACCCCTACGACTATGACCCGGCGGCTCCCGTCGAGAGCGACTTCAAGCCCCAGGGGAGCGTCGCGTGAGCGTGGCCGCCACCCTCTCCCGGCCGCGAGCCAGCGATGTACTCTTCGTCGTCCTGCTGGGCGTCGTGGTGATGCTGTTCGCCGGGTTCACCGCCGCCTACCTGATCCGGCGCCCGGCTCCCGACTGGACTCCGGTCGCGATCCCGACCTGGAGTTGGATCGGCACGGGAATCCTGGTCACGAGCAGCGTCACCCTCGAGCTTGCCCGTCGGCGTGAGAGCGCCGGCTTGCGCCGCGTCAGCCTGCTCCTCGGCTGCGCCTTCCTCGCTGCACAGCTCTTCTCATGGAGCGAGCTGGCCCAACTCGGCGTGGGCCTGCCGTCCACGCCCCACGGCGCCTTCTACTTCATGCTCTCCGCCGTGCACGGGCTGCACCTCGGGGGCGGCCTGTGCGCCCTCGCCTGGGTGACCCTGCGCGAGCGGCCCCTGCGGCTGGTCGCAGCCTACTGGCACTTCATGGGCCTCGTCTGGCTCTACGTCCTCTTCCTCCTCGCCTCCTAAACCCGAGCCCGTCATGACCGAAGTCCACGCCGTCGCGTCCGACGAGATGGAAGCCCCCATCTTCGACACCAGCTGGCAGAAGCTGATGATGTGGTGCTTCATCATCAGCGACGCCCTGCTGTTCGCCGGCTACCTGGCGAGCTACATGTTCACCCGCCTGGCGAGTGACGTCGGCTGGCCTGTCCAGAGCGAGGTCTTCGACATGAACTTCATCACCCTGATGACGTTCACCCTCATCACGAGCTCGGCCACCATGGCCTGCGCCGTCAAGGCCGCAGGCGACGGCGACCGGGGGCTGACGCGCCGCTACCTGCTCCTGACCACACTGATCGGCCTCGCCTTCCTCGTCATGCAGGCCATCGAGTGGAGCCACTTCATCGGCGACGGCGCACGGCTGACGGGCAACCCCTGGGGCGCGGGCGCATTCTCCTCCTACTTCTTCATGATGACCGGGTTCCACGGGACCCACGTCCTGATCGGCGTCGTGATCCTGTTGGTCACCTTCCT
This sequence comes from Planctomycetota bacterium, assembly GCA_036010965.1. GTDB lineage: Bacteria > Planctomycetota > UBA1135 > UBA1135. Next base: position 14,916 of record DASCMO010000116.1, on the reverse strand, counting down.
GCGCACCACGCCCGAGCGCCTGCTGCCCGACAAGGTGGAGGTCGCCGGCCTGTACTGGCACTTCGTGGACCTGGTCTGGGTCTTCATCTTCGGCTGTTTCTACCTCCTCTAGGGGCCCGCCATGTCTGAGAAAGCCACCCACTCCTACGGTTCCTACTGGATCGCCTGGTTCGTCCTGCTCCTGATCACCCTCGCCATGGTGTTCATCGGGAGCAAACCCGTCCTGGCGGGCGGCATGATCGTCAAGGCGGCGATCATCGCCCTGTTCTTCATGCACCTCGCCTTCGAGAAGAAGAGCCTGATCTACACGGTCCTGATCGGCATCTTCGCCACCACCGCCGTGCTGGTGGTGCTCGTGGCCCCCGACGGGACGGCGATGTGATGCGCGTGGCCCTCGCCATCGCCGTCTGCACGCTGCTGTGGTGCGAGCCGGCTCTCGCCCAGAGCTGCTGACCGCGCCTCGGGGAGAGCCCCGAGACCGCGGGCGTGGCTCGTGGCCTGCAGCAAGCCACCCTGGTGCTGCTCTTCGTGCCCTGGCTCATGGTGGGTGGCACAACCCTGTGGTACTGGCTGCGCTACGGGCGGCAGGGCGAGTAGACCCGGGTGCACCAAGACCAGCGCCTCGGCCCAGCGCACCTCCTCCTGGTAGCGGTGGGCGAGCGGGTCGTCGGCGGAGGAGCAGGCCGGAGCGTGGCGCTCGTCGGGGCCGAGGCGCAGCACCGGATCGAAGCCGTCGGCCAACAGATCCTGCAGGCGGTACTCGGCACCGCGCCGCTCCAGCTCCCCCACGACCTCCGCGACCAGCCGGGCGGAGAGGCCGTGCTCGCGACCGGCGCCGTGGACGACGAGCACCCGCGCACCGCCCCCACCGCTGCTCGTCCCTTGTCGCTCCATGGCATCTCCGGCGCCCGGCGCCGACCAGATGCTACGCCCCGCGGACGGGGGAGCAAGCGCGCTCGCCCGCCTCGCGGGCCCGCGAGCGCCGTCCGCGCCCTCAGGGGATCGTCGCCGAGAGCAGGCGCACGAGGTCCGCGTGGGAGTAGGACTCGACGAAGGGGTGCGAGTTCTCCTTGAGCTGCTCGCCCTGCTCGTCGAGGAAGCGGTCCAGCTGCTGCACCTCGACCAAGACGCGCGTCGCTCCCGACCCCGCCGGCGCCGCGCAGGTGGTCGACGGACTAAACGGGTCGGTCACGTCCACGACCCGCAGGCCCGCGCCGGCGTCGGCGAGGTAGGCGTAGTCGTCCACTCCCGGCGGAGCGAGCTGGCTGGCGACGACGACGTCACGCACGTCGCCACCGCTCACCGACGAGACAGCGACGATGGCGTCGGGATCGGTCATGTCGAAGACGTGGAGCCCGGCCGCGCCGGCCGCAACGTACAGGAAGTCGTGCTCGCTCGAGGGCGTCGTGCCGCTCGCGGTGACGTAGCGCGTGTAGGCGTCCAGGCCGCTCGCACCCACCAGGGGGAGCCCGCCCACGACCTGACCGGAGCCGAAGTCGGGCAACAGATCGACCACGCGCACACCGAAGGCCGGATCGGCCACGTAGGCGCGCACGGCGAAGTCGGCGCCCGACTGATAGTGGGCGTAGAGCTCCACGTCCGCCGCTTGAACACCGCCGACGACGCCCGCGACCGCCGGCGCGGCGTGGTCGGCGACGTCGACGACGACCAGGCCGCCGCTCCCGGCGGGCACGAAGAGGTGGATGCCCCAAGGGACGACCCGCAGGGCCTCGGGGATCGCGATCGAGGCGACGTGCACGGCCGCGTTGGGCCGCGCGACGTCGTAGATGCGCACACCGACGCCCGCGTCGACGACGTACAGGTAGCGGGCCGCGTAGGCGACGTCGATGGCGTCGACGCCGGCGATCGTATGGGCGGGCGCGCCCGTTGCGTCGGAGAGGCGTCGATCCCAGATCTCAACCCCGGCCTGACCGTTGGCGACGAACAGGAAGTCGGCGGTCCCCTCGACCGTGTTCGGGCGCGAGGCCACCGCCAGGGCGGCGGTCTGGGTGACCGCACCGCTGGCCGCGGGCGCGCACGGGTCCGCCTCGCGGTCGAACTGCTCCGCCCCCGCGGGCCCGGCGGTGTAGATCTTGGCGCGCGCGACGGCGTAGTTGCCCGTCCCCAGCCCCAAGGACGGCGGAGCGCGGTGGCACTCGGCGCAGGTCCGGACTTCGTGGGGCCGCACGGTGTGCGGCTGGACCGGGTTGAGCCCCAGCCCGGAGAGTCCGTTGCTCGTCACCGGCATGGCGAAGTCGAGGATCTTGCTGCCGTCGGGCGCCGTCACGTCAGCGATCGGTTGGCAGGCGACCAGGTAGGGAGCGGCGCGCGCCTCGCTGTTGGGCCCGAGGGAGAAGGTGCGCAGGGCCTCGAAGATCTTGTTGTTGGTCGTGACCTTCCCGATCTCGTACTGGCCGGTGAACATGTTCAGTCCCACGTCCTGCTCGTCGCGCTCGAAGTGGCAGCCGAAGCAGTTGGGGACCCAAGAGGCGTGGCAGGCGTAGCACTCCAGGCCGCCGTCTCCCTTGAGGTGCTCGTCGTCCATGCACGCCGCCGCGTCGGGATTGAAGGACGGCGAGGTGGGATCGACGATGTCCATCACCAGGGGCACGACGTGCTCCGCGCCAGTGACCTTTGAGGTCAGGATCACCTCACCGTTGGGATGCATCACGACGTTGGGGAGCATGCTGCCGTCGTTGTCGGCCAAGGTCGGCGGCTGGCCGGGCAGGCCGTGGCAGGAGCGGCACTCGATCTTGGTCGCCTGGTCCATGTGGCCCCAGATGTTCCCGTCCCCCATGACCTCCGACGCGATGTGGCAGTCGATGCAGTGCATCCCGCGCTCGTGGTGGATGTCGGGCGGGTTCGTGGCGGAGTCGCTCATGTGGTAGCCGCCGTTGAACAGCTCGTCGGTCGTCCCCGGGACGCCGGGACCCGACGGGAGGCGCGGCGGCATCTGGGCGCGGCCGGTGAAGTTGAGGCCGATCCGAGCGCCGCGGTGGTGGCAGTGCAGGCACTGCTCGGTCTGGATGGACCTGGAGAGCACGTGGGTGCGCGGGTGGCCCTGCTCGGCGTGGTCGATGCTCGGGTCGGAGCTTTGGGAGAGGCCGTCGTTGTCGTAGGCCATGTGGCAGGCCGCGCAGCCGTCGGCCCGGTAGAGGCCGTTCCAGCCCGCGTTGCCGCGGTAGCCCTTGCCGCGTGACCACAGGTGGCAGCGCGCGCACTGCTGGGAGGGCACGGCCGCGTAGTGCGACGCGTAGCGGTTCTGGTCCGCGCTCGGGTCGTAGCTGATCATGTCATCGAGGCTCTGCACCGCGCCCTCGGTGTCCGGGACGTAGCCGTCGTCGTCGGAGACGGCGAAGTTGCCGTACAGGGGCCACTTGGTGTCGACCACGGCGTTGAGGTACAGGCCCCCCGCGAAGTGGCCGGCGGTGGTCGACATCATCCCCTTGCGCACGTCGTGGACGTAGTTCTGGTGGCACAGGCCGCAGCTCGAGTCCACGGTCCTCAGGTTCGAGGGATTGACGAACTGCTGGTAGGCGAGGTCCTGGTCGATCGGAGGGATCGAAATGCCGTAGGTGACCGTGCCGTCGGGTTGGACGTGGGCGTGGTCCTTCTTGGTGGCGTAGGGATCGCCGCCGTGACAGAAGGTGCAGTCGAGGTCCATGCCGAACATGTGCTCCATGGCGTTCTCGAGCTGATCGTGGCACAGGAGGCAAGCGGGGTAGACGGCCATAGCGAAGGGCGGGGTGACGGCCGGCAAGGGACCGCCGGCGGCGGGAGCGCGGCGGCAGAGGCGGATCGTCGTCGAGCCGTCGGGGCGTTCGACGGTCACCAGGCCGGCGCGCTCGTCGAGGTGGATGCGCTCGCCGTCATGTCCCTTCCAGTCGAGGGTCTTGCTGTGCGGACCTCGAAGCGCGCCCGGCGCTTGGGCGGTCTGCGCGCCGGTTCGCGCGGCGGGCGGGCGCTGCACGGGTGCGCCGAAGGTCACCAGCTGCACGGCGACGAGGCCGGCGAGGATGCCTGTCAGCGCCACGGCGGCTCGCCTCGAGCCGGAGTCGAGTATCTCGTTCATTAGACAAGCTTACCACTCGCTTCCGGCCGCGGAAGGCGAGCTTGACGATCCTCGTAACGCTTGCGTGGGCGCCGAGCCGAGATCTACGAACAACTTACGTAGCGCACTGCGCAACCCTGCTCATGATGTCCCCGTAGGAGTGCGGGTAGCCTCGCCAAGCAGGCGCATCGATACGCTTGGGAGGAACGCCGGTGCATAGAGAAGACGAGGACTCCGAAGGCGAGAAGGGCGAGGGCGAGCTGCGCGAGGGCGACAGGACCGCGAGCGACGAGCTCGCGAGCGCTGGGCACGACGAAGCCGCGCGCGCGCGCGGCGCTGACGAAGACGACGCGCGCGAGCCGGTCGAGGGCTCGCCCTTCGTCTCGGCCTACCCGCCGTTCTCGTCTTGGAGTCCCGAGCAGACCCCCGCCTTCGAGGACGTCCTCGCCTCGCCGCCCGCGAGCGAAGCACTCGGTCTCTACGCCCACGTACCCTTCTGCGAGGAGCGCTGCGCGTACTGCATCTACCTCTCACGGCGCGCTCCGCGGCCCGAGGCCCTCACCACCTACACCGACGGCCTGCTGGCGCAGGCGCGGCGACTCGCGCGCTCGCCCTACCTCGCCGGGCGCGCGCTCGACTTCGCCTACGTCGGCGGCGGCACCCCCTCGGTGCTCGGCTCCGACGACATCACGCGCCTGCTCGACGGCCTGCGCAGCGCGCTTCCGTGGGCTCCCGGCGCGGAGATCAGCTTCGAGTGCGCGCCGCGCAGCGCCACCCCACAGCGCCTGCGCGCCCTGCGCGCGGGGGGGGTCACGCGCCTGAGCATGGGCGTCCAGGAGCTCGATGACGAGGTGCTGCGCCACAACTCCCGCATCCACACCACCGACGACTGCCTGCGGGCCATCGACGCCGCGGGTGAGGTCGGCTTCGAGGTCGTCAACACCGACCTGATCGCCGGGCTCGTCGGCCAGACCGAGGGCTCGTTCATCTCCAGCCTCGAACGCCTGCTCGAGCTAGGCCCCGACAGCGTGACCGTCTACCCCCTGGAGATCCCCCGCAACACACCCCTGTACCGCGCCCTCGAGCGCGGGGCCCTGCCCGCGCCCCTGCCCGCGCCAGCCGTCCGCCGCCGGCGGGTCGCCTGGGCCCTCGCCGCCCTCGAGGAGGCCGGCTACACCAGGATCAGCGCCTACGCGGGAGTGCGCGATCCGCGGCGCGGACGCTTCCTCTACCAGCGGGCCCAGTACCACGGAGCGGACCTGCTCGGGCTCGGCGCGTCGGCCTTCGCCTACCTCGGCGGGGTCCACCACCAGAACCTCACCTCGCCGGCCCGCTATCTCGAGCGCGTCGGTGCCGGCGAGCTGCCCCTCTCGCGCGCCTACGCCCTCGACGCACGGGAGCGCTGCGTGCGCGAGCTCGTGCTGCAGCTGAAGCTCGGCCGCTGTAACCTCGACGCCCTTGCCCGGCGCCACGGCATCGATCCGCGGGACCTGGCGGGCGAGGCCCTCGCACGCGGCGAGCGCGCGGGCTGGTGGCGCACCGCGAGGGGCACGCTCCGTGTCGGCGCCGCCGGGCTCGCGCGCATCGATCGGCTGCTCCCGGACATCTACCTGCCGACGCACCGCACCTGAGCGGCGCCGGGGACCTTCACTCAGCGGGCGCGCGCGCGGGCAGAGGCGTCTTCTCGAGGGCCTCGAGCTCGCGCCACAGGCGCCGCCGCTCGACGTCGCCCGCGTGCTCGTCGAGCAGCGGATAGAGGTACTCGCGCTCGCGCAGGTCGTGGTGTTCCATGACGCGCTTGAAGGTCGCTTCGCGGTCGAGGAGCGCGATCCGCGCCCGCGGATCCTGCGCGCTGTCGCGCAGCTCGGCGAGGCGGCGCCGCAGCTCGTCGAGCCACCACAGGATCTTCGCGTGCTCGGCGCGGTACAGCTCCACGCGGCCGCGCTCGCAGTCGAGCCCGAGGGCCTCGAAGGCGGGGAGTACCAGGGTCTCCTCGCTGCGCATGTGGACGAGCAGCAGGGCGCAGTAGGCCTCGAGGTCCTCCTCGGCTCCGGCGAGCTCGCCCGCGAGCACCTGCTCCTGGTGCACGGCGAAGCGCTCTGAGAGCTCCTCGTGGACGTCCAACAGCTCACTCAGGGGGCGCGTCACGGCTCGGGGACGGTCAGAACTTGATGTTGAGGCGCGAGGCGCAGGCGCCACCGCTCGCCGTCATCACCGCCGGTCTCCTCGGGCGCGGAGACGAGCCCCCACAGGTGCAGGCCGATGCCGTCGGCGAGCTGGTAGTTCACGCCGAACGCGTGGCTCCGGTGGTTGGTCGCGAACAGGAAATCATCCTGGGCGAAGGGCGAGAAGATGGCGTCGCGCTCGACGACCTGCCACTGGTAGTACAGCCGCAGGTCGCCCTCCTCGCGGGCCCGCCCCCAGGCAGCTCCCACGGCCCAGCCGCTGTCGGCCTCGTTCGCCGCGCGCGCGTTGTGTATCCACTCCGCCGCCACGGAGAACGGGCGTCCCGCGCCGCTGTAGGTGAGAGCGGCGATCGGGTTCCAGATGGCGAACTGGGACTCGAAGTCCACGACCACCCCGCCCTCTTCGACGGTCGCATTGCCGGAGTTGCCGTCGAGGAGGCCGGTGCCGCCGTCGGGCGTCACATCGGTGTAGTCGTAGTAGCTCACGGCCGCCGTGCCGGCCCAGGCGTTCCCAAGGTCGAAGCCCCCGGCGAGCTGAGCCACCCACGCCGAGGCCTCGCTCGCCGCGCCCTGCTCGAGCAGGTGACGGAGCGTTCCACGAGACGCACCAGCGTGGGAACTGGGCGCGGTTCTCCATCGCGGCGCAGGATGTGCCCGAGAGCATCATCTCGCGGGAGTGGATCGCGGAGCAGGCCGAGATCTACGGGGAGGACAGTCCGCAGTATTTTGTCCGCGTGCTGGGCAAGTTCCCGCCCAAGGGTGGCGACTACCAGCTCATCCCCGAGGTCGGCGTCGACGGCGCTGCCGAGTCCGTCGCCGGGCGCGAGCGGCGCGGGGTGCAGCTCCTGGATCGAGCACTGCGAGTAGGCCCCTTCCTGGAGCGTCAGGACCGACGCGGCCGCGATCGCAAGGAGCAGCTGGGAAGGCTTCTTCATCCTCCCAGGATAGCGCATCGGCGCGAGCGCGCGGCGCCACACCCCGGCGCGGGCCGTCCGGGGAGGGTTGTGGGCGCCCGCGGGCCGTCGTGCTAGGGTTGCGCCCCGCCGGTTTTCCACCGATGACGACAACGATCGCGAGCGCCAAGGAGGTCTACCGCTTCTTCGACCAGGGCGGAGAGCGCACACCCGTCCTCAAGGGCCTCAGCCTCGAGGTCGCAGAGGGCGAGTTCGTTTGCGTGATGGGACCTAGCGGCTCTGGGAAGTCGAGCCTGCTGCACATCCTCTCGGGGCTCGACCGCCCCGACTCCGGGGTCGTCACCCTCGGCGGCGAGCGCCTGCACGAGCTCGGCGAACGCCGCCGCACCCTGCAGCGCCGCGAGCAGGTCGGCTACGTGTTCCAGTTCTTCAACCTGCTCGGCAACCTGAGCGTGTTGGAGAACGTCTCCCTGCCCCACGCGATCGACCGCCGCGGGAGCGAGGAGCGCGAGGATCCGCTGGCCCTGCTCGCCTCTCTCGGCCTCGAGGAGCGCGCCGGCGCCTTCCCCCACGAGCTCTCCGGTGGGGAGATGCAGCGCGTGTCGATCGCGCGCGCCCTCGCCGGGGGCCAGCCGCTCCTGCTCTGCGACGAGCCGACCGGAAACCTCTCGCAGCAGGCCGGGCGCGAGGTGATGGAGCTCCTGCGCGGGCTCTGCGATGAACGCGGGCGGGCGATCCTGCTCGTGACCCACAACCCGCGCGACGCCACCTTCGCCGATCGCGTGCTGTTCCTCGTCGACGGCGAGCTCGCCGAGGGCGTGGAGCTCTGCGGCCCGGGGATCGGCGTCGAAGCCGTGCACGAGGCCCTCGCCGGCCTGTCGATCTGACGGCCGCGCCCATGGGCCTCGCCACGACCCTCTGTCGCCGGAGCCTCTCCCAGCGGCCCGGGCGCACCCTCTTCTCGATCCTCGGCATCGCCGTGGGGATCGCCACCGTCGTCGGCGTCTTCACCCTCGACCACAACACGATCGCCGGGCTGCGCCTGCCGCACGACGAGCGCTGGCGCCCCGAGCTCGAGGTGCGGCCGGCCGAGGAGGTCGTCGACCCGCGCGGCGAGCTGCGCTCGATCGAGGGCGTCGCCGGCGCCTCGGCCTTCTTCCAGAGCCGCGTCGAGGTCCACGTGACCGCGGCGGAGCGCGCCGCCGGCCGCGAGCGCGCTCCGTTCACCGCCCTGTGCATCGCCGCCGAGGCCGCCAGCCTGCCGGACCTCGACGCCTATCGCCTCGCCGCCGGCGCGCACCTCGATCCGGACGCGGCGCGCCCCCAGGCCCTGATCGGCATGGCGGTCGCGCGCGAGCTCGACCTCGCCGTGGGGGACGAGATCACCCTCGCCCGCCCGCGGCGCGCGGCCCGCAAGGCCTGCGTCGACGGCGTCATGCAGGACGTCTCGCCAGCGGTGCGTGACGCGCCCGTGCACTTCACCTTCGAGATCGCCGGTGTCCTGGCCCACGAGAAGCTCGGGCGGCGCGCCGACGGTGAGGTCGTGCTGGTCGACTTCCCCCGCGGCGAGGAGGTCTTCGCCGACGCGCGCATCGACTCGCGCTACTGGGTGCGCCCCGATCCGGCGGTGGACCTCGAGCGCCTGCGCGCCAACCTCTCGGGCAACTTCGCCTACGACATCGGCCGCAGCGTCGTCATCGGCCAGGCCGCCGACGAGCGCGCCTTCCGCAACGGCGTGCGCATGGCGGGGCTCCTGGCCCTCGTCTTGGGGCTGTACGTGATCTTCCACACCCTCTCGATGTCGCTCATCGAGCGCCTGCGCGAGGTCGGCACCCTGCACGCCTTGGGCGCGAGTCGCGGCCAGGTCGCGCGCGTGTTCCTGCTCGAGGCCCTCGCCCTCGCCGGCGCGGGCGGCGCCGCGGGCCTCGCCGGCGGCCTGGGCCTGGCGCGCGCCCTGCTCCTGCGCGGCGTGACGACCTTGGGAACGGGGCGCGCGATCGAGTTCTTCGAGGTGCCCTGGGTCGTCGTCGGCCCTCTCATCACCCTCGGCATGGGACTGGCCGTCCTGGGCGCGATCTTCCCCTTGCTGCACGCCCGCGATGCGAGCGTGGTCGACGCCCTGCGCGGCGAGCAGGCCCTCACCCGCAGAGCCGACCACCGCGGCTTCCATCTCTTCGCCGCGCTCTTGCTCGGCGGCCTCCTGCCGGGGCTGTACTTCGTGATCGTCCCGGTGGTCGGCGAAGCCGGTCGCGTGCTGGTCGGCTCGGTCTTGCTGGCGGTCGGTGTCCTGGGCTTGCTGGTCGCCGTGCCGCTGCTCGTACCGACCCTCGTCACCGGATGCTGCCGGCTGCTGGAGCGGCCCCTGCGCGCGTGCTTCCCCTTCGCCGGGCGCATGGCGGCGCGCAGCATGCTCGAGAGCCCGCGCAGGGTGGCGGTCTCGACCGCGGCCATCGCCCTCGTCGCCGCCGCCTTCGTGGGGCTCAAGGGCATGACGGCCAGCCTGCGCGGCGAGATCGAACAGTGGGCCGACGCGGCGGTCGCCGACAAGGTCTACGCCCACGGCCTGCCGCAGGTCGACTACGCCGCGCTGCGCGCCAAGCTCGCCGAGTACCCCGGAGTGCGCGCGGTCGAGTCCGGCAGCGCCAACGCCTACGCGCCCTTCCTCCTCGTCGGCCTGCGCACCGAGGAGCTCTTGAAGTACGGCCCCCTGGCCGAGGACCCGAGCCTGGCGCGGGAGCTCGACGAGCGCCACGGCCTGATCCTCTCCGAGCGCGTCGCGCGCAACTTCGGCTACGGGCCCGGCGACATCGTGCAGGTTCCGGTCGGCGCGGGACGCGCCCAGGAGTTCCGCGTCGTGGCCGTCTCGGACGCCTACGGCTACTTCCCCTTCCCCGACGAGCGCATGTACGGCGTCGTCAGCGAGCGCGCCATGGCGCGCTACTTCTGCCTGGACGTCGCCACCACCGACCGCGTCGGCGTCGTGCTCGAGGAGGGCGCCGACCCCGAGGTCGTGGGGGCGGCCGTGGCCGACTTCCTCGGCGGCGAGGCCACCTTCCAGACCGTGACCGGCGCGCGCCTGCGCGACCTGCAGGTGGCGGACATCGACCGCGACTTCCTGCTCTTCGATCTGATCCTGGGCCTGACCGCCTTGCTGGCGGGGGTGGGCGTCTTGAACGGTCAGCTGCTCGCTGCTCTCGAGCGCACAAAGGAGCTCGGCATCCTCAAGGCGCTCGGCGCCTCGGCGCGGCAGATCGCGGGCATGGTGTGGCTCGAGTCGGCGGTCATGGGCGCCTTCGGCGGCCTGGTCGGCGTGGGGCTCGGCAGCCTGCTCGCGCCGGTGATCGTGACCGCCCTCGAGAACCTCTCGGGCCTCCTCCTGCCGCAGCGCGGCGCGGGAGCCTGGCTGTGGATCACCCTCGTCGCGGCCCTCGGCCTCGCCCTCGTCGCCGCCGTCTACCCCGTCTGGCGCATGAATCGAACCGACGCCGTGCGCGCCGTGCGCACCGGCTGAGCGTCCGAAACCGTGAGCCCGCTCCGCGACCTGATCTTCCCGCCCGCCCCGCGCGACTTCGCGCCGCGGCGCGCGGTCAAGATCGTCCTGCGCGCCGTGCACGTGCTGTGCGCCGGGATCCTGACCGGCGCCTTCGTGTTCGAGGTCGCCGCCGCCGCCCGCGAGCCCTGGCTGGCGGCCACGGTCGCCTCAGGCGCGGCGCTGCTGCTGCTTGACCTGCACGAGAGCGGCGTGTTCCTGCTGCAGGTGCGCGGTGTGATCGTGCTGCTCAAGATCGGCGCCCTGTGCGCCCTGCTCGCCCTGCCCGCCCTGGAGGCGGCGGCGGCGGGGATCATGGTGACGATCGTCCTGCTCTCGGTCGTCTTCTCCCACGCGCCGTCGAACGTACGCTACCGCGTGCTGCTGTTCGCCGACCGCGTGAGCGGAGCGCGGACCAAGGGCTGACGGGTCAGTCGTCGGCTCCGGCGAGCAGGGCCGCGTAGCGCTCGTCGAGGCGCGCGGCGCGCTCCAAGAGGAGCCGTGCCTCCTCCGCGCGCCCGGTCTCCGCGAGCAGCCGCCCGAGGTTGAAGTAGGGGTGGGCGAAGCCGGGAGCGAGGGTGATCGCGCGTCGCAGGGAGGCCTCGGCTCCCGCGACGTCCTTGAGGCGCGCGAGCAGGAAGCCGAGGTTGTTGTGGATCTGGGGATCGTCGGGGTCGAGGCGCGCGGCGACGCGGTAGTGCTCGACCGCCTCGGCGCCCTCGCCGCGCCTCGCGAGGAGCACGGCGAGGTTGTAGTGCACCGGCGCCGAGTCGGGTTCGAGCGCGGCGGCGGAGCGCAGGTGGGCGACCGCCTCGGGCAGGCGCTCCGCGCTCGCGAGCAGCTCGCTGAGGGCGAGGTGCGCGGAGGCGCGGCCGCCGTCCTCGGTGACGGCGGTCTCGTAGGCCTCGATCGCGCCCGGACCGTCCCCGCGCTCGGCGCGCAGGGCGCCGCGCAGCTCGCTCGTGTGGGCGCGCTCGGCCGCCGCGTGCTCGGCGGGCTCGAGGGCGCCGGCGAGGGCGGCGGCCCGGTCGAGTTCGGCCTCGGCACGCCCGACCTGACCCGCGGCCGAGAGCGCGCGGGCCAGCTGCCGGCGCGAGCCGAGCTGGTCGGGCGCGGAGGCGAGGGCGCGCTCCAACCACGGCACGGCCGCCCCGGCCGCCCCGCTGGCGAGGTGCAGGCTCCCCAGGCGCGCGGCGACCCCCGGCGTGGCCACCAGGCCCCAGCGCTCGACACGCGTGAGGTGGCGCACGGCCGCCGCCGCCGTCTCGGGGGTGGGGGCGGCATCGAAGGCGCGCGCGGCGCGCTCCCCGGCGAGCTGCTGGGAGCGCACGAGGCCCGAGTGCACGGACAGGACCGCCAGGAGGGCGGCGCAGATCGAGAAGACGGTGCCGGCGGGGGAGAGCCGGCCCGCGACCTTCAGGCGCGTGCGGCCCAACTTGACGTGCTCGCGCGTGATCAGGCGCAGGGCGATGACGGCCAGGTAGGCGAGGATCGCGCCCAGGCCCAGGGCCAGCAGGAAGGGGATCAGGCCGTAGAGGCTGCGGAAGCAGAAGAGGGAGGCGAGGAAGACGCCGGCGAGCGCGGCCTCCTCGCCCAGGGTGAAGTCGTCGCGCCGGGCTAGCCGCTCACCCTTGGGGATGCGGCGCAGGAGCGGCGGGAGCGTGAAGCGGTAGGCGATCGCCGTGCTCGGACAGCCGGTCAGGCAGTCGAGGTCGCGCAGGCACGAGGAGCTCACGACCGTTCCGTGGGCGGCGAGCTCCTCGTGGACGCGGATGTCCGACTGGCAGGCGGCGGTGCAGGCTCCGCAGCCGGTGCAGCCGTCGAGGGCGACCAGGCGTCCCGGCGCGACGCGGTCGGCGAGGCCGAAGAGCGCGCCGTAGGGGCAGACGAAGCGGCAGAAGGAGCGCGACCCGAGGACGTAGACGATCAGGAACCCGCACACGCCGAAGGTCAGCAGCGCCACGCCCACCGGCGGGAGGTTGCGCCAGAAGTCGGTCGTCACGAAGGAGGCCCAACCCTCGGCGTCGCTGGCGATGCGCAGGCGCGGCGCCGGGCGGCCCTCGACCACGCGCGCGACCTGGGGCCAGACGAACATGTAGACCAGGGCCGACGGGGCGATGAGCGCCAGGGCCCGCGAGCGCACCGGGCGCGGTGCGATGCCGAGCTTGTTCAACAGCCAGGCGCAGAGGTCCTCGAGGGCCAGGATGTGGCAGCCCCAGGAGCAGAAGAAGCGTCCGAAGAGCAGCACCGAGACCAGGGCCAGGGCCATGAAGAGGAAGCCCGCCGTCACGACTCCTAGCTCGAGGGTGTACATGACCTCGTGCAGCTCGAGGGGCGCGAGGGTCTTCCCGTTGAGCTTCCAGTGGGCGAAGTGCAGGCCCATCAACAGGTAGACCGCGGTCAGGCACGCGGCGCGCCAGCGTCCCAGGCGCGAGGGCGGTTGGGACGCCTGGACGGGATTCAGCTCCACTTTTTCTGCAGACAAGACGATCTTAAGATCTAACGGTAGGATCTACTGGCAGTCATGGAGGGTAGCATGGAACAGGCTCGGAATCACTCTGGAGAGGGTCAGGAGCGGCCGGACGCGGCCCTCACGAGCGCGCTCCTCTCCCCCCTGGAGCGTCGCGTGTGGCGCGTGGTCCAGACCCTGGTTTGGGGCATCGGCGTGCTCCTGCTCGCGCTCCTGCTCTTCGCCCCGACCGTCGGCATCCACGCCTTCTGGAACGGCCTGATCCCGGTGGCACCGGCCCTCCTGGCCCTGGCGCCGGGGGTCTGGCGCAACGTCTGCCCGATGGGCTCGACGGCCCTGCTCCCGCGCCACCTTGGCCGCTCGCGGCGCCGGGGGGTCAGCGAGGTCTGGCAGGGGCGCCTGGCTCTGGTGGGCGTCGTGCTCCTCCTGGCGATCGTTCCCCTGCGCCACGTCGTGCTCGACACCAACGGCCCGGCGACGGCCCTGGCGATCGGTGTGCTGGTCCTCCTGGCGGTCGGTCTCGGCAGCGTCTTTGAGTGGAAGAGCGCCTGGTGCTCGGGCGCTTGCCCGGTCCACCCCGTGGAGAAGCTCTACGGCACCAAGCCCCTGGTGACCGTCTCCAACACTCACTGCGGTCCGTGCGAGCGCTGCGTCGCGACTTGCCCGGATTCGACCGCCGCGATGACCCCCAAGGTCGGCTCGGCCCGCACTCCCTCGCGCCTGGCCGGGACCCTGATGGTCGGTGGCTTCGCGGGCTTCGTCTGGGGCTGGTTCCAGGTTCCCGACTACGCCGGCGGCGAGGGGTGGTCGCACCTCGCGACCGCCTACGGCATGCCTCTCCTCGGGATGGCGGTCAGCCTGGCGCTCTTCGCCCTGCTCGACTTCCTCGCCGGCCCGAGCCGCCGGCAGCTCGTGGCGAGCGCCTTCGCCGCCGCCGCGATCGCCTGCTACTACTGGTATCGGCTCCCCGCGCTCGTAGGCTTCGGGCCCTTCCCCGGAGACGGCGCTCTCGTCGACCTGCGCCACACCCTGCCCGCCTGGCTGCCCGCCGTCTCGCGCGCGGCCACGACGACCTTCTTCGCCTGGTGGATCGTCAGCCGTCCCCTGATGGGCAGGAGCTGGTCCGTGCGCCCGATCGAGCGCATCGGCGACCTCTGCGCCGGGGGTGTGCCGCTCAGCCCCTCCGCAGGCGCCGCTCCTCGATCGAGCAGTACAAGACCGGCACGACGAACATCGTGAGCAGGGCGACGACCATGCCGCCCACGGTCGGCAGGGCCATCGGCACCATGATGCCGGCGCCGCGTCCGGTCGCGGTCAGCACCGGGAGCAGGGCTAGGACAGTGGTGGCGGTCGTCATCACGCACGGCCGCACGCGGCGCGAGCCTGCGGCGAGGGTCGCGGCGCGGGCCTCGGCGATGGTCCGCCCGCGCCGTGCATCCGACACACGCCCCAACCAGGGGAGGGGACGCGCTTGCAACGCTCACGGGTGCGCTTGCTCGTGGCCGTGCACCGCGGGCGATCCGTCTTTGGGTCCTTACTCATCGCCATCCTCCCCCAGGGCAGCCTGCACGATGGCCAGGATGCTCCTGTGGACATCGGGCGATAGCTGCGGCCAGGCTTCGACCAGGGCCCGGAGTTCAGGGGCGTTCAGGGCCTCCTCTTGTTCCGAACTGCTGGGGAAACTGCTGGGGTCCCCAGGCACACCTTCGCAAGTTGCGCCCCCATCACCACCTACGTCACCAGCCTCCGGTTTCCTAAACCGGGGG
>DASCMO010000115.1:0-49918 GCA_036010965.1 Planctomycetota bacterium | reverse complement strand
CTCCGGACGGATCTCCTCATCGCGCGCGCGAGCGGAGCTGATCAGTTCGTCGAGGTGCGCGGCGCGCGCGATGGAGTCGTCGTAGACGAAGCGCAGGTGCGGGATCGTGCGCGTCTCGAGGACCCGCCCGAGCTGGCGCTGGACGAAGCCGGCGGCGCTGGTGAGCATGCCGTCCACCCGATTGCGCTCAGCCTCGGTGCCGAGGGTGGACCAGAACACGCGCGCGTGACCGAGGTCGCTGGAGAGCTCGACGCGCGTGACCGTGACGAAGGCCGAGCGCGGGTCCTTGATCTCGAACTGCAGGCAGTGGGCGACGCGGGTCTGGATACGGGCTTCGAGCCGCGCGATCGTGCGGGGATTGGCCATGGGGCCAGGCAGGACCGTCAGCCTGGGGTCGTGCCAGAGAGGGTGCGCTTGATCTCGATCTCCTTGAAGGCCTCGATCACGTCACCCTCGTGGATGTCGTTGTAGCCCTTCAGCAGGAAGCCGCACTCGAAGCCCTCTCGGACCTCCTTGGCGTCGTCCTTCTCGCGCCTGATCGATGCCAGTCGGCCGGTGTGGACCACGGTGCCGTCGCGCACGAGGCGAATGCGGTGGGTACGCGCGATCTTGCCGTCGAGGACGATCGAGCCCGCGATGTTGCCGAACTTCGAGGAGCGGAACACGCGCCGAATCTCCGCGTGGCCGGTGATCTCCTCGCGGATCTCGGGGGCCAGGCTGCCCTCCATGAGGTCCCGGACGTGATCGAGGACGTCGTAGAGCACGCTGTAGTGGCGGATCTCGATGTTCTCCCGGTCGGCAGTCTTGCGCGCCTCGGCGTTCACGCCGACGCGGAACGCTACCACGAGACCGTTGGAGGTCGAGGCCAGCAGGATGTCGTTCTCGTTGACGGCGCCGACGCCGACCTGAAGGACTCGCGCCTCGACTTCCTCGTGGACCAGGTCATTCACCGACTGCCGCAAGACCTCGGCCGAGCCCTGGACGTCCGCGCGGATGATCAGGTTGATGCAGTCGCGCTTCTTGCCGGAGGTCACCTGCTGCAGGAGGTCCTCGGTGTCGGTCCGGCGGCGCTCAGCCATGGTCGCGGCGCGGTTCTTGCGCGAACGCTCCTCGGCGACCTCCTTGGCTTCTTCCAGCTTGGCCACCACATGGAACGGCTCGCCGATTCCCGGCAGAGCGGAGAGGCCAGAGCACTCGACCGGCGTCGAGGGGCCGGCCTCGTCGATCAGCTGGCCGCGGTCGTCGTGCATCGAGCGCACCTTGCCGTAGCCCTCGCCGGCCAGGATGACGTCGCCGCGCGAGAGAGTCCCGTCCTGCACCAGCAGATGCGCGACGATGCCCCTGCCCTGCTGGATCTCGGCCTCGAGCACGACCCCGATGGCGGGGCTCTCCGGGTGGCACTGGAGCTCGAGGATCTCCGACTCGAGCACGACGCGCTCGAGCAGTTCCTGGATGCCCTGGCCGGTGATCCCGCTGACCTCGATCACGCCGGTCTCGCCGCCGTAGGCTTCCGCGTGGAGCTCCAGGCCCGAGAGCTGTTGGAGGGCGCGCGGGGTGTTGGCCTCGGTGCGATCGACCTTGGTGAGGGCGACGACGATCGGTGTGGAGGCCGCGCGTGCGTGGGCCACCGCCTCCTCGGTCTGCGGCTGCACGCCGGCGTCCGAGGCGACCACCAGGACCACCACGTCGACCGCCCGCGCGCCGCGCGCCCGCATGCCCGTGAAGGCGGCGTGACCGGGCGTGTCGATGACCGTCAGACGGTGTCCGGCGTCGGTCGTGACCTGATACGCTCCGATGTGCTGGGTGATGCCGCCGTCCTCGCCCTCGGCCACCTGGGACTTGCGGATGGCGTCGATCAAGGTGGTCTTGCCGTGGTCCACGTGCCCCAGGAACGCCAGGGTCGGGTTGCGCTCGGCCAGGTGCTCGTCATCGACCTGGGAGCGCTTCTGCTTCAGGCCTTCGATCAGGGTTTCCTCGGCCTCGATCTCGTGGATGATGTTGAGTTCGACATCGAGCTCTCCGGCGAGCAGCACGGCAGTGTCGTCTTCGATGACCTCGTTGTGGCTCTTGACGGAGCCGAACCCGAGCTGGCGGAAGGCGATCTGCATCAACTGGTTCGACTTCACCGCCAGAGCCTCGGCGAGCTTCTTGATCGTGATGGGCGTCTCGATCTTGACCGTGTTCCCGCTGGAGGGCGAGCCTGCCGGGCCGTCGCGTCGGGTCCTGGGTCGGCGGTCGTGCGCGCCCGGACCGCCCCGGCCGCGCCGCAGGTAGCGGCCCGCCTCGCGCTCGCGCAACTGGGCCGCGGAGAGGCTGTCGCGGGAACCCCGATCGCCGCGCATCATCGCCCGCCGCGGGTCGTGCTGCAGGGTCGGCTGCACGTTGGGCATCAAGTCGTCGGAGGAGTTGAGGCGGCGAGAAACGCTGCGCCGCGGCTCGGTGGTCTTGACCTTCGAGAGATCGATGAAGCCGACGACCTTGCCCTGGGGGCCCGAAGAGTCCTTGGTCGTTGCGCTGGCTGGCGGTGCGGCTTTCGCCGGGGCGGGCTCCTGGGCCGGCTCGGCCGGCTGCGCGCCTTCGGCGTCCCCGGCCGTCTCGACGGGAGCGGGGTCCGCGTCGCCAGCCTCCACGAACTCGACGGTATCGCCCGCGTCAGCGGCGGTGTCAGCGGCGTCAGCGGCGGCGTCAGCGGCGGTGTCAGCGGCGTCAGCGGTATCAGCGGTGTCAGCGGCGGCTCCCTCGAACTCGGCAGCCTCCGCCTCCTCCGGCGCGGCCTCCTCGTCGGGCGCCAGCGGGGGTTGGGTTGGCTCCGGGATGGCGGCCTCGACCGGCTCGCCGGGGGGCTCCGCCGCCGGCGCCTTGCGCTTCTTCTTCTTGCGCAGGATCAGACCTCCGCCGAGGGATTCGACGGACTCGTCCTCGCCGGCGGAGACGGGGACGATGCCGTGGGCCTCGAGGACGCCCTGGATCTGCAGCAACTCGACGTCGTCGATCGCCGTCATGTGGCTCTTGACCTGGCTGAAACCTCGGTCCCGCAACTTGGCGGCGAGGTCCTTGCCGGTCAGCCCGTACTCCTTGGCGAGCTCGTGTATGCGCTTCTTAGCCACGGTGGTGGATGGATCGGTCGAGGGTTCTGCGGGGAGGAGCGGTCACGCGACCGCCCGGATTGGTGTCAGGGTTCCACGTGAGCCTCCGGAGGGCTCACCGGCTCATCCGCAGGCGACGCCTCGGAGGGGGCTTGTTCCTGCTCGCTTCCCACCGGGGACCCTTCCCGGGCCTCCTCTAGCGGTGTTTCCCGCGTGGCTTCCGACGGAGCTTCCGACGGAGCTTCCACCTCCGGGCTGGCCGGCGGCTCGGCGTCGCCCGCGGGCGACCCTGCGGCGTTTTCATCCGCCTCGAACTCGGCCCGCGTCTGCAGGTCGATGTCCCAGCCGCAGAGCTTGCTCGCGAGCCGCACGTTCTGGCCCTTCTTGCCGATCGCGAGGGACTGCTGGTCCTCGTCGACGATCACGATCGCGCGGTGGTGGTCGATGTCGGGGAAGATGTTGTCGATGTGGATCACGGCCGGTTTGAGGCCGTTCATGATCAGGGTCTCGAGGGAGTCGCTCCAGCGAATGACGTCGATCCGCTCGCCCCGCAACTCGTCGATGACGGCCTTGATGCGGGAGCCCCGCACGCCTACGCAGGCGCCGATGCAGTCGATTTTGGGGTCCTGGGAGATGACGGCCATCTTGGTGCGATAGCCGGGCTCGCGCACCACGCGCCGGATGTCGATGATCTCGTCAGCGATCTCGGGCACCTCGAGGTCGAACAGCCGACGCACGAGATCGGGGTGGGTGCGGCTTATGAGCAGCCTCACGCGCGACCCTTCCTTGCGCACCTCGACCAGCAGGGCGCGGATGCGGTCCCCGGGGGTGTAGGTCTCGCCGCGAACGCGGTCTTCCTTGCCCAGCTGGGCTTCGACGCGCCCCAGGTTGACGATGACGAAGTCGCCCTCGAAGCGCTGGACCACGCCGTTCACGAGCTGGCCGACACGCGCCTCGTATTCCTCGTAGAGGACGTCGCGCTCCTCCTCCCGCACGCGCTGCAGGAACCCCTGCTTCACGGCCTGGGCGACGATGCGGCCCAGGACGCCCAGGTCGAACTCGTACTCCTCTTCCTCGTCCTCCATCCGGACCTGACCCGTCTCGCGGTCGATGGCAACGATCAGGTCCTCACCAGCACCCAGGCGACGGCGAATCCCCGCGGCGAGGGCATCCTCCAGGCCGAGGAAGATCCTCTCCTTGGGAATGTCCTTCTCGCGGTGGATGACGTCGATCATCCGCAGCAGGTCTTCCTGGTTCATCCTAGGCGGTTCGGGCTGGTTGGAGGCACGGTCGGGCGGGGGACTTGCACGGCGCAGGCCGCTGGGCACGAGGGTCTGGAGCGGCACGCGAGGAGATCACAGCGACCCCGGGGTCGGTCGACACCGCCTCCCCGGAGGCCTCTCAGGCCCCTCTCGCACCCTGAACAAATTGTCGTCGACCTTGACTGGACACGCCGGAGGCGTCCCCCGGAACGGAACGATCCGGGTCACCCTCGCCTTGCGCAGTCTCGGTGGACCGAACAGTTTGGTATATCGGCGGGTGCGAGTCAACGGGGCGCGCAGGTTGCGGGAGGCCCGGCGCCCCGGTCCGAGGGCGTTCCGCGACCCCTCTGCCCACCCCCGACGAGGACCTTGAGTACCACCCCTGACAGACCCCCGACCCCCTACCTCAGCGGTGTGAGCGAGGCGGCTCGCACCTTCGAGGGCGAGCTTGAGCGCCTGGCGGCCTCGGACGTGACTGTCCTCCTGGAGGGCGAGAGCGGTGTCGGCAAGGGCGCCGCTGCCCGCCGCCTGCACGGAGGCGGTCGCCGGGCCGGAGGGCCTCTGGTGGAGGTCGGCCTGGCGGCCCTGGCTCCGACCATCCTGGAGGCGGAGCTCTTCGGCCACGAGGAGGGCGCCTATACCGGCGCCGGTCGGGCGCGACCCGGGCGTTTCCGCGCCGCAGGCGGGGGAACGATCGTCCTCGACGGCATCGAGACTGTGCCCGAGGAGTTGCAGGTCAAATTGCTGCGCGTGCTCCAGGAACGCGTGGTCGAGCCCCTGGGGGCCGAGGCCCCGGTGACCGTGGATGTGCGCGTTGTCGCCACCAGCGGCCGCGACCTGCGAGGGGAGGTCGAGGCCGGCCGCTTCCGCGAGGACCTTTACTATCGTCTGGCGGTAGCGGTCCTGCGTGTCCCGCCCCTGCGCGCCCGGCGCGAGGACATCCCGGCCCTGACGGAGTTTCTGGTGCGGCGCGTCGCCGAGCGCCTGCGGGTCCCCGCGCGCTCGTTCGCCCCGGCCGCCCTCGAGAGCCTGTCGGCCCATTCCTGGCCCGGCAACGTGCGCGAACTGGAGAACGCCGTCGAGCGCATCCTGGCCCTGGCGCCGGAGGGCGAGCCGTGCGCGGTCGGGGCGCGGGAGCTCGAGTTCCTCGCCGAGCCCCTGGCCGGCGAGGCCAGCCGGCTCGCGCGCCAGGCCCTCGGCTTGGGCCTCGGCGTGGACGAGCTTGGGTTGGCCTTGATCGAGGCCGCCCTGGCAGAAAACCGCGGCAACGCCAGCGCGGCCGCGCGTCAGCTGGGCCTGACCCGCCGCGCGTTCGACTACCGCCTCCGGCGCGGCGCGCGGGAGGAATCGTGATCCTCGTCGCCGGTGCGCTGGTCGCCCTGGCGGTCTGCGCGTCAGGGAGCGCCGTGGAGGACGAGCTGCTGCGCGAGCTGGGCTCCCCCGACCGCGAGCGGGCCGCGGCGGCCGCGGCGGCCCTGACGGCCCTGGGGAGCGAGGGGCACGCACGCCTCTGGAGCGGGTTCGGAGAGGTTCCCCTGCGCGGGCGCCGGGCCCGCGCGCGCTGGGTGCTCGAACGCTCCCTGCCAGCCTCAGTGGAGGCCGCCGTGGAGCACCTGGAGGACCCCGACCGCGAGGTGCGCGTGGTGCTCGTGCGCTTCCTGGGCCGGGTCGCCACGGACCTCGCGGGTACGCAGCGCCGCGCCCGGGCCCTGGCGCGCTGCGGTGTGCGCGACGGGTCGGCCGAGGTCCGCGCCGAGGTGTTGACCGCCGCGGGCGCCCTGGGAGGCGTGCACGCCGTGGAGGCGCTGGAGGCGCTGATCGATGCCTGGCCACCTCCCGAGCGGGGGCGCGCCGCGGCCCAACTGGCCCAGCTCGGCGCCGGGCGCGAGGCCGTGGCCGCCCGCGTGCGCGCGGGATTCGTCGCGCCGGGTCGGGGCGCGCGCACGCCAGACGACGTGCTCGTGCCCCTGCTCGGTGCCTACGCCCGCGGCCTGGCCGAGCGCCCCGGCGGCGGCGCCCTGGCCGCCGAGCGCGCGCCCTTGCTGCTGGGCCTCGCGCACCCCGCGCCAGAGGTGCGCGTCGCCGCCGAGCAGGCCCTGGGAGAGTTCGTCATGCGCTTGCGTGAGCTCAATTCCATCGAGCGCGCCGAGCGCCTGCTAGCTGTCCTTGCGGAGGAGGGCCTCGGCGCGCGCGAGGCCCACTACCGGCGCGCGGTCCACTCCCTGCAACACGGCCTGGCCGAGGAGGCAACCCTCGTAGCCGCTCGCGACCTGGGGCGCATCCGCCTCGCCGAGCCGATCCTGACCGGGCGCCGCTGGCACTGGCTCGCGGCCTACCTGGAGGGCGTCGCGCACCTGGCCGCGGACCGCGGCGAGGCGGCGCAGGGAGCCTTCGAGCGCGGCGCGGACCTGCTCGACGGTCTGCTCGCGGAGCGCTCGGACCTCGCCGGCGAGGCGGGCCTGCGCGTTCAGCACGAGCTGCTGCACGAGCGCGCTCTGCTCGAAGCCGTGCGCGTGCTGGCGGGCCTGGCGCGCGGTCGCGGGGCGACGGATGGGCGCCTCCTCGAACACGCGCGCGAGGCGCACCGCCTCGTGCTCGAGGCGCAGGTGCTGGCGGCCTCTTCCGCCGAGCCCGAGGTGCGCTCCCTCGATTTCCTGTTCGAGGGCAACCTGAGCCCCTACCGCCTGCTCTTCGCGCGCGCGCCGCACCCCGCCTGGCCGGCCGCGCGCGGCCTCGCCGTGCAGATCGAGTTCGGGCGCGTCCTGGCTGCCGTGGCGCCCTTCGAACTGCCTGGATTCGAGCCCCCCGCGGGGTTGGCGGCCGGGGTCTCCGATCCCCTCGCGGACCCCCAGCGTGCCGCCCTTCTGGCCGCCCTGCGCCCGGCGCGCCTGGCGCGCATCCTGGGTGAACTGCGGCGCGTGCAGTTCGAGCTGGAGGCCGGGCTGGCGGAGGGCGATGGGGCGCAGACGAGTCTGCTGGAGCGCGAGGCGCGCCTGACGCGCGCGGTCCGCGCCCAGCGCCGCATCGCCCTCGCTCCCCTGGACGAGGCCTACGCGGAGCTGCGCATGCCGTCCTGGTTCGCCCTGCGCCTGGCCGGCGACCTCAGCGAAGAGGGACGCACGCGGGAGTGCCGCGCCCTCTGCGAGGAGATCCTCAAGGCCCTTGAGCGCGACTCTCTCGACCAGCTCTACGCCTGGGGCATCGAGCTGGCCGCGGAGACGCGCATCACCCTCGGGAGCGCCTGGAGCGCGGATGACGAGGGGGTGCGGGCGGAGGAAGAGTTGCTGCGCGCGGTCGCCAACCTCGAGGGTCTCGAGCGCCTGTTGGGCGAGCAGGGCGGCCCGCAGGCCGCGGCGGTCGTGCGCGCGGCGCGCTGCGACGCCCTGGTCTCCCTGGCGGTCAACGCCAACGTCAAGCTGGTAGATCCCGAGCGCGCCCTGGGCTACTTCGAGCGCGCCTACGCCCTGCGCCAGGACGACTTCATGGACGTGTTGCTGGCCTGCTACCGGGCACGCTCGGGCCGCGACAGCGAGGCCCGCGCCGCCTTGGCCGAAGTTCCCCACGCGCCGCGCCTCTACTACAACCTGGCCTGCACCTACGCCTTGCTGGGCGAGGTCGAGCGCGCTCTGGAGTACCTCGAACGAGAGCTGCTCGAGAACCAGTCCAGCCCGGGAGCCCGGGCGCGCCAGCGCCTGTGGGCGCGCACCGATCCCGACTTGGTCTCCCTGCGCGAGGACCCGCGCTTCGCCCATCTGGTCGGCGCCGACGACCCGTCCGCGGATCGGTGAGGCGCCCCGAGCGCGCAGTTGCTACCGTACCGGGCTCGCCGCCACTCGCGCGGCGTGCGAACCATGGGCAAGGTCATCCTCACAGGCAAGGGTCGGCGCTGGGTACTGGGGGGACATCCCTGGATCTACCGCGACGACATCGCGGGCGGCGAGGGCGAGCCCGGGGAGCTGGTGCCCGTGGAGGACCCCAATCAGATCGCCATGGGCTGGGGGTTCTTCTCTTCCAGCTCGCGCATCGCCGTGCGCATGGTGACGCGCGGGTCCGTCCAGCCCGACCGCAGCTTCTGGGCGGAACGCATCGGCCGCGCCCTGCGCACGCGCGAGCGCCTCGGCTTGATGGAACCCGCGGATGCCTGCCGGCTGGTGAACGGCGACGCCGACGGCGTGCCGGGCTGGGTCGTGGATCGTTACGGCGCCACGGTCGTGATCCAGAGCACGGTCCAGGGCTCCGACCGCATGCGCGACTTTCTGGTCGAGTTGCTCGTCGAGGCCATGCCCTTCCCGCTCGACGCCATCGTCGAGCGCTCCGACAGCACGGTCCGCAAGCACGAAAACCTCGTCGAGCGCGTGCAGGTGCTGCACGGAGAGGTCAACGGTCCCGTGCCGGTCGACGAGGGCGACCTCCGCTATGAGGTCGATGTCCTGGCGGGACACAAGACTGGCCAGTACCTTGACCAGCGCGTGAACCGGCGCGAGGCAGCCACGCGCGCCCGCGGGCGGCGCGTCCTGGACGCCTTCTCCTACGACGGCCTGTTCGGTATCCGCGCCGCCCTGGCGGGAGCCGAGGCGGTCGTCTGCGTCGACCAGTCCGAAGCCGCCGGCGAGCGCTTGCGCCGCAACGCCGAGCTCAACGGCGTGGCCGAGCGCGTCGTATTCGAGCGTGCCAAGTGCATGCAGGATCTGCGCAATCGGGCCGAGGCCGGCGAGCGCTTCGGCCTGGTCGTCGCCGACCCGCCCGCCTTCGCGCGCACCAAGCGCGAGATCGAGGGAGCCGAGCGCGGCTACGTCGAGCTGAACCTGCGCGCCATGTGCCTGGTGGACGAGGGCGGGAGCCTGGTCAGCGCCTCGTGCTCCTACAACATCCGCGACGACCTCTTCCTGCGCCTGTTGGCGCGCGCCTCGCGCGACGCCGGGAGGCGGGTCTGGCTGGAGGAGGTGCGCGGGGCCTCCCCCGATCACTCCGTGCTCCTGGGCTTGCCGGAGAGCGCCTACCTCAAGTGTGCATTCCTGCGTGTGGAGTAGCCGCCCGAGGGGGCCTGTGCCAGGATGGCGGTGCGCGATGAGGATCGAGATCAACGGTGTCGAGCGGACCCTCCCCGAGGGGCTGAGCGTGCAGGAGCTGCTCGGCACCCTGGAGCTGGAGCCGGAGCAGGCCGCTGTGGAGCTGAACCGCGTGCTCGTGCCGCGCGCGAAGCGCGCCGAAGTGAACCTCAACGAGGGTGATCGGGTCGAGATCGTGACGCTGGTCGGGGGCGGCTAGGGCCGCGCCCGCGAGAACGAAGGAGAGCGAGATGGACACCGTGAACGACGATCCTCTGGCAGACGAGCCCCTGGTCCTGGGCGGGGTGACCTTGCACTCGCGCCTGCTGGTGGGGACGGGCAAGTACGCGAGCTTCGAGGAGACGGCGCGCGCCCTGGAGCTCTCCGGCACCGACTGCGTCACCGTGGCCGTGCGGCGCGTGAACCTCGACGCCACCAACGGTCCCTCCCTGCTCGATCACATCGACCGCTCTCGCATCCACGTGCTGCCGAACACGGCGGGTTGTTTCGACGCTGCGAGCGCGATCCGCACGGCGGAGCTGGCTCGCGACCTGCTCGACACCTCGCTGGTCAAGCTCGAGGTCCTGGGGGACGAACAAACGCTCCTGCCCGATCCGGTCGGCACCCTCGAGGCGGCGCGCGAACTCGTCGCTCAGGAGTTCACCGTACTCGTCTACTGCTCCGACGACCCGCGCATGTGCGTGCACCTGGCGGAGCTGGGCGTGACGAGCGTGATGCCCGCCGGCTCGCCGATCGGTTCGGGTCAGGGGATCTTGAACCCCAACAACCTGCGCATCATCCGCGAGCTGGTGGACGTGCCGGTGATCGTGGACGCCGGAGTCGGGACGGCATCGGACGTGGCCCTGGCGATGGAGCTCGGGGTGGACGGCGTGTTGCTCAACTCCGGCATCGCTCTGGCGCGCGAGCCCCTGCGCATGGCGGTAGCCATGAAGCAGGCCTGTCTGGCGGGGCGCCACGCGTACCTCGCGGGGCGCATCGTCCGCCGCCTGTACGCCAGCGCTTCCTCGCCCGCGGAGGGACGCATCGAAGGCGCGCAAGCGGCCGACGCGCGGTGAGCTTCGCCCTGGCCGCGGGGATCGCGCCGACCTCGGGGAGCGCGCTCCTGGGCGCCGCCCTGGCCCTGGTCTCCCTCTCCCTGGCGCCGCACCTCGCGCGCCGTCTCGCCCCCGAGCGGAAGGCCTTCCTCCCTTCTTGGGGGTTCGGCCACCTCGCCCTGGCGGCGCTGGCCGGCGTCGTCTGCGCTGGAGCGCTGGCCGTCCTCGCGCCGGGCGCGCCCGAGACCGGCCTGACCGGGATCATGTGGCGCGGCGCGGCGATCTCTTTCGGCGCGGCCCTGGCGATCGCGGCGATCGTGGTGCGGGTCGCCCCCGACGGTCTGGCGAGCCTTGGCCTGGGCAGATCGCGCAACCTGAGTGCCGCGGCCTCTGCCCTGGCGGTCTGGGCTCTGGCCCTGCCCGGCCTGTGGGGCCTGGGGCTCGCCTGGCCCTGGGTCCTCGAACGCCTGGGCGTCCCCATCGAACCGCCGCTCCTGCTCGAGTCCATCGTCGCCGCGCGCGGCCCTGCCCTGTGGAGCGCGGTGTCGCTGGCGGTGGTCGTGATCCCCTTCCTCGAGGAGGTTTGCTTCCGTGGCTTCCTCCAGCCGCTGCTGGTGCGGCGCTGGGGCGGTGCGTGCGGCGTGCTCGTGACCTCGGTGCTGTTCGCCTCCCTCCATGGCTGGAGCGCCTTCGGTCCGGTTCTGGGCTTGAGCCTGATCCTGGGGGCCGTCATGCTCAGGACCCGGCGCCTGTCCGCGCCCTTCGTGGTGCACGCGGCGAACAACGGCCTGGCGATCCTGATGCTACGCATCCTCCCCGAACTGACGCTCCCGTGACTGTCTTCCCCAGCCAGGGCTTGATGCAACCCGTCGAGGGAGGCGCGTTCGTGGCTTCCAGCGCCGTCCTGTGTGGGGACGTCACCCTCGGTGAGGAGGTCGGCGTCTGGTTCGGGTGCGTCCTGCGCGGTGACGATGCGCCGCTGGTTGTCGGTCCGCGCACGAACATCCAGGACCTCTCGATGATGCACGCCGATCCGGACGTCCCCAACGTGCTCGGCGCGGACATCACCGTCGGTCACGGTTGCGTCCTGCACGGCGCGGCGGTGGCCGACCGTTGCCTGATCGGGATGGGTGCCGTGCTGCTCGCCGGTTCGGTGATCGGCGAGGAGTCGGTCATCGGCGCCGGAGCGGTAGTGCGCGAGCGCTTCGAGGTCCCGCCGCGTTCTCTGGTGCTGGGGGTTCCCGGACGCATCGTGCGCGAGGTGACCGACGCTGAGGTCGAGGAGATCCTGCGCTCGGCGCAGGACTACGTGGACAAGATCGGGCAGTACCTGGCGGAGTCGGGAGCATGAGTCCTTCGCTCGGTGATCGCTCGGCCCCGCGCGAGGGTTTGCCCGAGGGCTCGGCCGAAGACCTGCACGAGCGCCTCGTGGCTCTGGATAGTGTCGCGGTGGCCTTCTCGGGAGGCGTGGATTCGAGCGTGCTGTTGCACGCGGCCTACGCGGCGCTCGGTGAGCGTTGCGTGGCCGTCGTGGCCGATTCGCCCTCCCTGCCGCGGCGCGAGCTGGCCGAGGCGCGCGAGGTGGCGCGTGGGATCGGCGCGCGCCTGCAGGTCGTGCTCCCCGACGAGCTGTCGGACCCTCGATACCGCGCCAACGGTCCCAACCGCTGCTACCACTGCAAGTCCGCCCTCTTCCAGGTCGTCCTGCCCTGGGCCCTCGAGCACGGGTTCCGGGCCGTGGCGGTGGGGGAGATCACCGACGACCTGCTCGACGACCGCCCGGGCTCGCGCGCTGCGGTTGAGCTGGGGGTCGTGGCCCCCTTGCGTGACGCCGGCTTCTCGAAGGCGGATGTCCGTCGCTATGCGCGGACCGCCGGGCTGTCGGTGGCCGACAAGCCCGCCTCGGCCTGTCTGGCCTCGCGCCTGCCGCGCGGCACGCCGGTCACGCGCGCGCGCCTGGCGCGCGTGGAGGCGGCGGAGGAGCGCCTGCGCGGCCTCGGCCTGCGAGCCCTGCGCGTGCGCGACCACGGGCAGCGCGCGCGCGTGGAGGTCGGCGCCGACGAGCTCGCGGGGGCGCGCCTGCAGGCCGGACGCATCGGAGGAGTCTTGCGGGAGTCGGGGTTCGGCGCCTTCGAGCTTGCCGCCTACGTCTCGCCCGCCGAGCGTCCTCGGGCGGACTCCTGAAGCCGCGTCCCGACCGCTCTTCGCGCACCCTCGCCCGCGCTCTACCCTCTTCGCGATGACCGCCTCGACCCGAGAGCCCTTCTTCATCACCTGCCCGGGAGGGCTCGAGCCCCTGCTCGAGCGCGAGATGCGTGACTTGCGTCTGGTGCGGATCGAGCGCCGGGTGCGTGGCGTGGCCTTCGAGGGATCGCTGGGCGACGCCTGGCGCGCGAACCTGCACCTGCGCACGGCGGTGCGTGTGCTGTGGCGTATCGCCCGCTTCCCCGCCCGCGACGCGGACGCCCTCTACGCGGGGGTGGCGGCCCTCGACTGGTCGCGTTTCCTCTCGCCTGACACGACCTTTCGGGTCATCGTGCGCTCGCGCGACTCGGCCCTCGATCACACCCTCTTCGTGGCTCAGCGCGTCAAGGACGCCCTGGTGGACACTCTGCGCGAGGCCGATGGCCGGCGCCCGTCGGTGGACCTTGAGGACCCCGACTTGCGGATCCACGTGCACCTTTTTCGCGACCGATGCAGTCTGCTGCTCGACACCTCGGGCGATTCCCTGCACCGGCGCGGGTGGCGGCGGACCCAGGGGCCTGCTCCCCTGGCGGAGACCCTGGCGGCGGCGCTGCTCTCGTTCTCGGGCTGGGACCGCCGCTCGCCCTTGCTCGATCCCTTCTGCGGTTCGGGGACCCTGCTCGCCGAGGCGGCCTTGCTGGCAGCCGGTCGGGCACCGGGGCTCTCTCGCGAGCGCTTCGCCTTCGAGTTCCTGCCCGATTTCGACGCGGCGGCCTGGGGAGCGCTCAAGCGCGAGGCCGAGGATGCGGTATCGCCGCCAGCCAAGCTCGCCCTGCGCGGAGCGGACATTGAGCCGGCGGCGATCGAGGGTGCGCGATCGAACCTGGAGGCGGCCGGTTGTGCCGAGCGGGTCGAGCTGGAGGTCGCTGACGCTCGCGACTTCGCTCCGCGCAGCGGCTGGAACGGCTGGATCGTCACGAATCCGCCCTACGGCGAGCGCCTGGGTGCGGAGCGCGCCCTCGCGCCCCTCTACCGAGCCTTCGGCGCCGCCTTGCGTGCTCACTGCTCCGGCTACCACCTCGCCCTGCTCTCGGGAAACCCGCGCCTGGCGAGCGAACTCGGGCTCCCGATCGAGGAGAGCCTCCCGCTCCTGAACGGCGCCATCGAGTGCGAGCTCCTGCTCGGGGAACTCTGATCCGCGCCTTGGGTGGGGGTGCGCCGCGCGCCGCCTCAGCCGGCGCGGCGCGGCGTCCACCAGGCGCTGAGCCCGCCCGCGCCCTCTTCCTCACGCCGGCGTTTGTCCCGTGCGCGGCGGCGCTCATCGCGGCGGCGTTCTTTGTCGAGGCGTTCGGAGCGCTCTTCCGCGGTGGCGGCCATCAGGCGCTGGAGGATGCCCGAGAGCTTCCAGCGCACGCTGTCGGCGTCGATGTCGTCGCGGTCACCGACCAGGGCATCGAGGAGCAGGATCGAGATCGCCGCCGTGCCCTCGACCGTGGGGTGTAGGCGGTCCTCCTGCGTCATCGCTTCCAGGGAAGCCGGAGCCCAGCGGTTTCCCCGCAACTCGACGTCCTGACCGTCGCGCACGCGTGAGAGGTACGCGGCCAGGGGCGCGATCGTGACGTTCGCCCGACCGTCGGCCCACTCGCCGAGGCGCGCGTTGAAGGACGCCAGCATGGATGCGGGAGGGAGGTGGTTGGGGCTCAGGAGCGGGCGCCCGAAGGGCCCTTTGCCCTCGAGGGCGTGGGAGACGTCGGGCAGGTCGCCCAGCAGGATCGGACATTCCAGGCGCTCCAGCTCGGCCAGGCCGCGTTCGAAGAGCTCCGGGCGCGCCGCGTCGGGGCGCGTTCCGAACGCGTACCAGAACAGGAAGTCGACGCCGACCACCAGGGTGGGCTGCTCCTCGATGGCGGCGGTTACGAGCCGCTCTCCGTACTCGGCCGGCGAGGAGAAGAAGGCTGCCGTTCCCAGGTCGTGCACTTCTCCGGCGTTCTCGGGCAGGGCGCAGGCCAGGACGGCGCCCAGGCGCACGCGAGCCTTGAGCTCGGTCGAGAGGCCGAAACCGGCGGAGGCGCTGGCGCCGATCACCACCACGCGCTGGAAGAGATCCGAGGGAGGCTCGGGGGCCGCGTCCTGGGCGAGCAACGGTGCGGCGGAGAGCAACAGCGGTGCGAGGTTCAGCATCGCGCCAGCATACCAGCGCGCGCGGAGACTCTCACTCCTCGCGCAAGGGTCCGCGGATGATGCGCTCGACCAGACCTTCGGGGGAGAGCACGAGGGTGGTCGGGATCGGGAGCCGCTCGAGATCTATCAGGCTCTCCAGGCCCACCACGCCCTCGTCCTCATTCCCGCGGGCACCGATGAAGTAGCAGGGGAAGCGCGCGCCCCGTGAATCGA
This sequence comes from Planctomycetota bacterium, assembly GCA_036010965.1. Classification (GTDB taxonomy): domain Bacteria; phylum Planctomycetota; class UBA1135; order UBA1135. The sequence goes on along the minus strand of DASCMO010000115.1, from coordinate 34,889 downwards.
AGAGCGCCGATGCACGCTGGGTGTCGGCCGGTGCGTCGGTCGAGATGGCGATCACCCGCACCTCGCCGCCCTCGTGCAGTTCCTGCAGGAGCGGCAACTCGGCGACGCAGGGAGCGCAGTAGCTGGCCCAGAAGTTGAGGTAGAGCGGACGCCCGTCGGCGGCTTTCTGGACGTCGAGAGCCACCAGCTCCTCGCCGGCGGTCAACAGGGCAAGGGGCGGAACGCGATCTCCCAGGCCGAGCTTGAGCCCGCGCGGCATGGGGTCAGGCAGAGGCCGCTCGCGCGCGGCGATCGCTCGCGGCGCGCCCTCGCCTTCGACCAGGAGGGCGCGCGTGCCGGCGTCCAGTCGCCCGAAGGACTCCAGCGCTCCCCCGGGCCATCGGACCTCGACCGCGGCCGAGGGCGCGGCACCGAGGCCGAACACCAGTTCGGGGACCTGGCAGGAGGAAAAACCCGCACCGCGCGTGAGGACCTGGGCCACCGGCCCGTGAGGACCGCGCACGATGACCGTCGCGCCTACCGCCTCGTACTGCGAATGTGTCGCCCGCAGGCGCAGCTTCAGGAAGGAACCGTAGCGCTGGCCGATCTCGTTGCGGTACAGCGCGTGGCGCTCGCGCTGGATGTTGTGGACGAACAGGTCCACGTCACCGTCGTCGTCCGCGTCGAAGGCGATCACTGCCCGGCCGTCGTTGGGAGAGTCGCAGGCCGAGAGGTCCGACAGGTCGGCGAAGGTACCGTCCCCGCGGTTGAAGAACAGCTTGTCGCGCTCGTTCCCGCTGAAGGAGCGCCCGTCCTGGAACATCTGCAGGTTGTGGCGGTCGAGGTAAGCTGAGTTGCCGACCTTCTCCGACGCGAAGACCGCGCTCTGCGACTCGGCCGAGGACGCCACCACGTGGCGCCAGTAGGTGCTTCACGTGTCGTGCGGTAAATCGCCGGTGACGAAGCCGTTGGCGTTGAAGACATCGAGCCGCCCGTCGAGGTCGAAGTCGCACAGGGCCACGGACCAGGCCCAGCTCGCGTTGACCCCGCCGGCGTCGGCCGGCAGAGCGCGGAACGCTCCGTCGGGCCGGGCGTGAAAGATCGTGTTCCCCGCGGCCAGCTTGCGCAGGACCGCGAGCCTCTCCGGGTCGATGTCGTCGGACAGGCGGCTCAGGATGCGGTTGCCGGCGGTGGAGGACATGTTTGCCACGTAGAGGTCCAACCGCCCGTCCCCGTCCAGATCGCCCCAGCTAGTGCCCATCCCGTTGCCGAGATCGGTGACTCCCAGCTCGGGTGCGACGTCGTGGAAGGTCCCGTCCCCCTCATTGCGATACAGGCGATTGGAGCCGTAGTCGTTGGCGACGTAGAGGTCCACGTCGCCGTCGCCGTCGAAGTCCGCCGCGGCCGAGGCGTAGGACCAGCGCCCGCCGCGCAGCCCCGCGGCCTCGGCGACCTCCTCGAAGCCGCGACCCTCCAGGTTGCGGAAGAGGGCGTTCGGCGCGCCGTTCGTGGCCTCGATCCAGGAGTCGTTGTGCTCGACCTCCACCCGGCCGTAGGCGCAGGCGAAGACGTCCAGCCAGCCGTCGCCGTCGAAGTCGAAGACCGTCAGGGAATAGGCCACGACGGGTTCGGTCAGCCCGAGCGCCTCGGAGCGTTCCTCGAAGTGACCCGTTCCGTCATTCTCGTACAGCTGCAGGTGCCTACCACCGGTGGCGCCGTCCTCGCCGCGCCATCCGATCTGGCCCACGACCAGGTCCGTGTCGCCGTCGTTGTCGTGGTCGAAGAAGACGGCTCCCGTGCCTGCGTCGGGCTGCTCCACGCCGCGCTCGCGCGCCTCCTCGGAGAAGGCCCCGTCCTCCTGCGCGATGTAGAGGTGATTGCGCCCGTCGCTCGGTACGAACAGGTCCCACAGGCCGTCGCCGTTCACGTCGCCACCGGCCGCGCCGTTCCAGGCGAAGCTCTGGTTGCCCGCCTGGCCGAAGCGCGGGCCCTGGTGGGCAACTCCAGCGGCGGCGGACACGTCGGTGAAGATCGGACCCTCGTGCCATGTCTCGTCCAGGCTGACGAGCTGGAAGCGCTGAATGCGCCAGACGCCTTCCTCGCGTGCGACGCGCAGCCAGGCCCAGCCACCGATGGCCGAGACGCCGCCGTCTGCGCGCGTGCCTGTCATGTGCAGGAAGAGCTTGATCTTCCCCCAGCGCTCGCCGCCACCGGCCTGGAACTCGGCGCCCTTCACCTTCCACAGGGCCGATTCCATGCGCGCCCAGGGGCCGATGAGCTCTTCCAGACCCGCGAGGAACTCGTCCCGATCCACCACGAGTGCCTGCGCGGCGTTCCATGTCCGGCGCCTCGCTCCCAGGTGCAGGGTCTCCTCTCCTGTTACCTCCAGGCCCGTCAGGGAGTGCCCGGCAAAGCGCGGGGAGAACCAGCGCGCCGCCGCGGTCAGGTCCCGCCGGCGCAGCTTGTCGGAGAGGTCGAGCAGCCAGTCTGCGATCAGCTCCGACTTGTCCTCGACGGTCTCCAGGTTCGTGATGCGCGGCTCGGGATCCGGCAGCTCGATCGTCCCGGGGAGCACCAGGTCAGCGGGGACCGGCTCCACCGAGGGCACGGCGTCGGGGGTCACAGAGCCCGTGTCGCGTTGCGTGTCGCGCAGGAACCAGACGGATCCACCGACGACGGCCAGCAGCAGGGCGGAGACGACGAGGCGGGAGGAGGGCGACATGGCGGTCACACCAGAGGATAGCGCGGCGCGCGGTAGCGGCGGAGTCCCGACCGGGTGTGGGGGGTGGCGCGGAGGCGTCGGCTCAGGGGATGACCACCCACTGGGGGTAGTTCCCGGGAGAGGACTCGAAGAGCGTCAGGGCGCCCGTGTTCTGATCGAAGGACCAGTCGCTCGTCGCCTGGCCGTTGCGCAGGACGTTGGAGGGCATGCTCGCGTAGCCCGTCAGGCGGATCTCCTCGGGGAGCCCGTCCTGCGCACCTGGGATGACCGTCAGCAGGGCCTGGGTGTCGAGTCCGAGGGCGACCGTATCGGCCGTGATGCGCTCGAGGTTCGCCGTCTGGTCCACGACCAGACGGTTGAGGCCCGTGTTCAGATTCCATCGGAAGGGAGTGAAGGCGTCGGGAGCGTCCTGCTCGATCGTGAAGTGCATCCAGGCGCCCTCGCGGTCGGCGATCAGGCGGTGCGTCCCGTCGCGGGGGATCGTGAGGGACTGGGCCTCGAGGAAGTCGAGGGCAGCCTCCTCGTCCAGAGTGCCCCAGGAGTGGCCGGCCGCATCGATCGCCACCAGGCTGGTGGAGGCGGGAAGGGCGGTCATCCAGGAGTGGAAGGTCGTGGACTGGACCGTCAGGTAGGCCAGCGGATCCATCGTCGCGTAGGAGGTCTCGAAGGGAATCTGGGCCAGGTTGCGCGCCATGTCCGTCGCGGGGTCCACTCCCAGGGTCACCGGATCGATGTCGACCACCGAGGCCTGGTTGTAGCGGAAGGGATTGATGGCCGGCGAGGCGCCGAACATCTCCACGTTCTCCAGGATGTCCTGCACGAGGGATGACTCGTTCCAGTAGCTGTTGGCCACCGACACCCCGCCGGTGTGGTTCACCACCGCCGCGAACATCGGACGCGTCGGGTCGAGGTGGCGCGCTGCGTAGCTGGCCGCGCCGCCCCCGCCCATGGAGAAGCCGGCGCCGAAGATGCGGTCGCTGTCGATCGAGAGGAACCCGACCAGCCAGTCGAGCACGAACTCGATGTTGGCCTGGCTGTAGGGGACGCCGAAGTTCATGTCGTGTGCGCCGCGCGGGGCGAGCACGTACCAGCCGCGGTCCATCGCGCGTTTCATCAGGCCGCTGTTCTGCAGGCAGTCGCTCTCGCTGATGCCGAAGGAGTGGAACATCACCAGCAGGGGTGCGGAGGGCTGGGGAACGCGCGGGACGCCCAGCAGCACCGGCTCCTGCCAGGTCGTGCCGGTGTCGTTGAAGGTCAGCGGGTAGACGTTCGGCGCCAGGGGCGCGGCGATCTGGATCGGGCTGTTCCCCAGTTGCAGGCGGATGCCGTTGACCCGCGCCTCGAAGGAGTCGGCCTGCGGGGCGGCGGCAGGGGCGCTGAGGGCAGCGCGGCGTGCCTTGCGCCCGCCGGCCTGGGGCGCGCTGTGGGCCCAGGCCGCGGTCGCGAGCAGGGCGGTGGAGGCCAGGAGAACCCTGGCGAGAGACTTCGAGTGGTTCATGCGGAGTAGAAAACCGGCCTGCGGGGGCCGGGAGTGCGGTGTGCGGCCCGGATCAGGCAAGTGTACCCCGGAATTTCGTCCAGGGCTTGAGAGTGGCGAGAAGTCCGCAGGACCGCACACATGACCACTCTGGGCCCTCTCGCGGCCGGTTTCAAGGCCTCCTCGCGGCGCCGCCCGCGCCGCGCCTCAGTCGTCGAAGGTGAGCCCCTTCACCAGGGGTTCGTAGGTCATGAAGTCCGCGTGGTGGACGATGTAGGCCTCGGCGCTGCGGGCCACCAGGTTGCCCTCGCCGGCGTGGGTGGCGATCACGTGGCAGGCGGCGTCGCAGACGCCGCACTCCTGGGCCAGGCCGACACCGGTGAAGGGGTGGCGCAGGTACTTGCCGCGCCGCGATTGCACGCAGCGTCCGTCCACCTTCTCGTACTCGAGCAGCTTGCCCACGTCGGCCAGGATCGCGCCGGCGATCAGGACGTCGCGATCGACGGGCAGGGCGGCGCCCATGAACTCGCCGATCCTGTCCGCGCAGTCGCGGGCCAGGTGCACGACCAGGCGCTTGTGCGCCAGGAAGCTCACGTCGCAGTCCGGCACGTGCAGGGTGAAGGGGATGCGGTCCAGGTCGTCCGGCTCGAGCGGGCTGCGCTCGAAGGCCAGAGTCCAGGTCGCCAGCGTCCGCTCGCGCAGCTGCTCGTCCTCGATCCACTCCAGTTCAGGCCAGATGGCCTCGATCTCCTCGCGCCTCGCCATGTCTCGCGCCTCGTTTGCGGGCCGTCTATCGTCCGGCCCCTCGAGCGGGGGCCACGCGGCGGAGTCTACCCGGGCGCGGGGGCGGGCGCAGGGTCAGCGCTGGAAGATCGGCAGCAGACCCTCGGGCAGGGTCAGGAAGAGCACGTTCACCGCCGTCGCGTAGCAGTCGCCGAAACGCGACCCGCCCCAGGCGCCGTCCGCGCGCTGGTCCGTGAGGATCCCTGCCCGCTCGGCGTCTGCCCAGCGCTCGAAGCGTTCGCGCTCGGGGTGCTGCCAGAGCGCCTGGGCGAGGTACAGGCGTTCGTAGAACGGGAAGGGGGGAGCGAGGGTCGCGAGCCCGGAGCGCTCGGCGGCCAGGGTGCGGGCGGTGAGCTCGCGGTCCACGAAGTCGTAGCCCTGGCCGACGATCGCTCCGCCGTAGATCCCCGTGGCGTTGAGGGTCGCGATGGCCGCTGCGGTCAGGGCCACGCTGCTGTCCTCGCGGCCAAGGGCGTAGCGGAAGGACCCATCCTCCTTCTGGGAGCGCTTCACGTAGTCGATGGCGCGAGCGATCGTCTGCGCCTCGACCCGGATCCCGGCTCCCTTGGCGGCGCGCAGGGCCTGCACGACGCAGATCGTGACCGAGTTCTCATGCAGGACGTCCGCCCGCGGCTGGTAGTACCAGCCTCCGTCGGCACCCTGGCTGGCCTCGATGCGATCGACCGCGAAGCGCAGGGCCTCCTCGATGCGTCGCCCGCGGGTGGTCTTGGGCGAGAAGCTGTGGGCCTCCGCCAGGGCCAGGGTGGCGAAGCCGTGGCCGTGCATGTGGGAGGTCCGGTCCCGTTCGTCGGAGACGTAGCCGCGCCGTGGCGAGTCCGCGAGGCGGTCCACGTGGGCCAGCAGGTAGTCGATCGAGCGCGCCAGGGGCCGGCCGTGGGGGCCGCGCTCGGGCGCGTTGCCGGCGGACATGTAGGCCAGGGCGCCCAGGGCCGAGAGGGCGATGGGCGCGTACTCCTCGGCGCCGATCGGGGGCATGCTCCCGTCGAGCTCCTCGGCCTGGCGGGCCGCCAGCCAGGCCAGAGCGCGCTCTACCGCCGCGCTCGCGGCGGCACGGCTCGCCTGTGAGTCGCCCGCGAGTCGTGCGCTCGGTGACCGGTCGAGCGCTCCTTCCTGCCCCAAGCGCCGGGTCGCGTCCCCGTCCGCGTTCGATCCCGCGTCCGGATACCAGGACCCTGCCGCAAGAAGCAGCCCGTTCGGACCGGCCGGCCCGCTGCCCAGGGTGAGCAGGGCCAGGAGAGTGGCCGGCGTCATCTCGGCGGTGCGGCGGGTAGGTCGAGCCGCTCGCGCAGAAAACCGTCAATGCGGTTCATGATGTCGGGTAGGAAGAGCGCGATGCCGGCGTGGCTGCCGGGATACCAGTGGATCGGCCCCTCGCCGGGGCAGGCCGCGCGCAGGCGCTCGGTGCAGTCGCGCGGGAAGATCTCGTCGTTCTTGGCGTTCAGCATCAGCACGCCGTCGGTCGGCAGGCGGTGGGCCCAGGTCAAGGGGTCGATGGGCGTCAGGACCTCGCTCGCCGCGTCCCGGTCCACGCCGCGCTCATTGAGCAGGCGTTCCATGCCGGAGGTCTCGCGTGAGCCGTTGAAGATGACCGTCGCCAGGTCGCCGCCGCCCAGGACGAGCACGCAGGCTGCGAAGCCCGGGTCCATTCCCGCCATGGTCGAGCCCAGGGTGGCGCCGAGGGAGACCCCCAGCAGGGAGATGCGCTCGGCGTCCACCTCGGGGCGCTGGGCGAGCCAGTCTCGGCAGGCGTGCAGGTCGCCCACGCTCTGGCCCAGCAAGCGTGTCAGCTGCTCGAGGTCGGCGCTGACCATCTTGCCCTCATCTCCGCGTCTCGGGCCGTAGCCGGGGAACCACAGGACCAGGCACGCGAAGCCGCGCTGGGCGAACCACGAGCCCATGACCAGCTCCAGGGTCTGGTCGTCCTGCAGGTGGTGGAGGATCAGGATCGCGGGCTGGGGCTCTTCGGGCGGCTCCGCCGGGCACAGGTAGCGGGCCACGACCGTCGCCGAGGGGTGCTCTGCCTCCACCACCGGCGCCGGGCTGGGGAAGCGCAGGTCGAAGGTGCGGACCGGCCCGAGGTCATCTCGCGGTTCGAGGCTGAAGGGAATGCCGTCAGCCTGATCGCTCACAGCGCGCCGGAAGGGGGCCTTGATCTCCTTGGCCAGGAAGCGGCGCGCCGAGGCGGGCACGCGCCCGCGGCGCGGCGTGGGGCCGACGAGAGGCGTGAGGGTGAACTTACCCTCGATCGTCTGCGGGACCGAGGCGTCGGAGGCCGGGGCCTCGGGGCTCGGGGGATCCTGGAGCGGGGCGAGGGCACTCCCCCCCGTGCAGGCGATCAGGGCGGCGAGGAGCTGAAGCATCGATGAGCGATCGCGTGCCGCTCAGCGCTGCAGCTCACCGTCGTTCAGGCGGCGGTAGTAGGAGTCGATCCAGTCGCGGTACTCGGGCGGCATCCCGTGACCGCCCTCGTAGCGGAAGATGTCCCGCACGTGGACCGGCAGGTCGCCCCAGCGGTCGGTGCCGTCGATCGCGGAGGGCGCGTCGGTGGCCAGGGCCCGCGGGTCGCCGCCCGCCTCGTTGGTGCGCTCCGGGTCATCGGCGGCGCGCGGGTCATCGGGCTCGCCCTGAGACGGCTGGGGCTGCTGCTCGCCGGGCTGCGGCTCGGGCTGGGCGCCCTGGGGCTCACTGCCGGGTTTCTCGGGGGTGTTCTCCCGCGAACTGCTCTGCTGGTCGCCGTTGCGGGGCTCGCTCTCTCCCGGCTGATTCTGGGCGTTCCCGACGCCCATGCCACCGTTGGGTCATGTCCCTTCCTGAGCGGCCAGCTCGAGGATGCGGTCGATGGCGCTGAGGGTCGCCCGGCCGGTGTCCACCGACTCGCGCAGCAGGCGATCGAGCCCGGCCTCACCGACGCCCGCCAGGGCGGAAGTGTCGCCGGCCCCCGCGTCATAGAGCAGGGAGTCGATCGCGTGCAGGTTGCGCTCGACCTCGCCGAACAGCCGCGCCATCTCCTGTTGGGCCTCAGGAACGGGGATCTGGATCACCTGTTCGCCGTCGATCTCCTCCTGAGTGATCGGCGCGACCCCGATGTCCGGCTCCTGGGCGAGGGCCGCGGTCAGGGCCAGGCCGGAGACGAGCAGGCCGCCGGTCAGGGCGGTCCGCGACTGGATGGAGGGCGATGCGGTTCTCATGAGGGCTCCTGATCGGGAGAGTCGGTCTCGCTATCTTCAGTATCGGTCGTTACATCGGGATCCGGAAGCCCCAACCTGGCCCGGAATCGTCCGAAGAGGTCCGAGGTGCGCTCGTGGCGGTGGGCCAGGCGCAGGATGTCCTCGAGTAGCAAGGGATCGAGGCCCTCGACATCGTCGTCGGCGAGTTCCGGGAAGAGCTCGAGCAGCTCGTCGATGGAGTCGAGCACCTCGACCTCCATGCGCCGCAGGAGCTTGAGCTCGGCCACGTCGGGCACGAGGCGGTTGGCCGCCTGCTGCTGCTGTTGTTGTTGTTGCTCTTGCTGCTGCTCTTGCTGCTGCTGGGCCCGGCGTTCCTTTTCCTCGGCCAGGGCCTCCGCCAACCAGCGCAGGGAGCGGGCCACCTCGGCCTGGGCGACCTGCACCCTCTCATCGCTGCGGTAGCCGCCGACCTCGCTCATGTCGCGCGCGATGCGCACGAGGTCGGCCTCGATGCGCCCGAGGAGCTCCGCGAACACCAGGCTCTCCTGTTCCTCGATCGCTCCGCGCATCTGGGCCGCGCGGCTCGCGAGAGCACCCTCCTCGCGGGAGATCTTGCGCAGGCGCAGCTTCTGGGAGCGCGTCGGCCGGCTGCTCCCAGTGCGCCCCTGATCGGCCTCGACGGTCTGCTCCATCAGCTCGGCGTGGCTCTCGGCCAGGGCCTCGATTTCCTCCGCGATGCGAAACAGGAGCTCCTCGTCGCGCAGGCGCTGGTACTGCTCTTCTTCCTCCTCGAGCTGCTCGATGGCCTCGCGGATCTCCTGCTCCGCCTGCGCCTCGGAGTCCTGGGCTTCCCCCAGGTCGCCTTGCTCGAGCGCCTCGCGCGCCTGCTCCGCGCTCTGCTGGGCCTCTTGCATCGACGGCAGGGGAGGAGCTTCCTCACCGCGCTCCTCGTAGCGCTCCATGAACTCATACAGGCGCTTTTCGATCTCCTCCTGCTCCCGTGCGAGCTCGGCCGCGCGCTCGCGCTCGGCCTCGCCCTGGGGGACGACCCCTTCGCTCGCCTCGCGCGCGGCCTGTCCCAGGGATTCGATGGCCTCGCGTTGGGAGCGGGCCGCGGAGGCGCTGCTCTGTTCGGAGAGCTCGCCGGCCGCCCGTTCCATGGCCGCGCCGGCGCTCTCGAGGGCCTCGCGCACGGCGTCCTCCCCCGCGCTGTCCATGGAGGCGCCGTCGATCTCTCGTTCGAGCTCGGCCACCTGTCGCGCCAGCTCTTCCTGGCGGCGCGCCAGCTGATCATCGCCCTCGCCGCTGGACTCGCCCGCCTCCTCGCGCACGGCCTGCATGGCGGCCTGGGCGCGGGCCAGGGCCTGTTCTGCGCGTCGGGCTGCCTCCTCCGCCTCGCCGTCGCTTGCTGCCGCGGCTGCGGCGCCGGCCTCGCCCATCGCCTGGGCGGCTTCCTCCAGGGCGGAGGCGGCCTGTTCGCCGGTGCTCGTCTGCCCCTGCGGGAGGCGCGTGAGTCCACTTGCGATCGCCCGCGCGCGCTGGGCGTTGCTCTCCTGGGAAGCCGAGAGGTGCTGGTCGAGCAGCGCCAACTCCTCGAGGCCCCGGCGCAGGCGCCGCAGGGCCTCGGCGGCGTCGTCCTCGCTCAGCTCGGCGGCTGCTGCGCGCGCCAGGTCGGCCTCGGCGTCGGCGCTCTCCCCCGCGCTCCGTTCCAGCTCGCCCCTGGTCCGGGCCTGCCGTTCTTCGGCGGCCTCCCGCTGCCGGGCGCCGGCCGCCGCGAGCTCCCGCGCCCCGGCCTCGAGCGCCTCGGCGGTTTGCTCGGCGTCATCGCCTTCCATCGCTTCCAGGGCCGCGCGCAGGGCCTCGGCCGCGCGCTGCGCGCTCTCGTCGCCCGACGCCCGGGCCTCGAGCTCTCCGCGTTCGGTCGCGCGCTCGAGCTCGGCTGTCGCGCGCTCGCGCTGCTCGCCTCCGGCCTCGGCACCGGCGGCGGTGCGTTGCAGTTGTTCGGCGGCCGCTTCCAGTCGCTCCGCGCGCGCGGCCTCGCCGCGGGCCCGCTCGAGTTCCCCGGCCAGTTCTTCGAGACCCTCCAGGCGGTCGGGCTCCCAGGCGGAGAGCACGGCCAGGTCCACCTGCTGATCCTCGCGCAGGCGTGCGAGCTCCCGGTCGAGCTCCTCGAGGCGCAGGGTGCCCGTCTCGCGCGCTCGCTCCTCGTTCTCCGCCAGCAGTTCGCGCTGGCTCGCGAGGGCGAGCTCTATGCCGTCGGTCAGCCGGTTTTGGGCGTCGTTGGACGAGTCCTGCCGCAGGGTCTCGGTGTCACCCTGCAGCTTCTCCTCGGCATTGGCCAGCTGGTCGAGGTGCGCCTGGAGCTCGTGCAGCTCTTCCAGCTTGCGTTCGAGCTGATCGAGGTCCGGCCGGTCCATGAGGATCGCCAGCAGTCGCTCGAGGGAGCGGATGGCCTCTTCCTGGCCGCGGATGGCGCTCACGCTCTGGCCCCCGGCGATGTCATCGAGGGAGGTCGTCATGAGCTCCTCGAGGGTGCGGTGCTCTCCGGCGAGGGCGCGCTCGTCGACGTGGCTGAGGCCGTCGCGCAGGAGGCCGGCGGCGTGGGTGCGCCCCTCGGCCTCGAAGCGCTCAGCGAGGTGCTCCATGGAAGTGCGCAGGCGCCCGAGCTTGCGCAGCAGCAGGGACTGTTCCTCGCTCAGGGCGGCCTGCTCACGGCTGGGGCCGCCCTCGTCCTGCGCGCTGGCCGGCGCGAGCGTGACCGCGAGCGCGACCGCGAGCCACAGGCACAGGCGAGCGACGTGGACTCTTGCGTGCATCTCAGTGTTCCTTGGCGTACTGACGCGTGCGTTCCAGGAGGTTCTTCTGGCGGTTGAGGATGTCGCGCGTGAGGGACAGGACGGACTGGAAGTTGTCCCACTCGGCGAGCAGCTCGAGCAAGCGCTCGGTCGCGGCCAGCCCCTGCAGCTGGCGGTTCGAGGCCGCCAGCAGGGCGGCGTGGGTCGCCTCCAGGTTGGTCGTGTCCGCGGCGGCGCGCAGGTGCTCGATGGCGGCCGGAGCGTGGCGCTCGCCGATCTCGAGCGAGACGCCGGCGACCTCCACCAGCTTGGAGGCGAAGATCGCGTTCCCCAGCTCGCCGTGCTCGACGCGGCGGGCGAGCTCGACCCACAATTCGGGGTGGAATCTGCGGTCGGCGAGGACGGCCTCGGCGGTGTCGAGGGCCTCGAGGATCGGTCCCGAGCGATCGTCGAGACGCGAGTAGATCAGCGATGCGGCCACGGCGGTCAGCTCGCGTGAGACGGCGCGCGCGTCCCCCGCGACCCGGCGTTGGCCGGAGAGGACCGCGCCCACACCGTCGGTCTCGCGCGCCGCGTCGGGCTGGTCGCTCTCGATGGCGGCGATCAGCTCCAGGGTGCGCTGGTGCTTCTCGCTCGCCAGCTCCAGCAGGCTGCCCACCAGGGTGCGCGTGCGCGAGAGTCGGTCCTGGAGACGGCGCAGGAACTCCTCGGCGGAGACGACGCGCAGGCGCACGGGCAGAGAGGCACCCTGCTGCCCCTCTGGCCGGCGGTTGTCCAGGGCCACGAGTCGCAGGCCGAAGAGCTGGCCCTCCACTGGCAGCGCGTCCGGGCTGAGGTCGGTCAGGTCGATGCGGCGCGCAGCGAAGCCGCGCACCGAGCCTATGGGAATGCCGCCATCGGATGAGCCGGCGGGCGGGAGCGCCCACTCGAGGAGCAATGTGCGTGCCTCTTCGGGCGCGGCGCCGGGCAGCTCGATCTCCAGGGACAGCTGCTCGAGCCCGAAGTCGTCCCAGGCCCGCAAGCGCAAGGGCAAGGTGCCGCCGACGACCGTCGCGACCTCGGCCCGGGCCGGAGCCAGGAACTCGATCTCCGGCGGGCGGTCGGCGACGACGGCGATGCCGAACAGGCCCGGATCGGGATTGGCAAGGCCGGTCGCGTCGCTGATCTCGAAGCGGTAGCGCAGGCTGTCGCGGGCTTCGAGGTCGAAGGCCACACCGTCAGGTGTGGCGTGCGTCTCGCCGCCCTCTGCGTCCGACTCGGCGGCGGGGAAGGGGCGCCGTTGCAGGGGGAGCAGGCGATCGGCGGGCAAGAGGCGCACCGATCCCGTGGCCTGGGGCGGCTCGGGGAGCATGTGGACGGTGATCTGCGATCCCTCGAGAACCTCGACGTCGCGGTCGCGCTCGAGGCGCTGGCCGAGGCCGGTGTAGGCGGGCGGTGTGATGCGCACCGCCACGGCCGCGATGTCGGGAGGCCGGAGCACGCGCACCTCGACCCGCGGCAGGCCATCGGTGTCGTCGCCGCCGGTGGCGTGGAAGGCGCAGTCGGTCTGGCGCGAGCGCAACAGCGTGCGAAAGTTACCGCCGCCGGTCGCGGCCAGCACGACGCGCTGCCCGCTCTCGAAGTGCAGGATCACCTCGTCGGGCACGATGCCTTCGGCGTGGACGACCACGCCCACATCGCTGCCGCGCGCGACGCGCACGCGCAGCTCGTCTCCCGCGTCCTCGACCTGGATCAGGCCTCCGGCGGAGGGGACGCGGATCGAGAGGTGTGTGCGCTGGGGCCAGGCGGGGCCGCCGCCCGCCATGCGCAGGAAGAACACGCGCGCGGCGTCTGCGGAGGAGAAGAGCAGCGCGGCCGCCAGCAGGCCCGCGCCCGCCCCGCCGGCGAAGGTCTTGCGCGGGCCACGCGGGTCGATGACCGCCCGCAGGTCGAGGGCCGCGGCGCGGGCCTCGGCGGCGGCCAGGACCTCGGCCACGAGGGCGCTGTCGCGGTCGTCCCCGCGCCCCTCGGCCAGCTGGACGGCGCTCACGAGCAGCTCGTGCAGGGAATGGTGGCCACGCTCGATGAGCAGGGCCAGGCCGGCCCGGTCGGGGATGCGCCGCAGGCGTGCCACGAGCTCGCGCCAGAGGACGAGGAGGGGCAGGGCGGCGAGGAGTGCCGTCTGGAGGGCGCGCAGGCCGCCCGGCAAGTGCAGCCACCAGTCGAGGGCGAAGATCAGCGCCAGCCAGGCGGCCGCGCAGGCCAGGGTGCGTCCCAGACCGTGCAGCCAGACCGCGACCACCAGGCGCCGGCGCAGGCGCTTAAGGAGCTCATCCAGGATGGGCGTGCGACGGAGGGGGGTGGCGGCGGGGTCCAAGGCTTCAGCGCTGGAAGATGGGCAGGAAGCGGTAGGGAATCTCCAGGATCAGGACGCCCATGGCCGTGCCGAAGGCCGGCCCGGGGCCGGTCTCGTTGGGCCAGGAGCCGTCGGCATGCTGCATGCCCAGGAGCAGCTCGCGCACCTCCTCGAAGTACGGCTCCCAGTAGGGGCTGCCGACGGTGTACATGGCCTGGACGCCGTAGTAGTGGCCGTACCAGAAGAAGTAGTGCCCTTCGCCCCGATTCCGGCGTCCGTTGCCGTTGCGGTGGTTGAAGGTCGCCAGCTCGCGATTGAGGTAGTGGATCCCGCGCTCGATGGCCTCGTCGGAGTAGATGCCCAGACCGTGCAGGGCGGTCACGCCGGCTGCCGTCAGGGGGAAGGAGGAGCGCGAGTGGACGTCCTTCTGATAGTGGAACGAGCCCAGCTCGCTAGAGCGCGCGAAGGCGGGGTGCGAGAAGGCCGAGGTGGAGGCCTCGGTGACCGCCGAGTCGACCACATAGCGAGCGGCGCTGTCGACGGTGGAAACGGGTACGCGGATGCCGATGTTGCGCGCCGCGCGCAGGGCGAGCACGGAACACACGACGATCGACATGTCCGACTCGACCGCGTACGGCTCGTAGCGCCAGCCACCCTCGGCGTTCTGGGACTTGACGACGAAGTCCACACTCTTCTGTAGCTTGTGGCGCACGTCGTCGCGGTGCGTCATGCCGTAGATCTCGGCCAGGAAGAGCGTCGCGAAGGCGTGGCTGTACATGCGCGTCCCGGCGTGGGTGATGTAGCCGTCTTCCTGGACGCACGAGAGGACGAAGTCCAGGCAGCGCTCGACGCTCTTGCCGTGGCGCCCGCGCCCCGGCAGGTGGCCGCCGGCGAGGAACGCCATACCGGCCAGGGACGTGACGCCTACGTGGCCGCGCTCCGCCGTGTAGTTGTAGTCGTCGTTGAGCTTGTAGCCGATCTTCCCGTTCCAGCTGCCGTCGGTCTCCTGGTGGTTTGCCAGCCAGACCAGGCCGCGCTCCACGGCGCTCGCTTGCTGGGGCGTGACCTCCAGAGCTCGGGAGGGCCCGGATCCCTGCGCGTGGGCATCCCCTACGACCGCGACCGCGAACCCGAACGCGCACAGGGCCCCCTTCATGGGGCCGAGCGGAGTACGGCGTGCGCGGATCATCGCATCACCTGCAGTTGCTCTTCTCCGGCGAGTAACAGGGCGTCTCCCAGAGCCGTCAGCTCCAGCTGATCGCCCCTGCCCAGGCGCAGGTCGAGGATCTGGTTGCCGGAAGGCGTGCCCGTGCTCTTGTCGAAGCTGTACAGGATCGTACGCGCCGGCTGGCGGGTGTTGCGGGGCTTCTCGCTGTATGCGAGCGCGACGGTCGTCTGGCTCACGGCGGGCATCGGCATGTCCCTATCGTACAGATCGGCCGAGGACACGGGCAGGCGCCGGACCCAGCGCTCGTGACCGTAAGGAAGGTGTACGGCGTGCACCTTCATCTCGAGCTCGTCGGGTCCGAAGGAGCGCAGGAACAGGAAGGGGGAGTCGATGCGCGTCCGCTCTCGGACGCCGACGCCGATCAGCTGGTGCTCGATACCGAGCCTCAAGTTGCCCACGGCCGCGTGGCCCCCGACGCTGGTGTTCAATTCCACGAGCAGCCCGTGGGCGTCGTCTTCTCGCAGGGTGTGGCGCGGTCGGAGTACGAGGTAGGTGCGCTCGGCGTGCTGAACGATCGCGTGCAGCTCCCGTCCACCGCCGGCCACCTCCTCGAAGCGCACGGTCCAGTCGATGGTGCCCGTCTCGAGCTGCAGGGCGACGATCTGGTTTTGCTCGGGGCGCCTCAGCATCATGAAGCGCGGCAGGATCAGGCGCCCGGCCTCGATCCAGCTGGTGGCGTAGGCCTCCTTGCGGAGGGCGTGCGGCAAGTCGAACTCGCGCGTCCAGCGTCCGGTGAACAGGTCCAGGACCAGGGCTGTGCGCTTGCCGACGCGCGGCAGGAAGACCACCTCCCGCTCGCCGCAGATCGCGTGCGGCCAGTGGAGCGTCTCTGAGATCTCTCTCTCCCAGACGACCATCCCCGTGGCGGTGTCCAGGGCGTGGATGAGGCTCATGCTCCCGGGCAGGTCCGACACCACCAAGGCGAGGCCCGAGTGCACTTCGACGGCCTCGGCCACGCCCTCGGGAGCGGTCCAGCCCCAGAGCCACTCCCCGCCGCCGTCGCCGTCCCCGTCGCGGCCGAGGGCGATCACACCCTCGTCGAGAGCGAGCAGCACGATGCCCGGCGCGAAGGCCACGCGCTGCTCCCAGTTGTTGACCGGAATTGATCGCATGGCCACGTGCTGGGACCACAGGGGCACCTGCGGGTTGGCGGCAGAGACAGCGCTGATCGAGACCGAGCGCGCGTTGCCGCGGCGCGTGGGTTCGCCGCGCGCGAACAGCAGCACCTCCGGCTCGTCCTCCTGCGCGTCGGGTGCCGGGGGCATCGCGCCCAGTAGGGTGTGTCGGCCGTCGTAGCTCGAGCGGACGGGTGGGGAGCCGTGGAAGGTGCGGCTCGCGAGCGCCGTGGGGTGGGCGAAGCGCGGCTCGCGCTCGACCAGCTCGCGCAGTGTCAGGCCGCCGTGGGCCTTGATGGGGGAGACGAGGTCCGGCTGGGCCCGGGCCAGGGCGCGCGTGAGCTCGCGCATGGTGTCGCGGTTGCCGCCGCTCTCGAGCGTCGCCCCCAGGCGCAGGGCCAGGAGGGCCTCACGCTCGTCGGCGTGCGCCGCGGACCAGACCCGCGGCAACTCGCTCAGAACGATCCTGGCCACCGTCGGCGCGTCCTGCTCCTCGACGGCCCAGTCGAGCAGGAGGTCGTTGGCGTCGCGGGCCGCCTGTGAGTGTGGAAAGAGCCGTGCGACCTCCTCCAGCCGCTCCCTGTCCCGACCGCCCGTCGCCCGCTCCAGCAGGGCGTGCGCGCGGTCCTCGAAGGGGGCGTAGATCTCGAGGCCGAAGGCGTCCACGCGGGCGGCGATGCGCCCGCCAGCGACCTCCGTCACGCTGCCCGGCGGCAGGGGCACCTCGGGCCAGTGCTGCAGCATGTGGTGCAGCTCTACGAGTTCGCCGGCGACGTCGCCTGAGCTCGCGAGGTGAGCGGCGCGCTCCAGGGAGACCCAGAGTCCCACGGGCAGCGTCCAGACGAGGAGCTCGTCCTCGGCGCTGCGATCGAGCAGGGGCTCGATGCGCCAGGAGCCGTCGTTCGTTCCCGCGAAGGTGTCCGGCATGAGCACCTGCGCGGGCGTCTGTTCGGCGACAACTTCGCCGTGGACGAAGAGGCTCCCGCAGGCGGCTTCCAGCTCGGTCAGGACGGCCATGCGAGCGTTGTCCTCCAGGCTGCGCAGCAGGATGCTCTGCTCGAGCAGCGTGTCGCGCTCACTGTGGATGTCCGGGGACATCGCGCGTGCCGCACGCAGGGCGCTCAGGGCGCCGCGCGTGTCCGCCAGGTCCGCCAACACGCGCGCCTTCGAGCGCAGGATCCCGTGCAGCTCCGCCAGCACGCGCGCCTCGGCCTGGCTCGTGTCGTCGGTCAGGAAGGGAGTCAGGATGTGCGCCGCGTCGTCGAGCCAGACGCGCGCCGCGGGGGTGTTCCCTGCGAACGCCTCGATGCGCCCGCGCTCGCCCATCAGGGCGGCCAGATTCAGGGCGGGCGTCAACTCCTCGGGCGCGCGCTCGTGGGCCTCGCTCGCGCGGGAGAGCAGCATGTCCCACTCGAAGTAGCCGGTCAGGAAACGCGAGTTGAGGGTGAAGAGCGTGCCCTCCCCGACCAGCAGGTTGCCGCCGCCGCCAGGTCCCCAGGGGGCGGCGCGCAGGAGGCGCCGGCCCGTCTGGCGGTGGATCTCGATGCGTTCTGTGGTCGTGGGGACGACGATGCGGTCGTCGAGCAGCAAGGGCCAGGCGGGGAACTGCTCGTCCGCCAGCAGCGGGTCTGTGAAGCGCCAGGCCAGGGTGTGGGGCGCCTCGTGGCGCAGGCCGGCCGAACAGGCCAGGGCCAGCAGCCGGCGGCCGCCCAGGTAGACCGTCGTCTCGTCGGCACCCAGGAGCAAGTTCACGTCGGTGCGCATCCCGCGCCCCCAGTCGCTGATCTTCGACTGGCGCACGCTCCACAGGAGCGATCCGCTCTCGATGTCTATGCCAATCAGGTCGTCGGAGTCGACCGGCGTCGCGACCACCACGCCGTCGGCCACGACCGGCGGAGCGTTGCGCCATGACTGGGTCCGGCGCGGGGCGTTGTGGTTGCGCCGCGGAGGCAGGGGGTTCTGGTCGTAGAGGGTCTCCCAGTGCACGCGCCCCGTGAACAGGTCGAGGGAGGCCACCGTTCCCAGCTGCGTCAAGGCGATCACGCGCTCGCCCTCGACCCGCAATGGCGCCGCCGAGAAGGCCTGGGAGTGGCGGTTGAACATGTTGAGCTCGCGCTGGCCGCTGACGAGCTGCGTGGACCAGATCAGCTCGCCAGTCTCCAGGGCGTAGCAGGCGACGTGGTAGTCGATGCGGCCCTGCATGCGGTAGGTGGGCACCAGCACGCGCGATGCCGCGATGACCGGCGGCCCGGCGACGCGCATGCGCTCGGCGAAGCCGCCCTGCTCGCCGTCCCAACCCGCGCGCGGCGCGTGGTTCCAGAGCTCACGGCCGGTCTCGACGTCAAAGGCGAACAGGCGCCGGTCAGGGATGATGGTCAGGATCGGGATGTGGTTGAAGCGCTGGTTCGAGATCTGGGTGATCGGCACCTGCAGGGCGGCGACGGCGACCGCCTGGGAGGCCGCGGGCGCGATCAGGGCGCCGGCCTTGTCGATGCCCTTGAAGAATTCCAGGCGATCGTTGAGCTCCAGGCTTTCCCAGCCAGCGGCCTCACCGCTCGTCCAGCGCAGGCTGCCGGAGAAGGCGTCGATGGCCAGCAGGCTCATGGAGGTCGAGACCAGGATCGTCTCCCCCGCGCGCACGGGGTGCAGGTTGGCGCGCGCCTGGCGGAAGGCGTGGGTGCTCGGCAGGCGGAAGGGGCGCGGCCAGGAGCTGGCTTCAAACCCCGGCGTGCCGTGCGCCGCCTCGCCTGGACCGGGCAGGCGCAGCTCGCGCGTCGTGGCGTCGGGATCCCCAGCACCGCGCTCGAGGAGCGTCAGGGCGAAATCGGTTCGGCTCAGGACGCCCGCGCTTGCCCCGCCCCGCGCCAGTGCCTCACGCGCGCTCGCCCACTCGGGGGCGGTCTGCGGCGCTGCAGGCAGTTCGAGCACGCGCCGCAGGGCGCGGCCCCACGCCAGGCATGCCTGGTCGGGGTGGCCGAGCTCCAGCTCGGCGTCGCCCAGGGTCCAGCAGGCCGCCAGGGCGGCGTCGGTCAAGGGCCAGCGCTCGGCGAGTGCGGCCAGGGCGCGCGGATCGCCCCGCTCGCGCGCGCGCTCGAGGGCAGCGTCCGCATCTCGCCCGTGCTGGTCGCGGTAGAGTTCGCGTGCCTCGCCCTCGAGCCCCTCCAGCTCCGCGAGCGCCCACTCGGCAGCGCCGCGGTGCACGTCCTGCTGGGAGGGCCGCCCCTGGGCGCGCGGTCGCTCGGCGCCGAGCAGGTCGTTGGGGTGTTCTTCCAGCAGGCGCTGCAGGTCCGCCAGTGCCTCGTGCCAGCGCCGGGCGTCGAGGTGGTCCCGGGCGCGCTCGGCCAGGGCTCCGGCGGCGCGCGTGTCGGGGATCGAGAAGGTGCGGACGTCGCTCTGGGCCGAGGCGCCCAGGCTCAGGACGACGAGGGTCGCCACGGTCCACGGGCCCTGTCCGACGCTCCCTCCGATGTTGCTCTGCCGTGCCGTCATTCTTTCGCCGCGCCTCCCCCTCCATAGTCTCTCGGCCGGCCTGTCCTTGGTCGGAAAACGCGCCACATCGCCTACACTAGTTCCAGGCGCTTGCGGAGGATCCACTCGGCGGAGAGCACCGCCAGGGCCGCCAGCAGGGTCCCCCAGTGGTCCCAGGCGTCCTTGAGGCTTGAGGAGAGCGCCTCGCGCCGCTCCTCGCCGCCCGGGAAGGCGACCGTCAGGCGGTCGATGTTGCCCATGGAGACGCTCTCACCGCCGGTCATGGCGGCGAGGGCCGCCATTCCGGCCGGGTCGGGGGAGGGGTCGATGTTCTCGCGCGAGGGCAGGACAACTTCGAACTCCGTGCTGGTGACGCGCTCCTCGCCGATCTCGATCCAGGCCTGGTAGCTGCCCGGCCGGTCCACCTCCAGGGAGGTCCGGAAGAGCCCGTCGCGGCCGGCGACGCGCAGCAAGGTCAGCTCCTCCCGTCGACCGTCGGGTCCGACCAGCGCCGCCTCCTGCACGTCGCGATCGCTCGGACGGAAGTCCTCGTCGAGCACGCGCGCCTCGAGCACGACGCGCTCGTCGAGGGCGTAGGTGCTGCGCAGGCTGTCGAGGCTCACCCGCCGGTTGCCGCTCTTGAGGCGACCGAGGGCGAGCCAGCGGATGGCGTTGCGCCAGAAACGCTCGTGGTAGCGGTCGCCGAAGCGGTAGCGCCACATCCAGGTCGCGTCGATGGCGAGGAACAGGGTGCGGCCGGCGGGGAAGTAGCCGGCGACGAGCAGCGGGTGGCGGCCGTAGGGACCCTCGGCCACCGGATGGCGCAGGAGCACCTGGCTGCCCGGCTTGGCGCGCGCCACGGGCCAGTACCAGTTGAAGCCGCGCAGGCCGCCCTCGGACTCCCACAGGGCGCGGTTGGTCTCGTCGTCGGCGTGCAGGCGAACGATCTGGTGCGGCGCACCCGGGTCCTCGAGGGTGGGCCGGAACTCGACGGTCGTGTCACCGTCGAAGGGGATCGCGCCGCGCGCGTCGAGGACGACCGGCAGCAGCTGCTCGAGCTCGGTGTCCACGTAGGAGCGCGGGTCGTCGAGCTCGCCGGCCTGCATCATCAATCCGCCGCCGCGCTCGACGAACTCCAGCAGGGAGGCCATGAACTCTTCGCAGCGCGCCGGGTCGGCGGAGACGTCGTAGAGGTTCACGTCGCCCAGGATGATCACGTCGTAGTCGGCGAGCAGCTGCTTGCGGTCGGTGGGGATCCTCAGCAGGGAGGGCAGGCCGCGCGTGCTCTCCTGGGGGAAGTCGGCCGTGGCGGAGAGCAGGAACATCTGCGCCGAGATGTTCTCGTCGGAGCGCTTGAGCAGCTCCTTCAGGAAGCGGTACTCCCAGCGCGGATAGCCGTCGATGTAGAGCACGCGGATCTTCTCGGGCGCGATCTGGATGCTGAACTCGACGGCGTTGTCGTCGAGTAGGGTCTCGTCGCGTACCGGCGCCACGGAGATGCGGAAGCGTCGCTCGCGGCGGCCGCGCTCGGGCGCTCCCGGGGGCGCGAGGAAAACCACGCGCTCCCCGCTCTCATCGGGGCGGGCGCTCTCTTCTGCCAGCAGGCGCGCTGCCGCGCCGGAGCGGTCGAGTTCCTCGAGGATCACCGAGACCGTCCCCAGGTCCGTGCTGCCGCGGCCGATCACGCGCGCGGTGACGGCGATCTCGTCCCCTTCGAGGACCTCCTCGGGGATCTCGACCAGCTGCACGAGGACGTTGCGCTCCGGGCGCGTGTCGCCCACGACGATGGTGTGCACGGCGATGCCCGAGGCGGCCGCGGCGCGCGCGGCGTCGAGCGGCGAGGAGCCGCCGTTGGAGCGGCCATCGGAGACGATCACCACGTCGGTCACGTGTCGGCCGCGGTGGGCGGCGAGGCTGCCCGAGAGGGCGTCCCCCAGGGAAGTGCCGCGGCCGCGGCCGGTGAGGCCCGTCAGGTCGGGCAGGGGAGCGGTGTCCTCGTCGAAGCGGAACAGGCGCGGCTCATAGGCGCCCTCGGCCAGCAGGGGGAGCAGGTCGCCCTCGATCCCGGCCGCCGCGAGTTCCAGGCGCGTGGTCGCGCCCAGGGCGCGTGGCGCGAGGTGGGCGAGGGCCTCGCGCGCGGCGTCGTCTCCCGCGTAGGCATCCATGCGCCGCATGCTGGCCGAGTCGTCGATCAGGACGATCACCTCGGCCGGCTTGACCTCTTCCGTGCGCTGGACGAATACGGGCCGGAAGAGCACGCCGAGCAGGATCGCGAGGGCGACGAAGCGCAGGCTGACCAGGGTCCAGCGCGCCCAGGGTTGCAGGTGCTCGCGCCGGTACCCGATCCAGGCCACGCCGGCGGTCAGGGGCAGGATGATCAACACCCCGACCCAGGCTTCCGGCAGGTCGAGGAAGCGCAGGGTCTCGCGCATGCCGGTCTCGCCGGCGTTTGCGCTCGCGTTCGCGACGCCGCGTAGGGCGAGGCCGATCACGCCAGCCTCCTGCGCCGACCGATCCACCCTGCCCAGAGGGCTTCCGCCACGAGGGCGAGGAGACACGCGCCGGCCATCCAGCGCCACAGTTCCCCGCGCTGTCCGACGCCCGCGCCGCCCTCGGCCGCATCTCCGGCGCGTGGCGCGTACATTTTTAGCGCCTCGTGCAGGCCTTCCAGCTCGCCCTTCTCGATGCGCTCCAGGTCACCCTCGCCGGGATCGAGGTGCACGGCGAAGAGGACGGCCCCTCCGCCCTCGCTCGCCAGGGTGTAGAGCCCGGTGCGTTCGGTCTCGGCGCCCTCGACGGCGGGCAGCCGCCAGCGGTTGCGGTCGAGTTCGACCACCTCGCCCTCCACCTCGCGCCGCGTCCCGTCCGGGCGCAACAGCTGCAGATTGCGCGGGAAAGCGTCCACCTCGGCCACGACGCCCGCGCCAGGGGCGAGGTGGATCGGCGGCGGTCGCAGATCCCCGCCGTGGCGCGTGAGTTCGTGGACAAGGGGAATGAAGGCCTGCGGCGCCAGGACTGGCAGGCGCGTCCAGCTGGCGTCGAAGCTCGTGGTCCACAAGAGCACCCGACCGCGGTCGAAGGCGCGCTCGATGAGCAGCGGGTGGGCGCCCTCGTCATCGAGGCTCGCGAGGACGCGTGCATTGGGTGCCGCTCGCGTGGCCACGAAGTCGTAGATCGGTACCTCAGTCAGGAAGGCGCGCCAGCGTTCGTCGGCAAAGAAGCGCAGCGCCGGGTGTTCGGCGTCGAACTCTCTTACGCGGTAGTAGCTCTCGCTCCGCGAGCGCACCGAGACCGTGTGCAGGAGCTCGGCTGGCAAGAGTCCGCTCCCGTCGGCCCGCCAGGCGCGCGTGTTCCAGTGCTCCAGATCGACTCGCGGTCCCATGCCGCAGATCAGGGTGGCGCCGTCGGCAACGCGCTCCTCGATGCGGCGCACGACCTGGGGAGCCAGTCCGTCCACGTCCACGGTCCAGATCACATCGAAGGCGGTCAGGTCGATCTCCTCGTCCTCGAGGTCGTGGGGACCGCGCTGTTCTGCCACGAAGGGCGCCGGAGGCAGGAAGTTTCCCGGCCCGTCCTCGTCCAGGGGGCTGAGCACGGCCATCAGGAACCCGGCGGCGTCGCGCTCCAGCTCGCGCGCTGGTCCGCCGTTGACGACCAGCACGCGCACGGGCTCGGGCACGCGCACGATCACCACGCGTTCGTCGTCCACGGCCAGGCGGTCGCCCTCGAGGACGGCAGTCAGCGCGTGGTCTCCCGTGCGCTCGAAGACTAGCGGGAAGACCACCTGGGCCTGTCCGCGTCCCGGCACGCTCACGATCTGGCTCGGGCGCCGGTCGCCGTCCACCACCAGGGCGACGCGCACGCCCGCGCGGGCCTTCGTCCCGAAGTTGCGTAGGCCGACGCGCAGCTCGACGGGCGTTCCGGGGCCCGCGACGGGGCCGGCGGTCTCGACGGAGACGACTCCCAGGTTGGGTGGGCGGGGGACTGGTGGGCCCAGGTCCTCGACCGCCACGCGCGTCCCCAGGGCGTTCAGGGCGTCGAGCACATCGCTCAGGCGCGGTGCTTGCGCGGCGCCGTCGGCGCCCTCCTTTTCCGGCGCCCGCTCGATTTCGATGAACGTGTTGCGCTGCAAGTCGCACAGGAGGTGGATCTCCACCCGGCTCTGGTCCGTGCCGGCGGCCTCCTCCTCGGCGAAGCGCAGCACCTCGCCCAGGGCGGCAGCCAGGTCAAGCGTCTCGTCGGTCGGCTCCTCGAGCAGGTCGAGCATCGCCAGGGCGTCGGCCGGATTGGTCCACGAGAGCAGGCGCGGCCAGGCGCCCGCCTGCAGCAGGCGCACGCGGTCGCCGCGTCCGCCGTCCAGCTCTCCCACGAGCTCGCGCGCCCGGTCCACGATGCGCTCGAAGGTTGTCTCGGTCTCTCCGCCGTAGGCCGTGGAGGCCGAGGCGTCGATCACGATCGCCACGTCGCGCCGGCTCTCGGTCAGCCCGGCCAGGGGACTGGTGACGCCGGTGAAGGGGCGCGCCACGGCCAGGGCCAGGGCGGCCACGGCGGCCATGCGCAAGAGCAGCAGTAGCAGGTTCTCGAGCTCCACGCGCCGGCGCGTCTTCTTGTAGGCGGCCAGTACGAAGCGCATGGCGGCCCAGGCCATCGGCCGGTGCCGCTGGCGGTTGAGCAGGTGGATCGCGAGGGGCACCGCGGCCAGGGCGACCCCGGCCGCCAGGGCGGGGTGGACGAAGCCGTCGACCAGGGCGGCCGCTGCGAAGGGTGTGGCGGCCATGTTCAGCGGTGCTGTCCTCGCGCGCGGGCCGAGCGCCGGGCCAGGTAGGTGGAGAGGACCGCGTCCACGTTGCGCGAGGTGTCGAGCAGCACGTAGTCCAGGTCGAGGGAGCGCGCCTGGCGCGCCAGCTCGCTGTTGTGTCGTTCGAGCTCCTCGCGGTAGGCGGCGCGGATCGACTTGGGGTCGATCTTGACCACGCCGGCGCCCTCGAGGCCGTCGAGCTTGAGCATCGTCTCGAAGTCGAACTCGATCTCCTGCGGATCGAGAACGTGGAAGAGGATCGGCTCGTGCCCGCCGAACTTCAGGCGCCGCAGGCCCTCGGTGATCGCGTCGGGTTCGTCGAAGAGGTCGGAGAAGATGGCCACGATCCCGCGCCGGCGCAGGCGCGTGGCGAGCCAGTTCAGCACCTCACCGATGTGCGTCGGCCCGCCCGCCTCCGCGCCCTCGAGAGTCTCGATGACGGCCTTCTGCTGGGCGGCACCGTTGCCGGGCGGCACCTTGCTGCGGTCCGTCTCGTCGAACATCACCAGGCCGACGGTGTCGCGCTGGGTGAGGGTCAGGTGCGCGAGGGCGGCAGCGCACCAGCGCGCGTAGTCGAACTTGCTCCAGGCACGCGAGCCGAAGGCCATCGACTCGCTGGCGTCGACGAGGATGCTGAGGGTCAGGTTGGTCTCCTCGACGAACTCCTTGACGACCAGCCGGTCCGAGCGCGCGAAGACGCGCCAGTCGATGCGCCGCAGCTCGTCCCCGGGGACGTACTCGCGGTGCTCGGCGAACTCGACCGAGCTGCCACGATGGGGCGAGCGGTGGTGTCCGGCCATGAACCCCTCGACGACCGTGCGGGCCACCAGGGAGAGGCCCGACAGCTTGTCGAGGACCGCGGGGTCGAGAGAGCCGCCGCTCATGACGTCTTGCTCTAGCTAGCTGGCCTGGCCGGGTGCGTCGGCCTGGCCGGGTGCGTGGGCAAGTCCGGGAACGCCTGAGCCGACCTCGCCGCCGGGCGCGACCTCGTCCAGCAGGCGGTCGATGATGAAGTCGGAGGTGACGCCCTCCGCCGCGGCGGAGAAGCTGGTCAGGATGCGGTGGCGCAACACCGGGTGGGCGATGGTCTTGACGTCCTCGACGGCGACGTGTTCCCGTCCCGCCAGGACGGCGCAGACCTTGGCGCCCAGGACCAGGAACTGGCTGGCACGCGGTCCGGCGCCCCAGGTGACCCACTCGCGCAGGAACGGCAGGGGGTCTTCGGAGCGCACGCGCGTGCCGCGCGTGAGGGCCAGCACGTAGTCGTAGACGTGGTCGGCGATCGGCACCGCGCGCACGGCTTCTTGCAGGCGCAGCAGCTCCTCGCCCGTGAGGACCTTCTTCAGCTCGACCTCTCCGCCGCTGGTGGTGCGCTTGAGAATCTCGCGTTCTTCTTCCGCGCTCGGGTAGCCGACCTGGACCATGAACATGAAGCGGTCGAGCTGCGCTTCGGGCAGGGGATAGGTCCCTTCTTGTTCGATCGGGTTCTGGGTCGCGAGGGTGAAGAAGGGGTCGGGCAGGAGGTGGCGCTTGCCGCCCGAGGAGACCTGGTGTTCCATCATCGCTTCCAGCAGCGCCGCCTGGGTCTTGGGCGGCGTGCGGTTGATCTCGTCGGCCAGGATGACGTTCGCGAAGAGCGGGCCCTGTTCGAAGCGGAAGCTACGCGCTCCGGTCTCGGGGTCGATGTGCAGCAGCTCGGTGCCCGTGATGTCGCTCGGCATCAGGTCGGGGGTGAACTGGATGCGGTTGAATCCCAGGTCGAGGGTGCGCGCGAGGCTCGAGATCATGAGCGTCTTGGCCAGGCCCGGAACGCCCACGAGCAGGCAGTGTCCGCGGGCGAGGATGGCGATCAGGAGCTGGTCGAGGACCTGATCCTGGCCGACGATCACGCGCTGCAGTTCCTCCTTCATCTGCGAGTGGACCTCGCGCAGGCGCGGGAGCAGGTCTTCGGACATCGGTGGGTTCCTGGTGCTTTGGCCTCTCGGGCCGGATCTGGTGATTCTGCGGGCCGGATCGGTGGGTGCCGGGGTCGGTCGGAGTGCTCTCGGCGCTGCTCCCGGCTGCGCCGGCCCGCCGCCGCGCGAGTCCCTCGGACTCTCCGCTTCTTATAGGGGCCGTGGGCCCTCGTTACAATGAAATGGCCCCGTGCGCGGCTGGCCGTGAGCATCGCAGAGGGCGCTGCGGGCGAGGTCGCCTAGGGTCGAACCTCGCCAGTGGAGGTGCGCTGCCGCTGCTCTCGACCCCTCCTCAAGAGCCGTGCTGGAGCTGCCCTGAGTCCGTGCTCGCCCAGCTCCGGCGCCGCCTGCCGATCCAGGGATGGCGGCCGATACTGACCCCGCAGTCGCGCCAGTAGACG
This sequence comes from Planctomycetota bacterium, assembly GCA_036010965.1. GTDB lineage: Bacteria > Planctomycetota > UBA1135 > UBA1135. The sequence continues at coordinate 8,645 of DASCMO010000115.1, read as the reverse complement.
TAGTCTGGATCAGGCGTGCGCCAGTCGCCGTACAACGCCGTCAGGTAGGCGTCCGTATCGTCGGGCTTGAGCCAGCGGCGTCCGTAGAGCTCGAACTCGTCCAAGCCGTGGGCCGCGATCTCGTTGACGATCTCGAGGCCAGCCTTGCGACTGTGGTAGTGCCAGCGCAGGCGGTCGTCTCGCTCCTCGAACATGAAGAACTCGAACTTGACCGCCTGGTAGCGGAGGGCCCATTTCGTGATCCGGCCGTCGTTGTTGATCTGGAGTCGGCAGGGGCTGAAGCCCTGTCTCCGCAGCTCTCCGACTGCGGCCAGAAACTCTGGAAGGTCGCGCTCCAGAAAACCGAAGTCGGCGTCGCGGTCCCACGCGATCGGGACGCCGTCACGCATGCAACCTAGCAACAGGCCCATGATGGCCCAGTACTTGTCGCCGAAGCCGGTGCAGGAGAGCGTGTCGTGGAGGTGGATGAGTCCCCGCTCGCGACGTATCCCCAGGGATCCCCACCTCAGCTGCGCGATCTTCTCGTTGAGCTTGCGCATTCAGCGTTAGCAGGGAACGCCCGCATGAAAGGCCTCCACCTTGCGAGTCAGGTCGTCGAGCCGATCGGGCAGGAGGATCTCGATGTACTCCCATGTCTGGAAGTCCGTGTCGGCGGAGTGCAGGGGATTGAATCGGTCGCGCTTGCCGAGCCCGCGCAGAATGTGGTCGCGAAGTTCCCGCTTCGCGCGTAGGACGCGGCCGTTCTCCAGCAGAGGGTATTTCTCGCGCAGCTTGGGCTCGACGGGGAGCGGCTCGGGGTCCCAGGCGACGATCACCCGTGCGGGCGGTCCGCCCGAATGGGCCCACGGGCCTCGACCCCAGTTGCCCCCCCGCAGCCGCGCCGCTACCGCGCCCTGTCGCTGGGGAGGGATCGTGACCGATTCCACGATCTGAAAACCCTGTGCGCGGAGTCGATCCTCTGCGTCATCGGCCAATCCGAGATCAACCGCGCGCTCTCGGACCAGGAACACGGCCACGCCGCTGAGCTCCGCCTTCACGCTCAGGCCCGCGCTGAAGTACCGGTCGTGGATCCAGGGGTTCCACAAGGCGAGTCGGGCGAGCATGTCGAACGGTGGGCGCCACCCCTCGCTCGTGATGTAGGCGTCCAGTGACTCCAGGTTGATCTCGACCTGGATGGACAGCTCCTTGGCCAGTGCAGTCAGCGCAGCCTCGTAGTCGTGGTCAGGCAGCTTCTTGGGCGCAGCAGCTGGCGTCATCTCCGACTTCAGGCCTGAGGCGTATCCCTTGTGGTACAGGGCATGGAAGGCGAGGGTCATGAAGTGATCGCGCTTTCCGGGCACGCGGTACAGATCCCGCATCACCTCGGCCCGTGCGATGACTTGCTCGGCGAGGTAGGGGGGATAGTAGGCCATCTTCCGGAAGTCGCTCCCCGGCAGACCGGTGAGCGAGTAGACGTCGCAGGCGAGCGGCGTCCGGAATCGTACGAATAGGTCGGCGATCCTCGGCAGATCGTCGTCGGCGATCAGCATGTCCACGTCTTCACCCGGCTCGATCTCGGGCAGGGTCTCGAACCAGCGCAGGACCACGTATTGGATCTTCCGAGCCGTGAGCTCTCGGAAGAAGGCCTCGCACGAGTAGCGCCGGAGCACGTAGCGCCGGGCGCGGCCTCCCGGTCGCACCAGACCTCTCAGCTTCTCCTTGACGCGCTTGCCGAGCTTCACAGTTTCCGATCGCCGGTGGTCCTTCGGTACAGGTGCGTGGGCCTGACGTTCACGAGCGTCGATCCCTGAGCGTACCGACGAAGGGGGCGGGTGCTCGGAACGTCAGTGGCCAGAGCGATGAGGTGAAGACACAGCGATCGGGACGCGCAGCACATGGGGACAGAGGATGACAGCGCATTCGCGGGCCGCAAGCCTCCGTCGGTCGCGGGCGCCCCTCACTTCCCGGAGCCTTGTCCCTGGCGCGTTGCGAAGGTCCACAGGGCGCCGCCGGCGAGCAGGTGGACGCGCTCACCGTGGGCCCACAGACCGCCGCCGCCGCGCAGGCCGGCGACGCCCAGGGGCGTGGTCGAGAGCAGGTACAGCTCGCGCTCGCGGTCGAGCAGGTAGAGGCCGTGGTCGGTGGCGAACAGGGCCCTGGCCGCGCCGATCAAGGCGCCGCGGAGCGGGCGCTCCTCGCGCCCGAGGTAGACCGAATCGAGGCGCCGGCCGCTGGTGGGATCGTGGGCCGAGAGGGTCCGGCGCGAACCGGCGTGGCCCAGGACGAGGGCGTGCGCGCCGTCGCCTCCCGCCAGCTCCTCGCCCTCACCGATGGGGTGTGGGGCGTGGGCCAGCAGCCCGGCGCCGTCCGTGTCGGGCTCGGCCCGCAACCAGTAGAGATGGTCGGAGTCCGCGGCCGCCCACAGGACGAGCGGCCAGGGTGCTCCCTGCGCCAGCGCCACGGTCGGCGGCCGCGCGCCGCCGCGCCAACCGGCCTCGCGCGCGGCGCGGCGCCGGGAGCGAAAGCCCCAGGCCGGTCGGCCGTCGCACAGCTCGATCAGAAAGCCCGCTCCGAGGTTCGTGCCGAAGAAGGCCCGCGGACCGATGATTGCCGGAGGTTGGGCCCCGCTGCGCACCATCGCCCGCACACCGAAGCGGTCGCCGAGGTCGAGGGTCACGTCCGTGCCCCGCCCCAGGGAGCGCTTCCAGACCAGGCGCCCGTCGGAACGGTCGAAGGCCAGCGCGAAGCTGCGCGCCTCCCCCGGCGCCACGAGCACCACCCGGCCCTCGCGCTCCTCGCGCAGCCACTGGCGAGCGGCGACCACCAGCAGGCTGCCCGCCACCGCCGGCCCAGGCTGGAACTCCCAGACCCCCGGGCCCAGGAACTCCTCGAGCGGCGTCAGCACGCCGTCCGGCCCCAGGTGACCCGCCGCGCCGACGCACCAGCGCAGCCCGGGCAAGCGCAGAGCGCGGGGCGGCGCGACGCAGACCAGCAGGTTCGTGCGCGGGCCGCCGACGCGTGAGAGCGCCGGATCGACCTCGAACAGCCGCCAGCCGGCGCGGCCCTCCACCAGGTACAGCAGCTCGCCGTCGCTCGCGGGAAGGGTGCGCCAGACCTCGCCGAACTCGGCGATCGGCGCCGGCACTTCGAAGCCCCGGGCGAGGGCCAGCTTCCAGGCCTGGAAGCTGCGCGCCGCGCCCCCGGGGTCGACGATCCAGGTGCGCAGGGCGTCCTGGACGGCGATGCGCCCGTCCGCCAGGAAGGCCAGGCCCGGCGCGCCGGCGGTCTCCGGCGGCGCCTGGCGCCCGGCAGCGACCAGGGGCACCGAGCGCAGGAGCGTCAGCTCGCGCGCGCTCTCCCAGGCCGCTTCCTTCGGAGCCGGGGCCGTGAGGGTGTCGAGCAGGGCGCGGCGCCGGGCGATGGCGTCGAAGGGCGCGCCCTCGCCCAGCAGAGCGGCGTGCTCCTCGGCGCGCTCAAGCCAGCCGGCGGCCATGCCCGTGCGCCCCGCCTCGAGGGCCAGCTCGAAGAGCGTCAGGGCCGCCCGCGCGGCGCCGAGGGTCGCTGGCAGCTCGCGCTCGAGGGCGGCCAGGGCCCGCGCGTCGCCGCGCGCGCGAGAGAGGCGATCGGCGGCCAGGGGTCCGAAGCGCTCGCTCCAGGCGGCGCGCAGCTCGGGCGCGACCAGGGCCAGGCGACGCAGCACCGCCACCTCGACCGCCTCGCTGCGGCGGGCGAAGGTCCCGTCGGGATCGTTCGGCGTCCAGGCGTCCTCCGTGGCGGCCGTCGGCAGCGCGAGCGGGACGGCGGCGCCCGGCGCGCTCCCCACCAGGGCGTCGTGCCAGGCGTCGAGGCCCGCTACCAGTTCGCTCGCCGGCGAGTTCGGGCTGGCGGCGAGGCGGCGGGCCAGCTCGCCGTCGCCGGCGGCCAGGAGCCGCGCCGCGTCCTCGTCCGTCGGCAGCCAGGCGTCGTTCGAGAGGGCGCCCTCTCCCTCACCCTGGTGCGCGGCGAACCCCGCGACACAGAGCACCGCGGCCGCGAGGCCGAGGGCGGCGCCCATCCGCTCAGCGCCCGTCCAGCAAGCGCTGCATGCGCTCGCGGTAGACCGGGTCGTCGAGGGCCTCCGACCAGGCCTCGAGGGTCGCGCGCCGCTCGCTGTGGCCCTTGAGGCGCTTGGCCAGCTCGATCTCGTGCTCGGCGATCTGGCGGCTCTCGGTGCGCGCCGGCCGCAGGCCGAGCAGGCCGACCTGGGCCAGGAGCACGAGCGGCACCCAGACCGGCATCCAGAACAGCACGCCGCCCAGCAGGCCGCCGAACAGGCGCACCAGGCCGGCCCCGGCGCGCGGGCTGTCGGACGGTTTGCGGGGGCTCTTCATGGAACGCATCGCTCGGCTCAGGCGAGGTCGCGGGCGCCGTAGCGGGCCGCCGAACCGAGCTCCTCCTCGATGCGCAGCAACTGGTTGTACTTCGCCACCCGATCGCTGCGGCAGGGCGCGCCGGTCTTGATCTGTCCGCAGTGGGTGGCGACCGCCAGGTCAGCGATGGTCGTGTCCTCGGTCTCTCCCGAGCGGTGGCTCATGACGCAGCGGAACCCGTTGCGGTGGGCGAGGGCGATCGTGTCGAGGGTCTCGGTCAGGGTGCCGATCTGGTTGACCTTGATCAGGATCGAGTTGCCCGCGTTCTCGGCGATGCCGCGCGCCAGACGCTCGGTGTCAGTGACGAACAGGTCATCGCCAACGAGCTGTACCTTCTCGCCGATGGCGTCGGTCAGGGAGCGCCAGCCGTCCCAGTCGTCCTCGTCGAGGCCGTCCTCGATGCTGAAGACGGGATAGCTGTCCACGAGGCCAGCGTAGAAGTGGATCAACTCCTCGGCGCTCTTCGCCGCGCCCTCGATCGTGTACTTCCCCTCGTCGTGGAACTCCGAGGCAGCCGCGTCGATGGCCAGGCGCACGTCGCGGCCCGGCTGCATGCCGGTCTTCTCGACGGCGGAGAGGATCAGGGTGATCGCCTGCTCGTTGGAGCCCAGGTCGGGGGCGAAGCCGCCCTCGTCGCCGACGCCGGTGGAGAGTCCGGCCTCGCGCAGGACGGCCTTGAGGGCGTGGAAGATCTCGGCGCCCATGCGCAGGCCCTCGGCGAAGCTCGTCGCCCCGAAGGGCATGACCATGAACTCCTGCAGGTCGACGTTGTTGTCGGCGTGCTCGCCGCCGTTGAGGATGTTCATCATCGGCACGGGCAGGGTGCGCGCGCTCGCTCCGCCGACGTAGCGCCAGAGCGGCAGCCCGCACTCCTCGGCGGCAGCGCGGGCGCAGGCCAGGGAGACGCCGAGGATGCCGTTGGCTCCCAGGCGTGACTTGTTCGGGGTCCCGTCGAGTTCGATCATGGCGGCGTCCACGGCGCCCTGGTCGAGTCCCTCCACGCCGAACAGCTGTTCGGCGATCTCACCGTTCACATGGCCGACGGCCTTCAGCACGCCCTTGCCCCCGTAGCGCCCCTCGCCGTCGCGCAGCTCGCAGGCCTCGTGCGCGCCGGTGCTGGCTCCCGAGGGGACCGCGGCCCGGCCGCTGGCGCCGCTCTCGAGGCGCACCTCTGCCTCGACGGTCGGGTTGCCCCGGGAGTCGAGGATCTCCCGGGCGTGGACGGCGGCGATCTCGGTCATGCTGCAGATGCTATCGGCCGGGCGGAGCCCTTCCAGGTCCTTCCGATCCAGTTCTTCGCTCTCACCGAGGCCCCACACGCGCGCGCCGGGCCCCTGGGGGCGGTGTGGGTGCCCTGCGGGCTTGTGCCGGCGGGAGGGGCGGGGATACAACGGGCGGGCGATGAAGCCGATCGCCACGCTCCCCAACCTCTTGACCCTGGCCAACGGGGCCTGCGGGCTGTTGGCCCTGTCCAAGAGCATCGACGCCCTGGCCTGGCACGACCAGGATCCGGGGGTCTTCTACGAGAAGATGGAGGCGGCCTGCTTCCTGATCTTCCTGGCGATGCTCTTCGACGGCCTCGACGGCTGGGTGGCGCGCCTGACCCACTCCTACAGCGACTTCGGCGGCCAGCTCGACTCCCTGGCGGACGTCGTGACCTTCGGGGTCGCGCCGGCGATCATGGCCAAGGCCCTCTTCGAGCACGAGGAGACCGCCGCCGGCTTCCTGGCCTCCCCGCGCCTGCACTTCGCGGCGGCGGGCTGCTACTCGCTGATGGCGATGCTGCGCCTGGCGCGCTTCAACCTCGAATCGGACCACGAGGCCTCCGCCCACGCGGAGTTCCGCGGCCTGCCCTCGCCCGCCGCAGCGGGGGCGGTGGCGTCGACGATCTGGATCTACCTGATCCTCAGCCGCCCCGAGCTCGAGCTCGCCGAGGGAACGCCCACGCCCCTGGGGCGCGTCATGGGCTGGACGCGCGATGTGGACTGGGAGCCGCTCTTGACCTGGGTGCCGGTCTGGCTGACCCTCGCCCTGCCATTGATCGGGCTCTTGATGGTCAGCCGTGTGCGCTACGTCCACGCCGGCGCGAACCTGACCAACGAGCGCAGCAACTTCTTCGCCCTGGTGACGATCGTCTTCGTGGCCCTCGGTCTCTACCTGGCGCCGGTGCCCCTGCTTTTCGTGGCCTTCAACGGCTTCGTGTTCTACGGCGTCGTGCGCTGGCTATGGGATCTGGCGCGTGCGCGCCAGACCGCTCGCGACGGAGACGCGCGCCTGTGAGCTCTCCTGCTGCGGGCGCGACCGCCTTCGTCGCCCTGGGCAGCAACCTGGGTGAGCGACGCGCGCACCTCGAGCGCGCCGTCGAGAGTCTGGCGGCCACCGATGGCTTGCGGGTGGAGCGCGTCTCAAGTTGGATCGAGACCGCGCCCGTCGGCGGCCCGCCGGACCAGCCCCCGTTCCTGAACGGCGTCCTCGAGCTGTGCACCCTGCTCGAACCCCTGACCTTGCTCGAATGCCTGCAGGCGATCGAGGCGCGCTCTGGGCGCGACCGCTCGCGCGAGTTGCCGAATGGGCCGCGCACCCTGGACCTCGACCTGCTGCTCTTCGGCGACTGCTCTCTGGCGAGCGCGCGCCTGACCTTGCCGCACCCACGGCTCGAAGAGCGGAGCTTCGTGCTGGAACCGCTCTCCCAGATCGCGCCCGAGCTCGTCCTGGCGTGCTCGGGACTCACGGTGCGCGCGCGCGCGGCGGAGCTGGCGCGCGCGCGCGCCGGAGCGGAGCGGTGATCGAGCGTCTCGAGGACCCCGAGCGGGCCCGGGCGTGGTGCGCCGAGCGCCGCACGCGGGGAGTGAGCGTGGGTTTCGTGCCCACCATGGGTGCCCTGCACGTCGGCCATCTTTCGCTCGTCGAGCGTGCCGTGGCGGAGAACGATGAGACCTGCGTGAGCGTCTTCGTCAATCCTCTGCAGTTCGACGATCCGCACGACCTGAAGCGCTATCCGCGCGATCTCGAGGGCGACGCGCGGCTGCTGGAGACGGCCGGCGCGGCGATGGTCTTCACTGGCACCCTCGAGCAGTTCTTCCCCGGCCAGCTGTCCCCCGACGGCGGCCTCCCGCCCGAGCACCTCGTCGATCCGGGCCCCGCGGCCGAGGGCCTCGAGGGCGCCTGCCGGCCGGGCCACTTCGAGGGTGTGGCGACGATCGTCGAGCGTCTCTTCGACGTGGTCGCGCCCGAGCGCGCCTACTTCGGTCGCAAGGACTACCAGCAGGCGCTGGTGATCGCCGACCTCGCGGCTCGCCGCGGCGGGCCGCGGGTGGTGGTCTGCGACATCGTGCGCGAGCCCTCGGGCCTGGCCTGCTCCTCGCGCAACGACCTGCTCGGCGCGGACGATCGCGAGCGGGCCGCGTGCCTCTCGCGCTCCCTGGCGGCGGTGGATGCGGCCTGGCGCGAGGGGGCGCGGGACCTCGCGGCCCTCGCGGCGCTGTTGCGCGAGGGGCTCGAGCGCGACGGCGTCGAGGTCGAGTACGCCGAGCTGCGCGACCCCGAGGCCTGGAGCGCCGGCACTCCCGCGGGAGATCTGGAGCGCGCCGTGGCGCTGGTGGCCGCGCGCGTGGGCGGCGTGCGCCTGATCGATAACCGGGTGCTCGGGGCGCGGGGAGACGGGCGCGCTTGAGCCCTTCGCCGCCCCGAGTGGTCCGCGTCCTCGCGCCGGCCAAGATCAACCTGACCCTCGAACTGCGTGGGCGGCGCGCGGACGGCTTCCACGAGCTCCGCACGCACCTGCTGGCCCTGGAGCTCGCCGACGAGCTGCGTGTCGCCACCCGCCCAGGGGAGGGCGTGGCCTTGGAGGTGAGCGGCCTCGGCGCCGGGGGCGAGGTGCCCGGCGACGAGGAGAACCTGGCCTGGCGCGCGGCGGCGGTCGCCCTCGCGGCGGCGCGGGAGGCGGGGCTGGCGCGCGGCGTCGGTCTGACCGTGGAACTCGTCAAGCGCATCCCGGCCCAGGCGGGCCTGGGGGGCGCGAGCTCCGACGCGGCGGCGGCCCTGGCGGCGAGCGCCGCCGTGCTGGGGCTCGACCTCGCGGGCGCGGAGCGCGCGGAGTGGGCGCGCGAGGCGCTGGCGGAGCTCGGTTCCGACTGCCCCTTCTTTCTGGAGGCGGCCGCGACGGGTCTGGCCCTGTGCGAGGGGCGCGGCGAGCGCGTGCGGCCCGTGGCGGCGGAGTCGGTGGGGGACTGGTCGGTCGTCCTGGTGACCCCGGAG
>DASCMO010000114.1:0-87490 GCA_036010965.1 Planctomycetota bacterium | reverse complement strand
GGACTGGCCGCGGCGCTCTTCGCCCTGCACCCGCTGCAAGTCGAGAGCGTGGCCTGGGTGATGGAGCTCAAGAACGTGCTCTCGGGCACCTTCTACCTGCTGGCGGCCGGCGCCTACCTGCGCTTCGACGAGCGCCGCGCACGCGGTGCAGGCAGCCGCGGGAGCTACGCCCTCGCCCTGGCCCTGTTCGTCGCCGCCCTGCTCTCAAAATCCGTCACCTGCACCCTCCCGGCGGCCCTGATCCTGGTCTTCCTCTTCCGCGGCCGCGCCCTCGACGCGCGCCGCCTCGCGCCGCTGCTGCCCTTCTTCGTCGTCGGGATCGGCCTGGCTCTGCACACGGCCCATGTTGAGCGCGTATGGGTCGGCGCCCAGGGCCACGAGTTCGTCTTCAGCGTCTCCGAGCGCTTGCTGATCGCCTCGCGCGCCCTGCTCTTCTACCCCGCCAAACTGCTCGCGCCGTGGCCTCTGCTCTTCAACTACGCGCGCTGGGAGATCGACCCGAGCGCGGCGTTGCAGTGGTGGTCGGTGGCCGCGGTGGTCGCCATCGCCCTCGTCGGACTGCGCTCCTATCGGCGCGGCGCGCGCGGGCCGGCCCTGGCCCTGGCGTTCTTCGCGGGCTCCGCCTTCCCCGCGTTGGGCCTCATCACCTACTACCCGATGCTCTTCGCCTTCGTGGCGGACCACTTCGTCTACCTGCCGTCCCTGGGCATCCTGATGCTCGTCGCCGCCGGCTGGACGGCCCTGGTCGAGCGCCTCGCCTGGCCGCGGCCGGCCCTGCTCGTGCCGGTTGTGGCGGCCGGCGCCCTGACCCTCGGCCAGAGCGCCCACTTCGCCGACGCGGAGACGCTCTATCGCCACACCCTGGCCCACAACCCCGACTCGTGGCTCTCCCAGTCGGAGCTGGGCGCGCTCCTCTTGCGCCGCGGACAGCGACTGGGCCGCGAACAGGGCGCCGCGGAGCTGGCGGAAGCGCGCACCCTGCTCGCGGACGCCGTGGCCCGCAAGGACGACCACTTCATGATCCAGTGGAACAACGCCCTGCTGCTCTCGACCTTGGGCGAGGGCGAGGCGGCGCTGGTCCACGCTCGGCGTGCGGCAGGTCTGCGCGAGAGCTGGGCCGAACCGCCGGCGCTGGCGGCCGTCCTGCTGCACCGCTTGGGTCGCACGGAAGAGGCCGAGGTCTGGGGTCGGCGCGCCCTGACGGCGGACCCGGTGCACTTCACGGCGAACCTGTTTCTGGCGGACCGCACGCGCGCCACAGGCCGCGCCGACGAGGCCGCCGGGCACTACGCCGCCGCCTGGGAAGCCGCCCCCAACGACGCCAGCCTCCTCGAAGCGGGGCTCAAGTACGCGTGGTTCCTCTCGACCGTGAGCGACGACGGCCTACGCAACGGTCAACTGGCACTGGAAGTGCTCGATCGCGTCGAGCGCAGCGCGGGCGAGGGCATCGCGCCCCTGGCGCGCGTGCGCGCCGCGGCCCTGGCGGAGAGCGGCGACACGGTGCAAGCGACGAGCGTCTTGCAAGGCCTGCGCGACGCCCTGCTGGGCGCGGGGCGGTCGCTCCCGACGAGCCTCGAGGCCCAGCTCGCCGCACATCGCCGCGGCGCGGCCTGGCGCGAATAGAGCGCCGAACTGAAGGCGCGCACCGCCGCCGATGCGCGGGGTTCGCCGGCCCGCGGACGGCCGCCACCCTACTCCTCGTCCGCGCCGCCCGTGTAGCCCAGATCGTGCAGGGCCTCGCTCGTCAGCGCGTCCATGCCGCGCCAGCCCCGGCCGCCGGCCGCGTCCCGACGCTCGGCGTACAACCGCAGGGCCCGGGCGGTCCAATCGGCGGCGCGCGCGGCGTCATCGTGGGCCACGCCGGCCCTCTGCTCGCCGGGATCGCTCGCCAGGTCGAAGAAGGCAGTCTGGATGACCGCACCGCTCAGGTCGCAGAGCAGCACGAGCTTCTCCTCGGCGCCACGCAAGCCGAGCCACGAGTGGGGCGCTTCCCAGGCCTGGCGCTCGCGCAGGGCCTGCAGCAGGATCTGTCGCGGCGGGCCCGGGGTGAGCTCCTCGCCGTCGAACAGGGGCGCGCCTTCGAGCTCCGCCCAGCCCGGAGCGTCGGCGGCCGCCAGGATGGTCGGCGCGAGGTCGGTCGTGCGCACCAGTGCATCGACGACGCTCCCCGCCGAGCGGCCGCCGGGGCGCTTGACGATCAGCGGCACGCGCATCACCTCGTCAAAGATCTCGGCGTTGTGCTCCCACAACTGCCCGTGCTCGCCAAAACCCTCGCCGTGGTCGCCGACCACCACCACCAGGGTCTCGTCCCAGCGTCCGTCGCCCTCCAGGGCGGCGAACAGACGCCCGAGCATGCTGTCGAGGTAGGCCAGTTCGCCGTCGTAGCGGGCGATCATGTGCTCGATCTCCCGCGCGGGTGCCGAACCCGGCGTCCAGCCGCGCTCCTCGGCGGCACGGTAGAAACTCCCCAGGTCACCGGCGAGCGGCCCGTCGTAGTCGGGGTCGTAGACCGTGTCGAAGGGGCTCGGCGCCTGGTAGCTCGCGTGGGCGTCGAAGGCGTGTACCCACAGAAAGAACGGCTCGTCATCCCCTTCCGCCAGCCACCCGAGCGCCGCGTTCGTGACCGCCTCCGCCCGCCGCTGGTAAGGCGAGGCCTGCTGGGCGAACCATTTCTTCTGCTCGTCGGTCAGCGCTTCGGTCTCCCGCAGGGCTGCGAGGTCGCGCGCGACCAGCGGCGCGGACATCTCGTCGTCGTAGGTTGCGAATCCCTGGTCGAGTCCGAACTGCCGGTCGAGCACGAAGGCCGCGACGAAGGCTCCGGTGCGATAACCCTTTTCAGTCAGGCGCTCGGCGAGGGTCGTGAAGCTCTCGTCCAGGCGGTAGATCCCGTTGTCGTGGACGCCGTGTCGGGCTGGCGAGGCGCCGGTCATGATCGAGCAGTGCGAGGGCAGGGTGGACGGCACCGGGCTGAACGCCTGCTCGAAGCGCACGCCCTCGCGCGCGAGGGCGTCGAGGTTCTGGGTGTCGACGCGCTCGTTCCCGTAGCACCCGAGCCGATCCGCGCGCGTCGTGTCGAGGGTCACGAGCAGCACGTTGACCTGCGCCTCACCCCCGCCGCAGCCCGCCAGAGCCAGCGCGATCACCGTGCCGACGAGCCGTGCGGCGCCGCCCGCGCCGGTCTCCTGCACCGCTTCGGTCACGAGAGCGATCCCGCCCGCGTGCGCGATCCCGGGGCTGTGGGTAAGGACCGCGCCGTGGAAGGGTTGCGGGGCCCGACACACGCGGCCAGCCCCAGGGGGATGCTCATCGGGCGACGTCCAGGAAGGGTGCGCCGAGCTCATCCTCCCGGACCTCGACCCCCAGGCCCGGGGCGGTTGAGGCAGACATGCAGCCGCCCTCACGCTGCGGTGCGCCGTCCGCGAAGTCGCGGGTGACGTAACTGTTGAAGTCGGTCGCGGTGAAGCGGAAGTCCTCGGGGGTCGAGTGGGCGAGGTGGCTGATCGCGGCTGTGATCACGTCCCCTCCCCAGGAATCCTCGATGGTCATGCCCAGGCCGAGCTCGACGCACAGGTCGCGCGCCTGCCGCGCCCGGGTCAGCCCACCGAACTTGGAGATCTTGATGTTCACCACGTCCATGGCCAGGTCCGCGTGCCCTCGCAGGAGCGGGGTGAGGCCGTCGATCGATTCGTCGAGGACGAAGGGGTGGTCGGTGCGGCGTCGGATTGCGAGACACTGCTCGTAGGTCTCGCAGGGCTGCTCGATGTAGACGTCCACGTCTCGCACGGCACGGACGACCCGCGCGGCCTCGTGCATCAGCCAGCCGGTGTTCGCATCGGCGATCAGCTTGTCGCCGGTCTCGAGCACCAGAGCGGCGGCGCGGATGCGGGCGATGTCGACGTCGGGATCGCCACCGACCTTCAGCTGAAAGCGCCGGTAGCCTTCGGCCCGATAGCCGGCAACCCGTTCAGCCATGACCTCCGGAGCATCCTGGGAGATCGCGCGGTACAGGGCCACGCTCTCGCCGTAGCGTCCACCCAGAAGGTCACAGCAGGGAAGTCCCGCGACCTTGCCGAGCACGTCCCAACAGGCCATGTCGATGGCGGACTTCGCGTAGGGGTGCCCCTTGAGGAGGGCGTCCATGCGACGGTTCAGACGAGTGAGTTCGGTCGCCGGTTCGCCGAGCAGGTCCGGCGCCAGCTCCGCGAGCCCCGCTCGGGCCCCGGCGGCGTACGAGGGCAAGTAGGCCGGGCCGAGGGGGCAAACCTCGCCCCAACCGACATTGCCGCCAGCTGTCTCGACCCGGACGACGGTGCTGTCGAACACCTCGACCGACTTGCCTCCAGACCACTTGTAACTGCCCTCGTGGAGGGGCAGGTCGAGCTGCCAGGCTGTGATGCGTTGGATGTCCATTTTGGCCTCGGTCATGGGTGTACGGCGCGTCAGGCTACGCAGCCTGGGGTGGTTTCGAAAGCCCATGCAGTGCATCCCTGCCTGACATCAGGTCACAATGAGGCCGTGGAACTCCTGACCCTCTCGGCGGACGATGTACGTACGGCTCTCCCCATGCCCAAGGCGATCGAGGCGGCCGAGGTCGCCTTCGTGGCCCAGGCGCTGGGCCAGGGTGTAACACCACAGCGCTCCCAGCTCTCCGTGGCGCCGGTCGGAGGGACGTCTCTGGTCATGCCCGGCTACCTGCCAGGAGCCGGGCTGGCCACCAAGATCGTCTCCTTCTTCCCGGGCAACCCCGACCGCGGTCTCGCGGCGACCTCCGGCCTCGTCGTGCTCCTCGACGAGCAGACCGGAGCTCCGAGCGCGCTGATCGACGGCACCTTCCTGACCGCGTGGCGCACAGGGGCCGCGGGCGGTGTGGCAGCGAAGTGGCTGTCCCATCCAGAGGCACGCGTCGCGGCGATGCTCGGAGCGGGAGCGCAGGCTCGCACGCAGTTGATGGCCATGGACACCGTGCGACCGCTCGAAGTGGTGCGGGTCTGGTCGCGGGATGGTCAGAGCGCGCGAGCCCTGGCCGAGAGCCTCCAGCCTGAACTGAACGCGCGCATCGAGGTCGCGGCGACGGTGGCGGCCGCCCTCGACGGTGCACAGCTCGTCTGCAGCGCGACCCCGGCCACCGAGCCCTTGTTCAGCGCCGACATGCTCCAGCGCGGCGCGCACCTGACCTCGGTCGGCAGCTTTCAACCCCAGATGGTCGAGGTCGATCCCGCCCTCGCGGGGTGCGCGCGCGTCGTCGTCGATGACAGGCAGGCCGCGCTCGAGGAGGCGGGGGAGCTGATCCAGGCCACGGCCCAGGGCCTGACCGACCCCGCGGATTGGGTGCTCCTGGGGGACGTGGTCCGCGGCGAGGTGCCGGGGCGTAGGGACGACCAGGAAGTGACCTGGTTCAAGTCCGTCGGCCTCGCTGTTCAGGATGTCGCGGCTGGCGGTGCGGTGCTGGCGCAGGCGCGGCTGCTCGGCCTGGGCAAACGTATCAGCTTCTGAGGCGCGGGATGCAGGGGACGGCGCGTGGTCTACGGCGCCCTCACCCTCCGTCAACTCAGTAGTCCACGCGCACGGCGTTCGAGAGGTTGAACGCCTGACCGCAAGGAGACCCGGAAGGATCGGCGTACCAGGCCTGGTAGTAGCGCGTCTCGCCCGGCGCGCCGCGTCAGCCAGGGCCCCGCTCACCTCGCCAGAGGAGGAGACAGCGTGGACTCCTACCACCATCGCTCGCGTTGACCCGCCATGGGCTCGCCCCTACCATCGCGCCACTCCGGACGCTCCCGGGGAACGACATGCAGAGGATCAAGTTCGGTTTCCTGGGAGGACTGGCGGCGGGCAGCGTCGTGGCAGCCCTCGACGCCGCCAAGCTGGTCTGGGACACGGGCCTGTACTGGCTCGACACCTCGGCGGTCCTGGCCTCCCTGGCGGCGGCACTGGTCCTCGGCGGCGCCGCCGGAGCCGCGGCGGCGGCGGCCTGGTGTCTGGTCGATCGCGGGGCACCCCAGGTCCCGCGCGGCACCTTGGAAGGCTGGACTGCCACCCTGACCGCCCTGGGGCTGATGGGACTGGGAGCCTTCCACCTCTTCGACATCGGCCTGGGGGAGAGCGAACGACGCAACCTGACGGCCTACTGGCCGCTGCTCATCGTGGGAGGCGTGAGCGCCGAGGGGGCGTGGGTCTTCCTGCAGGGCATCAAGGCCCTGCTCGGCGAGCGAAACCGCGCCTCCGCCTTCGCTTTCGTTGCCTTCGTGGGCGGCGCTCCCCTCGTGGCCAGCTTCATCGACATCGGAGGTGGCGGCGACGCGCGGGACGACCCACGCCCCAATGTGCTGCTGTTCGTGATGGACACCTTGCGCCGTGACGCGATCTCCCACTACGGCAGCGGTCGCTCGACGACGCCCAACCTCGACCGCATCGCGGGGGAGGGCCTGGTCTACAACAACGCCATCGCGACCGGCTCCTGGACCCTGCCCACCCACGGTTCGATGTTCACCGGGCTCTACGCCACCAACCACGGCACGCACTCGCACCAGGTGCTGCTCGACACTCCCCAGCCAACCCTGGCTGAGGCTCTCTCGCGGGCCGGATACCAGACGCTCTATGTCGCCAGCAAGGCCGCCATCCTGCCGTCGAAGGGCTGGGGACGAGGTTTCGATCGCGCGGTGGCCCTCGAGCTCGAGTCGAAGACCGACACCTGGCTGGAACGGATCGCGCACCACTTCCTCGGCCAAGGCCCTCCCCAGGCGCGCGAGATCATGGACCTGGCCCTGCGCTGGCTGGAGAGCCGGGACCGCGGCCGACCCGCGTTCCTGTTCGTGAACGTCAACGAGCCGCACATCCCCTACATCCGCCGCGAACCCTGGGTCAGCGATTGCGCCGAGGACATCGATCCCGCGCTCATGGACCGCAGCAGGGTCGAGCGCGCCGCGTACCTGAAGGAAGGGCTCGCGCGTCACAATCGCGGCGAGAAGCTCTTCACGGACGAGGAGTTGGAGTACCTCGCCTGCCTCTACTACGGCGAGTGCATGTACCAGGACGAGCTGATCGGCGCCTTCTTCGAGGAGTTGCGCGCGGCCTCGGGCGAGCGCGGATTGGTGGCCCTTGTGACCTCCGACCACGGCGAGTTGCTGGGCGAGAGCGGCCGAGTCGAGCACCCGCCGTACCTCGACGCAGGCCTGATCCACATCCCGTGCATCCTGTGGGGAACCGACGAGCGCGGGACGGTCGACGAGATGATCTCGCAGGTGGACTTCTATCCCATGCTGCTCTCCCTGGCGGGCGTCACGCCGAGCGGCGCGCTGATCGACGGCGTCTTCCCCCTGCCGACCGATCCCGATCGGATGGTGTTCGCAGAGACGTTCCACGCGGCCGTGGCCAAGAAGACAGTCGTGACTCGCTCGCAGCAGTTCTTGTGGGACTCCGACGGTGAGACGCGCCTGCTGGAGCGTGGGACAGCAGGTGGGGCGGCGCAGCACCGGACTGCGGAGGCCTTCCTCGAGACGCTCCGCGAGCGCTTCGACCTCTCCTACCACGGCGTGAGCGCGGGGGAGGTCGAGGCCGGCACCCTCGACGACTTGCGCGCCATCGGCTACGTCGACTAGGTGGGCTGAGGGCAGCCGCGACGCAGCGCCGGACGGGTAATGGCGGTCCGGGAAGCCCCGCAGACGGCCGAAGCAAGGCCGATGTAAGTTCGCACCGCTCACTTCACGCGGCCGGCCCGCGATGTGTGAGAATCGGGGCAGGCCCCGGACGTCCCTCACCCATCCACGAGCCAACCCCATCCCATGCAATCGAAGCCCATGCGCGCGACAATCCTGCGCTTCCTCCCCATCGTGCTCCTGCCCCTCCTCGCCCTCGCCGCTCCCGCCGCCGCCGCCGCCAGCCAGGCGGCGGGCGACATCGACGTCGAGGCCAGCCGCAAGCCTCCCTACAGCGAGGTCCCCGGCAAGCTCGAGTTCAGTGGCGTGCTCGTCGCGCGCCCGGTCCAGTTTTCCCAGGCGGCCGCGCTCGACCTCTCCGCCGAGGAAGTCAGCGCTCGCGCCAACACCGCGGTCGCCCTGCTCGGCGCCTACGAACTCGTGCGCTACGTGCCCGAGACCGACGAGTACCTCTTCCATGTCCCGGCCGGCTCGACCGAGAACCAGGTCGCGGCACGACTGCTCGCCAGCGACTGCTTCCACTTTGTCGAACCCAACTGGATCGTCTACCCCATCGGCTGCTCGAGCGACTCGCTCCTCGGGAACCAATGGCACCACGACGCGAACATCATGCAGTCCTGCGACGCCTGGACCGTTGGCACCGGTGATCCGAGCGTGATCGTCGCCGTCTGTGATACGGGCGTGCGCACGACGCACCAGGACCTGCAGCTCAACCGCGTGGAGGGCTTCAACAGCGTCGACAACCAATGGGAGAGCAACGGAGGCCAGATCAACGACGTCAACGGCCACGGCACGATGACAACGGGCTGTGCCGCCGCCAACGGCAATAACGGCGTGGGCGTATCGGGCGTGGGCTGGAACACAGGCCACCGCATGATGCGCGTCTCCAACAGCTCCGGCGGGAGCTCGACCCTCGACGCCCTGACCTTGGCCGCCCGCACCGCCGCCGATGTCGGCGACCGGGTCGCCAGCGTCAGCTATTCGGGCGTGACCACCAGCAGCCTGCAGGTCACGGGGCAGTACCTGCTCGACCGCGGCGCCTGGCTGGTCTGGGCCGCGGGCAACGATGGCAGCAACCTCAATGGAAACCGCGACGACAACATCATCGTCGTCGGCGCCACCGCCTCGAACGACACCCGCGCGAGCTTCTCCAACTACGGCACCTTCGTGGACCTCTTCGCGCCGGGCGTCAGCGTTTACTCGACGACCGACAGCAACAACTCGAGCTACGGATCCGCCTCCGGGACGAGCTTCGCCTGCCCGCTGACCGCGGGTCTGGTGGGCCTGATCTGGTCCCTCGGCCCGACCCTGACTCCGGCGGAGATCCAGGACATCCTGCGCCAGGGCTGCGATGACATCGGTGACCCCGGCGAGGACGACGTGTATGGCTTCGGGCGCGTCAACAGCTTCCAGTCCGCCGATCTCGCGACGCCGCCCTTGTTCATCACCTTCCCGGCAGGGATCCCCGATTTCGTGGACCCCTCGGGCAGCACGACCCTCTCGGTGAACACGGCTCCCGGCCTGGACTCCGCGGTCCCCGGCTCCGGGATGCTGCACATCGACATCGGCGGCCAGCCGAGCCAGGTCTCCCTGATCGACACGGCGCCCGGCGAGCACGAGGCGAACTTCCCCGCGGCCGCCTGCGGAGCCCAGCTCGACTGGTACGTGAGCTTCGACTTGACCGGAGGCGGTTCGGCCACGTCGCCGAGCGGCGCGCCGGCAGAGACCTACGCCTCGGTGGCGGGAATCCCGACGACGATTGCAAGCGACGATATCGAGAACGACAGCGGTTGGACCGGCGGGGTCGGCGGGGACGACGCGACCACCGGCGTCTGGACGCGCGTGGACCCGATCGGCACCGATGCTCAGCCCGAGGACGATCACACCGACGCGCCAGGAGTGACATGCTGGGTGACCGGCCAGGGCTCGAACGGCGGCAGCAACGGCGAGAACGACGTGGACGGCGGCAGCACGACGTTGCTCTCGCCGGTCTACGACATGTCCAGCCTGACCGATCCGACGGTGAGCTACTGGCGCTGGTACTCCAATGGTTCGGGTGCCTCCCCCAACAACGATGTGTTCGTGATTGCCGTCTCCGGTAACGGGGGCGCGAGCTGGACGACCGTGGAGACCGTGGGGCCCGACGGATCCGACACTTCCGGGGGCTGGAATCAGCACGCCTTCCTCGTCTCGGACTTCGTGGTGCCCAGTGCCCAGGTGCAACTGCGCTTCGTCGCCTCCGACCTCGGCTCCGGCTCGATCGTCGAGGCGGCAGTGGATGACCTGGAGATCACCGACCTCGGATGCGACGGCTGCGGGGCGAGCAACTACTGCATCTCCGAGAACAACTCCTCGGGCGCGGCGGGGGTGATCAGCGCCTCGGGCAGCTTCGTCGTCGGCGACAACGACCTGCACCTGTTCGCCTTCGGGGTCGCCACCAGCCAGCCGGGCCTCTTCTACTATGGCCCGAACCAGGTCCAGTTCCCCTTCGGCAACGGCTTCCGCTGCGTCGGGGGCGCGGTGGTGCGTCTGCCGGTGATCAACAGCGACTTCGCCGGGGACGCGAGCTTCGACCCCGACCTGACGAACCTTCCGCCCGGCGGTCAGATCGACCCGGGCTCGACCTGGAACTTCCAATACTGGTTCCGTGATCCCGTCGCCGGCGGAGCGAACTTCGACTTCACCGACGCAGTCCAGATCGACTTCTGCCCCTGAAGGCACAGCAAAACACCACGGAGGGGCGGGCGTCCGAACGCGGACCGTCCCTCCATCGATAGCGACTACCTGGCAAAGGTCAGGAGCCCACTCTCCCCATATCCCCATCATTAGAGAGCTGCGATCCCCATGAAAATGAACAAGACGAAGACACTGGCGCTCTGGCTGGCGAGCGTGACCCTCGGAGGGATCGCCCTCGGACAGACGGGCGGCGCAATCACCGTCATCAAGGTCGGCATCGACGGCGGAGACCAGAACGACTTCCACTACTACGGGCAGAGCGGCGGGATCGCGGCCTACTCGATGGGTACGACCTCCTGCAATCCGGGGACCGAGGTGGTCATCTGGACCAGCAGCAACCACCCCGTCATCGGGCAGAACTTCTTCCGGATGAAGGACGGCCGTTTCGAGCAGATCGGCCAGAGCTGGCTGAAGCACGGCTTTTGTGCCGTCAACGAGAGTGGCTGTGGCTCCTGCCAGAGCACCTCCTGTGACACCCTCGGCCTCGGCTGCGCTGACACCTACTGGGCGACGCTCAACGACGGCGCTGGCGGCGGACCCAAGTTCCAGGTCAACCCCACCAACGGAGTCCACGGGCACCCCTATCCGAGTCCCAGCGGGCCCACGACCATCCGCGGGCGGCTGCAGGTTCAGGTCAGCGATATCGACCCGACGCTGAACATCGGCGCAGAGTACTTCGCCGAGGCACAGTACGTCTCACAGCACACCGCGCAGGACGGTAACGGCGGGATCGCCAACGCCTGGCGCAAGCTGAACGTCGTCTCGGTGAGCAACATCGACGGCGGCGGCCCCACCATGGTGGACCAGTGCGCTCCCTACGCGTGGGCGTCGGAGGACAGTTCGGTCAACGTGCAGGACATCATGTACGCCGACGAGGGCGGCCACGACATCCACGGCCACTACACGGTGGGCTACAAGGTCGAGGATCTCGGCAGCTCGTGGCGTTACACCTACGTCGTCTACAACCGCACGTCCGACTCCAGCGCAGGCTCCCTGTCGATTCCCGTGGGTGGCTCGGCGACGCTCACCAACGTGTACTTCAACGACGTCTCCTACCACAGCGGCGAGCCGTTCAACTCCAACGACTGGTTGACCAGCCAGGCCGGCGGGATGTTCACGTGGCAGACCGACGAGACCTTCAGCCAGAACGCCAACGCCAACGCCATCCGCTGGGGCAACATGTGGAGCTTCGGCTTCGACGCCGACGTCCCGCCGACACCGGGCACGGCCGAACTCGGGATGTTCAAGGACGGCCAGGTCATCCAGTTCGGAGTCGCAGGCCCCGGCGGCGATCCGCCGCCGTTGTTCATCAGCTTCCCTGAGGGCATCCCCGAGTTGGTCGATCCCTCGGGAAGCACGACCCTGTCAGTGCACACCGCCCCGGGCCTCGACTCCGCCATCCCCGGCTCCGGCGTCCTGCATGTGGACGTCGCCGGCCAGCCGACCCAGGTCCCCCTGACCGATACGGCACCGGGCGAACACGAGGGGAACTTCCCCGCCGTGGACTGCGGATCTCAACTCGACTGGTACGTGAGCTTCGACTTGACCGGAGGCGGTTCGGCCACGTCGCCGAGCGGCGCGCCGGCAGAGACCTACACCTCGGTGGCGGGAGTCACGACGACGGTTGCAAGCGACGACGTCGAGACCGACAGCGGTTGGACCGGCGGGGTCGCCGGTGACGACGCGACCACGGGCGTCTGGACGCGCGTGGACCCGATCGGAACCGATGCCCAGCCCGAGGACGATCACACCGACGCGCCCGGAGTGACCTGCTGGGTGACCGGCCAGGGCTCGAACGGCGGCAGCAACGGCGAAAACGACGTGGACGGCGGCAGCACGACATTGCTCTCGCCAATCTACGACATGTCCAGCCTGATCGATCCGACGGTGAGCTACTGGCGCTGGTACTCCAACGGATCGGGTGCCTCCCCCAACAACGATGTGTTCGTGATTGCCGTCTCCGGTAACGGGGGTGCCAGCTGGACGACCGTGGAGACCGTGGGACCCGACGGGCCCGGCACTTCCGGGGGCTGGACTCAGCACGCTTTCCTCCTCTCGGATTTCGTGGCGCCGAGTGCCCAGGTGCAACTGCGCTTCGTCGCCTCCGACCTCGGCTCCGGCTCGATCGTAGAGGCGGCAGTGGACGACCTGGAGATCATCGACCTCGGATGCGGCTGCGGGGCAAGCAATTACTGCATCTCCGAGCCCAACTCCTCGGGCGCGGCGGGGGTAATCAGTGCCTCAGGCAGCTTCGTCGTCGGCGACAACGACCTGCACCTATCCGCCACCGGGGTCGCTTCGAACCAGCCGGGGATCTTCTACTACGGCCCGAACCAGACGCAAATACCCTTCGGCAATGGCTTCCGTTGCATCGGCGGCTCCGTGGTACGCCTGCCGGTGGTCTGGAGCGACGGCGCGGGCAACTCGAGCTACGACCCCGACCTGACGAACCTCCCGCCCGGGGGCCAGATCGACCCGGGCTCGACCTGGAACTTCCAGTACTGGTTCCGTGATCCGATCGCAGGTGGAGCGAACTTCGACTTCACCGACGCGGTTCAGATCAACTTCTGCCCCTGAGGGCACGGGACGACATCACGGGCGGGGCGGCCTCCATCGAGGGGGCCGCCCCGCCCTGCGTTCCCTAGACCATCTTCAGGTAGACGCGCTTCTCCAGCACGCTGGCGGTCAGCATGCCGCTGGCCATGGCGCTGATGATGCCGATGGAGGCGGTATCGACGCCGGTCATGAGAAAGCGCGGGATCGGCGTGCGAGCGCGCAGGTCGCGGCAGGTGAAGCGCTCGGGTGAGGCCTCGAGGCCGTAGATGGCGCCGCGGCTCGCGTGCACGAAGTGCTGGGCGGTGAGCGGGGTGGAGAGCTCGTGATAGACGAGGTGCTCCATGATGCGGGGCAGGCGCTCGCGCAGGCAGGCCAGCAAGCGCTCGGTGATGTCGCGCTTGAGGTCCTCGTAGCCCTTCTCGCGGGTCCTGATGTCCGTCCGCTCCCAGCGCCGGACCAGTTCCCAGGGGATGAAGGTCACGCACTCGCCGCTGTGGCGCTGGTCCGGGCCGGGGTCGTGGTCGGGATCTTTCAGGGAAGGAAAGGAGATGTAGAGGATGTGGGGGATCGAGTCCGGGTCGCCCGCGTCCCAGCTGGTCTGGTCCAGGTCCCAGTTGGACATCAGCCAGAAGTTGGCCGGGCAGGCGCCGGCGGCGGCGATGTCGCCCTCGAAGCCCAGGTTGAGGCAGAGGTAGGAGGGCGAGTCACCGATGGCGCGCACGCGCTCGGTCCACGGCGCGCTGCGCTCGGGCTCGGGCAGCAGGTGATCGACGGTGTTGCGCGCACCGGCGGCGGAGATGACGGTCCGCGCACGGATCTCGCAGCCGTCGGCCATGCGCACGCCGACGGCGCACCCGCCCTCGATCAGGACCTGATCGACGCTGGCCTTCGTACGCACGTCGCCGCCCGCGTCGATGACCGGCGCGAGCAGGCCTTGGGCCAGGGACTTCGAGCCCCCCTTGGGAAAGTACGCACCGTTCCCGAAGTGGCAGTGGACCAGGGCCTGGAGAGCGAAGCTGGCCTCCTTCGGCACGCTCCCGAAGTAGCCCCACTGGGCACACAGGACGCTGCGCAAGCGTCCCTCGATGCCGACCTCGTCGAGTACCTGCTCGGTGGTAATCCCCCACCAATCGCGCACGAAGCAGCGCAGGAGGCGGCTGCCTGCCACGTCCATCCAGCGCGGCAGGCTCTTCAAGGCGAAGTAGAAGTGGGCGCTGCGCGCCACCTTCCCAACGCAGTGGAAGTAGGCGGCAATGCGGTCGGTCTGCTCGGGGAAACGCTCCTCGAGGACGGCGCGGAAGGCCTTCTTCGAGTCGGGGAAGTCGATCTCGAAACCGTCGGGGTAGAAGAAGCGGTCGTAGGGATCGCCAAGGGGGATCATTCGCACGCTGTCGTCGGTGAGCCAGGCCAGCATGCGGGCCGGCAGGTCGCCCGACTCCATCTCACCCAGTGCGTGCACCCCCACGTCCCAGCGAAAGCCCTTGCGGGCGAACATGTGGGTGTAGCCTCCGGGCACGTAGTGCTGTTCGAGGATCAGCACGCGCCGGCCGAAGCGCGCCAGGGCAGCGGCGCAACTCATGCCGCCCATGCCCGAGCCAATCACGAGGGCATCCCACCCGTCGCCCACATCCGACGTGTAGGTGCGGTAGAGGCGCTTGCCGTCGCGGGTGGGGAGGATCGACACGAAGGCAGGATAGCGGACGGAGCCGCACGATGGGTCCCTGCACGAGCCCTCGCGTCGGCCTCTCGATCAGGGCGAGTGAATCCTCATGCGCTGCTGAACTCGGCGCTCACCCACCTAGGGGCAGAAATTGACTTCGAGGGCGTCGGAGAGGTTGAACCCGGAGCTCATGGCGGCGGGGTCGCGGTACCACGCCTGAAAGAACCAGGTCGACCCACCCGTGATGGTCCCGCCGGGGGAGGGGGGGCTGGAGAGGTCCACTGCGTGGCTGAGCAGGTTGCCTGAAGCCAGCTCGACGGGCAGGCGGAAGACCTGGCTACCGCCGACGCAGCGGAAGCCGTCCCCGAAGGGTATGCCGCTGCCACCGTTCAGAAGAACCGACCCGTAGTAGAAGACGCCAAACTGGTTCGGCACTGGGCCAGCCGTCAGCTCGAGGGCGTTGGCCGAGACCGAGAAGGACCCGTTCGAGTTCATGGCCGCGCCGGTCCCAACAGAGTTGGGCGCAGCGACGCAGGTGTTGGCAGAGGACCCGCACGCGTTGGGAAGCACCGCGATCCACGCGCCGCCGCCGAAGTTGGTCTGGCCAACCACGGTCTGACCGTCGGAGCTGGCCCGGGACACCGTGCCAAGCACCGGAACGCCCGGCACGCCCTCGTTGGTCAGCCGGTCCCGGAGAGACTCGATGCCAGCCGTCGCGGTCCATACCCACGCGATCCGATCGAGCAGGAACGAGTCCCAGCCGAACACCGTCTGACCGTCGGCGCTGACCGCCCCGGCACTGGCATTGAATGGCGAACCGTTGAGCGAGCCGAGGAGTGTGACGTTGGGTGCTCCGGTGGAGATGAACGCCTGACCGTTGTACTGCCCGGCGATGAAGCTGCCGTCTTCAGAGATGTCGTAGACCTCGCCCTGGGCGCCGATGTTGAAGAGAGCTCCGGTGGTGTTGGGAAACCAGACCGCCGGAGTTCGTGTGGAGCCCTGGGCAAAGCCTCCCATGAGCGAGGCGTCCCCGGCGATCGCGCTGGCGCGGTTGCCGCCGTTGCCAAGGACCTCGAGCTCTTCGACGCCGTTGGCCTGAGTCCAGCGAAAGGCGCGTCCGTCGCAGGAATCCCATGAGAGGCCGACGACCGTCGACCCGTCACCGCTCATGTCGTAGGCGCTACTGATGGTACCGCTGCATGGAGCGTTGGGCAGTCCGCCGAGAATCTGCCAGCCCGATGCCTGGGTCCACAGCGCAGCCACCTCGGCACCCGTCGAGGGGTCATCGATGTTGCCGGCGATGATGGCCCCATCATCGGACACGGCCACGGCTTCATTGCCACCGATGAAGGTCGGCGCGAGGTCGACCTGCCAGTTCCAGTAGTAGCCGCCCCCGCTCCCGGACCCGACGACGAGCTGTCCGTCGGGGGTGATGTCACGGGCAGTGAAGGCACCTGGGATGGGAACGAACTGGGCGCCCTGTCCAGCGGCAGCGGGAATCCATAGCGAGAGTGCGACCGCGATACGGGAGAGACGCTGGATGGAGAGCATGGTGACCCTTGCAATGATGGAGGGAAGCTAGAGGTCACTCCACAGCCGACCTGAAGTTGGAAAACCAAGTCTGATGGGGTCAGCGACGAACCATCGAGCCTAGCACGAGATCCGCCCGGCAGAATGGGCGAATGGGCAGAGCTAACTCAGGAGGAAGATGCGCTCGACGATAGGGAGCACCCGACGCGACTTGCCCTAGACGTCGAGTTCGCCTCGAGCCGGATTTCACGTCCCGTCCCCCCGAGCCTTTCATCGGAGTTTGTGGCGTGCAGAGCCACCCGCCTGGTGTACGAGTCTCGAATGAGGGCCACGCTCACTCGCCGCGCGAGCGATGCAGGCGTTCGAGGCGCAGGCGGTGGGTGTCGTCGAAGAGGGCGCGCAGGCAAAGCACGACCACGACCGTGACACCGCCAGCGGTGGCGGCGGCGATCAGGAACATGATCAGGATCTGGTAGCGAGCGGCCGTCAGGGGCGAGACGCCGCCCAGGAGCTGGCCCGTCATCATGCCCGGGATGGTCACGAGCCCGACGACCGTCATCGAGTTCAGGATCGGAACCATGCCGGCCCGCACGGCCTCCCCGGCCACCACGCGCGACGCCTCCCAACGCGTCGCACCCAGGGCCAGAAGGCACTCGACGCGCACCCGGCCCTCGTCCAGCTCGCGCAGGCAGCGCTCGAGGCCCAGGCTGATGCCAGTCAAGCCGTTGCCGAGCACCATGCCGAGGAACGGGATCAGGTAGCGCGGCTCCCACCAGGGCTCGACGCCCACGATGACGGCGGTCGCGAGAACGGTCGTCACGCCGCCGATGAGGGCCAGGGAGAGCAGGGAGTCGCGCTGGATCCCGGCGTAGGTGCGACCCGTGCGGCGCACGCTCTCGCGGGCGGCGAGCAGCACCATGCCGACGGTGATGGCGCCCACGCCCAGGGCGTTCTGCCACTCGAAGACCTTGACCAGCACGAAGCCGAGCAGGATCAGCTGAACGCAGGTGCGCACCGAGGCGACGAGCAGGCGGCGCCCGAGGCCCAGGCCCAACCAGAGGGAGACGAGTCCGTTGACCACCACCAGGGAGGCGGCGATCGCGAGTTGCGGCCAGCCGAGCTCGATCGGGCCGTTCATGGGCAGAGTTCCAGGGTCGTGTCGCTGACGCGTGCGGCCTGGGCGCGATCGTGGGTCACCCAGACCGCCGTCCGGCCTCGCAAGCTGCGCTCGACGGCGGCCGTCGCGGCGGGGTCGAGGGCGCTGGTGGGCTCGTCCAGCAGGATCACGCGCGGTCGACGCGCGAGGACGATGGCGAGCTGGGCGCGCTGGCGCTCACCGAGGGAGAGCTCGCTCCAGGGCTGGCCCCAGGCGGCCGCGGAAAGTTCCCATGCAGCGGCGAGTTCGAAGGGCGAATCCACGTCTCGCTCGCGCTGGGCTTCCAGGCCGGCCACGGCCGCCGCCAGCTCGTGCGGCGTTCCGGGCAGGATGGGCCCGCCCTGCAGGAGCGAGCTCACCCGCGCACGCCAGACCGGACCTGTCCAGCGCTCGGCGGAGCGCCCGTCGCACTCGAGCTCCCCCGCGGTCAGGGGATCGAGCAAGGCAAGTTGCCGCAACAGAAGAGTCTTGCCCGCGCCGGAGGGTCCGGAGACGGCCAGCACTTCGCCCTCGGCGAGAGTGAAGGCGACGTCGCTGAAGAGCACGCGCTCTCCCACGGCACGGCGCAGACCGCGCGCCGCAAGGACGGGCGGCGGATCGTCGGTCGCCGGTTGAGAGGTAGCATTCACGGCAGGCACGGCGCAGGGGCGCGGAGGGGATCGAAACATGATTGCCCGGCGACCTCCAGCCTCCCCACCACCCTCTCGCGCATCCGGCGGCGGCGAGCGCGGCAAGGCAGCCAGGAAGAGCTACGGGGAGCCTCACTGCACAGCGATCCCGGCCTGACCAAGCGCTGGACGCGTGTGATCCGAGCGCGCCAAAAGCGCCCGGCACTGGCGCTGACTCTCCAACGCACCTTGACGCCGAACGATCGCCGGGTGACGATCAGGAGCAGGGCGCAGTCCGTCGTCCGAGAGGCCCAGGTTTTTCCTCCCCGCGCCCTCCCCCCGGGGAGCGCCACCTACCCATGAGCCACACCCATCGCCTGGCGCTCGGCACAGCCCTCGGCTGCGCCGCACTGATCTGCTTCTCTGCCGCCCACGCCCTGGCTCAAGAGGCGCCGCCGCCCTCGGAGCACGTGCCTTACGCCTGGGACTCGGGCGCGGTCTCCAACGACGGCTCCCGCCCGGAAGTCGTCATCTCCGAGACCGTCTACCTCGGTGGCGCGCAGTGGATGCGCCTGCACTTCGATCGGCTCGAGCTCTCAGGCGACGTGTTTACCGGCCGCGGCTCGATCCTGCGCCTGACGGCCCACGCCGACGGGGCGATCCAGGAGCTGAACGCGATCCACTGCGAACAGTGGGGCGACCGCAGCTGCTATTTCAACGGCGACGCCGTGCAGGTCGAGGTCCTCGCCTGGCCGGGCACTGGGCCCAACCACCTCGCCTTCGGCCACATCGAGGTGGGGCTTCTGCCGGGCACGTACCCGTCCCAGTGCGGACCGACCGACGACCGCGTGCTCTCCGCCGACCCGCGCGCCGCGCGCCTCTTGCCCGTCGGCTGCACGGGCTGGATCATCGACGACTGCAACCACTGCATGCTGACCGCGGGCCACTGCA
This sequence comes from Planctomycetota bacterium, assembly GCA_036010965.1. Lineage (GTDB taxonomy): Bacteria > Planctomycetota > UBA1135 > UBA1135. The sequence continues at coordinate 68,641 of DASCMO010000114.1, read as the reverse complement.
TCGCCGGGAGCGTCAACACCGCACAGTTCAACGTCCCGCTCTCCAACGGCAGCGGCGGCATCAACCACCCTCCGCCGGAGGACCAGTACGCCGTGGACCCCGCCTCAGAGCAGGGAGTGGGCGCGGGGGTCGGCAACGACTACGGCTACTTCGGGGTCTTCCCCAACCCCATCACCGGCCTGCTGCCGCACCAGGCCCAGGGGGACTACTACGTCCTCTCCCTCCCGCCGAGCTTCGACCCGAGCCAGCAGATCCGCATCACGGGCTACGGAACCGACAGCTCGCCCTCGACCCACAATCAGGTGCAGCAGACCCACTTCGGCCCGCGCCTCTCCGCCGGGGGCTCGGAGATGGAGTACCAGACCGACACCACGGGCGGAAATTCGGGCTCGCCGGTGATCTGGGAGCAGACGGGCTTCGCCGTGGGCATCCACACCCACGGCGGCTGCAGCACCAACTCGGGAAACCACGGCACCGGCACCAACAACAGCGGTCTGCAGGCCGTCCTGGCCGCGCCCCAGGGCGTCTGCGCCTCGGGCCTCTCAGTGATCGGCGAGCTGCCCGGCAACCTGACTCCGGGGCAGGACACGAGCATCAACTTGCAAGTGACGGGGAGCATCGTGCCGGGGAGCGCAAACCTCCACGTGCGCTACAACGGCGGCGTCTTCCTCGCGATCCCGATGCCTGAACAGGGCACGGGCCTCTACCGTGCCGTCCTCCCGCCGCCGGTCTGCGGAGCAACGCCGGAGTTCTACTTCAGCGTCGACAACGTCGCCTGCGGCACCGTCACCTTGCCCGCCAACGCACCGATCGAGACCTTCACCGCCAGCGTGGGGACGGCGACGACGGTGTTCGCCGACGACCTCGAGGCCGACAGCGGCTGGAGCGGCGGCGTGGCCGGAGACACGGCGACGACCGGCCAGTGGACGCGCGTCAACCCGATCGGGACGGACGCCCAGCCCGAGGACGACCACACTCCCGCGCCGGGCACGACCTGCTGGGTGACCGGCCAGGGTTCGAACGGTGGCAGCGTCGGAGAGAACGACGTTGACGGCGGCTTCACGACCCTGGAGAGCCCCATCCTCGACCTCTCGGCGGCGACCGATCCGCTGGTCAGCTACTGGCGCTGGTACTCCAACGCCGAGGGCGGCTCCCCCAACGAGGACGTGCTCGTGATCGACGTCTCTGCCGACGGCGGCGCGAGCTGGACGAACGTGGAGACGATCGGACCGAGCGGCGCGGGGACCAACGGCGACTGGATCGCCCATCAGTTCCGCCTGCGCGACCTCGTCGCTCCCACGGCACAGGTCAGACTGCGCGTGATCGCGTCCGACTTGGGCTCGGGTTCGATCGTCGAGGCCGCCCTGGACGATCTCGAAGTCTTCGATGTCGCCTGCACCGTCGTGCTCCCCGACTGCAACGGCAACGGAATCGTCGATTCCGACGACATCGCGAGCGGCCGCTCCCTCGACGGCGACGCCGACGGCGTTCCCGACGAGTGTGACGGTGACTGCAACAACAACGGCATTCCCGACGATCAGGACATCGCGAACGGGACGAGCGCCGATTGCAACCTCGACGGCATGCCCGACGAGTGTCAGCTGTCCGCCGCGTCCTATTGCTTCTGCGCGTCCGGTGCCCCTTGCAGCAACCCGGATCCGAACGCGGGCTGCGCAGGTTCCACGGGCACCGGCGCCCTGCTCAGCGCCTGCGGGACCGACGGCGTGGCAGCGGACGACCTGGTGCTGACCGTCCTCGGGGTGCCGCCGAACCAGAACGGCCTGATCTACATGGGCGGCGGCACAGCGGCGGTCCCCTTCGGGGACGGCTTGCGCTGCGTGGGGCCGGGCGCTTCGGGCTTCTTGCGCTTCAACGTGCAGAACAGCGGCGTCCTCGGCGAGCTGGTCGAGGGCCCGGGCATCGTCGCCTTCTCCGCCACCCACTTCCCGCCCTCGGGTACGATCGTCGCCGGCTCGACCTGGCACTTCCAGGCCTGGTTCCGTGACCCCGCCGGCCCCTGCGGCAGCGGCTTCAACCTCAGCAACGGTCTATCGGTGACGTTTCGTCCGTAGCAGCGGTCCGCAGCCTCAGCCCCTTCGCCGTCGCCTCGAAAGCGCGCGCGAGAGGTGCTGGGGCGCAAGCACTGATCTGGTCACGACAAACTCAAGCCAGACCGAAGACCTCGACGGCGCTGCGCGACGGGAACCGCTCGGCCATCGGCTCGTCCACCATGCGCGCGGTCGGGTGCTGGACCCAGGCGTCGATGATGCGTTGGGTCATGAACTCCACTCTAACAGCGAGAAAGCGCGCGACGGCGCGGCGGCACCGTGCCGTCGAAGAGGTTAGCTAGCGGGTGCGGGCTGAGAACCCGCAGCGAACGAAGCGGCAAGGGCCGTCGTCGGGACCGCAGACGAACAACAACGCATAACCGCTCAACCCCTCACCCAACAACACTCCCGGTTTCGGGCTCATCTCGAAGTCGATCGCGCGCAGCTCGGCGCTGGTCTCCGACGCGGGCGCGGGGAGCGTGAAGAGACGGCGCTCGGCACGCCAGCCCTCGGGGGGATCGATCCAGACCAGCGCCGGGCCGGCGTCGTTCGTCCAGTGCACGCCGCGCCCGGGACGCAAGGTGACGTGGACGCGCACGTCGGACGGGAGGTCGAGGCGGCCCTCCACCGCGCGTGAGTGGAAGACCACCGCGGCGTCCACATCGACGAGACCGGCGACAGCACGCTCGATCGCGCCTTCGGGATCCGGCTCGGTCCCGCCCTCGGAGAAGGAGAGCGGACCATGCTCGGAGCACTCGCTCCCGCACAGGCGCGTCGACACCTCCACGGGCTCCTCGCCGCGCACGCGGAGTTCGGCGCGCGCTCCCTCGATCCAACCGTAGAAGTTGTAGGGCTTGTCTAGCCGCGGACCGAACTGCTGTAGGCGACGACGCCACACATACTGGTGCGGGCCGGAGCGCAAGGCAGCCGACCAGGCCTCGACGGCGGAACCAAAGTCACCCGCGCGACCGACCGGCGAGTCGAGACGCAGACGGCGCGCGACACCCAGGCGGAAGGACCAGGCGGGATCGGCGCCGGGAGCGCCCGCGGCCGCGGCCAGGGCAGCCAGGCGGCGCTCCATGCCGGCCTCAAGCGCCGCGGGCTCCATCTCCGTCGTCCAGGGGGCGCCGAGGAACCAGGCCAGGGCATCCAGCGCCCCATCCCGCCCCGGCTCGGCCAGGGCCGTGGGAGTGAGGATCCAGGGCCGCGGCGCGGGATCGGCCGGCGGCCTGAAGGCGGGCGAGATAAAGGCCTCGACGAACTCGTCCGGCTTCGGTCGTACGACGCGCACCACACCGTGCTCGTCGATGCCGGTGATGTTGGGCACCGCCGAGGAGCCGGTCAGGTTGAACGGATCCCACAGGATCGGCCAGTCGATCCCGTGCCACTGTGCGAACAGGCGCGCGCGGTCGGCGTGCTGCTCGCTGGCGATGCCGACCACGACGAGGTCGTCCTCCTCGCGCAGGGAGCGAGTGAACTCGTGCCAGACCGGCACGTGCCGACGGCAGGATGCTCACCAGGACGCGAACTCGATCAACAGGACGCGCCGGCCGCGCAGGTCGGACAGGCGCACGACACCCTCGCCGTCGATCGTCGGCAAGGTGATGTCGGGAACGAGCTGGCCGATGCGAAACCCGACCTCCTGCGCCCGGGCCGGAGCCACCGCGGCGCCCAGAGCGGATCCGAGGGCGAGCGCGAAGCCCGCCAGATGTCGCCGCGTCCTCATGGGGACACTGTAGTCGCCACGGCGGGCGAGGAGGGTTCGCGCGCGGTCATTCTCGCTCTTCAGCGCCCCGCGGCCTCCAGCTCCTCCACCAGCGCGCGCACCCCCGCGTCGTCGGGAGCGACCTCCAGCAGGCGCCGCGCATAGGTTCGGGTATCGGCGTCGCGCTCGAGCTCGCGGCAGACCGCCACCAGAGCGCCGAGCAGCTCGCGATCGTGCGGGTGACGCGCCAGAGCCCCCTCGAGGGCGGCCCAGGCCGGTTCCAGGCGACCGACGGCCTGCAGGGCGATCCCGTGGGCGAAGGCGTAGCGCGCCAGGTCGCGGCGCAGCTCGGCGCCGCGCCGCAAGGGCTCCAGGGACTCCTCGGTGCGCCCGAGGCGAACCAGCGCCAGGCCCAGGGCGTGCTGGAGCGCGCCGCTCTCGGGCACGCGCGCCACGCCCTCGCGCAGTATGCGCTCCCCCTCCCCGTCCGCCCCGCGCACTCGAAACAGGTCCGCCAGGTTCGCGTAGGCCGGCGCGTAGGCCGGATCGAGGAGTAGAGCTCGGCGATAGGATCGCTCGGCGGCCTCCAGGTCGCCGCCCTCGGCGTCGAGCAAGCCGATGTTGAGATGCGCGTCGGGTCGGTCGGCGCTGACGAGCTCCGCCGAGCGCGCCTCCTCCAGGGCGGCGTCGAGACGCTCGCGGTCGGCGGGGCCCAGGATCTCCCTCGGCGCGCCGACCAGGATGCGGGCGGCCTCGATGCGCACCGAGCGCACGGGATCGGAGAGCAGGGGCAGGGCGCCGGCGAGGCGCACGGGAAGGTCGGCGACCTCCAGAGCGGTCAAGGCGGCGCTGCGCACCAGGGGATCGGTGTCGGCCAGGGCGGCGCGCGCCGCGCTCACGGTCGCAGGCGACGGTCGACGCGCCAGCAGGGACAGCGCCGTCGCCCGCGCGATGCCGGGCGCCTCGCCGTCCCCCGCCAGGCGCGCCAGCTTGCGCGCCGCTCCGGGCGCCTCGATACGCCCGACATGGAGCGCCTCGGCGAACTGCGGGCGACGGCCCTCGACGGCACCGAAGCGCTCCTCGAGCACGCCCGCCGCCCACTCGGCTCCGCGCTCGGCATGACACGCGCTGCAAGCGTCGGGCGTTCCAATGCTCGCCGCCAGGTCGGGGCGCGGAACGCGGAAAGAGTGGTCGCGGCGCGGATCGACCACCATGAAGGTGCGCTCGCTCATGTGGCAGGCGACGCAGCTCGCCCCAGGCGAACCGGGCTCGTGCAGGTGGTGCTCGGGCGTGTCGAAGCGCGCGGGCTCGTGGCACTTCGAGCAGACCGCGTCCCCCACCTCGATCGTCGGACGGTGCGGATCGTGGCAGTCGGTGCAGACGACCCCCGCCCGGTACATGCGGCTCTGGACGAAGGAGCCGTAGACATAGACCTCGTCCTGGATCTGCCCATCGGCGTGGTAGAGCAGCTCGTCGAGCAGGGCCGGGCGGTGGGTGTCGAGGAACGGCCGGCCGTGCTCGTAGTCCGCGGCGATCGGCGAGCGCCGAGCGTGGCAGCGAGCGCAAGTGTCCACCTGCTCGTGGCCGACGAGCGCGGGCGAGCGTCGCGGCAAGCCGCTCTCGGGATCGGTGGTCCAGACCGCCGGCGCGTCGGCGAGCAGATCGACAGCGAACCCCCGGGCGCCCCCGTCACTCGCCCGCCCCGCGGCCCAGTCGGCCGCCCAGTCCAGGTGGGCCGAACCGGGGCCGTGACAGGCCTCGCACGAGACGTCGATCTCCTCCCAGGTGGTCTCGTAGACGTCTCGCTCGAGGTCGTAGCCCTTGCGCAGGTCGGTCGAGTGACACTCCGCGCACATGTAGTTCCAGTTCTGGTTGGGCCCGGTCCAGTGCAGCACGTCGTCGTGCTCGATCGGCTCGTCGGGGTAGAGATGAAACCAGCGTTGTCCGCCCTCGGACGCCGCTCGCGCGTCCCAGCACAGGCTCGACACCTGGTAGCGACCGCCGGGGAAGGCGATCAGGTACTGCTGCAACGGTTCGACGCCGAAGGTGTAGGCGACGCGGAACTCCGCCGGCTCGCCGTCGGCGCCGTCGGTGCGCAGAAAGAACCCGCCATCGCGTCGGAAGAAGGTCGAGGTGCGGCCGAAGTGGGTCAGGCTCGCGTCGTCGAAGTCCCCCAGCACGGTCGTCTCGTCGGCGACCTGCATGGCGAGGTCGTGATGCGAGCCGAGCCAGCGCTGGTGCTCGTCGGCGTGGCAACCGGCGCAGGCCTCCCGGCCGACGTGGGTGGCGGCGGTTGCGCTCGACGCGGCGCTCTCTCGCTCGGCGTCTTCACTCTCGCGCTCACTGCAGGCGCCGAGCCAGAGCAGCACCGCGCCCGCGCCCAGGGTGGCTGCGAGGGCGAGGAAGTTCGCGCGGGGTGTCACCATGGAAGTGTCATCGCGCCGCGGTCGGGCGGCGAAGCAGTGTAGCCCGCGTCCGTCCGCGCGCCGCCGCCGTCCACCAGCGGGTCGGTTCGCTGGCCAGGAACTGCGTGCACTCCCGCGCGAGGGTCTCGATGCTGTCGTACTCGCGCAGATAGGCCCCGCCCGGCTCCGCGACGGGCTTCCAGGAGAGGTCGAAGACCTCCACATCCAGGGGCGAGCGGGCCTCCACCCCCACCCGAAACACCTCATCCCCCAGAATCAGGCCCAGGTGCTCCCAGCCCGCGACGGTCAGGGCCCGACCGGCGGGTGGCGAGAGCAGGTTCGCGCCCTGGGTCCAGCGCGCCCGCGCCGAGGGGTCCGCGCCCAGCAGCTCCAGCAGGGTGGCGGGCAGGTCGGCGTGCGTCGTCGCCCGCCGCTCCACCCCCGGCTCCACCCGCGGCCCAGAGAGGAGCATCGGCACGGCCAACTGCTCGGAGCTGAAGTTGCTCGTGTGGCCCCAGAAACCGTTCTCCTGAAACTCCTCGCCGTGGTCGCCCGTGATCACCACCAGGGTGTTCTCCAGAGCGCCGTGCTCGCGCAAGGCGTTCAGGATGTCGCCCGCCACGGTGTCGGCGTGGTGCACGGCGTTGCGGTAGCGGTTGAACACGCGCTGCACGAGATCGGGCGCGTTCGAGCGCGCGAGCTCGATGTAGTTCAGCGCCTCGGCCGCCGGCTGGAAGGGACCGGAGGAGGGCGAGTCGTATGGCTGGTGAGGAGAGTCGAGCAGCACGAAGGCGAAGAACGGTCGCTCCGATGCCTCGCGGCAGGCCATCCACTCGTCGAAGCGCTGCGCCACCTGGCCGTCGCGCTCATCGGCTCGCTCGCCGTCGTGATCGTCGAGGATTAGCTCGGGGTTCAGCTCCGCCCAGGCCGTCTCGCGGAACTCCGGGTAGCTCTGGGAAGCGCTCGAGAAGACCGCGCGCTCGTAGCCCAGCTCCCCCAGTACGTCCATCAGGACCGGAGGACGGCGCGCCTCGAAGACCGGGAACCAATAGGAGCCGTGCAGACCGTAGAGAAGGGAGAAGATGCCGAAGCGCGTGCTGTTCCCGCCGCTCCAGTGATCCTCGAAGCGCCGCGCGCCCTGGGCGAAGGCCCACAGCTCGGGCGTCGTGGACTCGTCGAGCATGTCGCGCCGCCAGGTGTCGATCACCAGCAGCAGGATGTTCGGTCGCGGACCTGCGGGATCGACCTGCGGCATCTCCTGCGGGTAGACCAGCGCCCGATCGCCCAGGCGGAACTCGACCGTGGGCAGTCGCTCGGCGCCGGCGAGTTCCTCGGGCAACAGGGCTGAGACGCGCAGGCCCTGGTACATCGGCAGGGCCTGTGAGACCCCGTGTACTTGCCGGTCTCCGCGATACTCGGCCGCCGCGTAGATCGTCTTCTCGACCGCGAAGATCGCCAGGTAGGCGCCGCCCAGCAGAGCGATCGGGCGCAGACTGAAGGCGCGCGGCGCAGGGCTCGCTCGGCGCACGAGTCGGCGCCGCAACAAGACGCTCCAGAGCCAGGCTTCGATCAGCGTCAAGAGGGCCAGGGCGCCGACAGAGGGAACCCAGACACCGGCGCCGAGGTGGACCGCATCCTCGGAACCGCGGGTGAATACGACGTTCCAGACGGCGCCGTTGAAGTGGTGGCCAAGGAGGGTGAAGACGACCGTGTCGGCGGCGAGCAGCACCAGAAAGACGCCCCCGACCAGGCCGGCGGCGAGGGCCGTGAGCCGATCGGAGCGCACCCAGCGGTGGATTGCCCACAGCAGGAGCGCCGGGACGAGGGCCAGGGTCGCAACACTGGAGAGCAGGCCCAGGGCACCGAAGATCCAGGTCGCGAGGGACGCATCGGCGGGCACGTGCTCGAGGTACGCCGTACCCACCAGGGTGCCGGCCGCCACATTGGCGACCCACAGGGTCAGGGAGGCGTGGCGCCGGGCGGCGCTTCTGAGGGGGTCGAGGTGCATGGACGGCTGTGGCGCACCCCTTGACGCGACGGGCTGAGAAAGATTCCCGAATCGCTAGCGTGCGAGGCAGGAACGAAGATACCCGACCGGGCGCCGTCCGGTCACGATCCGACCCGCAGCGGTGGCGCTTGCCCGCTCCACTCCACGCCAGTACCATCCCCGCCCGCCCGCGCGGAGAGGTGGCAGAGCGGCTGAATGCGCTAGATTGCTAATCTGGTGACTCCTTATTTGGGGTCCGCGGGTTCGAATCCCGCCCTCTCCGCCATCCCGTCTCCCACGCCGCCCCGCTGCGGACCGCGCCCATGACCCACCACGCGCCATCCACGCGCCGCAGGGCAACCCTGGCGATCTGCCTCGCCCTGGCGTGGACCCCGCTCTCCGGCTGTCAGGTGCAGCGCGTCCTCAAGCTGCGCTCCCAACCGCCCGGAGCCACGGTGCGCCTCGACGACCAGATCGTGGGCGAGACCCCCCTCGATCTGCCCTTCGTCCACCACGGGACGCGCCGAGTTACCTGCACCCTGGAGGGCTACCGCCCGGCCTCGCGCGTCGTGGCGATCGAGGCCCCGTGGTGGGCGCGCTTCCCCCTCGATCTGTTCAGCGAGGTGCTGCTGCCCTTCGGCTGGCGCGACATCCACCGCGTGGAGGTCGAGCTGGAAGCCGAGGGCAGCGACCTGAGCGAGAGCGAGCTGCGGGAGTTGCTGCGGCGGGCGGAGACCCTGAGGCGCGCCGGCCCCACCGGGCCGCGCCCCCAGTCCGCGCCGCCCGTCGTCGGGGAGGAGCCGAGAGGGTGAGCGAGCGCCGGGCGGTGACCGTCATGGGCCTCGGCCTGTTCGGCGGCGGCGCCGCGGTGGCGCGCACCCTTGCGGGCGAGGGCGCGGCGGTGACGGTCACCGACCTGCGCACGACCGAGGAGCTCGCGCCCAGCCTGGCGCAACTGGCGGACCTGGACCTCTCCTGGGTGCTCGGTCACCACCGCGCCCGGGACTTCACCGACTCCGATCTGGTGGTCGCCAACCCGGCCGTCCCGCCGACGAGCCCCTACCTGCGCCTCGCGCGCGACGCAGGGGTGCCGATCACGAGCGAGGCTGCGCTCTTCCTCGACCGCTGCCCGGCGCGGGTCGTGGCCGTCAGCGGAACCCAGGGCAAGAGCTCGACCGCGAGCTTTCTGGCACAGCTGTACAGGTCGCGGCGCTGCTTCCTCGGCGGCAACATCGGGCACTCACTCCTGAACGATCTCGACGCGATGGACGCCGATGACCTGGCGGTGGTCGAGCTCTCCAGCTACCAGCTCGAGCACCTGCCCGATCAGGTGGCCCGGCGCGGAGAACGCTCGCCGGTCGTGGGGGTCGTGCTCACCAATGTCCTGGCGGACCACCTCGAACGGCACGGCTCGCGCGCGGCCTACGCGCGGGCCAAGGGACGCCTGCTCGAGCTGGCGCGCCCGGGCACCTGGGCCCTGCTGCCGGCGGAATTCGCCCCCGAGTCCGGCGCGGACCTCGAGCGCATCGACCACCACGCCGATCCCGGCGCCCACGGCGGGCTGCACCGCGACGGCGATCGCCTGCGCCTGGGAGACGAGGACCTGGCGCGCGTGGAAGAGCTCGCCCACCTGCCGGCCTTCCAGGTCCACAACGTTCTCCTGGCCCTGGGCGCCGCCCGCAAGCTGGGTGCGGACCCGGCCGACTTCCCCGCCGCCCTGGCTGCCCTCGAGGGCCTGCCGCACCGCCTCGAGTGCCTCGGACGGGTCGCGGGCCGGACCATCTGGGACAACGGTGTCTCCACCACGCCCGACTCGACAGTCTCCGCCATGCGCAGCCTGCCGCTGGACTTCACCCTGATCTGCGGAGGGCAGCTCAAGGACCTCGCGACCGACGAACTGGTGGCGGTCGCCGCGAAGCGCGCGCGGCGCGCGATCGTCTTCGGCGCCGCCGCCGGCGAGCTCGGCGCGCGCTTCCGCGCGGGAGGCCTCGAGACGCGCGAGGTCGCCGGAGTGGAGGCAGCCGCCCGGGCGGCCCTGGAAGAGATAGACGATGTTCTCTTCTCTCCCGCCTGCGCCAGCTTCGACGCCTGGCCAAACTTCCAGGCCCGGGCGCTGGCCTTCCGCGACGCCCTGGAAGCCGAGCGCTCCTCCTCAGGCCGCTGAGCCGATCCGATGTCCCTCGACTTCGATCACGCAGGTCTGGCCCCGTCCCTGGAACGGGTCTCCCCCTACGTGCGCACGGCCCTGGAGCGGGCCGGGAGCCACGCCCTGACGCTCTTTGCCGACGAGGTCGAGATCCCGCATCTCGTGTACGTCATTCTTGGCGACGAGGAGTCCGCGCTACACACCGTCGTGACGCGCGCTTTCGCCGACCCAGAGACCCTGGCCGAGGAGACCCTGGCGCTCTCCCCCGGCATCCTGGTCGTCGCGACCGGCGCGACCCTGGCCTTCTCGACCGGTTCGGTGCGCGCCATGCACGGGGCCCATGCCCTCGCCGGCGCCCGGCCCGACGGAGAGGTCACTCCGGCGGACCTGCTGGCGGCGGCCTGCGAGCAGCTCGGGGCCGAAGAACGCGCGGACCTGGCCCGGATGGGACTCGACGCTGCGCCCGCCGCGGAGGAGGGCGCCGGGGGAGGGTCCGCCGCGCCGGACAACCTCTTCCGCGCCTGCAGCCCCGCCGCCCGCCGCGCCCTGGTCGCCGCCTGCCGGGCGGCCCACGGCGCGGGAGACCCCTCGATCGGACCGGTGCAGATCGCGGCCGCCGCCCTCGACGCGGATGACGACCTGACCGAGAGCACGGGCGTCACGGGCCGGCGCCTGAGGACCGCCCTGCACGGCCGCACGGCGGACCCCACGCCGCCGCCCCCGCGGCGTCTGTCGCCGGCGGAGGAGCTCTGCACCCTCCTGGCCAGCCTGCCCCCGGGCGCGTCGAGCATGGCCCTGGTCGCGGCGCTGTTCGCCGATCCGGCCTCCGAGCTCGCCCAGGCATTCGCGCGCCAGAAGATCACGCCGGCCGTCCTGGAGCGGTCCAGCGAGGCCTTCAAGGATCCGTAGTCGACGCGGAGCTATAAGCGGGCTATAGAATGGCCTGCTGCCCACCGCGCCCAGATGATCTGCCAGCACTGCCACAAGAGCCCCGCCACGGTGCATGTCACCGAGGTCCTGGAACCGCCGCCGACCGAGGAAGGCGGGCAGGATGAGGAGCAGCCCCAGATCATCGAACGCCATCTGTGTGAGCTCTGCGCCCAGACCGCCGACCTGCCCCACTCCCCGGTGCAGGCCGAGAAGAAGACCATGGCGGACATCTGGAAGCTGCTGCAGGTCTCCGCCCAGCAGGGCAAGCAGGTGCCCGAGGTGACCTGCGCCGAGTGCGGGATGACCCTCACGGAGTTCCGGCAAAAGGGCCGCCTGGGCTGCCCCGAGGATTACGACCTCTTCGCCCCCCACGTGGGCGAGCTACTCGAACGCATCCACGGCTCCCGCCAGCATGTCGGCCGCCTGCCAGGGATCTCGGAATCGGACCTCACGCGCCTGCGCAAGCTGGAGGGTCTGCGCATGGACCTGGAGGCCGTCATCCGCGAGGAGGACTATGAGAACGCCGCCCGCCTGAGAGACGAGATCCGGAACCTCGAGGTTCCGGCCGGGGGGGAGACCCCCGACACGGATTGATGAACGCGCGAGCGTGCCGCGAGCGGGGCTCCCAGGCAGCCCGCACCGGGATTGGCGCCCCCAGCGGGGACAATCAGGGGGGCAGAGGGCATACTCACCTGCGGCGAATCCGTCCCGGCGATGCGACTTGCAGCTCATTGGGAGGCGGAATCGCCGGGAGACCGCCGGAACTCGTAAATCCCGGAGGCCTCGAAGACCGAAAGGCTGGTGTCGGGGAAACCTTGACCCCGGGGGGCACCGCCCCCTCCCCACGCCCCGAGGGCCCGATCACTATCTGAGGAAAACATGTTCGATCGCTTCACCGACCGCGCCAAGAAAGTGATGAACCTGGCCCGCCAGGAAGCCCAGAGGTTCAACCACGAGTACCTCGGTACCGAACACGTGCTGCTCGGGCTCGTCCAGGAGGGCAGCGGCGTCGCCGCCAACGTCCTCAAGCAGATGGGGATCGATCTGAACAAGATCCGCGTCGAGGTCGAGAAGATCGTCAAGACCGGCCCCTCGATGGTGACCATGGGCCAGCTGCCCTTCACGCCGCGGGCCAAGAAGGTGCTGGAGCTCTCCCTCGAGGAGGCCAGCAACCTCGGACACAACTACATCGGGACCGAGCACCTGCTGCTGGGGCTGATCAAGGAGAACGAGGGAATCGCGGCCCAGGTCATGATGAATTTGGGCGTCAAGCTCGAGGACGTGCGCGAGGAGGTCCTCGACTTCCTCGGCGCCGAGACGGGCGAGGAAGAGGACGAGGACGTCGGCCTCGGTGAAGGCGGCGGCGGCGGTGGCGGCGGCAAGAGCAAGACCCCGGCCCTCGACTCCTTCGGACGCGACCTGACCGAGCTCGCTCGCGAGGGCAAGCTGGACGTGGTGATCGGGCGCGCCGACGAGATCGAGCGCGTGATCCAGATCCTCTCCCGGCGCACCAAGAACAACCCCGTGCTGCTCGGCGAGCCCGGTGTCGGCAAGACCGCCATCGTGGAAGGCCTGGCCCAGGGCATCATCAACAACGAGGTGCCTGAGCTCCTGCGCAACCGACGCATCGTCGTGCTCGACCTGGCGCTGATGGTCGCCGGCACGAAGTACCGCGGCCAGTTCGAGGAGCGCATCAAGGCCGTCATGACCGAGGTCCGGCGCGTCGGGGATGTCGTGCTGTTCATCGACGAGCTGCACACCCTGGTCGGAGCGGGAGGCGCCGAGGGCGCCATCGACGCGTCCAACGTGCTCAAGCCCGCGCTCTCGCGCGGTGAGATCCAGTGCATCGGCGCCACGACCCTGGACGAGTACCGCAAGCACATTGAGAAGGACGGCGCCCTCGAGCGGCGCTTCCAGTCGGTCAACGTGGACCCGCCGACCCCCGACGAGACGGTGGCCATCCTCATGGGCCTGCGCGACAAGTACGAGGCCCACCACCGGGTCACCTACACGGACGAAGCTCTGGTGACGGCGGTCGAGTTCTCGACGCGCTACATCAACAACCGCTTCCTCCCCGACAAGGCGATCGACGTCATCGACGAGGCCGGCGCCCGCGTCCGGATCAAGTCCATGGTGCCCCCGCCGGACCTGCGGGAGATCAGCGAGAAGATCGAGACCCTCGAGCGTTCGAAGGACGAGGCCGTCAGCGACCAGGACTTCGAGAAGGCCGCGCAGCTGCGCGACGAGGCCTACCAGCTCAAGAAGAAGAAAGAGGAGATCCAGAGCGAGTGGCGTGCCCAGCAGGCCAGCAAGGAGCAGGTCGGCGAGGTGGACTCCGAGGTCATCGCCGAGACCGTCTCCAAGATGACCGGGATCCCGCTCACGCGCCTGGAGAAGGCCGAGGCTGAGCGTCTGCTCCAGATGGAGGACGAGCTGGGCGGAGTGGTCATCAACCAGGCCGACGCCATCAAGGCCATCGCGCGATCGATCCGTCGCTCGCGCTCGGGCTTGAAGGACCCCCGTCGCCCGATGGGATCCTTCGTCTTCCTGGGCCCTTCCGGGGTCGGCAAGACCTACCTGTGCAAGCAGCTCGCGAACTTCATGTTCGGTGACGAAGACGCCGTCATCACCATGGACATGAGCGAGTACATGGAGAAGCACAACGCCTCGCGCCTGGTCGGCGCGCCCCCCGGATACGTGGGCTATGAGGAGGGCGGCCAGCTGACCGAGAAGGTGCGGCGACGCCCCTACTCTGTGGTACTACTCGACGAGATCGAAAAGGCGCACCCCGACGTCTTCAACATGCTGCTCCAGATCATGGAGGAAGGCCGCCTGACCGATTCGTTCGGCCGCCACGTGGACTTCCGCAACGTGATCCTGATCATGACCTCGAACCTCGGCTCCCAGCAGATGAAGGCCGGCTCGCGCCTGGGCTTCAACCGCGCGGCGAAGGCCGAGGGCGACAGCAAGGATCGCCGCAAGCGCATGGTCTCCGACGTGATGATCGAGGTCGAGCGCCACTTCCGCCCAGAGTTCCTCAACCGTGTCGACGAGTTGGTGATCTTCAACCCGCTCGAGTACAACGACCTGCAGCGCATCGTCCATCTGCAGCTGGCCGAGGTCGAGGTGCGTCTGGAGGAGCGAGGTATCGTGCTCGAGCTGACAGAAGCCGCGATCGACTTCCTGATCAAGCAGGGCTACAACGCCGACTACGGCGCGCGCCCCCTCCGCAGGGCAATCGAACGCCACATCGAGGATCCGCTGGCCGAGCACATCCTGCGCAGCGAGGTCCCCGACAAGACTCCGATCCGCGTGGACGTGGACGAGGACGGGGAGCAGCTCAGCTTCGTGCCCGTCGAGGATCCGGCCGAGGCGGTCAAGAGCACCAGCGGCAAGTAGGCGCCTGGGACCTGGAGGCCGCCAGAGCGCGCCCGGACAGCGATGCCCCCTACCAGGGGGTATCGCTGTCCGGGCGCGGAACATGCGCTACGCTGGCAGGTTGAGCCTGGGCCTCTGTGGTCCCGATTCGCTGCCCGTCCCGATCAACCCGAGAGACACGCCATGCTCACCCTCCTGCTCGTCGGTTCCCTCGCCCTCGCTCCCGCCCTCCAGGATCCCAAACCCGCGCCCGTCGATCCCAAGGTTCTGGCGCAGGCGGTAGAAGAACTCGAAGAGGCCTTCAAGCGCGGCGAGCCGGCCGACCGCGTGGCCGCCATCGAGCAGTACAGCGTGATCGTGGACGCCAAGGTGATCGAGTGGGTCGCCAAGGGACTGCGAGCCACGGAGCGCGAGGTGCGGACGGCTTCGATCGAGGCCTTGCGCTTCACGGCCCACCCGCACGCGCTGGACGCGCTGCACCGCACCTACAAGACCGACAAGAAGATCGAGAAGGACTACGAGCTCTACGCCGCCTTGATCCGCGCCTTCGCCCAGCACGGCGACCCCGCGTCTGTCAGGCTCCTGACGAGCAACCCGCTCAACAAGGGCGATCGCGCCGTGGCGCGCGCCCGCATCCTGGGCCTGGGCATGATCCGCCATCACGACGCGGTCGAGGGGGTGATCGGTCTGATGCGCAAGGTGGGCCGTAACCGCGCGAATCGTCACATGGAGGACGTGCGAGTTTCCCTGATGATTCTGACCGGTGCCGACCACGGCCGCTCTCAAGAGGCCTGGAACAACTGGTGGAACGACAACAAGCGAACGCTCGAGATCGGCGAGAAGCCCCACACGCTGCCGAAGAAGACCCAGAAGGCGTGGGACCGCTACTGGGGACTGGAGCAGAGCGAGGTCGACCGGCCCGAGAAGCGCGCTGAGCGCGAGGGCGAAGGCCGCCCTCGTCGGGACGACGGCGGCGGCGCCTGAGCGGATCCGGCTGCGCGCCGGCTCTTTCCCTGTCATGGGCCGCATCGACCCCCCGCCCGAGGAGTACGACCCCGAGGAGATCGTCCGTCGTGGTATCCCCGAGCTCTTCGCCGCTGGAGCCGCGCTCTTCAACGACGCACGCTATGAGGAGGCCCACGAGGAGTTCGAGAAGGTCTGGCTCTCGAACGAGGGCGGGGACGCGGACTTCTTCAAGGGCCTGATCCAGGCCGCCATCTGCCTGCATCATTTCCAGCGCGGGAACCTGGATGGCGCGCGCAAGCTCGGCGGAGGCCACCGCCGCTACCTGGCCGCCTTCCTGCCCTCCCACCGCGGCCTGGACGTCGAGGGTTTCATGGACGCCATGCAGTCGTTCCTCGCCCCTCTCGCGCGCGCCCACCCCGGCGACCCCATCCCCTTCGACACCGACCGCCGACCTCGCATCGAGTTCGACGGCCCGACCGGGACCTGATCCTCGCCCAGGGCGGCCGACCGCAAGACAGCCCACCAGCGCGCCGGGCATGGCGCGCGCGGATCGGGCGGGGATCGCGCAACCGCCGGGGGGCCTGGGCGGTCCGAAGGACATGGCGGAACGCGAGCGGCCCCTGCTGATCGAACGCGGCGGCCCCTCGTGGCCGGCGTGCCTGGAGAACATCGACGGCACTCCCGGGGAGCTGTGGCTGCGAGGCCGGGCCGAGCTCCTCACTCGCGAGCGACGCATCGCGGTGGTCGGAACGCGCTCGCCCACGCCCTACGGGGAGGCCCAGGCCCTGCGCTTCGGCGCGGCCCTGGCCGAGGCGGGGGTGCTGGTCGTGAGCGGAATGGCGCGCGGCGTGGACCAGGCAGCCCACCGCGGCGCCCTGCGGGTGGAAGGCGACACGCTGGCGGTCCTGGGATCGGGGATCGACCGTCCCTGGCCCACCGGTCCCCTGGTGGACGAGCTGGCCGAACGCGGACTGCTCGTCTCCGAGTTTCCCCCCGGGCAAACCCCGCGCCCGCACCATTTCCCCCTGCGCAATCGCATCATCTCGGGACTCGCGGATGCGGTGGTCGTGATCGAGGCCGCGGCCGCATCAGGCTCCCTGATCACCGCCCAGTGGGCTCTGGATCAGGGGCGCGGCGTGCTGGCCCTGCCCGGGCGAGTCGATCACCCGATGAGCCGCGGCACCCACCGCCTGCTGCGCGAGGGCGCCCTGCTGGTCGAGAGTCCCGAAGAGCTGCTGGCGGAAGTCTACGGCGGCCCCCGGCCCCCGTCCCGAGCACCCCGGGCGACCGAAGCGCCCTGCGTGGTGGCCCTGCGGGGCGAGACCCTGACCGCCGATGAACTGGCCGCCCAACTCGGGCGCGAGGTCAAGGAAGTGCTCGTCGATCTGGTCAAGCTCGAGCTCGCCGGAGAGCTGGTGCGCTGTCCCGGCGGCCTGTGGAGGCGGACGGAACGCGGCCTGTGAGCAGGGAGGCTGGAAGCGCTGGGTTTGACCGCACCCAGCAGCGCGGCCTAGTCCACCGAGGCGAAGGTGTGCTCCATCACGAGCAACACCAGCCCCAGGATCCCGCAGCCCAGAAAGAAGACCAGCAAGCGCCGCGGCAAACTGCGCAGGGCGGCCCCGTCCTCCGGCTGGGTGTAGAACGCCCCGAGCAGAGCGATAGCCGCCGAGACCAGGGCGAACAGCGCCAGGTGGATGGGCAGGTCCTTCACGCCGCGGCCTCCACCTCGGCAGGCTCACCGGTCGCCGGAGAGTCCGCGGCGCCGAGGCGCTCGTCGGAGTAACCGAAGACATCGAGCATGGCCATGATGTTCAGGAGGCCGCCCACCGATGCGATGACCAGACCGGCCTCGGCGTAGGGGGCGAAGGACTGCACGCGCTGATGACCGTGGATCGCGTCGAGCGCCATGGCAGGCAGACCCGACATGAACTGACCGCCCCAGTAGTAGAAGTGCATCTCGCGCGAGAGGTTCGCGCCCTGGGCCAAGGTCGTGCCCAGGGTCAGCATGCCCACCAGCATCAAGAACACCATCGCGCCTCGCAGGCGCCGGCCCTGGACCGCGTGGCCGAGACCGGGAACGAGCCAGGCCAGGAGCACGGCGAGGGCCGGGGAGCGCAGGGAAGGACGCTCGGCGCGCGGCCTGCGGGCGTCCAGGTTGGCCTGCACCATCAGGCAGGCGTTGACCACGCCGGAGGCCGCGGTCAGGGTCACCCCCAGGTGCATGCTCGATGGGAAGGCGCGCGGGAAAGGCATGCCGTAGCCGTACTCGCGCATCTGCCACAGGAAGCCCCCCAGGTTGCCCGCCTCTGGCGCCAGGGCCGGGGTGAAGGGACCGCGCAGCTCCTCCTGGAGGAACTCGAAACCCATGCCGGCGGAGAAGTGGAGGCCCAGCAGGTAGAGGCCCTCGACGATGACGAAGGCCATCAGGGCGAAGACGGGCCGCCCCAGGTAGAGATGGCCCGCGCCGGGCACAAACCAGGTCAACAGCACGGCCGCCCCAGGGGCGCCGGCCTGGGGGGGACGGGAGGACGAGCTCATTGATCAGGCGGGGCGCTGTCCGCCCAGGGCTCAGTGTGCAGTTTCGGCAGATCGTCCGATAGTGCCCCGAACACCCTTGTTGGAGGTTCTCAAGAGAAGGTTCGGCGCCTCTCCAGGCGAGCGACGCCGCGGCGACCGGACCCGCTGCTGGCGGGCTCCCCCTGTGCGGCGAGGCCCTGGGACGCTCCAATGGGGCCATGAATGGAGGATTCCACACCCATCGCGCGCGCGTCCGCTACGCCGAGACCGACCAGATGGGCGTCGTGCACCACGCCAGCTACCTGCTCTACCTCGAAGACGGCCGCACGCGCTTGATGGAAGAGCGCGGCCTCTCCTACGCCGAGATCGAGCGCCAGGGCCTGGGGCTCCCGGTGCGCCGCATCGAACTGCGCTATCGGGAAGCGGCCCTGTACGGGGATGAGCTGTGCATCCGCACGCGCGTCGCCCGTCTGAAGGCGGCGTCGGTCGCCTTTGACTACGAGATCCGGCGAGCTGCTGATGACACCCTGCTGGCCACCGCATGGCTGGAGCTGGCCTGCGTGGACCTGGGCGCCCCCGACAGGCCGGTGACTCCCTTGCCCGACGAGGTGCGGGCCTGCCTGGCTACCAATCCCCCGGACCGAGAATGAGGGAAGGGCAACTGCACCCCGGCGAGACGGCGCCGGGCTCACCCTCGGGCCGCCTCCGCCACCGCACTCCTTTCGCGCGCGGGCGCGAGCGAGCGGCAGTCAGGAACTCTCTTCGGAGCCCTCGACCACGGGGGCCGGAGCCTCCGTGCATGCGCCCGCAGCAGGGGTCTGGCCCCCACCTGGCAGCGCCGGTCGCAGGGAATCCAGAAGCCGATCCCGGCAGGTCGGACAGGGCGAACCGTTGGACAGGAAGTTGAAGCGCGGCGGATCCCCCGCCGGCTGCCCGCATCGGAAGCAACGGGACTCGTGGTCAGCGCTCATGAACACTCCATCGGGCCCCGGGGCGGGCACTCTTGAGGAGATCAAGAACACCCTTGGCAGGCCTCCCCGGGAGGTGTCCTTCTCCCCGGGCAGGAATCCAAACCTCCCGTAAGGGGTAGTTTTCGAGGAGCCGGGCTGGCTCTAGCCCTCGGGAGAGACTAGAATACAGGGGTTGGAGGGTCTGCCCCCCATCGGTCGGGCCTGTGCCGGCCCTTTTCTCGCCCGCCAAATAGCATCATATCAGTGCCCTATCCAGCGGGCCCGCCCGGATCGACTCGATGCTGCAACTGACCAAGCGTACGGAATATGGCCTGATCGCCCTGGTCCACATGGTGGACCAGGACGGGACCTTCGTCAGCGCGCGTGAGATCAGCGAGTTCTATGCCATCCCCCGCCGCCTCCTGGCGGAGGTCCTCAAGGACCTCTGCCGCGCCTCCCTGGTCGCCTCCCAGCGCGGCGCCAGCGGAGGCTACGCCCTCGCCCATGCGGCCGACGTGATCACGGTCGGAGATGTGGTCGGAGCCCTTGAGGGCGCCCCGACCCTGGCCGGATGCGAGAGCGCCGGGCCCCGAGGACCGAACGGTGCCTCCTCCGGCGAGTGCGACCTCGAACCCCAGTGCCCCATCCGCTCCCCCCTCCACCGCTTGCGCGAGAGCATCTGGCGCCAAATGCACGCCACCTCCCTGCTCGCCCTCACCACCTCCACCCTGCCCGTGGTCCAACCCCGTCTGCCCGACCTGCCCGCGAACGCGGCGAGCTGAACTCCCGACTCCATGGACCTTCCGATCTATCTCGACTACCAGGCCACCACTCCGGTCGATCCGCGGGTGCTCGAGGCCATGCTGCCCTACTTCACGAACCGCTTCGGGAACGCCGCCAGCCGCAGCCACGCCTTCGGCTGGGCCGGCGAGGAAGCCGTGGACCGGGCGCGCAAACAGATCGCCTCCCTGATCGGCGCCTCCCCCAAGGAGATCGTGTTCACCTCCGGGTCGACCGAGGCCATCAACCTCGCGCTCAAGGGCGTCGCGCAGATGTACAGCTCGCGAGGCAAGCACATCGTCACGAGTCAGGTGGAGCACAAGGCCGTGCTCGACACCTGCAAGCACCTCGAGAAGCAAGGCTTCGAGGTGACCTACCTCAAGCCTTCCCGAACCGGTCGTATCAGCGCCGCATCCGTGGCCGACGCCCTCCGCGAGGACACCTGTCTAGTGGCGCTGATCTGGGCCAACAACGAGATCGGGACCCTCAACCCGATTCGGGAAATCGGCGAGCTGTGCCACGAACGCGGCGTGCTGTTCTTCACCGACGCAACCCAGGCCGTGGGCAAGGTGCCCGTGGACGTCGGCGCCGACGGCGTGGACATGCTCTGCCTCTCGGCCCACAAGATCTACGGCCCTAAGGGCATCGGCTGCCTCTACGTGCGGCGCCGCAATCCGCGAGTGCGCCTGGTGGCCCAGATGGACGGCGGCGGCCACGAGCGCGGGATGCGCTCGGGAACCCTGAACGTGCCCGGCATCGTGGGCCTCGGCGAGGCCTGCGCGCTATGCGAGAGCGAGCTCGAGACCGACCGCAAGCACGCCCTGGCCCTGCGCGGGACCTTCGAGGAGCAGATCTTCGAGGAGCTCGACCACGTCCACCTCAACGGCGACCCCGACCACCGTCTGCCCAACTGCTCGAACATCTCCTTCAGCTACGTCGAGGGCGAGTCCCTGATCATGGGCGTCGACGACGTCGCGGTCTCCTCGGGCTCGGCCTGCACCTCCGCCAGCCTGGAACCGAGTCACGTGCTCCGCGCCTGCGATGTGGGGGACGAGCTCGCCCACAGCTCGATTCGCTTCGGCTACGGCCGATTCACGACCGAGGAAGAAATCGAACACGCCGCGGCGTCGGTGATCGGCGCAGTGAAGCGCCTGCGAGAACTCTCGCCCCTCTACGAAATGGTTCAGGATGGCATCGATCCCAGCACGGTCGATTGGAGCGGCGACCACTGACGAACCAGAACCATCACTCCCATCACAACGACATGGCATACAGCGACAAGGTCCTCGACCACTACAACAACCCCCGCAACGTGGGGTCCCTCGACAAAGGCAAGGACAACGTCGGCACCGGCGTGGTCGGTGCCCCCGAGTGCGGCGATGTGATGAAGCTCCAGATCGAGGTCGACGGTGACCGCATCGTCGATGCCAAGTTCAAGACCTTCGGCTGCGGCTCCGCGATCGCCAGCTCGTCACTCGCCACCGAGTGGATCAAGGGCAAGACCGTCGACGAGGCACTCTCGATCGACAACACGAGGATCGTCCAGGAGCTTTCCCTGCCGCCCGTCAAGATCCACTGCAGCGTCCTGGCCGAGGACGCGATCAAGTCTGCTATCAGCGACTACAAGGCCAAGCAGCAGGCCACTTCCGATGAGACGGAGCCCAAAGCGGGTTCCATGAAAAACTAGCGCCATGATCAGTGTCACGACCAGAGCGGTCTCGGAGGTCAAGCGGATCCTCAACGAGCAGAGCCTTCCCGACAACACGGCCCTGCGGGTCGGAGTCAAGGGCGGCGGCTGCTCAGGATTTTCCTACACGCTCGGTTTCGATGACACGGTCGTCGAAACCGACCAGGTCATCGAGGTAGACGGCGTGCGGGTCGTGTGCGACCCCAAGAGCTTCCTTTACCTCAGCGGCACCGAGATCGACTTCGAAGACAACCTGATGGGCCGCGGTTTCAAGTTCGGCAACCCGAACGCCAACAAGACCTGCGGCTGCGGGGAGTCGTTCTCGGTCTGATGGACCCGCGCAGATCTGACGGATCACCGCAGGCGGGCGAGGGTGCCATGGAGTCCTGTCGCTACTGCGAGAGGCTCCTGGAGACGCCCTACTGCTGCGTCAGCTGCGGGCAAGTCTTCAGCCCCGAGAGGGATCCGACGCCCTTCGAGGCCTTCGGCCTGCCCTTGAACTACGGGGTCGACACCGAGGAGTTAGAGCGGCGACTCCTGCGCTACAGCAGGCTCGTCCACCCCGACTTCTTCGCGACGGCCTCCGAGGAGATGCGCCGCACCGCCGAGGAGAACTCGGCCGCCCTGAATGGCGCTTTCAAGATCCTCACCGACGATGCTCGGCGTGCCGAGTGGGTCATCGAGGCCCTCGGCGGCCCCTCCGGAGGAGACGAGAAGCAGTTGCCGCGCGAGTTCCTGATGGAGGTCCTGGAGTGGGGCGAGCAGATCGAAACAGCCCGCCAGTCACCTCCCGGCTCCCAGGACCGCGCGGGACTCGACGAACTGATGGCCACACTCTCCAGGCGCCAACAGCGCTCGTTCGACCAGCTGAACACCGCCCTCGTGCCTCCGCCCGAGGCGGCCGACGAGAGGCTCACTGAGGCCCGCCGTCTCCTGAACGCGGTCAGCTATCTCGACCGCGCCCTCACGCAGCTCGAAGCCCTGCGAATCGAGGAAGCCTCCTCCCGCTAGGATCCGCCCCTCGACCGGGGACCGTCCAGACCAGCCAGATTATGGGCTACATCGAGCTCGACGTACTGAACAACGAGGAGCCCTCCGTCGTCATGGGCATCGATCTGGGGACGACCAACTCCCTGGCGGCCACATGGCAGGACGGGCGCCCGGTCATCATCCGGCCCGAAGGTCGCACGGGGAGCATCCCGTCGGTCATCCGCTTCCCACCAGACGGCAAGCCCGTCGTCGGACGCAAGGCGCGCGAGCAGGCGATCGTCGATCCCTCCCACACGATCTTCAGCATCAAGCGCTTGATGGGGCGCGGCCTGGAGGACGTGCGCGACGACCTGGCCAGTTTCCCGTTCCCGGTCACGGAGAACGCCGACGGCCTGTTACAGATCGACATCCACGGCCAGACGTACACGCCCCAGGAGCTGTCGTCGATGATCCTGATGCGCGTGCACGACGTCGCCTGCCAGACCCAGGGCGGCACGCAGATTCCGCGGGCGGTCATCACCGTCCCGGCCTACTTCGACGACACGCAGCGCCAGGCCACCCGCGACTCCGCCCGCCTGGCGGGTATCGAGGTCATGCGCATCATCAACGAGCCCACGGCGGCCAGTCTCGCCTACGGCCTCGACCGCAGCGCGGAGGGGGGCAAGATCGTCGTTTACGATCTCGGCGGAGGAACGCTGGACGTGTCGGTCCTGTCCCTGGAGGAAGGGGTCTTCCGGGTCCTCGCGACCGCGGGCGACACGCACCTGGGCGGTGACGACATCGACCGCGCCCTGGTGAAACTCATCAGCGACGGACTGGATGGGCAACTCTCCGCCGAGGACCAGGCCGACCCGAGCTTGCAGCAGGCGGCGCGTCTCGCGGCGGAGCGCTGCAAGATCGAGCTCTCGACGCACCCCGAGGCCGAGATCTCCTTCATCGTCCCCCACAAGGGCATCCACTTCCGCAGGCGTGTGACACGCACCGATTTCGAGGAGCTGGCGGGCGGCCTGATCGACAAGACACTGGACTCCTGTCGCCTGGCACTCTCCGATGCCGGCCTCGAGCCGGGAGCGATCGACGAGGTCGTGCTGGTCGGGGGCTCCACGCGCATTCCGGCCGTCCGCGCGCGGGTCGAGGCCTTCTTCGGCCGGCCCCCGCACACCGAGCTCAACCCAGATGAGGTGGTGGCCCTGGGCGCCGCCGTACAGGCCTATGTCCTCGCCGGAGGGAGCCGCGACATCCTGCTGCTCGACGTGATCCCGCTCTCTCTTGGCATCGAGACCATGGGGGGCGCCGTGAGCAAGGTCATCCTGCGCAACTCGACCATCCCCTGCCAGGCGACCGAGGGATTCACGACCTACGTGGATGACCAGACCGGAATCGACTTCAACGTAGTCCAGGGCGAGCGCGAGCTGGCGGGGGATTGCCGCAGCCTGGGGAGGTTTCACCTGAAGGGAATCCCGCCCATGCCTGCCGGCATGGCGCGAGTCGCCGTGCGCTTTCACGTGGACGCCGACGGCCTTCTGAGGGTGACGGCGCGCGAGGAGTCCACCGGCGTCAGCGCGGACATCGAGGTCCATCCCAAGCACGGGCTGTGCGACGAGGATGTCGACCGCATGCTCGAGGAGTCTCTGGAGCATGCGCGGGAGGACTACGAAGCCAGCATGGTGGCGAACCTGGGCACGGAGATCGGGACCATGCTGAAAGCCTGCGAGCGCAACCTCGAGGCGACCCGCAGCCAACTCGACATCGAGTCTGTCGAGGACCTGGAGGAAGCCATGGATTCCGCGCGCTCGATTCAAGACGGCGAGAGCCTGGCCGTGATCCAGGCCACCCGCGACGCGCTGGAGCGGGCCAGCATGCCCCTGGCGGCCGTGCTCATGGACGACGTGGCCCGCGCGGCCCTGTCGGGCAAGAGGCTCGACGAGGTCTGAAGGTCGCCTACTCGCGAGTTTTGCCCTGGTCGGCCACGCTCTTCTGGGCGGCGGCCAGTTCGGCATCGTCGGCCAGGTAGAAGCTCCTCACGGAGTGCAGATCGTCATCGAGCTCGTAGACGAGCGGCATGCCCGTGGGGATGTTCAACCCGACGATCTGCTCCTCGCTCAGCCCGTCGAGGTGCTTGACGAGACCGCGCAGGCTGTTGCCGTGGGCCACGACCAGCACGCGCTTCCCCTCTCGCAAGGCCGGTGCAATGCTCCCTTCCCAGCAGGGCATGAGTCGCTCGACAGCGGCGGCCGTGGACTCCGCCACGGGCGGCTCGTCGAAGTCCGCGTGCTCGTAGCGCGGATCGAGCGCCGGGTTCTCGGGATCCCCGACATCGAATGCGGGGGGCGGCACGTCGTAGCTGCGGCGCCAGACGAGCACTTGCTCCTCCCCGTGCCTGGCTGCCGTCTCAGCCTTGTCGAGGCCCGTCAGCCGACCGTAGTGCCGTTCATTCAACCGCCAGGTGCGATGCACCGGGATCCACATCAACTCCATCCCCTCGAGCGCCCGCCAGAGGGTCTCGATCGCGCGCTGCAACACGGAAGTGTAGGCGACGTTGAAGAGCGGGCCGTCGTGGCCCCAGTCGTGCTCGCGCAGGCGTCGGCCGGCCTCGTCCGCCTCGGCGCGCCCCTTCTCGCTCAGGGGAACGTCCTTCCAGCCGGTGAAGCGGTTCTCGAGGTTCCATTGGCTCTGGCCGTGGCGAAGAAGAACGAGCGTGGGCATGGAGATTGGGCTCGGGGGATGGGTACGCGGAAGGGTCCGGTGTCTGGGCTCGCCGCCAGTTCGGCGCCGCGCCATACTGGGGGCTCGCCGCGCCGGCAGGTGGGTGGACAACGCGAAGGAACCGATGAAGCGACAGACACACAACGCTGACGATGTTCGCAGGTATTGGGCGTCAGTCTACCCCGGTGAAGCGGAGCGCGCAGGGCGAACTCAGCGCTCCAGCCCCGCTCGCGCGGCGCTGCTCGCCTGCCTCGCCCTGGCCCCGGCCTGCGCCTCCACGGACTTTCCGAACCTCAACCTCTACAGCGTGGAGCAGGACAAGGCCCTGGGGAGCCGGGCCTTCGAGGAGCTACTGGCCGACAGCGCGACCCTCTCCGCGGGCCCCGAGGTGGCCATGGTGCAGCGCGTCACCGAGCGCCTGGTGACCTCCGCCAAGGAACTCGACGGCGCTCTCGCCCAACGCTTCGACTGGCAGGTGGCCGTCCTCGACGCCCCGGACGTCGTCAACGCCTTCTGCCTCCCGGGAGGCAAGATGGCCGTCTACTCTGGGCTGTTGCCCGTTTCAGAGACCGACGCCGGTCTGGCAGTCGTCATGGCGCACGAGATTTCCCACGCCCTGCTGCGCCACGGCACGCAACGAGCCACGCGCGAGGTTGCCGCCGCGGGCCTGATCGGGATCCTGGCGGACGACTCCGAGAAGGCCAAGGACGCGAGCGTCATCGGCTCACTGGCGGTCTTGATGCCCTGGGGACGCTCCGAGGAATCGGGCGCCGACCTGAAGGGACTGCGGATCATGGCCAACGCCGGCTACGACCCGCGTGAAGCCGCTCGTTTCTGGCAGCGCATGGCGGCGAGCGGTGGCGGCACAGGCGGGGGGCCGATCGGGGAGTTCTTCTCCACCCACCCCTCGGAGAGGACGCGCATCGCGGACATCCGGCGCGCGCTGCCGGAGATCCTGCCGCTCTACGAGGCCGCGCGCGCCAGGTTTTAGGGCCGCGCGAAGTACCCGCGCACCCGGATCAGGGTGAGAAAAAGGAGGGCGGAGGCAATCCTCCACAAACCCCTAACCCTAATTTCTGTCGTCATTTACGACGGAGATGACCTTGTCCCCTAGGGTTCCTCTATTCAATCCTCCGTACTCCGGCGCTTGACTGCGGAGTCGCTGCAGAGCTTCAACAACCGTCGGTCGACGCCAGATCCAGGTTCCGGCCCACTGACAGGCAGGCTTCCGAGCCGCTCTCCGACGCTCAGGAGCGCTCCCGCTGACCGTGAAAATCGCCTTCGTCACACCCGAACTCCAGTCCCTCGTCCGCCGGACCAATCTGGCGGAGATCTCCGAGGCTTTGCCGCGCACCCTACGCGAGGCGGGCCACGACGTGCGGGTGTTCATGCCCTTCACGCGCGACGTGAACACCTTCCCCATGGAGGGTCTCGACCCTTGCGGAAGCGTCACGGTCCAGGGCGAGCATGGACCGGTCACCCTCAACCTGCATCAGGGTCTCCTCGGCGACCTGCCGATCATCCTGTTCGACCACGAGAAGCTATTCCGGAACCGCCACCCCTACGGCGATGAGAATGGGCCCTATGCCGACAACTGGCTGCGCTTCTCGGTCTTCGCCCGCGGGGTGCTCGCCGCCCTCGAGGAGCTCCCCTTCTCGGCGGACATCCTGCACTGCCTGGACTGGACGACCGGCCTGGTCCCGGTCTACCGCGAGCTCGAGTACCTGCACGCGAAGCCCGACCACCCCGCATCGCGCGCTGGTGTCTACTTCGCCATCCACAACCTGGCGATGCAGGGCAGCTTCGAACGCGAGATCCTCCCGCGCATCGGCTTGCCGATGGAGACCTTCCAACACATCCGCGGCGTGGCGCTCGACGGGCGAGTCAACTACCTCAAGGCCGGCGCCGAGTTCGCGACGGTCATTGGCACGCACTCTCCGGCCCAGGCTCAGCGCATCCAGCACACCGACCGCGGCTACGGACTGGAGGAGACCTTCCAGCGACGAAAGAAGGAGCTGGTCGGTGTGACCAACGGGATCGACTACTCGACCTGGGACCCCGGCAGCGACGAACTCCTGGCGCAGACCTTCTCGGCCGGCGGTGCTTCCCCCGGCAGTGATTCCCCCAGCAAGGACTTCCCGGGCAAGCGCAGGTGCAAGGCGGCTCTCCAGGACCTGCTGAAGCTCGATCGCGGGCCGCGTACGCCCATCGTGGGCGTCATCGGGCGCTTCGACGCCGACAGCGGCTGCGATCTGCTGGCTGAGATCATGACCGATGTACTCGAGCGCAACTTCGAAGTGGTCATGATGGGCTCGGGGCAGGCCGAGATCCTCGACCGCATCCGCACGATCGAGAGCACGTTCATGGGGCGCTGCCGGCTGATCGACGGCTACCACGTCCAGGTGGCCCACCAGCTCCTGGCGGGCATCGACATGCTCGCCCTCCCCTCCCACTACCAGCCCTCAAACGCCCTGTGCGCCATCGGCATGCGCTACGGGGCCGTGCCGATTGTCTACGAGCACAGCGGCCTCGACGACACGGTGACCGACCTCGCAGATGACCCCGCGGCAGGCACGGGCTTCTTCTTCCGCAACTACAGCGGCGCGGGCCTGCTCGAAGCCCTCGACGACGCACGCATAGCCTACAAGTCGGCCGCGACCTGGAAAGAGACCGTGCGACGCTGCCTGCAGCTCGACTTCTCCTGGCAGGCGACGGCCACCAACTACCTCAAGGCCTACCGCCGCGTCACGCGGCGCGTGAAAGCACAGCTCGAGGAGGAGTGAGCTCACTCGTAGGGATCGACGTCGGCGGCACCGCCATCAAGGGCGGTGCGGTGAACGACGACGGCGAGATTCTCACGCGGGGTGAAGTCCCGGCCGGGCTCGACGAGGGTCCCGAAGCGGTGGTCGAGCGCATCGTCTCTCTGGCTCGCGACATGGGCACGGAGGGCACTCTGGGCTTGGGGGTGCCCGGTCTGCTCGACCGCGAGCAAGGATTGGTCCTCTCCTCCCCCAACCTGCGCCCACTCGACGGCTACCCTCTGCGCGACGAGCTCGCGCGCCGCCTGGGAATCGAGGCGAAAGCCGTCCACGTTGAAAACGACGCCAACGTGGCCGCCATCGGCGAGCACTGGCTGGGGGGCGCGCGCGGCGAATCCCACGTCCTTATGATCACCCTGGGAACGGGTGTCGGTGGCGGACTGATCCTCGACGGACAGCTGTTCCTGGGCGAAGGCGGTGGCGGAGAGGTCGGGCACACGGTAGTCGACCCCGCCGGCCCCCTCTGCGGCTGCGGACAGCGCGGGTGCCTGGAAGTGCTGGCCTCCGCCACGGCCGCCCGACGACGGGCGCGGGAGGCCGGCTTGACCGAGGACCTGAAGGAACTGACCGCGGCGGCGCGCACCGCGCCCGGGGCGGAGCGAGACCTCATGATCGCTGTCGGCCGCGATCTGGGGCGCGGCCTGGGTACCGTCGTGACCCTGCTCGACCTGCGCTGCTTCCTGATCGGCGGAGGATTCGGGCGCGCCCTCGATGTCCTGCGCGAGGGTGTCGAGGCGGGAATCCGGGAGCGCTGCACCGGCCCTGGCCGGACGAACCTACGCATCCTGTCTGCCGAGCTCGGGCCGGACGCCGGGTGGATCGGGGCCGCCCGGCTGACCTCCTGAGCGAAGACCTGCGAGCCTTGCGGGTTGACACCGTTATCCTGACCTGCGCATGACCCGCACAGAGTCGATCCTCCGGACCCAGAACCTCAGCAAGGAGTTCCGCGGCGGGCCCTTCTGGCGGCGGCGATTCCGAGCCATCGACAAGGTCGACCTCGAGGTCGGCCGCGGCACAGTCTTCGGCCTCCTCGGTCCCAACGGCGCCGGCAAGACGACCTTGATCAAGATCCTCCTGGGGCTCGTGCGAGGGCATGGCGGGACTGCCGAGATGTTCGGACTCCCGGCGGGCTCGACCGAATCGCGGCGGCGCGTCGGCTACCTGCCAGAGGCCCATCGGCTTCCCAACTACCTGACCGGCTGGCAGGTCATGGTGCTGTTCGGGATGCTCGCCGGGCGTGACAAGAAGGAGGTCGAGCGGCGGGCTCCGGCGCTGCTGGAGCGCGTGGGCATGCTGAAGGACTCCCAGCGCAAGGTGAAGGAGTACTCCAAGGGCATGCAGCAGCGCCTAGGCCTCGCCCAGGCCTTGGTCCATGATCCGGAGCTGGTGTTCCTCGACGAGCCCACCGACGGCGTTGACCCGGTCGGGCGCATGACCATCCGCGAGATAGTCCAGGACCTCAAGGACAGCGGGGTGACCGTGTTCCTCAACTCGCACCTGTTGATGGAGGTCGAGATGATCTGCGATCGCGTGGTCATCATGGACAAGGGCCGCATCCTGCGCGAGGGAACCATTGCAGAGCTGACGCCGAATACGGGCAGCGTGCGCTTCGAGCTCAGGAAACTCCCCGATGATCTCGAGCGCGTGATCGAGGGGCTCGGTGAACTCCTACACACCGGCGAGCGCTCCTTCGAGCTGGCCCTCAGGGGAGATGAGCAGGTGGACGCCACCATCGACCGCCTGCGGGCGAAGGGTCTGACCATCACCGCCATCACCCCACGCAAGCTCAGCCTCGAGCAGTCGTTCATCGAACTGGTGAAGGGAAAGCAGTCGTGAACTTCGCCATCCTGAGAGCGCTCCTGGAGGACGCACGCCAGCAGGTTCTGGACAACATGGTGTTCCGGCTGA
This sequence comes from Planctomycetota bacterium, assembly GCA_036010965.1. Classification (GTDB taxonomy): domain Bacteria; phylum Planctomycetota; class UBA1135; order UBA1135. The sequence continues at coordinate 38,719 of DASCMO010000114.1, read as the reverse complement.
TGGTGATCCTCCTCATCATCCCCATCAGCTTCTCCTTCCTCTTCGGCTTCGGTGAGGAACGGATCACGATCCTGTTCGGCGTCTGGGAGATCGACTACCAGACCCTCTTGCAGTCCTTCGGCGGCCCTCCGATGGAGATCGCCCAGGTGGGCGAGTTCTTCATCCAGGGCGTCCAGGCGGTCTTCATCACCTTCTTCGGCGGGACCGTGGGCATCATCTTCTGCATCGCCGCCACGGCTTTCTTCGTCCCGCGCATGATGGAGAAGGGTGCGGCCGACACCCTGTTCTCAAGACCCGTCTCGCGCTCGACCCTGCTCCTGGCGCGCTACTTCACCGGGATCTTGTTCGTCGCGATCCTGGCCGTCGTGCTCGTGGCCGGCATGTTCCTGGGCTTCTGGGTGACCTCGGGGTACAGCGACCCGGGCTTCCTCTGGGGCGCATTGACCCTCGTCTACCTCTACAGCCTGGTCCACGCCTTCTCGATCATGGTCGCGACCTGGACCCGCAGTAGCGTCGCGGCAATCCTGCTCTCCCTGATGCTGTTCGTGATCGCCGGCGCAGTACACCGCACCTGGGGCACCATGGAGTGGGCGAAGAACCAGGACATGATCACCAGCATGCGGGGCATGGCAGCTTCAGAGGACGGCGAAGAGTCTGGCGAGAGTGTGGACGAGGACGACCCTGACGGCATCGTCGGCGTGCTCATCACATCAGTTCAGGTCCTCCACTACGTCCTGCCCAAGACGACCGATGCCGACGTCATCACCGAGATGTTGCGGCGTTCGATCAGCGGCCTCGGTCCGGTCTTCGAGGACCTCGAATTCGATGTCCTTGTGAAGGATCACCCGACCGGTTTCGAGCCCGATGCCGCTTCCTTGGACGATTTCTCCGGCGAGGGTGTCCGCTGGTCCGCGAGCGGAGAGGACGGCGGAAGCGTGCGCTTTTGGGCAGAGGAGCGCCCGATGGTGGAGAGCGGGCTGAGCATTCGACGCCGCATGCGCCCCCTCCAGGCTCGCTACGCCGCGGAGGAGTTCCTCGAGACCCTCGCGGAGCGCACCGAGGAAGACCAGCCGGCTCAGCGCGAGGCCCTGCGCATCAGCGGCGTTCTGGCTCACTCGGTGCGCTGGCAGGAGGAGCTCGACGAGGTCTGGACGGACCGCGAGACGATCTTTCTGACCTTCGGCGACGGCTACTACCATCTGGAGTTCCTCATCCCCGCGGCGAGCATGAGCGGTGAGGAGCGCGACGAGTGGCGAAACGAGTTCCTTGAGCAGGTAACCCTGGGCAGCGAACAGTTCATGGATCCCGCGAGCTGGTACCGACGACAGTTCGGCTGGGATTCGCGGCTCGAGTTCAACGCGTTCTTCTCCATCGGTACATCGATCGCCTTCGCCGCCCTGATGCTTGCACTGGCCTGGCTGAAGATTCGCCTGGTCGATTTCTGATGGGCAGCTCGCTGGAGATCGCGCTGCGCGGCATCGTCGGCGACGCGGGGCTGATCTCCGAGCACGTGCGCCGCAAGCCCTACGAGTGCGACGGACTGACCTTCCAGAAGCACACGCCCGAGTTCGTCCTGCTCCCCGAGAACACCGAGCAGACCGTGAGCTGCATGCGGCTATTGCACGAGGCCGGAGTCCCCATCGTTCCGCGCGGGGCCGGGACCGGGCTCGCGGGCGGGGCCACGCCGATCGAGGGAGGCGTGGTGATGGGGACGGCACGCATGCGGCGCGTGCTCGAGATTGACGTCGCCGACCGCTTCGCACGCGTCGAGGCCGGCATCGTCAATATCGATCTGAGCCGAGCCTGCGCATCCCACGGCCTCTTCTACGCCCCGGACCCTTCGAGCCAGATGGTCTGCACGATCGGCGGCAACGTTGCCAACAACTCCGGCGGCCCCCACTGCTTCAAGCACGGTGCGACGACGCGCCACGTGCTGGGGCTCAAGATCGTCACCCCCGAGGGCGATGTGCTCGACCTCTCAGAGCCGGAGGTCGACCCCCTGGGCCTCGACCTGGTGGGCCTGTTCGTCGGAAGCGAGGGTATGTTCGGCCTGGCGACCGAGATCACGGCTCGCCTCGTCCCCCTGCCGGCGGTCACCGAGACCCTGCTGGCGGTCTTCCCGAGCCTCGAAGCGTGCTGCGACTCGGTCACGGAGATCATCGCGGCATGCCTGGAACCGTCGGCGATCGAGATCCTCGACCAGATGACCATTCAGGCCGTCGAGGCGAGCGTGTACGCGGCGGGATACCCGGAAGAGGCAGAGGCGGTGCTGCTGCTCGAATCCGAGGGCAGCGCGGCCGAGGTAGATGAAAATGTCTCCGACATGCGCGCCATCTTGCAACGACACGGGGTACTCGAAGAGCGCTGTGCACGAGATGCGAAGGAACGCGCACGCCTGTGGGCCGGCCGCAAGGGCGCTTTCGGCGCGATGGGACGCATCGCGCCCGACCTCTATGTCGCCGACGTTGTCGTTCCGCGCACGAAGCTGCGCGAGCTGGTGCTGGCCAGCACCGCGATCGCCCAGGCGCGCGGGCTCAGGATCTCCAATGTATTCCACGCCGGAGACGGCAACCTGCACCCCAACATCTCCTACGATCGCCGCGACGCCGATGAGGTCGAACGCGTGCTCGATGCGGGCCGCGAGATCATGAAGCTCTGCGTCGCCGCCGGCGGCTCCCTCTCCGGTGAACACGGGATCGGCCTCGAGAAACGCGAGGAGATGGAGCTCGTCTTCGACCCGTCCAGCCTGGAGACGATGCTGCGTGTACGCTCGGCCTGGGACCGCCAGGGCCGCATGAATCCCGGCAAGCTGATCCCCGTACGCATCTGCATGGAAGTGCGCACGCGGCCCCTCATTCCCTCCGGGGAGGCGACGGGGTGATGGGGACGCGCGAGCGGATCGAGGGCCTGCTCGGCGCTGACGCCGTGGGCGAGCTTGCGCTCGGCACCGGCCGCTCTCCCCTGCCCCTGGCGATCCCCACCGGCGAAGCCGAGCTGTGCGCCATCCTGGAACTCGCGGCGCGCGACGGCCTATGCGTGCTGCCCGTGGGCGCCGGCAGTCGACTGGGCTGGTGCCGACCGCCCGAAGCCTGCGACCTGGCCCTCTCGACGCGCGCGCTCAACGCCATCAAGGCCTACGAGCCGGGCGACGGCACGGTGACCGCCCTGGCGGGCACGCCGATGGAGACCATCGCGCGCGCGGTCGCCGAGGGTGGTCACCACCTCACGCCCGACGTGCCGCGGCCGGCGGGCACGACCCTGGGAGGCGTCCTGGCCTCCGGAGCCAGCGGCTTCGATCGCCTCCGTCACGGTCCCTCGCGCTGGCATGTCCTGGGCACGCGCGTGGCCGAAGCCGACGGTCGCGTGACCTCGAGCGGAGGTCGCCTGGTGAAGAACGTCACCGGCTACGACCTGCACCGGCTCTACTGCGGCTCCCACGGGAGCCTGTGCGTGATCCTGGAGGCGTCCCTGCGCCTGTTTCCTCTGCCCGAACGGCAACTCGTCGTACGCGCCCCTTACCACGACGCCGAATCCGGCCTGGCCGCGGCGCGCTCGGTCCTCACCCTCGCGATGGACCCCATCGCGGTGGTCATGACCGACCGACAGGAGGCCGACGGCGGTCCGTGGTCGGTGGAGGTCGCCCTCGGCGGCCGCAAGGCACGCGTCGCATGGGAGCGCGAGCAGATCGAGAGCCTGCTCAAGGGAGCCATGGTCGAGGACGGCGCCGAACGCGCCGCGCTCCTGCGCGAGCTGGAACCCGACGCGATCGTCACCGACACCCTGCACCTGGCCTGCCGACCGTCGAAGGTCGCGAGCGTGCTCGCCAGCACTCGCTCTCTGCTCGCGTCGGCTGGTGTACATGCGCTCTGCCTGGTGCACCCGGGCGTGGCCACGATCGACCTCCCCCTCCCCCCGGGCCTTGCGGGTTTGCCCGCACTCGTGAGGGAGCTGCGATCGATCGAGGGAGCGCGTGTCGCCGTGCGCGGCACCGACCTCCCGGGCGAGATCGTCCCCCTCGAAGCGCCCCGCGCAGGTCTGGCTCTCATGCGCCGCCTGCGCGCCACCTTCGACCCCGACGGACGCTTTGCGGCGAACCGCATCTTCTGAGAGGGCGCGCCATGGATCCCACCACCCTCGTCGACTACGCACGCAGCCTCGACTGCATTCACTGCGGTCTGTGCCTGCGCACGTGCCCGACCTACCAGCTCACGGGGATCGAGTCGGCGAGCCCGCGCGGCCGCATCCACCTGATGCGTGCGGTCGCCGAGGGCGAGCTCGAGGCGGACGAGGGATTCGCCGAGGAGATGAACGCCTGCCTCTTGTGTCGCCACTGCGAGAGTGTCTGCCCCTCCGGCGTCCGCTTCGGAGGCATGATGGAGTTCACGCGCGCCGGGCTCGAGGAGCAGGGCCGTCGTTCGTGGTCCTCGCGGCTCGCACGCTGGATGGGATTCCGCGTCCTCCTGCCGAGGCGATCTGCCCTGAATCTGGTTGCACACCTCTTGCGCACCGCCCAGACGACGGGCTTGCTGCGCCTCGCCTCCTCCTTGATGGGGCGTCGGGGCGAGGGGCTGCGCTCCCTGCCCGCCGTCCCGCCCGCCCGCGAGCGGACCCCGCTTCCCGACTGCACGCCGCCAGCGGGCGAACGGCGCGGCCGGGTCTCCGTGCTCGACGGGTGCGTCATGCCCCTGCTCTTTGGGCGCGTCAACCGCGCCACGGTTCGGGTCCTGGCCGCCGCGGGCCTCGAGGTCCACAGTCCGCCGGGCGCGGGCTGCTGCGGCTCCCTGCACGCCCACAACGGCGACCTCTACGGCGCCCGTGCCCTGGCCCGCCGGATGATCGAAGCCCATGAGAGGATAACGGACGACGCAGGCGCCCCGGCGCCCGTGATCGTGAACAGCGCCGGCTGCGGGTCGCACATGAGGGAGTACGCGGAGTTGCTCGAAGACGACCCGGACTGGCGCGAGCGCGCACGCGCGTTCGCCGCGCGCGTGGTCGATTTCAGTGAACACCTGGCGGCGAGGTCGAGCGCTGAGCTGGACGCGTTGCTGGGGGGCCGACCCTCGACCTTGCCCCGGCCCGTGGTCTGGGATGATCCTTGCCACCTGTGTCACGGACAGGGCGTGCGGGCACAACCGCGCTCGCTGCTCGACCGCATCGAAGGGCTGGAACGGGTGGAGCTCGCTGAGAGCGAGTCTTGCTGCGGCTCGGCCGGCATCTACTCGATGCTGCGGCCTCGGGAGAGCGCCGCCATCCTCGACGAGCGCCTGCGCGCACTCTCGGAGTCGGGAGCACGCACGCTCGTCACGGCCAATCCCGGCTGTCAGATGCAGTGGGAAGCCGGCGCTCGTCGAGCGGGCATCGAGGTCGAGGTGCTGCACATCGCTGAAGTCCTCGAGCGCGCCCTGCGCACCTGATGCCGCACGGACGCCTCGCCTACTGCTGCGCCTCCTCGCGCGGCTGCAGTGAGGTGAGGAGCGCCTGCACCCCCTCCTCTGATCCATCCTGATCCGGCGCCCACACCGCGTAGGCGATCCAGGGTCGTTCGGGCCGGTAGAGGTTGACGCGCACCGAATCGCGGTGGCTGTCGCTGTGCTTGCGGCGCGAGTGGACGAAGCTCGGTGCCAGTGCGCCCCAGCGCAGGCGCCCGCCCGCCAGGGGTAGGTCCACCTGCTTGCCCGGCTCCCTCACCGAGTCTCCGTAGGAGACCCGCCGGAACTGGCGCTCGATGACGCCCTCGATGGCGGCTTCGGAGTGGCGCACGAGAAACAGGCGTTCGGGAGGGGCGCGCTCTCCGTCCCCGCGATCGCTGGAGCCGGCCTCTGCGGGAGGTCCCAGCACCACGACCCGCTCGCCGGTCGTGAGCGTGCGGGCCTCGAGGATCTCGAAGTCGAAGGGCAGCTCTCCGACCACGAAGGCCTCCGCCAGCAGCGCCTCACCGTCCGCGTCTCTCTCCGCCATGCGCACGAGCACGAAGAAGGCCCCGACGATCAGGGCCAGCCCCAGACCGATCCCGAGCACTCCCGAGGTCGTCTCGCGCGGAACGGATCCGTCCATGAAGCTCAGCTAGCGATCCTTGCCCACGTGGAAGGGCGCCAGGAGCTCGCGGAGGTACTCGTCGGGGATGGGGTCGCTGACCTGGCCGGCGCGCACGATCTGCACGACGAGCAAGCCCGGCTCCCCCGGTCCGGTCAGGTCGACCAGAGCGGAGACGCCGGAGCGGGCAGGCGGATTGGCGTCGCCCTCCCCTGCTTCGCCTTCATCGCCGCTGTCGAACTGATAGAAGCGGATCACGGCCAGCTCGCGACCCTGAATGTCGATCGTCCCCGCTTGCAGGTCCTTGCGCCCGCCCAGGCCCGCGACGCTGCCGGTGAACTCGGGGTCGAACAGCTGGTCCCGCGCCTCGTCGGCTTCCCCGAAGCCGAAAAACTGGAAGATCACCGCGTAGCCCCGGCTGTCCTCGAAGGTGAACATCTCGATGCCCATCATCCCGCCGCCGAAGAGCAGGCTGAGTTCCTCGGGGCGCTCGTCCACGGCGACGTGCGCCTCCAGTCGCGGCCACTGCACTTCGGGATCGGAGAAGCCCTTGAACTGGTTGAAGAGCAACCCGGCCACGACCACGGCGCCCAGGATGGCGAGCAGGCAGCCTCCACCGCAGAACAGGAGCCAGAGAGGAAAGGACCGCTTCCTGGGCGGCGCCACGGGCTGGTCGTCGAAATCGGACATGTCTCCTCCGGTCGGCGGGTCACGCACCCGGATCGGGGGCGCTCAAGGTCGGAAATCCTACGCCCCTGCCAGCGCTCGATTCAGGGCATCAGCGGTTTCTCTGCTGGTCGGGCCACTCGTAGAAGCCACGCCCGGTCTTCTTGCCCAGGTCGCCGCGCTCCACCATCTCGCGCAGCAGTGCCGGAGGCTCGAACCGCTCGCCCAGCTCCCCCGCCAGGTATTCCGCGATGGACAGGCGCACGTCCAGGCCGACGAGGTCCGTCAGGCGCAAGGGCCCCATGGGGAAGCCGTAGCCGAGGGTCATGGCCTTGTCGATGTCCTCCGCCGACGCCACGCCGCTCTCGAGCATGCGCATGGCCTCGAGGCCGATCGCCAGGCCCAGGCGCGAGGAGGCGAAGCCGGGGCTGTCGGTGACGCGGATCGGCTCCTTGCCCATGCGCGTCGCGAGTTCCAGCGCCGTCTGCACGGCCTCTTCGGCGCTCGCGGGCGCCTCCACCACCTCGACCAGCTTCATGATGTGGACGGGATTGAAGAAGTGCATGCCGACCACGCGCTCGGGGTGGCGCGTCACCTCGGCGATGGCGCCGATGGGCAGGGACGAGGTGTTGCTGGCCAGAAGGGTGTCAGGGCCAAGCCGCTCGCCCAGGTCGCGGAAGATGGAGCACTTGAGCTCGATCCGCTCGGGAGCCGCCTCGACCACCAGCTGCACGCCCTCGACCGCCTGCGCCAGCTCGGTCCGACCCGTGAGCCTCTCGAGCGCCTCGTCGCGCCGGGCCGGCTCGACCTTGCCCCGCTCAACCCCCTTGTCGAGGTTGGCCTGGATCCGTGCGAGGCCGCGCTCGACGGCCTCGGCGTCCACATCGAAGAGCCGCGCGTGGATGCCGCACATGGCCAGGACCTGGGCCACGCCGTGCCCCATGGTGCCGGCGCCGATCACCGCCGCCGTCTGGATCTGAGATGCGTTCATGGCGGCAGATCCTACCGTGCCCACGGGAAGGACGATGGGAATCCCCCGCGGTCGCGAGCGCTCAGGGATCGGGGGTCAGGACGACCTTGCCGTTGACCTCGCCGGCCTCCAGGGCCCGATGGGCGGCGGCGACCTCGGAGAGCGGCAGGATGCGATCGACGACCGGGCGGAAGACGCCCGCGGCGACCTTGTCGTAGATGACCGGCAAGCTCGAACGCGGTCCCATCGTGGAACCGAGCACCGCGATGTTCTTCATGAACAGGTGCGACAACTGAAGGGAGACTTGCGGACCGGTCGTCCCGCCGCAGGTCACCAGGCGCCCTCGCCTCGCCAGGCAGCGCATGGACCCGTCCCAGGTCGCCGGGCCGACATGTTCGACGACCACGTCCACCCCGCGGCCCGCGCTCCAGGCCTTGACCTGTTTCGGCCAGTCGGGGTCGTGGTGGTCCAGCACCTCCTCGGCACCCAGGTCGCGGGCTCGGGCACGCTTCTCGTCGCTGCCGGCGGTGGCGATGACGCGCGCCCCCAGGTCGCGAGCGATCTGGATCGCCGCCGAGCCGACACCACTCGCTCCGGCGAGCACCAGCACGCGCTCGCCGGCGAGGAGCCCAGCGCGCGAGACGAGCATGCCCCAGGCCGTGACGAAGACCAGGGGCACGGCGGCCGCATGCACCGGGTCAACACCGGCCGGCAAGGGCATGACGAAGCGATCCTCGAGGGTCACGAACTCGCAGTCGAATCCGTCGCAGTGCTCTCCACGAATGGAGTAGTCGTCGGAGAAGTGATCGTCCCCGAGGAGATCGCACTCCGATGTACCCGAGGAGTAACCCGGGAGCAGGACGACCGGTTCGCCGACCGCGACGCTCGCGACGCCATCTCCAAGAGCCACAATCTCGCCCGTTCCGTCGCAGCCGGGGATCAGGGGCAAGGGAAACCGCACGCCGGGAATCCCGCGCCGCACCCACAGGTCGAGGTGGTTGATCGAAGACGCGATCACCCGCACGAGCACCTCTTTGGGCCCGGGCTCGGGGACCGGCAGGTCGACGAGTTCGAGGACGTCGGGACCCCCGTGGCGCGCGATCTGGACGGCCTGCACGCCTAGCCCTCCCGGCTCATTGAGGAATGCTTCATCGCGTCGTCTCCATGCTCTCGTGTATCGCGCGGCCTGCGCGTGGAATCAGAGGTCGATGGTGATGCAGCGTCCGCCGGTGGCGGTGCACATCTCCCTCCACTGGCTCTCCAGGAAGCCGCTCGAATCGAAGAGGATCGCATCGAGTACGACCTTGCGGTAACGATTCCGCTGGGGAAGGAGCGTCTTCATCAGGGAGAGGTTCCAGCGGTCGCCTCCGGTGGGTGCGCCGTCGGTGAGGACCATGACCGTGTCCACGCGCGGATCTTCGAGAGCCCTCCAGAACGCATCCCAGAAGTTCCCCTTGCCGCGCAGCTTGTTGCCTTCGAACGCCTCGATCGCCTTCTTGACGTTGCGCAGGGAGGCGCGCACGAGTTCATCCTCCCAGGGTTCGGGAACACCGCTGTAGGGGATCACGTTGAACCAGGTCTCCGGCGAGAGGGACTCGAGCAGTCGGCGCACCTCCACATCCACCGCCTGCTTGCGCGTGCGCCCGTCTCCGCTCTCGTCCCACATCGATCCCGACATGTCGATCAGGACGGCGATGTTGCCGGAGAGCACCGGTAGGCCCGCGAAGGCGCTGGTCATGTTCTCGTAGGTACGCTCAGCCGCCTCCTCCGCGGGTTTCCAGTCGCCCTCGAGGCCTAGCGTCCAGTCCCGCCACGGCCGATCGTCCAGGCCGTACTGGAGGCCAGAGAGGTCCTGCAGCAGCTCCACGATGCGCCAGGAGACGCGCAGGTGCTCCTCGCGGGCCAGCATCCATGCCAGGCCTCGCGCGCCCGAGGCGGAGGCCATGCGCGCGTACTCTTCCGCCACCTGCAAGCGCACCGCGACCGCAGGGTCCCCGGCCATCAGCCCCAGGACGTTTCCGCCCGGGCCTCCGTCCCGGACTACGCCCCACATCGAGGCCACGGCGCAGCGTACGGAGGCCTCGTCATCCTTCATCAACTGCTCAGCGGTCTCCCCCGCACGCGGCACCGCGATCCACAGGAGAGCTTGCAGGGCGCAGGCACGAACGTGCGGATCCTTGTCCTTGGAGCACAGCTTCGCGACCGCCTTGCGCAGCTTCGAGTCATCTTCGAGATCGAGCCGCCCTGCTATGGCCAGGCGCTCGATGCTCCAGAGCAGGGCGGCGCGCACTTGCGGGTCACGGTGAGCGAGGTGCCGCACGATATCCGCCGCCTCGATTGGCAGAGCCAGGCGCCCGAGGGCTTCAGCCACGCGCTCGGCGATGATGCCCTTGCGAGCCTTCAGACCTCCCTTGCCAAAGAGCAGCTGGAGGTCACGCGCCGATTGCATCTCACTCAACCGGATCTGGGCCTCGTCCGCCACGCGCGGCTCGACGTCTGCCAGGGACCCGAGCACGAGTTCCCAGGCCTTCGGGCTGCCTTCCTCGGCGAGTCCGCGCACGGCCTCCTGCCGCTCGCGGACGTTGTCCGAGCGAAGGCTCTTTTCCAGGGCTTCCAGGTCCTCCCGTGCTCCCAAGGAGATCGGTACCAGGGCCAGGAGCGTGATCACGGCCTTCATCAGCGTCCCTCCAGCAGGCGGTAGCGCTGATCGTCGGGCGGCGTGAGCTTCTCGTGGGCGCGCAGGTACTCCTCCAGCATCTCGCGCAGCATGCGCGGGTCGTCCGCTCGCACGCCGGCGGCCTTCAGATTCAGGTAGTTGTCTCCTCCATCGGCGAGGAAGCTGTTGGTCACGAGAGCGTAGACGCGCTCGGGCTCCAGGAGCTCGCCGCCGATCCGGATGCCTTCCAGGTGGCCATCACCCGCATCGTCCACGCGCACCTCGACGACCATCCCGCTGAACTCCAGACCGCTGTGGGCGGTGCCCTCCACCGCGGCACGCACGCACTCGAGGATCAGCTCGCCAGGTACCTCGAGGCGTACGAGATGATTGCCGAATGGCAGCAGTTCGAACAGGTCCCGGCGCGTGACGGGCCCGGCCTCCCAGTCGCAGCGGATGCCGCCGCGGTTCTGGATCGCGACGTCCGCCGGCACGGCCGCTCGCATGGCGTCGGTGATCAGATTCCCCGCCGCGGACGAACGGAAGCGATCACGCGTGCGACGCAGCGGCACGCTCAGCTCACCCACTACCACCGCCATGCGCTCCTCGCTGAAGGAAACGAGGTGTTCACACATCTCGTCCACCTGGGCGTTGCGGAACTCCTCTCGCGGCTCGTCGAGCAGAGTGATCACCTCGTACTCGAGCTTGAGGAGCCGCTTGCTGTCGGCGTCGAACCACAAATCGACCCTACCCACAGCGCTGGCCTTGGAACCGACCTGCACGATCAGGGTCTTCCCCTCACGCCGTCCGTTGCGCAGAAAGGTGTGCGAGTGCCCGCCGACGATCAGCGGCAGGTCAGGAAACGCCAGAGCGAGTTCGATGTCCCCGTCGAGACCCAGGTGCGTCAGCGGCAGAATCCAATCCACATCGTCGGCCAATTCGACCCGCGCACGACGGAGCTCCGCGACGGGATCCGCGAAGCGCAAGCGCCCTGCGTCCGCGTGGGTGATGTGCGGCGTTCCGGGCGTCAGGAGACCAACCAGGCCCACGCGTATGCCCACCACTTCGACGACCTTCCAGGGCGCGACCCACTCGACACGCTCCCCGTCGGGCTCGAAGAGATTGGCGCAGAGCGCCGGGACTCGAAAGTCGGCCAGCAGACCGAGCAGGTGCGGCAGACCGTGGTCGAACTCGTGGTTGCCCACGCACAGAGCGTCGTAGCCCACGGCCAGCATGGCGCGCACAAAAGCGCGACCGTGGTCGACGAGGCCCTCGGGAGTGCCCTGAAACCAGTCGCCCGCGTCCACGACCAGTACCCCAGCGCCGGTCCGCTCGCCCTCCGCGCGCACCCTGCGGACGGTGCTTGCCAATCGCCGCAGACCGCCGACGGGCGGCGGCGCCTCCTGGGAGAGCCACAGGGCCGGCCGTGGCTGCACCTGGCCGTGCACATCGTTGGTGTGCAGGACGATGATGTGCAGGGGGTCGTCCGGAGCGCCGAATGCGGGCCCCGCCACTGCGCAGGCCAGGGCAGCCGCGACGAGAGGGAGGCGCGCCAGGGACCGGAGCCTGGGCAAGGAGACCAGCATGGGAAGAGCGTACTCCGCTCCCAGCCTGCGGTCGAGCGGAGGGCGGGCGGCGGCGGCGAGGAGTGGCGCGCGCGAGCACCCCACGCGGCTCCGCGCGACTCGATTCCGCGCCGCGCCCCTCCGCAGGGCGCCCGTCAGGTGCGGTGCAGCGCCCGCGCCTCCCGGCAGTCGTCCGCCAGCAGCTCGTCGAGGCGCTCGAACAGCTCGCGGTTTCCATCGCCGCGCGGGTAATCCGCCAGGGCCCGCTCGTAGTCGGGCAGGCGGTAGAGGAAATCTCCCACGGACTCGCGGCGGACTTTGCGGCCGTTGGCGCCGCATCCCATGGACTCCAGCATCAAGGCGTTCAGCTCCTGCTCGAACTGCCCTCGCATGGGCAAGGCCAGGTAGGGTTTTCCCAGGTGCAACGCTTCGGTGATGAGAGAGAAGCCCGCCGTCGCCACGACCGCCCGCGCGCTCGCGAAGTCCTCCAGGAACCCCGTGCGACTGGGCGCCTTGAAGCACAGGTTGCCCTCTTCGCCCTCACGCCCGGCGCCATAGACGATGAAGCGCTCGCGTTCGCAGGCGAGCATGTGCTTGTGGAATCGCTCGAAGCTGTGAGTGAAGTACACGAGTACGTGCTCACCGCGCTCGGGCTGGATGTCGGTCACCTCGCGGCGCAGTACCGGCGGGACGAGCATCGTCCGATCGTTCTCCACTTCCCCCCGGTAGAAGGTCGTCACCAGGGAGTAGTCCGGGCGGGGTACCATCGCGCGGATGATCGCCTCCGTCACCAGGGCGTCGGCCGCGAGGTGCGGCGCCCTGGGGTAGTCCATGTAGCGCATCCGATGCTGGTTGTCGATCGTGAGCAGCGGCAAGTGGTGGTGGTTCGCGAGGTGCGCGGTCATCGGCTCGAAGTCGGTGATCACGCACTCGGGATCGAACTCACGAAAACAGATCTGCCGCAGGTCGCGCAGGCGCGCGACGCCGCCCGTGAGACGGCACAGGTTGTCCGTGAAGGTCCTGACGACCGAGACCTTGTTCTCGACGGTCGAGATGTGCAGACCCTCGGTCTCGAAGACGTCGAAGTCGTCGCGCAGGAGGTCGTGGCCCTGGTCGTAGCTGACGACCTTCACGCGGTGGCCGCGCTGCTCGAGGTGGGTCAGCACCGCGTGAGCCCGCGACGCGTGCCCCGCGCCCTCGCCGGAGACGCCATAGACGATGCGCACCATCGCCACGCAGCATAGGCTCATTGGTCCGCCCTGGCCCACTTCCGTTGCCGGCCTTCACACCAAAGCGCGCAGACCGCCGGATCCGGGGACGAAGGCTGGCGGCGGGCGCGCGGCCCGTGTGCAATCGGGCGTGATGGGAACGGTCGCCGACGTAGGCAACTCGGAGCGCTCGGGGCGCGGATCATGCAGCTGACCTCCGGCAAGGCGGCGGCGGCGCTGCTGGCGATCGTCGCGCTCTCCACCCTGCTGCGCGTGGGGATGGCCGTAGCCGATCCCAACTTCGACGCAGAGCGGCCGGAGGGGATGCTGAAGAGCGATCCGGGGCTCCTGTACTACATCACCGAGCGCATCGTGGAATCGGGCGGCCTGCCCCCCGACGACTTTCGGGCGGACCCGCTGGTCGAGCATCCCGACCTGCTGGACCTCCCCGCGACCTTCACTGTCGGCCAGGAGTTCCTCGTCGCCTGGGGCCACGCGCTAGCGCAGCGCTTGGGGAGCGACGCCCCCCTGCACATCAGCGCCCTGTGGCTGATGGCGCTCAGCGCATCGCTCGCGGCCCTCGGCGCCTACGGCCTCGGCCGCGAGCTCTCCGGCTCCCGGGGATGGGGTCTGTTCGCCGCGGCGCTCTGGGCTCTGACTCCCGCTGCCTACCGCACGGTCGGGTTCCTCCTGGTGCGCGAGGACCTCAGCTTCCCCCTGCTCGCGTTCGCCCTGTGGGCGGCGGCCCGCGCCGTGCGCGCCCCCCACCCCGCCCGGTTCGCCCTCGCGGGCCTCGCACTGGCCGCCGCCCTGGCCACCTGGCACGCCATGGGGTTCTTCACGGCGATCGGCGCGGCCGCGCTCTTCCTCGTGTTCCTGGCCACGAGCCGCAACCCCTTCGCCCTGCGTGGAGCCCTCTGGAGCGCGACGGCCCTGCCCCTGCTGGTCGCGGTCCCGGCGACGCGCAAGGCCGCGGTACTCCTCGGCCCGACCTGCGCGCTCCTGCTCGGACTGGCCGGCGCCGCCGCTCTGCGCCGCTGGCGACCGGCGACCTCCCGGCGCACGGCGGCGGCCGCCGCCTTCGCAGGCGCCCTGCTCGTTGGCCTGCTCGGCGCCCTGTGCAGTAACGGAGAGTTCGCCCATGTCCACGACGTGCTGTGGGCCAAACTGGTCCATCTCGGGCGGCTGCCCACCGATCCCACGACGATCTCCTTCGACGCGCGCCTCCTCTGGCAGGGCCCCTTCGACGGCCTCCCGCTCCTGCGCCTGGTAGCCCTGCTGGGAATGACCCTGGCGGGAGTGGCGGGCGCCGCGGCCCTCCTGCGGGGCCGTGAGGAGGGAACGAGCTTCACCCCCAGCACCCTGCACGCGACCGTCGGCCTCTTCGCATGGCTTGCCCTGCCCGCGACCTGGTTCGTGGGCAGGGTCCAGATCCTGCCCGCCCTGCTGCTTTCTGCCACCCTCGCCGCCGGCCTCGCGAGGCGCGGAGGCCGGCCCTGGGCGGCCAGCCTGCTCGCCGGGCAACTCGTCCTGTTCGTCCTGCTCGTCGGCGGGCGGGAGAACCCCTGGTACCGCCCAGCGGGCAGGCAGGAGGAGATCGCGCGCATGGTCGCCGCCGTCGAGGAACTCGTCCCACAAGGGGCGCCGGTCGCCGCCGACTTCATGAACTCGACCGCGATCCTCGCCCACACGCGACGACCGATCTACTTGCAGCCCAAGTACGAGACGGAGGCCAGCCGACGCCGGGCGGAACGCTTCTTGACCTCCTTCTTCCACGACTCGCCCGCCGAGCTGGCGAACTGGCTCGCAGCCGAGGGGATCGAGCACTTGCTCGTCGATCGCTTCACCCTCGGAACCCTGTACGCCTCGCGCTACGCCGCGGGGATTCTGGTGACAACACGCGAGTTCTCCCCGGACAGCGCCGCGACCGCTTTCCTGAGCCAGGACAGCGCGCAGCTGGAAGGCGTGGAGGGCTTTCGCCTGCTCTATCGCAGCCCTCCCGACGTCGTGCAGAGCAACGGTGAGCCCTACGACTTCTTCAGGCTCTACCGCATCGTGGGTCGCTGAGAGTCGCCGGGCTTCTCAGCGCCAAGCATTTCAGCACCAAGCATTTCAGCACCAAGCATTTCAGCACCAAGCATTGTTGAGCACCTCGCCAATGCCCCCCGCGCCGGGGACAATGTAGCTCTGCTCGTTCAGACCCCGCTCGCGCTCCCACTCCACCCCCGGCGCCATCGCCAGCACATCGGGAGGTGAGAGGCCGCGATCGAGCCGCGCGGTGTAGACCACGAGGTTCTCGAACTTCTCGAGAACGGTCGTCAGGAACTCGGGCGTCGCGATCATCGGCAGGGTGATGATCCTCTCCGGCGTCCCGTGATGGGCGATGTAGTGCTCCACGGCGCGCACGATGGTCGAGCCCGTCGCTCCCATCGGGTCGGGGATCAAGAGCACCGCACCCTCCACCGATCCGCCGACCTTGCTGCCCGAGAGGTCCACTCCCGTGACACGCCCCTCGTCGTCGCAGACGCGGGACATGTTGAGATGATCGAGGCGCACGCGTTCGTCGGGCAGCACCGAGAGCAGGCGCTCGAAGCAGACCTGGGCCGGGATCAGGCCGGCGCGGATCACATCGCACACGACGACCTGGACGGTCGGATCGAAGACTGGGCCGCGGTAGACCCCCTCTTGGGGGTGTGTCGGAGCCATGCGCGTCGCGACCTCGGATGTGACGCACGGAAACTCCCGGCTCGCGCTCGACAACAGGCTCTCGTAGACGGCCCGCAGGAGGCCGATCACCTCGTACAGGCGCGGCGCCGAGGAGCCCATGCGCGCCAGCCCGCTCTGCAGCAGCAGGTTGTCGAGAATGTGCACGCGCGGCCCGTAGGCGTGGGGAAGCTCCCACTGCCCTGTGCGGCCCTCGAGCGCAGCCTGCTGGTCGGAGCCGGCGGTCATCATGCCTGCCCCGCTCTGATGCCCTCTACGAGGGCGGAGACCAGGCGCGGGATCTGTGCCACGGGCGTCGAGCACATGGCGACGCGCAAGGCGCCACGGATGGGCACGACGAACACGCCCAGCTCACGCATACGGGCTGCAGCACGTTGAGACTCGTCGGTGAAGACGGTCACGAAGAATCCACCTTCGTAGCGCGGGTACCGCAAGCCGGCGCGAGAGGCCTCCGCGTTGAAGAGGCGGACGCGCTCATCGAGCAGGCGCCGCAGCTGATCTCGCTCGCCCTCGGCCGCGGCGCGCAGCTCCTCGTTCACGAGCAACTCGGTCATCGCGAGCATTCCGAGGTGGTTGCAGTTCGACCACGTCCCGCGGCAGGCATACCCCAGGGCGTTGGCGATGCGCTGGCGCTCCTCCGGATCGCGGTGGGGCGCGATCAGCGCACCGACGCGCGCGCCGTACTGCGCGTAGGCCTTGGAGGCCGTCCAGGCCACGAGCACCTGAGCACTCTCGGCCATGCGCTCGACGTGACGCACCCAGTTCTCCGAGCCTGGCGCGCCGAAGTGTGCGTAGGCCAGATCCACGAGGAACGCGACGGGCGCCTGGGTCGCACAGCGCGCGACGATCTCTGCGACCCCTTCCCACTCGGCCTCGTCCAGGGAGTATCCGGTGGGGTTGTGGCAGGGAAAGTTGAACAGGACCAGCGCGCGACCTTGACGCGCGATCAAGCCCTCCAGGGCCTTCTCGAAGGCTCCAAGGTTGAAGCCGCCAGCGCCGTCGAACATCTCGAACAGCTCGACCCTGCGGCCCGCGTGGGAGGCGATGATCCTGTAGGGCGACCAGAAGTAGTCGGTGGTCAACAGCGCCTGGCCGAGGTCTAGGTACGTCGCGATCGCGTGGGCCAGGGCGCCGGTGGCGCCGGCGGTGGCCGTGGCGACGGAGATCTCTGCCAGGGGGCTGTCCCCGAAGGTGTCACGGGTCACGGCCTCCAGGAAGGCCGTCGGCCCGGAGATCGGGGAGTAGGCCGCCGCGGACTCGGGGGGAACGCCTGAAAAGGCCCGCGAGACCGACGGCATGACCGCCAGACGACCCTCTTCATTCATCAGGGCGCCCAGAGTCGCGTTCAGGATGGACTCGCCCTCGGCAGCCCTACGCGACGCCTCGGCGTTGAGGCTGAAGATCGGATCATCCCCCGGTCGGTCGAAGACACCGGGGATCAGCGTCGTGTCGAATGGTGTTTCGATCGTCGAACTCACGGGCAGCATCTCCGCGCGATGTCCGCCGGCGCCCGGGCCATGCGGTCCGAATGCCGGGCGGCCCCAAGGGGTTGCGGCGCCGCCGCGGGAGGGGTCACAGTATAGTCTCCAGTCGCCGTCTGTCCGGCGAGAACTCCCATGTCGTTCGCTCCGATCCTCCTGCTGGCCCTCGCCCAGGCGGACGCTCCGCAGGACGCTCCCCCCAAGGGCAGGCTGCCCTGGTTCGAGGGCAGCTTCGAGGAACTCCTGGCGCGCGCCGAGGAGACAGGGAAGGGAGTGTTCATCGACTTCTGGGCTCCGTGGTGCGAGCCCTGCCACCAGCTCGACCGCATCACCTTCAGCGACGAGGGCGTCGTCGCGGACATGGAGCCGTATCTGTGCTTCTCACTGAACACCGACGCGCCGGACTCCACGCCGCTCACCAACGCCCTGGGCATCCGCTCCCTGCCGGCGCTGGTTTTCCTGCAGGCTGACGGGTCTCCACGGGACATCATCCTCGGATTCCAGCCACCGTGGCGCTTACGCGAGATGCTGGCGCGGATCGGGCGTGAAGAGGGCACCTTGCCCGGCCTGCGAGCCGCACTCGCGGCCGACGAGGACGACCTCCACGCACGCCTGGACCTGGTCTTGAAGCTGCGTGCATTCGGTGAGTTCAGCGAGTCGGGGCGCCAGCTCGACCTCGCCCGCGAGCGGATCGAGAAGGAGATCGGGTTCGACACCGCGAGCACGAGCAGCCGCTGGGCCCTGGCCCTCAAGTTGCGCGCCGTCGAGGCTCTGGACCTGTACGAGGCCCAGAAGATCGCCGTCCGGGCCCTCGACCCCGACGGGGAGACGGCGGCTTCCCGGGCAGTGATACTCGAGGACGCCCTCGACCGCATGCGCGGCGACTTCGACGACGCGGAGGTGAGAGCCCTGCTCTCCGGGGAGACCGACCGCGAGCTGCTCTTCCGCGGCTGGTACTGGGTGCGCAGCCTGCATCGCAGCCACCTCGCGAGGCAGGCCGGCATCGAGGCCGACTTCGAGCGCGGCGAGGGCCGCGAGGAGGCGGCGCGGGCGGCCGAGCGACGGCGGGACGAGCACCTCGATCGCGCACGCCACGCCCAGCGCATGGCCTGGACGAACAGCCCTCCCGGCCATCGCCGTGACCTCGGCCTGGAGATCGTCGGCGATCAGTTCGCGGCCCGCGAGCGCAGCAACGACGAAGAGAAGGCCTTCGCCCTCGAAGTCGCGCGCGGTCTGCTCGAACTCTCCAGCGAGGACGCCGCCCACCAGGACGCTCTGGCCTGTGCCCTCTTCGCCCTCGGACGCACGCGAGAGGCGATCGCCGCAGCTCGGGCGGGCCTGGAAGTCGCACCCGGCGACGAGGCCCTCCTCGCGCACCTCAAGCAGTTCGGCGACGGCGAGTAGGCCGCCACAGGCCTCGCCGGGCGCTCAGCGCCCCCGCAGGCTCGCGCCCTGCACGGCCTGCAGGGCGCGCGCCTCCTCGTCGGTCAGGTCGCGCCGACGGTAGGTGCGGTCGTCACCCGCTCGGATACCGCGCAAGGCCAGGTAGCGATCGAACCAGGCGCGCGCTTCCCGCGCGTCGAGCAGGAACGCGCTCGCGACGCCGGTCAGGTAGGACAGCTCCTCGTTGAGGGGATTGAGCGCCAGGGCCTCGACCCCCAGTCGCAGGGCGTAGGCGTGCCGGCGGTGCGCAGCGAGCTCGGCCACCTCGGGTCGCGCGGCGCGCCCCTCCTCCGTCTCCGGCAAGAGCTCGCGTATCCCCGGCAGAGCCAGGGCGGCCTGATCGTTCGCGCCCTGACGCAGGGCACACTCCTCGGCCAGGCGTGCCGCCATGCGGGGGGTGAAGAGCGCCGAGGCAAGCCGCGAGCGCCTGCCTTCGAGACGGCGTTCGAGGGCCGCCAGGGCGATGTCTCGTCGCTCCCTGTCCGTCGAGGCCGCCAAGGAGATGAGCTCCACGGTCCAGCCCTCGTCGGGCGCCCCGGGCGCATGGGCGTCGCCCGTCTGGCGCAGGGCCTCAAGGTCCAGGCGCAGGGAGCGCAAGAGGGCGCTCGAGAGGTCGATGCGCGCGGCGATCCCCTGCGCCTCTTCGTCCTTCAGCAGCACGTAGCCGTCCTCGGAGGCGCGCAGGAGAGCGAGCCCGGCGCGTACCTCTCGCGCCTCCCGCTCGAATCGGCCAAGCACCTCGCGCCGCAGGCGAAAGCGCAGGTCCAGAAAAAAGCGGGCCGCCAGCTCGCCCGCATCGCCGCCACGCCCCACGCGCTCGATGACCTGCGATCGAAAGCGAGGGTAGGCCCGGTGCAGGTCTTCGAGCTCCGCAGTCTCCAGCAGCTGAAAGTAGCCCGCAGCGCGGTAGGCGCGCACGGCCTCCTCACGCAAGACGAGGATGTCTCCCTCCAGACCGATGACCCCGGCCAACATCGACCGCACGCTCTCTTCAGACGACCGGAACAGACGGCCCAGCTCGCGGGCGCTGCGGGCTTCACCCAGGCCAGGACGCCCGTCGGGGGCCAGGTACTCGTCGTCCCACCCGGCGCTGGCATTCCCTCCACTCGGGAGCGCCAGCAGCACTAGAGCGGCGAGGAAGCAGGGCTTGAGGGAACGGGCCATCAGATGCGCGGGGTCCTGCCCGCGCACGCCAGGATAGCGACCCGGACGAGACCGAACCTCGTCGCCCCCTCAGGCGAAGGGGCCGCCGGCTCCTTCCTGAGTCACCGCGGGCGCGTGCGTCTCGGTGGGTGCCGTGGTCACACGCGGTCCGGGGGCGGGTGGAAAGGCCAGGGAGATCTTCTCGGGGGCTCGCTGCTCACGCGCCGCGGGCGGCGCTGTCGGCACCAGCTCGCCCACCGGCTCGCCCGCGTCCGCCCGCGCGGCCAGGACCCGTCGCGCCAGAAACTGGATCCGGCGAACCTGGGAGTAGCTGATCCCGCAGGTGCGCGCGATCTCGGTCGCATCCCCCTCGGCCACATCATCCAGGGTGTTGAAACCGGCCTCCAGGAGCACGCCGCGCTGGGCCTCGTCGAGGCCGTCGATCACCCCCGGGCACAGATCGGAAGCGGGTTCGAATGCGGCCGCGAAGGCGGGGGCGACCGAACTTGCCTCCGCATCTTGCTCTCGCTCCCTCCAGCGCTCGACCACGCGCTCAACAAGCGCGCGGTCGCACTCGGCCACAGTACCGGGGCTTTCCTCCGAAGCTTCGGCTCCCCCATTCGACACGGCAGCGCTCGGTGCCGTGCCAGCCGCCATCTCGTCGACATTCGCGGCCTTCGCAGCGGGGTGCAGGACCTCCTCCCGTTCGAGGATCTCGTCGCCGACCCTCTCGCGCAGCCCCTCGGCCATGCGCAGTAGGCGGCGGGCCGCCGAAGGAGAGATGGCCAGGATCTGCGCCGCGCGCTCGGGCGCGAGCGACGCGAGGTCATCAAAGGAGGCACAGCCTGATTCCCGTAGCCTGCGCAGGCTCACGGGACCGTCAGCGTGCAGCGTGCAGAGTAGTGCCATTGCGTCCATCGTCGATTGCTCCTTCTCCCGTCGGGTTCTCTCGCGTCGCCTGCTCGTCTGGTCTAGAGGATCATTGCCTTGGAAGCCAGCGTCTTGGAAGCCAGCGCCTTGGAAGCCAGCGTCTTGGAAGCCAGCGCGAGGAAACCCGGCACGCCGATCATGCCCGTGCTCCGACGGCGCCGCGGCGGACATCGCTCTCCACGAAGGCGACCCACTCCTCGGCCAGAGCCGCGAAGTCCCCGCAAGCACGGCAGGCCGGGTCCAGGACCTGGACCGGAGCGCCGTGGGCGGCCGCCTCGCGCAGCCGCACGCTGGTCCGGATCACCGTGTCGAACATGGCCGGCCCAAAGCGCGCGTGCAGGGCGATCAGGAGCTCGCGCGCAAAGCGCGTGCGCCGATCAAACATCGTGCCGAGCACCTTCCGGTCGAAGGACGCCGCGCTGATGTCGTCCGTCAATTCATCCAGAACGCCCATCGCCTGCACGGCACCCTGGAGGGCGAAGGCGCCGGTCTCGACGACCAGCACCGCCGTGTCGGCAGCGCGCAGTGCGTTGCGGGCCAGGATCCCGTCCACCCGCGGCGGGCAGTCCAGGATGACCTCGTCGAACTCGGTTTCCATGGCCTCCAGCCCAGCGGCCAGGGCGCTCTCGGCGTGCATCAGGCGCGCGGAGATGTCCTCGAACTCGGAGAGATCGGAGGTGGCGGCCAGCAGCCGGACACCTCCCGGCGCATCGAAGAGCGCGTCATCGACGGACACCTTACCGAGCAGCACATCCATCAGGGTCGGCTCGTCGCATGGCGCGCAGCCTAGCCCGAGGGTGGCGTGCGCCTGCGGGTCCAGGTCGATCAGGAGCACGCGCCGCCCACGCGCGGCGAGGGCACCGGCCAGATTGATCGCCGCGGTGGTCTTGCCGCAGCCACCTTTCTGATTGACGAGTGCGAGGGTGTTCATCAAGGCTCCTTGTCCACCGATACTGCAACGATTCGGAGCTCGCCGATCAAGGAGGTCTCATCCCGACCGCGCGCAGCCGGGGCGGGCCGTCCTCGTCCGCTCGCTCTCATCGCAGGGCGCGGCGCGCGCGGCGAAAGAAGGCGCTGGAGGTCCGAGCACAATCGAGGCCGTTCCAGGCGGCCACGGCGAAGAGGGCCCGCGAGGCTGCGGCGTCGGGGTCGGAAAGGCATGCGGGCAGGCGCAGGTTGACGCTGCGACCCACGGCGTCGTCCTGGGGAATCCAGCCCACGAACTCCGGCGTGTTCTTCAGAAAGCGTTGGGCCACGTCGTCAAACTTCTCTCGCGCACCGAGGGCGGAGCGTTCGTCGGGCGCCCGGTTGATGATCAGGCCCGCGCGGATGGTGGCGTTCACCCCCAGAGCGCGCTTGTAGATGGCGTAGGCGTCCGAGAGCGAGGTGACCTCCGGGTTGGCGACGATCAGCATGGTGCTGGTGGCGGCCAACTGGGTGATCGTGGCGTAGCCCATCCCGGCGCCGTGATCGACGACGATCAGGTCGAACTCCTTCTCCAGGGGCTCCAGGGCACGGTAGAGGCGATCCAGTTCGCGGCGCGTCGGGTTGCAGAGCGCGGGCTGCCCCACGCCCCCCGAAAGCAGGTGAACCCCCGCGGGCCCTTCGACGACGGCGTCGGGGGCGCGAACCCGGCCGTCGAGCACGTCCCCGAGATCGTGGGCAGGGGCAAGGCCCAGCAACAGGTGTGCGTTCGCCAGGCCGGAGTCGAAGTCCACCAGGAGGACCTTCTCCCCCCGCCGCGCCCGCAGCACGGCCAGGTTGGTGGCGACGACGCTCTTGCCCGTCCCGCCCTTCCCGCTGGCGACGCACACCACCCGGGCCGCCTGATCCGTGCGCTCCCGTATGCGGCGGTCCGCATCCCTGAACCTGCGCAAGGCGCGGATCTGGCCGAAATCAAAGCGCGAGACGTTGAGCATGGTGATCGAGGAGCCATCTTCGCGAGGGCGCGCGAAAGGTCAATGCCAGGGCTCGAGAACTCGCGCCGGGCTCAGTGGAGAGTCACGTCCTCTCCGATGCGATGGACCTTTACCAGGTTCGTGCTGCGCGATACGCCGGCGGGCACGCCCGCGACGAAGACGATCTCCTCTCCCTGCCCGACCACGCCCTCACGGAGGAGCATCCGCGAAGCCTGGGTCAGCATGTCCTCAAGGCTCTCCACAGGGGGGAAGGGCATCGGCCGTACATGGGCCAGGACAGCCATCTGGCGCACGACCTTCTCGTCCGGAGAGAGGCCGATGATCTCCGCCGAGGGGCGACAGCGCGATACCAGGCGCACGGTGCGTCCGCTCTCGGTGAAGCAGACGATCTTGGGGATCCCGAGGGCCCCCGCGAGGCGTGAGGCGGCGATCGCGATCGCGCCGGCCGTATCGCCCTCCCAATTGCTCCGAGCCCCTCGATCGGTCCGGTTGAGATAGTCCGGCCCCCCCTCCACGGCCGCCGCCACGCGCCCCATGGTCAGCACCGCCTCCACCGGGAAGCTGCCCACCGCCGTTTCGGCCGAGAGCATCAAGGCGTCCGTACCGTCCAGCACGGCGTTCGCCACATCGGCCACCTCGGCGCGGGTCGGTCGGCTCGAGCCGATCATTGACTCCAGCATCTCGGTCGCCGTGATGCTGAAGCAGCCGGCCTCGCGGGCAGCCCGCAGGAGGGATTTCTGCACGATGGGGACGCACTCGAGGTCCAGCTCCACCCCCAGATCGCCCCGCGCGACCATCACTCCGTCGCTGACCTCCAGGATCTCCTCGAGGTTCTCCAGGGCCAGGCGGCGCTCGATCTTGGCCACGGTCGCGAGGCCTGGGGCCAGGCTGCGGACGGTCTCGACCTCCGAGGCGCGCCCCACGAAGCTGATGCCGATCATGTCGACGCCCATGGAGACCGCCAGATCGATGCACTGCCGGTCGCGCGGGGTGGGCAGCTCGTAGTCCAGGGCCGAGTCGGGCAGGTGAACACCCTTGCAATCGCCCAGAACTCCGGGCTGCAAGACGCGGGCCACGATCGAGTCACCGCGCACCTCCTCGACACCGAGCACCGCCTGGCCGTCCGCCAGCATCATGCGGTGGCCCGGCGCGACCGACTGCAGGAAGCCGCCGAAGTCGAACAGGACCTCGCCCGGGCCGGCGACCCCATCGCCCTGCAGGACGCGCACGACCTCCCCTTCCATCAGGGTCCGATCCCCGTCCTCGAAGCGGCCGAGCCGCAGCTTGGGCCCCGGGATGTCCGCCAGGATACCGATGGCCTTCCCGCGCACGCGGGAAGCCTCGCGCAGGTTCTCGACGCGCCGGCGGTGTTCGTCGGGCTCGCCGTGACTGAAGTTGATGCGCGCCACATCCATGCCCGCATCGATCAGGGTGCCGACCTGCTCCTCGGACGCGGGCCCGATGGTGGCGACGATCTTGGTACGCGAGCGGACGCTGTCGCGACTCGCGCCGCTGCTGAGGGAGGCACTGTTCATCAAGCGCAGAGCTTACCGCGGATCGGGCGCCAGACTTCGCTCCAGGGCGCGCAAGCCCTTCGCAGGTGGAACCTTGCATCCCTTGGCCTCGCGGCCGCCCGCGGAGAAATTGCAGAGGTGCCGACGGTTCCAGAAAGCCGCTGGCGGAAGTCAGCCCTGCCTTGTCCTCCCGCCCCCTGGCGCGCGGGCCGCAGAGGGATGGGGATTGATTCGTCACCCTCCGCGGCACTCGCCGGAGCCCGCCCAGGGATTCTCCGGGTTCCACCCCACGGATCCGGGATTCGTGCTATTCGTCAAGTAGCGCTCTTCCCCCCCCAACTGTCCCCAGGAGCGAGCAATGCAAGATGACGCATCGGTGCAGAATCGCACCGTACCGGGAGCCACTTCGGTGGTTCTCTTCTCTCTGGTGCTGGGCCTCGTGGCCTGTTTCCTGCTGATGTAGGTTCCCTGCTGCTGCAGGCGCCATGCCGTAGAAGGCTGCTTCAGGACTCCGGACGATCCGGACCTGACCAGCCCCCGCTCAGGGCCCGAGCATCTCGGGGATCTCCTGATAGGCGGGAAAGCGCCCGGAGGCCAGCTTGGAGAAGATCTGCTCGCCGTCGATGGAGACCTCGAAGGCGCCGCCTCCGGACTCCACCAGCTCGATCTCGACGCCGGGGAACCCGGCCCTCAACTCGGCGGCCAGACCGGCCGCCTGAGGTTGGTAGTTTCATTGGACGCAGTATTCGATCCGAGCTTGCACGGGCGCACCTCCTCTAGGTTTCGAGGCTCATTCTAGGCCCAAAGGAGCGACTTACGCACCTCGAACCCCTGGGACGCCCTATCAGCGCCGAGCCCTCTGGCGAGATGATCCCCACCCCGCGTACTCTGGATGGGGCCCACCTGCACCACACCTCCTCTCCCAGCTCTCCCTGGACGGAAACAGACATGCGCACCCACCTCCTCGGCGCCCTCGCCCTCTTCGCCACTGCCCTCTCCGCACAGGCCCAAGAACTGGACGGCCAGGACACCGCCACGCGCCTCGTCCCGTCACGCTTCGAACAGTGGAAGGCCGAACACGGCCCGGGCTGGCAACTGTTCCGCGACCGCACGACGGGTTTCGCGGAGTTCGTCGGTGGCGGCTCCGCGGCGGGCGCCTTCGCACCGCGCACCGACGCGGACTACCGCGATCTCGCCCACCTGTTCGTCGCCGAGACCGCGCCCATGACCGGAGTCACGACCGCCACGCTCACGGAAGGGCGAGTGAAGCTCATCCCCCTGGGCCTGATCGGCAGCACCGACAAGATGGCCGTCCTCTTCGACCAGGAGCTGGACGGCGTGCCCGTGATCGCTGGCTCCCTGAGCGTACTCCTCAGCCTCGACGGAGACCTGCTCTCGGTCCAGGCAACCGCCATGCCCGAACTCTCCGGAGTCGCGACGCGTCCGGCCCTGAGCGCGGAGCGCGGAGCGGCGCGCGCAGCCGAACTCTTCGAGGCGCGCACGGGCCTGCCCGCCACGACAATCTCCGACCCCACCCTCGGCATCGCACAGCACATCGTGGACGGTCGGCGCGCGCCCCTGCTGGTCTGGGAGGTCGACGTCCGCTGGCATGACGCGGGCTCCGAGCCCGAGGGCAGGACGCTCTGGATCGACGCCATGGACGGCTCCTTCGTGCGCTCGGTGACGAACATCCACAACTTCGACGTGGGAGGCACGGTCTCCTCGATGTCCACCCCCGGTACCCTGCCCGATAGCGGCACCAACCCCGAGCAGAGCTTTCCGGCCGCCTACGGTCGTGTAACCAGCTCCGCCGGGACGGTGACCACCGACGCCGCCGGGAACTTCAACTTCCCCGGAGCGAGCGGCCCTCTGAACTGCACGTTCGAGTACCTCGGCACCTACACGAACGTCAACAACGACTCCGGAGCAGAGTACACGTTGAACGTGAACCTGAGCGGGACCGGCAACGCAATCGCGATGAACCCCAGCCCATCCGAGCACACGACGGCTCAGGCCAACGCGTTCCGAGGGATCAACTCCCTGCGTGACTTCATCCGCTCGATCGACCCCACCGACGACACCGCCGACTTCCAAGCCACGGCCAACTGCAACCTCAACCAGAACTGCAACGCCTACTTCGACGGCGGCTCGGTCAACTTCTACACCACCGGCGGCGGGTGCCCGAACACGGCCTACTCGACGGTCATCACCCACGAGATGGGGCACTGGCTGAACGTCCGCTACGGGACCGGTAACGGCAACGACGGCATGGGCGAGGGTAATTCGGACGTCTACGCCATGTACCAGTACGACACGCCCATCGTCGGCGAGAACTTCTGCGGCAACGGGTGCCACGTGCGCAATGGCAACAACACTCGCCAGCTCTGCGCAGACGATACGACGGGCTGCCACGGCGGGGTCCATGACTCGGGCGAGGTCTGGATGGGTACCGCCTGGAAGATCCGAAACTACCTGAACCTGACCCACGGCAATGCTGCGGGAGACGCCATCGCCAACGGCCTCTTCAGCGGCTGGCTGAACGTCTACAACCAGAGTCAGATCGTGCCCGTTATCGAGACCCAGTGGCTGACCCTCGACGACACCGACGGCAACATCGAGAACGGGACGCCCAACCACGACGACATCGACCAGGGCTTCCTGGATCACGGATTCCCGGGCCACGACGTGGCGGCGATCATCATCACGGGAGTCACCGAGCTGCCCGACACACTGGACGAGAGCGGCCCTTACACGGTGAACGCCAACATCGACGCGGAACTCAATCCGCCGCTGCAGTCGGCGTTCCTCCACTACCGGACCAACGAGGGCCCCTGGAACCAGACACCCATGATCAACGTCGGCGGCGACGACTACACGGCCGACATCCCCGGCCAGTCTGCGCCGGCTTACGTGGACTACTACATCGCCGCAACGGACGCGGCCAACACTGGCGAGACCTACCCCGAGGGAGCTCCGGCAAACTCGCTCACGTTCCGGGTGGGGATCATCGTGCTCCTCTTCGACGACTTCGAGACGCCTGACGACAACGGCTGGACGCACGACACCTTCGGAGACACGTCCAACGACCAGGACGACTGGCAGCACGGGCCTGTCTTCGGGGACTCCGACGATCCGGACGCGGCCTACAGCGGCACGCAGTGCTGGGGCAACGACCTCGGCCCCACGGGTTGGAACGGCGCATACCAGAACAACGTCCACAACTACCTGCGCTCACCGGTGCTGGACTGCTCCGCCGCGGCGGACACGCGCCTACGCTTCCGTCGCTGGTTGCACGTGCAGAACGGGTCGGCCGACCAGGCGCTCGTCAAGGTCAACGGAGTCACGGTCTACGCCAACCCCACCAGCGGCAACACCGAGGACCCCGCCTGGCTGGAAATCGAAATCGATATCTCCGACATCGCCGACGGTGACCCCGCCGTCCAGGTCGAGTTCTCTTTGCAGACCAACGGCACCATCACCAACGGCGGGTGGAACATCGACGACTTCGAGGTGAGCTACTCGCCGAGCTGTCCTCAGCCCATCACCTACGGCCAGGCCAAGCAGGCCTCCCACGGTGGTTTCCCGGCGATCGGCTGGGAGGGTTCTCCGACCCTTGGCGCCAATGACTTCTCCGTGACCTTGCTGGCGGGAATCCCCAACCAGCCCACGGTGCTCTTCTCGGGCGGCGCCCCCGACAACACGCCGATGTTCGGAGGGACCAGGCTGGTGATGCCGCCGCTGACCCGCGAGGCGATCTACTGGCTCGACGGTTTCGGCGACGGCCAGATGGCCGTCAACGTCACGCCCTCAATGGTCGGCACGACGCGCTACTACCAGCAGTGGTTCCGCGATCCCGCGTCTCCCGATGGCATCCCCGTCGGCCTCTCCGACGCCCTGCAGGTCGAGTTCTGCGACTGAGACGGGCGAGCCCGAGAGGGAGCGGCGACGACGGCGCGCCCCCTGTGGGTGGAAAAGCAGAGCATCGCCGCCGCGCCGCGCCGCATCTAGGGCGGCGGGCGGCGGGGGTCACGGATCCGATGTGATTCCGTGTCCCTGCGGGGAAATTCAGGGGGCAGGACTCCGTACACAGAAACTCGGCGTGCCACGGCCTCCGACCGCTACCCTACGCGCGACCGACAACTGTCCAAATTCACCCAGACCCCCACCCAAGCCCCGCCGGCAGCTCCGTGCTGCTCCGCCCGATGACACACCGCTCATTTCTCGCTATCGCTGCCCTCGCCGTCCCCGCACTCCTGGCCCTCTCCCCGCGCGGGACGGAGATCTCCTTCGGGCTCGAAGGCGGCTCGTCCGTCACGAAGACATTCTCCTCGGAGATATCGATGAGCCTGGACGACATGCAGATGACCATGAACGGCCAGGAACCGCCCATGATGCCGGAGATGGACCTGACCGTCACGCAGGTCAGCGAGGTCGAGATCAGCGACGAGTACATCTCGGTGCGAGCCGGCATGCCGCTTGAGATCGAGCGCACCTTCGACTCGCTCTCCATGAACTCCGAGATGGCCATGGAGATTGACATGATGGGACAGGTCCAGAGCGAGGAGATGCCGTCGACGGCCTCCAGCGAGCTCGAGGGGACTACCGTGACCTTCAAGTGGGATGCGGATGAAGAGGAATACGTCATCGCCTTCACCGACGGAGAGGGCGACAAGGACCTGCTCGAGGGCCTCACCGCGGACATGGACTTCCGCTCCCTGCTGCCCGATGGAGAGGTGGACGTCGATGATGAGTGGGGAGTGGACATTTCCGCGTTCACGGCCGTCATGGCTCCCGGTGGAGACCTCAAGCTCATCTCCGAGGAGGTGGAGTCCGGGATGATGGGGATGAACAGCGAATTCGGGAGCACGTCCGACTGGTTCTCGGAGGACGTGGAAGGCGAGGTAACCGCCACCTTTACCGGGACTCGCGAGAGCGATGACGGCGTCGCCTTGGCCGTGATCGAGATCACCGTCGAGATCGAGAACGCGGTCGACATGACCGACATGGTGATGGAGTCGATGGACGACGCCGAACTGCCCCCGGAAGTCCAGGGCATGGAGATCGACCACATGGACATCGAGGTCGCCGTCGAGGCCGAGGGGACGCTCATGTGGAACCTCGAGGAGGGCCGAGCGGAGTCCTTCGAACTCTCCGGGAGCTTCGAGTTCATCATGGACATGGGCATGGCCATCAGCGCCCAGGGCATGGAGATGGAGATGGAGCAGGTGATGGAGATGTCCGGCACCATGACCACATCCGTCACCTTCGAGTAGGCGAGCGAGATGCCCCCCACTCCCGCGTTCGCGGGGGTCCTGCTCCTCGGTCTCCTCGTTAGCCGGGAAGCGACGCCGCTCGCCAGGGTCCCGATCCTGCACCTGGCGCCCGTCCCCGCGAGCGACGGCACGCGCCGGGTCGATGACATCCACGAGCGCGCCAAGGCGCTCCTGGAAGAGGAGGAATACGAAGCCGCGGCAGGGCTCCTGCGGGAGCACCTGATGCGAACCGGTGCCGATGCGCGGGCTCGCGAATTGATGGGCCGCGCCCTCCTGCACCTCGAGCGACCGGACGAGGCGGCCCACCACCTTGCCATCGCCGTGCGCATGATCGAGGCCTCGGGCGATACGCGCGGCGCCCGTGACGCGCGCCGCGACCTCCAGCGCTCCGATCGCCTCAACAGTCGGCGTGAGCGAATCTTCCGCGACATCACGAGCAAGCTGCTCAAGGCCGCGAAGAGCTTGCACGAGAGCGGCCACGCCGAACGCTCCCTGGACCTGCTCGGCCGCATCGAGCGCGTGGCCACAGGAAAGGATGCCGGGAAAGTCCGCGCCCTCCACAAGACGGTGCGTGCGGCCTTCGAGGAGATCGACCTCGATTCCGCGACGGTGGATCGAACAGAGGCCGGCGCGTGGCCCCTGATCGAACTGGAGAGCGACCACTACAAGCTGCGCTGCAACCTCGAGAGGGAGGTCGTCCAGCTCGTGGCCGACACCCTGGACGACATCCACGCTTACTACGTGCTGCTCTACCTGGACGGGGACGAATCCGCGATGCGAGGCGCCAAGGCGACCATCCGCATTCACCCTGACAGGGAGAAGATGCTCGAGAACTGGGGCGGCGGTGGCCCGGGCCCCGCGGGATGGTGGTCGCCCGGCGAGAACAAGGTCACCTGTTACGACACACGAACCGCCGGCGGCTCTCTCGACGAGATGCTCCTGACGCTCTACCACGAGGCGAGCCACCAGTTCATGACCGCGCTCTCCCGCAAGGGCGGCTGGGCGCCCGCCTGGCTCAATGAAGGGACCTCGACCTTCTTCGAGGGTGCGGTCGCCATGGCCGATCACCGCGTACTCTGGCCCGACGCCGCCATCGGTCGCCTGCGCAACCTCGCAGGCATGCTCGAGCACGACTCCGGGCCCTCCCTCGCGGACGTGATCGGGTTCGCCGATCGAGGCTCCTACCCTGGTGAGTACTACCCGTTCGGCTGGGGCCTGGTGTACTTCATGCAGCAGTACGAGGACCCTCGAACACTGGAGTACAGCTTCCGCCCATTCTACGCGCGCTACCGGGAACGCATCACGAGCCGCGGCGGTGATTCGATGCGCCTGTTCGAGGAGATATTCCTGGGAGCGGACTCGCCCCTCGCCCACCAGAACCTGGCGGACTTCGAGCGCGACTGGCGGCGCTGGATCCTCGAGGAAGTGAAGCCCCTGCACATCGGACCTAGGGCTGAGCGACGGCTGCGGCGGACACGAGCCGTCGAGCGCTACCTGCAGGCCGCCGAGGCGGCGGGCGGAGAGCGCAAGACCACAGCCGAAGAGCGGGAGTTCCTCACACGCGCCCTCGGACACATCGAACACGTGCGGACACGGATCGACGCAGAGCACGGGCCCGCCCTCGATCTGCTGCTGGAACAGGTCGAGGTGCTCACGCGTCTCGATCGCCCAGAGGCCACCGCCCCCCTGATCGAAGCAGTGCTCGACGGGTGCGACGAGGGCCTCTTCGAGATCGACGAGGAACGCTACGGAGAGCTCGAGACGCGCCTGCGGACCCTCGACCGACGCAACTGGGCCCTTCGCAACGCGCGCTCGCGCATCGCGGGGCTGACGCGCGCGGCCCGGCGACTGGTCGATGACTACCTCGAGGCCGAGCCGCCCTTGCTGCTGCGCGCCTACACCTTCGCCGCCGAGGCCGGTACGGTCCTGGACGACGGCGAACAGCTCCTCCCGCTTTCCGAGGAGTTGCGCGGGCGGGCCCGGGAGGCCGGCCTGCTGCTGGGCGAAGTGCACTCCCTCGCGGCCCGCAAGGGCGACTGGATGAAGATCTTCAGCGCCGGGGCGAAGCTCTTCGCCCCGGCGTCCGCGGCCGGGATCCGGATCGTCAGCGTGCGTCCTAGCGCCTACGTGAACACGGCTCTCGAAGTCGGTGCCGAGTACGAGCTGCGCGCACGGATCAGGCGCGTGGGCGAGGTCTTCATGAGTTCGGTCCACGGCCTGGTGGTCCACGCTTCCACGGACGGGGACTGGATCGTCTTCGGCATCGGCCGCGAGGGGCAGGCCGGCCTCTGGCGCATCTCCCCCACCGAGGGCGGCGGAGCCCTCTCGCGCTCGATACAGAAGCTGTTCCTCGAACGGCCCGTCAGCGAAGGGGAGCACCCGCGCGTGGCCGTGCACGTCACCGGTCGCCAGCTCACTATCCGCATCGAGGGGCGCGAGGAGATCGAGGCCGAGCTGCCCGAGGACCTCGCTCCCGCCAGGCGCGTGGGCGTCTTCGTGAAGGATGGCGAGTGCTCATTCGAGGACGCCGTGATCGAACTCTACCCGTGACCGATCATCCCTCTCCGCCGCGCTACGCATCCGAGCGCGAGTTCCCGTCTTACGCCTACGTCCCGGGCCACAATCCCCATCCGACCCAGGATCCCGCCGGCCACTCGCACGGGCACGAGCCCGAGGAGCCCGCCGCGTACTTCGAAGCCGAGCGTTGGTGTGAGAACTCCGACTACCTCTTCGGGGTCGATCTCTACAACCACGGCTACCTGTGGGAGGCCCACGAGGCCTGGGAGGGAATCTGGCACAGCGCGCGGGCCGACGAGCTCCAGGCGGGCTTCCTCCAGGGCCTGATCCAGTGCACCGCTGCCGCCCTCAAGCTCACGATGGAGCAACACCGCGGCCTACAGCGCCTCTCGGCGATGGGTGTGGAGAAGCTCGACCTCGTCGCCCGGCTAGCCGGCCCGCGCTTCATGGGTCTCGCCGTCGACGAGTTCACCAGCGCCTTCCGCTCCTTCGCCGACGACGAAGCCGCGGACGTCGATGCGCGTCCGCGGATCGTGCTCGCCGACTGAAGCGCCCCCTCCGCGCGAGCCCGGCACTCCAGGGCAGATGGAGGTCAGCCCGAGCGCTTGCGGGAGCGACCGGAGGCGCAACGGGCGAGCCAGGGAGCCTCGAAGGCATCGATGGGGCCGAAACGGTCCGGACGGAAGGGCTCGAGGTCCAAGGGAGAATCGAGACCGAGGGCTCCCGAGGCGATCGCGCGCCCCACACCACCGGAGATCGCGATCCCCGCGCCACAACAACCCGCCGCGACCCAGAAACCCTCCAGGGCCGGCAGGCGACCGAGGACGTGGCGGCCGTCGGGCGTGTAGGTGGAGGGGCCGCTGACGTAGTGCGCCAGGGGCAGGTCATCGAGCGCAGGGAAGAACCGCGCCAGGGCGGGGCCGCACTCCGTGAGCACCTCCCACCCCCCGGGGTCCTCGTCGAAAGAGAACTCAGCCAGGTCCGCGGGCAAGCGGCGCGGGTCGCGGGTCAGGGAACGCTCCTCCCTCAACCCGAACAGGAGCCCACCCACCTCCGGGCGCGCGTAGGCGGCCGCGTCCGGCAGGATGACCACGGGAGAGTCGGCGGGAAAGTCAGGGCCGGGAGCGGTGATCCAGTAGTGACTGCGCACGGGAGCCATGGGTAAGTGAGCCCCCGAACGGGCGGCGAGCAGGCCCGCCCAGGGGCCGGCGGCGTCGATCACCAGCGGGACCGATAGATGGCCCTCGGAAGTCGTCGCACCGCTGATGCGACCGTTCGCCGACAACACTTCCTGCACCTCGACGCCCGTTCGCAACTCGACGCCACGGGCGCGGGCGGCGCGCGCGTAGGCATGGGCCAGGAGGTAGGGGTCGATGTAGCCATCACGCGGTACGAAGGCGATGCGCCGCGCCTCATCCGTCCGCAACCAGGGGACACGGGCCGCCGCTTCGCCCGCTTCGAGCCACTCGAACGGTTCGCCGCAGGCCTGGGCACGCCGGGCGAACTCGAGCAGGCTCTGCTCGCTGACCTCCGAGGCCGCCATGTGCACGCTCCCGACCTCGTGCAAGCCCAGGTCATCGCCCAGCTCCTCCTCCAGCTCGGCGATCGCACGGCGCGTCTCCATGGAGAGCGCCGTCTGGGCCGGTTCCGAGCGCACACCGCTCAACAGCGCGGCGGCGCGCGAGGTGGTCGCCGCACCCAGCTCAAGGCGCTCGCAGAGCACGACGCGCCCAGCCCCCAGACGCGCCAGGTTCCAGGCGATCGAACAGCCCAGGACTCCGCCCCCGATGACCAGGGCGTCCGCGGTCCGCTCCACACTGCGCGCGGAAGACATGCGGAACTCCGAGAATCAGCCCCCGACCCGCGCCAGGCGGACCTGGACGGTGCGCGGTTCGGGCGCCTGGGGTGAGAGCACGGTCAGGGTCACGACCTCACCCGGATCACGGGCACGCACGGCCGACAGCAGGTCCTCGCGACGCCTGACCGCGACGCCCTCGACCGCTATCACGACCGTCTCCCCGGTCAACCCGGCGGCGCACGCCGGACCGTCAGCGTGCACGGGCACGCACACGACGCCCTCGGTGCCCGCCGGCAGACGCGCGATGAAACCGGAGGGCTGGGAGGGGAGCTCCTCGAGGCCGCAACCCAGAGAGGCGGTCGGTACGTCGGCGCGCTCGGAGAGCAGGCGCCGCACGGCATCGAGGGGCGCCGCCAGGGCGAGCCCCACGGGGAGGCCGGCGTGGGTGACGACTCCCGACTGACAGCCGACGACGCGCCCCTCGCGGTCGACCCAGGCCCCACCGGAGAGGCCCGGGGGAACGGCGGCGGCGACCACGAACACCCGCGCGTAGTCGCGCGTCGAGGAGAGAGGCTCGAAGGTCGCCTCCGCGTGCGCGACGCGCCCGCCGATCCGCAGACCGTGGCGGAAGAGCGCCGTGCCGAAGAGGGACAGCTCCTCTCCCGCAACGGCCGGCCGGGGGGCGAGGGCCAGCACCGGCCAGGGACGAGCTCCGGCGACGATGCGCATTAGGGCCAGGTCGTGGCCGAGATCGAGAGCCACAACCTCGGCCGCGTGGCGGCCGAGGTCCTCCGAGACCACCTCGATGCCCCCGCGCCAACCCGCGACCGCGTGGGCGGCCGTCACGACCCACCCCGCACCGTCGGCGATCCAGCCCGTTCCCTCCAGGTGACCGTCGATCAGGATCTCGACGCTCGCCCGACGCACGGTGGCCTGCACCGCCGCGGGAGCCCGAGGGTCCGCGGGCGCGCTCCACTCCGGCGACGCCGCGCAGGAAGCGCAGGCGAGCACGGCGGCCCCCGCGCGCGAGACGATCGCGGGGTTCAGGAGAGCAACTCCTCAAAGGTCTCAGCTCCGAAGCCGACCACCCAGGTCTTCCCCAGCCGCAGAGCGGGGGCCCGTAGGTTGCCGCTGGGTCCAAGCACGGCCTTCTCAAGAGCTTCGCGATCGGGAGCACCGTTCTTCATGTCGAGATCCACCACCTTCTTGCCGCGCAGGGCGACGATGCGCCGCGCGCCTTCGAAGAGCCCCTCCAGATCCGAACTCCCGAATCGCCTCACCCGTGCATCCACCACCTCACGGATGGTGATCGGCCGACCCTCCAACCAGTCGTCGGCTCGTCCACAACTCGTTCAGCTCTTGCGGCGGTAGTACCAGTCGATGCGTCTGGCCATCGGTTCAACACTCCTCGGAGAGGGGGGATGGCCCCGGATGCGCTCCGGAGCCCTTCGAAAGGGAAGCGGCGACACGCGCCACGAGAGCCCGGACGATGGGCAGCTGCTCGTCGACCGAGAGCACATCAACCGGGGGAACGTGCAGGAAGAGGCCGGGAACACCCAGGCGGCGCCCGTGGCCGAGGAGGGCGTGATAGGTGCGCTCGCAAACGTATCCGCCAGCGTCCTCCGAGATCCAGGCGTCCGAGGCACCCGCCTCCAGCAGGGTCGAGCGCAAGGCCTCCAGGTCCAGCTCGCACTCGAGGTCCCCGCCAGGGAGCGGCTCGCACTCCGCACCCGGCCGACCCTCGATGTCGAGCTTGAGCGAGGCGCACACGGCCCGCGCCCGGCGCTCGAGGCGAAATCCAGCGCCGTCATGGACGCCCATGGCCAACAGGCCGTCGGGACGGGAGTCCATGGCGTCGAGGGCACCTGTGAGGGAAGCGGGAGCGCCCTCGAAGGAGACCGGCAGCACGCAACCGGCCACATCGACCTCCTGGGGCGGCGCCGCTGCCAGGGCCAGGGCCAGCTCTCCACTGGGATTCTCCTCCACCTCCAGGAAGGGGCCGAAGCCGGTCACGAGAATGCGTGCGAACACCACGGCGGAATCCTACCTCACCGTTCCCGTGCCTCGGACTCGGGATTCGGGGCGGGCATGAGCGCACCCTGCTCCGCCAGGAGCACGCCCAGGCGCTCGTCGAGGCGCTCGGCCAGTCCGGAACGCTCCGACGCCAGGTCTCGAGTTTCGTCGGGGTCCGCGGCCAGGTCGAAGAGCTCGCGGCGGCCGTCGGCGTGATGGCGGATGAGCTTCCAGTGCCCCTGGCGCAGGACGCTGTAGGGTTTGATGCGCGTTCCCCACCAGTAGTGCGGGAAGTGCCACACGAGCTCCTCGCGGCCCAGGTCGTCCGCTCCGGCCAGGAGCGGGAGCAGACTCTCACCGTCGATCACGCGCCCGGTGGGCAGGCCGACCCCGCAGACCTCGGCGATGGTCGGCAGGAGATCGATGCTCATCACCGCCTCGTCGCATTGCACGCCGCGATGTTCGCCCGCGGGCAAGCGCACAATCAGAGGCACGCGCAGGCCGCCCTCGTAGGGGTAGCCCTTGCCCGCGCGCAGGGGCGCGTTGTTCGTGGCGCGAAAGTGCACCGCGCCGCCGTTGTCGGAGGTGAACACGACCATGGTCTCCTCCGCCAGGCCGTGGGCTTCGAGGGTGTCGAGCACGCGCCCCAAGGCCTGATCGACGCTCTCGACCATCGCGGCGTAGGCCGGGTGATCGTGGCGCCGTTCGACGCCGTCGGTCAGGCGCACCGCGCAGGCCTCCCGCAGGTCCGCTCGCGCCTGGATCGGCGAATGGACGGCGTGGTGAGCCAGGTACAGAAAGAACGGGCGATCGTGGTTCGCGTCGATGAAGGCCACGGCCTCGTCCGCCTCGCGATCGGTCAGGTACTCACCTTCTCGGCGTGGCATGAGGTGCGGGATTCCCGAGCGGCGCTCGTTCCCGTAGGGGTCGAAGTAGCTGGGAGGGTGGCCGGGCGAGCCACCGCCGATGTTCAGGTCAAAGCCCTGATCGGTCGGTTCGTGCCCCGCCCCACCCAGATGCCACTTGCCCACGTGCGCGGTCGCGTAGCCGCGCGGGCGCAGGAGCTCGGCGATCGTGACCTCCTCGAGCTCGAGCCAGGCGCGGTTGCGCGGGGTGAGGAGTGGGCGGTTGCGCGGGCGATCGAAACCGCCGATGTGCTCGCCCGCCGCCAGGGATTCGAGTGCCTCGGGCCCTGATTCGTGGATCCAGTCGGTGACGCCCACGCGCGCGGGGTAGCGTCCGGTCAAGAGCGCCGCGCGCGTCGGCGAGCAGACGGCGCAGGCGGCGTAGGCGCGCGTGAAGCGCACACCCTCCGCGGCCAGGCGGTCGATCCTCGGCGTCCGGTACAGATCGCTGCCCGAACATCCGAGGTCTGACCAGCCCAGGTCGTCGACCAGGACCAGGACGACGTTTGGCGCGCGCAGGCCCAGGGCGCGGCGAATCGAGGTAGCGACGCGCGCCGCGAGCTCGCGCGAGCCCTCTGGAGTGAAGTGGACGTTCCCGGGGCGCACGGCCAGCTCCTCCATCCGACCCGCAACGACGGCGTGCAGGTCGTCGACGACCACACCGTGGCGCGCCATCACGCGCGCCGCCACGGCGTTGTAGCGGACGGCGTCGCCCTCGAAGCGTCCCGGCTCGCCGGGCGGGACGGGGGTCGTGCTGGCCCAGATCAGCCGCGCGCCGGTGCGCGAGAGGCGTTCTACGAGCAGCTCGAGGTTGTGCTCGTACTGTTCGGGCGTGTGAGTGACGGTGCCCCCCTTGCGATCCTTGCGGCGCCCGTCCGCGCCACGCCAGCAGAGGTCCCACAGCCCCCAGTTGAAGTGGATGACGTCCCAGGGCTCCTCACCGAGCCAATCGTCCAGCTTGCGCAGGCCGGTCGCCGTGTGCTCGGCATTGCCCGGGATGCGGCGCACATCGGCCTCCTCCGCGAGCATGCCCTGCACCAGCGGGGTGTAGCCGATGGAGATCGAGTCCCCGATGAGCAGGACGCGCGGCTGCTCGACCTCCTGCGCGATGGCGGCACCACCCAGCAGAAGCGGCGCCAGCAGGGAGAGGGGGAGGCACATGACCTGATTCTACGCGCCCATGGGAGGCGGCCGTACATTCTGGCAGGGGCGGCGCTGGAGAGCTGAGGCAGCGTCGGGGAGATCCCCACCCCGCGTCGCGGACCCAGCGGAGCAGGGTGGAGACGCGCCTGGGCAGCGAGCGCGAGGCCCGAAGACCGGGGGCCGGCCCTACCACCTCTCGCCCCAAGGCCGCAGGCCGCGCGCAACGTCGCCGCATGGCCTCAAGTCCGACACTGGCGGCGGCCGAACCTCTGACGGAGCCGGTGGATCGCCGCCGGTATGTGGGGGGAGAGGAGAGCCGCGAGCGCGGCCCACTAACGAGACCGCCTGGGCAGGGCGGTGGACCGAGCCTCCGAGGGGGGGCGTGCAGCCACGGAAGACCATGAACAGCAAGACACTCTCGATCATCGCGTGCTTCTCTCTCGCCATCCTGGCGGCCTGCTCGAGCGGAGGCGCCACCGGAGCCGGAGCTGAAGGTGGCGGTGATGGTGCCGGCGAAGGTGGCGGCGGAGGTGGCGGCGGAGGTGGCGGCGAAGGTGGCGGTGAAGGTGGCGGCGAAGGTGGCGGCGAAGGTGGCGGCGAAGGTGGCGGCGAAGGTGGCGGCGAAGGTGGCGGTGAAGGTGGCGGTGAAGGTGGCGGTGAAGGCGGTGATGAAGGCGGTGGCGCCCCTGGCGCTGCACCAAACCCCCAAGGACATAAAAATTTCAAATATAATTTTTGCCGTTGATGAGGAGGTTAAAACTTTAAACTGTAACAGGAATTCAAAAAAAAGCTGCCAGGGAAAATCTGTTAGATGTATT
>DASCMO010000113.1:0-13758 GCA_036010965.1 Planctomycetota bacterium | reverse complement strand
TTGCTTCCCGCGGAAGGACGCCAGGAAACCGGGGCTCTCCAGGGCGGCGCGATCAATTCCCTCGTGGGATCGCAAGACGATGACCCTCGCCACGAGGTCTCGCTCGAGCTTGACGGCTCCGCGCACGGGCCCCTCGACTCCAGCCCACTCGAAGAAGAGCAGCGCACTGTCTCCCGAAACGAAGGCTGCGGGACCCGGCAGGTCGATCCTCCGAGCCGACCCGAGGAGCCTCTCGGCAAGCACAGCGTCGGGATCGACGCGGGGCATCAGGAGGTCCAGAGTGAAGGCGCACAGAAGGAGCGCCACCGTCAAGAGCGTTCCCCTCATCCAGCCCCCCTGGTCGAGTTCTGTAACCTGGCCTTGGCCTTGCGCAGCATCCCGACCAGTTCACAGTGGCTCGGACACGCGAACTGACAGGCGCCGCATTCCGTACAGCGCGAGAGCTCGCTGGACGGGTTCTGGGTCAGATGGATAGCGGGAAGTCCGCTCGGGCACACCTCCATGCAGCGGCCGCAACCGATGCACGGACCATCCTGGGGCTTGGTGATCTCCTCGCTGCCGAGCGCCAGCACGGCAATCGTGCCCGCGACGACAGGATCCGTGAGCTCGGCCGCCTGTCCCATCATCGGGCCGCCGAGGATGATCGCTTCGGCTCGGTCCAGGTCCGTATGGCACTCGGCCAGGATATGCCCCACCTCCGTTCCGATCGGAACGCGGTAGTTCCCAGGCCTCCCCACGGCTCCACCGTCCACGGTGATGATGCGCTCCACGAGCGGATGCCCGTCGTTCATCGCGCGGTAGAGGGACCGAACCGTCTGGACGTTCACGACCAGTGCGCCGACAGATCGAGGACGCTTCCCCCAAGGAACCACGCGGCCGAGCACCCGCTGGACGAGCCTGCTCTCCTCTCCATCCACATAGCCCGTCTCGCCATCTGCGATCACGCCTCGGGTCGCCCCCACGGCGCTCATTGCGATTTGCATCCCACCCTCAACCTCAGCGCGCTGCTCGACCAGGACGCGATGATCGCAAGTCACATACGGCTCGCTCTCACAGCCGTTGACGATCACGCAGTCCACCGGCTCCTCCCCAGCGAGCTTGGCGTACGTGGGGAACATGGCCCCACCCATACCGACCAGCCCGGCCAGTCGGGCCGTCGTCACGACACTCTCGGGCTTGGCGGAGACGGGCCGAGACGGGGCGACCACTCCCTCGATGACGATCGCATCCGCGACCTCGATGATCTCGCCGGTGAACGGCGAATGACGGCGTCGCTCGAACTGATCGGTCGGAGCAGAGATGGCAATCGGGCGACCAGCCTCGACCAAGTCTCCCGGAGCGAACTGTGGCACGAGCCCGTCGAGGGGGATCCGCAGGTGTGTGGGAGGGCGCAATGGTGCAATCACTGAGTCCGCGGTCTGTTTCCTGCCGGGGACTTTCACTGCCACTCCAGCGGATCGTGACAGTCGCCACACTGGACGAAGAAGCGCGTCGCATGGCACTCCAGGCAGTCGCTGCGACGCGATCTACCTTCGCTCGAATGAACGTCTCGGTTCTCCGCGCTGAGTCCAGGGTTGCAGAACGCTTCGGTGTGCCACAACGGTGCCTGGTCGAGGTGGCAGTCGTCGCAGCTCTCAGGCTGGTGACATCCCAGGCAATCCTGTCGGTCGGCGCGCGCCGCCTGGCCGTGGGACTCGAGCAGAAACTCGGACACGTGTGTCTGCTGGACACTGCCCTCGTGACAGCTCGAGCAGTTGCTCGAGTCCTCGCCTCCGACTGCGTGGCTCGCCTCACGGCGCTGATGCACGGCTGAGTAGCCGGCCATCGCGACGAGCATGAACGGGAGCACCCAGGAGATGACGGTCTTCACTCCTCGGCTCCCCCCGTACGAGTCGCTCCGAGATCGATCCAGCGGATGAAGGCGAGGAGCTCGTCCTCGGACAGCGGCGAGGAAGAGGGGTGGGGAACATCGTTGGTGGGCGTGCCAGCCGCGTGGAGCTCCCTGCCAAGGAGTTTCTCGAGCAGCTCGCTCTCGATTGCCAGGGACTCTCTTTGGTTGATGTAGCGATCCAGAGCCTGGAAGGTGCCGCTCCCGGCCAGATCCAGACCACCCGCCGGATCACCACCGGAGTGACAGTCGGCGCATTTCTCCGCAAGGATCGGTCGCAGGTCACGCTCGAAGTCGATGTCTGTGACGGCGACCAGCCCGCCCAGCTGCCAATTCATCGGCACCCGTCGCTCGTACTTCTCGGCGTCCCACACCGCTTGCATGTGCGAGGCCGACGTCACGCCGTCGGGGCGGCGGAGCGTGTCGACCGGGTCTCCAGTGATGCCACCGTGGCACCCGCTGCACGTCTGCGCGTACAGCTTGCGTGGAATCGAGAGCGTGTGCCTCTCCCCGGGATGGCAGTACAGCCAGCGGTTGGGAGAGCGGAGCGCCATGCGAAGCGGATTGAGAGTCTGGACGTCGAAGGCAACCTCGGACGGAAGGGCGACGCGCAGCGAACCATCCTCCTCGACGGGAACCTCGGCGATGATGAAGCGGCGCAGGGGACCGCTCTCGCCCTCACGCAGCGGCCGGGCTCCGATGAGCCGTGCGTACGCGACCTGTTCGATCGCCGGAGTCTCCTCACCGCAGATGGCGCAGTTGGGCGTGGCCAGGTGACGGACACCAAACGGCGTGACGTTCTCGAACAGGGAGTCGAGTAGCGGCAGATCGAAGATGTCGAGGACTGACGGTGTTCCGCTGGGGTAGCCACTGAATCCGTCGACCTGCTCCGGCAGTCCAAACAGGTCCTTCTCCTGCTTGAGCTTCTTGCGCACCGGCTCCTTGAGGCGCGCCGCGACCGGCCGCGCCCAGAGCTCGGAGCCATCTCCCCCGACCACGGTCTCACGCCGGAAGCTCCCGGGGCCCAATCCATCGGGAGCCTGGAAGGCGGGGTCGGGCACGAGCCGGACGACATCGAAGTCGGGCGAGGCGGAGGGATCGGCGAGATCGACGGGCCCTGCTGCATGCGAGACGAGGATGCTCCCATCCGGCATTGGATAGGGATCCCGGTAGGCGCCTCCGGGAGAGAGACCGCGATGAGTGACGGCCGGGTCGAGGCCGATCCACCCGGGGAAGAACACGTGCAGAGAGCTGGGCGGTCCGTCTTCGAGATAGGGGTGATCGAGCTCGTCCAGCGGACTGAACTGCTCGATCGTCGGACCGAACTGGTGATCGGACAGGATCAGCATCCCGCCCCACCACGACTCGGAGTCCTGACCGATGCGTATCTCGAGTCCGTTCGGCAGCTCCCGGTCGTCGGCGAAGATCGGGATACCGGAGCGGTTGCCGTTGTGTGTGTGGAAGTTCGAGCCGTCGACGTGGGTGCGGAAGAGCGCAGCGTTGAAGAACGGCCGGTCCACCTGCCAGCCCGTGCGCAGGCAGGTGAACATCACCTCGCCGGAAGAGCGCATCGTCGGACGCCGCACCTGACTGACGGAGTAGGTCATGCGCTTGCGCGTGGTCTCGAAAATCTCACGCTCCTGTCCGATCGGCGCCCGCCTCATCCTGTAGGCATCGAACTTGGGCATGACGCGCGGCT
This sequence comes from Planctomycetota bacterium, assembly GCA_036010965.1. Lineage (GTDB taxonomy): Bacteria > Planctomycetota > UBA1135 > UBA1135. The sequence goes on along the minus strand of DASCMO010000113.1, from coordinate 10,171 downwards.
TCGCCTCGATGACGTAGTGGGTCGTCGAGTCGATCGAGCTCGGGAGCGGGTCGTCGAGAATGAGCTCGCCCGCCGCGTGTCTCGCCACGGTGCGTTCCTCGCCCGCGTTCGGTCCACGCAGGATGCGGACCACTCTGCCGTCAAAGGTGCCCGGTTTTTCGGTCAGCTGGACGTCCAGGATCGTGTCCGGCGTGCCGCCTTCCGCCTCCCCCAGGACTCCTTCGGGGCTCGTCTCGCACCACTCGCCCGCCAGATTCGAGGTGAACACCAAGACGACCTTGTCCAGGTGAACACCCTCCGTGTCATCGGGATCGGGAGCGTACAGAGGCTCGGTGAAGTGCACCTCGGGGTCCTCGGAGAAGGTGAGCTGCCGGGCCTCCCCCGTTTCGAGTTCCAGCTCCCAGAGATTGAAGGGCTCGGCCTCCGAGCGCCGCATGGCGAAGGCAACCTGACTTGCGTCATAGCTGACGTCGGGCGCACGGATGTCCGCTTCCCCATCCGGGTGGAGGTGGGCCGTCAGGTTGGTCTCCGTGCCGTTCTCGAGCAGGAGGAGATCACCCCCCGGGAGGAAGGACGTGCCTTCGAGGAAGCGCTCGGGCGTCGAGCGTGGACGCCGGACGAAGACCACGCCGCGCAGCTCGCCTAGCTGGGCGCCCGTGCGTAGACACGCCTCCTCGGCCTCGAGCTCGAGCCAGCGGGCGAGCACCGCATAGTCTGGATCATCCTTCGCGAAGAAGTGGTTACCTCCCTTGTGGAGGATTCCACCGTCCTCGACGGGGATGTTCTTGAGCAGCTGCTTCGATCGTTCGACGTCGCCAGACCGGTGCGCGAGCCTCGTCACGCTTCCCAGCATCGCGAGGCGGTTCGCGTGGTGCATCTCGGGCGTGAAGCGCTCGTCGAGGATCGGAATCCCCGGATCCAGCTTGAGATCGTTGAACGCGAGCGTGCCGTGACAGTTGGCGCCGAAGCACGTGTTACGGAGGAGGACCTGAGTGACCTCCGTTGCGAAGAAACGCTCTGCTCGGCTCGATGGCTCCACCGGAACTCGTGAATCCGTGGCGAGCTCCTCTTCCACCCACTCGACGATGGTCTGGTAGTCGGGATCGTCCGTCGTCGCGAAGACCTCCGGATGTAGGGAGCCGGAGTACACGGCCGCCAGCGCGGCGCGGGCAAGCGGACTGGCCAGGGCCGGATTGCGCCGGTCGATTCTGTCCTCATCCGTGCAGCGATCGTAGGCGAGGCGTCGCTGCCACAGAGCCGAGATGCGTCCGCCCTCGTCGACCCACCAGCGGAAGAGGCCTGAGCCGAGCGGCACGCGCGCTGGAGGATCGCCCACCAAGACGTCCTCGGGCGTGAGAACCCCGTGGCAGTTGCCACAGCGGCGGTCCAGGATCGGGACTATCCGATCGCAGAAGACGTCGAAACGAGTGGTCGAGATCGGCAAGTCGTTCGTGTCGGCCTCGTCGAACCCCCGGATCGCCATGGAGGCGATGACCAGCGCTGCGGCGGTGGCCGCGAGCAGAAGACTCGCTGCGGTTCGGTTGCCTCCCACTCCATCGGGGGAGCTCATGGGAGTCTCATCAGAGAACCCCCCGAGAGCTCCAGCCCTGAGGACAGGCGCACCGTGCCATCCTCCTCCACCAAGAGGGCCTCGACGTCCGGCAGGGTCTCCACCAGCGTCAAGCCCTCCTCGACTCCCATCACACCCAACGCCGTCGCCAGCGCATCGGCGGCAACACCCCGGGGCGCGATGACGGTCACACTCGTGAGGCCACGCGCTGGCCAGCCAGTCTGGAGATCGACGATGTGGGAGTACCGAACGTCGTCGACGGTGAAGTAGCGCTCGTAATCCCCCGACGTCGCGATGGCACAGTCCCGGATCTCGAACGTGGCGAGGTGACTCTGTCGCCGTGGGCGGCGTATGGCGATGTTCCAGGGAGTGTCGCCGCGCGTCCCGCCGACGACCAGGTCGCCCCCCGCATCGATGATGAAGTCAGGGAAGCCGCGCGAGCGGAGGAAGCTCGCAACACGATCTGCGGCGAATCCCTTGCCGGCCGCCCCGAAGCCGAGCTTCATACCCTGGCGCGCCAGACGGATGGCATCCCCCTCGAAGTGCACCTTGTCGCATCCGACCAGCTCGTGCCGCGCGCGCACTTCGGACTCCGAGGGGAGTTTCCCGCGCTCGCGCGCGCGCTCCCAGAGCTCAAACAGCGGACCTCCAGTAACGTCGAACGCGCCGTTCGTGCGCCGTGCCCAGTGAATCGATTCCGAGAGGAGCTCCTTCAGGTCACGGCTCGCCGTGACCGCTTCCCCGCCCGCCGCACGGCTGATCGCAGCGGTCTCGCTGTCTGCATCCCAGCTACTGATGCGTTTCTCCAGCGCCGATATCAGGTCCAGAGCCTCGAGCGCCGCGTCCGCTGCAATGGGTTCCTCTCCTGTGCGAGCCCAGATCGAGATCTCGAACAGTGTCCCCATCGCGGGCCGAGAGGAGCGGAGCACTGATCCGGCCCTACCGGGATTCGCCTCGAGAGGCAGAGCCCCTTGTCCGAGCGCGACAACCAGCACCAGGCCCACGAGGGCCGTGATCACTCGATGGAGCGGAGGAAGGTGAGAAGACATTCGATGTCCCAGACGGAGAGATGGGATGTGACGCCGTGTGTGTCGGGCACGCCGTCGAGTTCGTTGAGCCCGCGTTCGCGGTGCCCAGGCCGATCCGTGTCGTGACGTGGGAAGGGAAACTTGCGCAGCGCCGGGTGATCCGGCGTGCAGATCACCTCGCGCAGGCTGACCGCATGGCCGTGATGGAGGAGTTTCGGCGGCCGAGCCCAGAGGCCGCGCAGTGAGGGAGCCACGAAGAACCCTTCGTGCTCTTCGATGCGTCCCGCGTCGCCCGGATCCCAGGAGCGTTCAAAGCCATTGATGACGTCGAGGCGATCCGCACTGACAAGCGTATGCACGTTGTCGCGAGGGGCCGGACTCACCAGCGGAGGAAACGCCCCGTTCTCGTTGTAGGCGTGAACCTTGTTGGTAAAGGCGGGAGCGGGATGGCATTGAGAGCAGCCGACCGAGGCATCTTCGAACAGGACGCGGCCGTGGCGCACCATCGGGTCCGCGGGATCGACGGGGTTGGCGAGCAGGCGCGGCTCACCACGCTGGTACTCGCCGATGAATCGCTGGAAGTCACGGAAGGAGAACTCCTCCCCGAGATGTCGCTTCGAGACCCTGGCGAAGTGGACCTCCCGCCGCTTCACGAGATCCAAGAGCCCGACGTCTTGCGAGTCCCACTTCTTTCCCGTCGCAACGATGATCGAGTCCGCCGAGTTGGCGTAGAGCTCCATCTCGTCGGCTCCAACGAAGATCTCATCGAAATCACCCGCGGGAGTCTCGCCCTGAAAATCGACGAGCGGATTGTGCTCCATCATCATCGTGAGCGGCTCGTCGATCGAGAGCGTGCCTTCGATGAAGAACGGGACCTTCTGCGTCAACGTGCGGATGTCCGGAACCTCCCTGCTGCCACCGGTGCGTTCCTCACCATCCCGACTCTGTCCCATGACCTGGCTTACGCTCCAGCGCTGCCCATCCGAGGTGTCCCGGTAGTGACAGTGAACGCAGCTCTGATCCTGGTCCACGGAGTAGACGCTTGTCTGGACGAAGAACTCGCCGCGCTCGAAGTCGGTGGAGGGGAACGGATCCATGAGACGGCTCACGGAGAGCCGCTCCGAGAATCCATCCGCCAGGTCGATGAAGGTGACCGATTCGGAGAGGTGATCGGCGACGACCAGCGTATCTCCAGCGACGGCGATTCCGGTCGGCTTGAAACCGGTGTCGAACACGCGTTCCGAAACGAGACGCTCGGCGGGTTCAGCCGTGGCGTCGACGCGCCACTCCTGAACCTGAAACGTGCCGGACATGGTCACGTAGAGGTGATCGCCTGAAACCGCGATCTGCTCGGGGAAGGCGCCGACCACCTGCAGCAGGTCGAGCGGCACATCGCCCTTCAGATCTCCGGCCAGCGCCTCGAAGGATTCGGAGGTGTAGCGCGTGAAGCGCTCGTCGGCCTGATAGGCAGCCACGCTCTCGACCGCCGGGTCGAGCAGGACCAGATCGTTGGTGATGTCCCGGAACTTCTCCTGCGCGGTTCCGTCCACGTCGTCGTACGGGCCCAACGGTTCCTGCTCGGCAAGCGGCAGGGGCTTGCCCGTCTGTAGATTGCGAAACAGGGTGAACTCCGCCTCGGGGTGTTCCGCGTCCAGGCTCTCCCGCCCCTCGTCGTGGCCCTTGGGGTGACCCGAGCCCACGCCGAGCGTGGCCAGGACCAGACGATCCTGGACCCAGGCGAGGTCGTTCACCGGTGAGCGCGTGAAGATGCGGCGCGTCTCACGCATGCTCGCCAGATCCACCACCGAGACATCGAGCGAACCGGTGTTGGCGACATAGAGCGTGCGGCCGTCCGGGGAGACCAGGAGGTCGCGCGGTTTGTCACCGACGGGAATACCCGGGCCCTCCGGGCGATCGAGGATCCAGGCGCGGAGGGTCTGGAAGTCGGGGTCGTTCTCGGGATCTTCGAAGACGACGCCCTTGGCGTGGTGACGCCCGTCCAGTGCATCCGCCCAGCCGCCATCCGCGACGGACGTCCCCACCAGGAGGAGCGGGCTGCGATCTGGATCGCCTGGGGTCGAATGAGCGAGCGCGCTCCGGAGGATCTGCTCCTCGTCCGCCCCGGCGTAGAAGCCACCGACGCGGTTGCTGTGACAGCCCGAGGTTCCGCAGCGATCTCGCACGATCGCCTTCACGCCGCCGGGTCCGCGCCCTGGAATCGGGATCTTGACCGGGGTGAGCGGAGCATGTCCGCAGCGTGGGCAGAGGCTGGAGGCCTGATCCCGCCACCCGCATGCTCTGCACACGTTCCACGCGAGCGAGGTCTCGGACCGGGAGCCAAAGAATTCGACGTGCTCCTCGCCGAGTGAGTGCATCTTCCCGGTGAGACCGCCCTCGTCGTGAAAGAGGTCCACGACGAGCACCTGGTTCTTCCAGAAGTTGGAGACGTAGGCGCGTCCACCGTCGGGGGAGAAGGCAATGTCCTCGCAGTAGAACGGGACGGAGATCTCGGCGCAGACGCGGTCCGTCTCCGTATCGATGACGGAGAGGAAGTTCGAGTAGCGGTTGGCGACCACGAGCCAGCGGCCCGAAGGGTGGAGCGCGAGGCCGTAGGGGTAGGAGCCGACCTCGATCCGGCCGAGCTCGCTAGCCTTGGGTACCGACACGATGACGATCTCGGAGCCGGGCTGGATCTCCTTCCCGGCCAGCGACACGTACGCCTTCTTCCCATCCGGAGTGACGGCGACCCGATACGGCCGGCAGCGCGCGGGCTGCGGCAGCGCGTCCGCGGCAACCGATTCCGGATGCGAAACGGGTTCGAGCGAGCGACGCTCCGGCGAGGTAGTGATCGAACGAACCCCGGGCAGCGGAACGACTCCGGCGCCCTCACCTGGTGAGGTCGACCAGATCGAGACGGCCGAACCGACAGCGATCGAGGTGAGCGCAACGCGGATCCACGGGACCCCACTGACCACCGCTCTGCACGTCGACATCGGCCGAATCACTCCAGGCCGATCCGCGCCTGCGCGGAGCCACACATCCGGACGCACTTTGCGGCGCGCCGGGGCCAGCATTCCACGTCTCTCGCCGGAACCCGACCGAGATCGCGGCTCGTGCTTCCGAGGCCGAGTAACCTTCTGTTCGATGTGCTCAATACCATCCTCAGGACGGCGTCCAAACCGACTGTGCGCAGCGAGGCCTTGTGATATCAGGGCGTCAGCAGCCTTATGTGTTTCGGAACAAGTAGAAGCCTATCTGGAGTCATCCAAAGCAGCCTGTCACCCGCCTGACCGAGTTCCTGTAGCTCGATTCCGACGTCGCTTGGGGCGTGGCGGCCAGGGGATCAAGTCCTGGCCTTGAAACAGGACTACTCCAGCGCCTGGCGGTGTAGTCTCCGGAGATTCGTCGCGACGGAGTTGCTCATGAGAGAAGAACCTACACAGGTGGAGGCTAGGCGCTCTTGGGTGTCCCGAGACACCTGGAAGCGACTTCCCCTGATCTTCTTGCCGATGCTCGCGTTCCTCGTGACCGGGCCGATCATCGTCTTCTCCCGTGATCGCGTCCGAGATCGGTACCTTGTGGAGCAGAGCGGTCGCGACATCGCACAGCTCCACGTCCAGGTCATCGAGCGCGAGTTCGAAGCGATGATGGCGACTCTGCTCCACTTCGCGGACCAGGGGATCTTGCGGGACTTCCTGGAGGACCGGTCGAAGCGGAACGAGATCGAGAGGGAGTACGTTCGTTTCTGCAAGGTCAGCGGGGTCTTCGACCAGCTGCGGCTCATTGGCGAGGACGGCCAGGAGGCTCTTCGAATCAACGACAACGGCGGCAACCCCAGAGCGGTTCCGGCGGAGCATCTGCAATCGAAAACGGGGCGCTACTACTTCCTCCGGGCACAGCCGCTCGAGCGCAATCAGATCTACGTCTCGCCTATCGATCTGAACCTGGAGCATGGGGGCATCGAGGAGCCCTGGAAGCCAGTTCTCAGGATGGCCACTCCGGTCTTCGACGAATCGGGCAGCAAGGGCGGGATTCTGGTCTTCAACTACCTCGGCGGCAGCTTGTTCGAGCAGTTAGAGGGCGTCGCCGGGCAGGCGCCAGGTTGGACGGGTCTTGTGAATCGCAACGGCTTCTACCTCGAGGGGCCTGACGAGGAGCGCTCCTGGGGGTTCATGTTCGAGCGCGAACCCACGTTCGCTGCGGACCACCCGGACGCGTGGGAGGCCATCAAGGACCAACCAGAGGGCAGCTTCTCGACCGAGCAGGGCATGTTCGCTTTCCGCACCATCAACCCGATCGGTCAACTTCTCCTGGCGGCGGAGGACTTCCCCACGGGGATGAAGGTCGTCTCGTTCGTGCCCACGAGCGCCATCTACGCGGCCTCCCGGCACACCTTTGAGAGTCTCGCCGTGGGGACCCTCGTCCTCGCTCTCCTGATGTTCGGCGTTGCCTGGCGGCTCGCCGTCGCGGGCACCGTTCGCGAGGTTCACGAGCAGAAGATCGCCGCCTCCGAGAAGCGATTGCGCAGGCTCTCGCGCCGCTTGCTGGACGCCCAGGAGGCGGAGCGCCGGAGCCTGGCGCGCGACCTGCACGATGAGGTCGGGCAACTGGCGACGGCGATGACGATAAACCTCAAGCGTGCTCACAAGGCTCATGACCTCGAGGCGAAGGACGTGTTGATCGAGAGATCCGTTGAGGGCACGAGCCGTTTGCTGGACAGCATGCACCGAATCTCCTCGCGGATTCGCTCGAGCGTCCTGGATGACCTCGGACTGGAGGCTGCGCTTCGCTCGTGTGGGGAGGATTTCGAGCACGCCTCTGAGGTTACCCTCGCCGTCGAGCTCGATTTCGAGGAAGCCCTGATACCTGATCGTGTGGCGGAGAATGTCTACCGCATCGTGCAGGAGGCGTTGACCAACGTCTCGCGCCACGCACAGGCGCAGGGTGCGGCCTTGCGCGTCCTGCAGCAGGACGAGTACATCATGATCTCGGTTCAAGATCATGGGCTCGGGTTCGATCCGTCGAAGAGCGAGTCGGATCGCATTGGCCTGCTCGGGATGCGAGAGCGAGCCGAGCTCCTCGGCGGCAGCTTTACCATCAACTCCTCACCTGACCTGGGAACGGTCGTCGAAGCCGCGATCCCAATGAATCCTCCGGAGCCCGATGATGAGTGACCCGGCCAAACGCATCCGCGTGGCGATCGTCGACGACCACGCCATGGTTCGTCAGGCGCTGGCCTCGGTGCTGGGCGACGACGAATCGCTCGATGTCATTGCTCAGGGCAAGGACACCGCGGAGGCCGTGCAGATCGTGCGGGAGGAGAGCCCGGACGTCCTGGTTCTCGACTACAACATGCCCGGAGGTGGCGCGCTCCCCGTCTTGGAGGAGATTGGTCGAACGGGTTCGACTGTTCGAACTCTGGTCTTGACGGTTCAGGAGAGTCCCCATTATGCGATCCGTGTGATAGAGGCCGGTGCGCAGGGATTCCTGGTCAAGTCGTCCGCGGTCGAGGAGCTCCTGGATGCGATCGGCGCGGTGCGCCGGGGAGAGGTCTACATCACGCCGCACATGTCGCTCGAGGTGATCGACCAGCTCCGTCGTCCCAACCGTTCCCGCGTCGGGATCAATGCGCTATCAACGCGCGAGTTCGAGATGCTGCGAATCCTGGGGGCTGGTACGAGCCTCAAGGAGGCCGCGCGCGACTTGAAGATCAGCGTCAGTACGGCCTCGACCTATCGCGCCCGAATCATGAAGAAGCTCAATCTGTCCTCGACATCGGAGCTGATCCGGTTCGCGATCGAGAGCGGACTCGCGGGGTGAAGGCGCGCGGTTCGGCTTGATGACAAGGCGCGCCGTTCTTGACGCTACGCGCATCAAGACGGAGCGTGAGGCGGGTTCGCCCACCTTGCTGCAATCCCGTCACGAGCGAGTACGGCGCTCTCTGTCCATCGCAGCAGCACCAGGGTAGGGCTCGATCGGACGCTGGGACGCCACGATCGAGTAGGGTGCGGTGATGCTGCTCCTACCCCTGCTCCTGCTCCCGGTGCTCCCGGTCCCCTCCGACGACTGGCCCCAGTGGCGCGGCCCCGAGCGCGACGGGGTGTGGCGCGAGGAGGGTGTGCTCCAGGCCTTGCCCGAGGAGCTGGGGGCGCGCTGGCGCGTGCCGGTCGGCTCGGGCTACGCCGCACCCTCGGTGGCGGGCGATCTGGTCTTCGTGATGGACCGCCAGGAGGAACCCGAGGAGATCGAGCGCGTGCACGCCTTCGACTGGCGGACCGGCGAGCGCCGCTGGACCGCGAGCTACCCTGCTACCTACGCCGGCATCAGCTACCCCGCCGGGCCGCGCTGCGCCCCCCTGGTCGCAGGCGGCCACGTCTACACCCTGGGCTCGGTCGGGCACCTGCGCTGCCTGGACGCGGGGACCGGCGGGGTGATCTGGGGCTTTGACCTGCGCGAGGACTACGGCATCGACCAGGAGCGCATGCCCATCTGGGGCATCAGCGCCTCGCCCGTCCTTGAGGGGGGGCTCTTGATCGTCCCCGCCAGCGCGAAGGACGGGGCCTGCCTGGTCGCCTTCGATGCGAAGACCGGCGAGGAGCGCTGGCGCGCCCTCGACGACCGGGGGAACTACTCCGCCCCTATCGTCATCGACCAGGCTGGCCAGCGCGTACTGGTCTACTGGTCCGGCGACCGGGTGGTCGGCCTCGACCCCGCGACCGGAGAAGAGCGCTGGTCTGTGGACTTCCCCTCCACACGCATGCCCCTGGGGGTCGCAAGCCCCGTGCTCGCGGGGGAGCACCTCTTCCTCTCCGGCTTCTACGACGGCAGCCTGCTCCTGCGCCTCGACCAGTCCGAGCTCGCGGCCGAGAAGGTCTGGTCCCGCCGCGGCCAGAACGAGCGCAGCACCGACGCCCTGCACGTGATCATCGGCACACCCCTGGTCCTGGGGCAGCACGTGTATGGGGTCGACAGCTACGGCGAGCTGCGCTGCCTCGAGCTCGCCAGCGGCGACCGGATCTGGGAGGACCAGACCGCCGTGCCCCGCTCCCGCTGGTCCACCATCCACATGGTCCAGCGCGGCGAGAAGACCTGGATGTTCAACGAGCGCGGGGAGCTGCTGCTGGCCGAGCTCTCCCCCGAGGGTTTCTCGGAGCTGGGCCGGGTCAAGCTGATCGAGCCCACCCGGGGCCAGCTGAACCGGCGCGACGGGGTCTGCTGGTCCCACCCCGCCTACGCAAACCGCCACGTCTTCGTGCGCAGCGACGAGGAGCTGGCCTGCTTCGACCTGTCGGCGCCCGAGTAGCCGTCCCGGCCCAGTCGTGCCGGCTCAGTCGTCTCCGGGCGAAAAGCTCGCTCCTCTGCCACTTCGCGCGGGTCCTTGCGACCCGATGCGACCCAATGCGATGGCGCGCCCGGCAGGACTTGAACCTGCGACCCCCGGTTTAGGAAACCGGAGGCTGGTGACGTAGGTGGTGATGGGGGCGCAACTTGCGAAGGTGTGCCTGGGGACCCCAGCAGTTTCCCCAGCAGTTCGGAACAAGAGGAGGCCCTGAACGCCCCTGAACTCCGGGCC
>DASCMO010000112.1:0-56024 GCA_036010965.1 Planctomycetota bacterium | reverse complement strand
ATGTGTGATCCGCCCCGGCTGCGGAACCCGATCACCGCGCAACGGATCTCCTCGTTTGGACTGCGGTGGCGGACCTTCGGAGCGCCGAAGGTCGGCAAGCTCAAGGCAAAGACACTCGCTGTCGAACCCTGAACGAACTGCCGGCGACTGAGGGGAGACATCTGAACCTCCTTGGACGTGAGAAAGCGGGGTGGCGAGGGCCAGCGTCAATGTACGGGCAGGGCGCCCAAGCTGCCAGGAGAGCGTGCGGCGGCGTGCGCTGCTCAAGGGCAGAAGGTCGCACTCAACCCGTCGGAGAGGTTGAATCCCGATGCACCACCCGCCGGGTCCCGAAACCAGAGTTGGAAGTACCAGGTGGAGCCCGGAGCGATGGCACCCGCGCCCGACCCCGCCGGCGGCTGGGTGAAGTCCACCGGACGCGACAGGTCCCCCGCCCCATCGACGGTCTGCGGGGGCCCGAGGCGGAAAATACCCGCGCCACCGCTCGAGACACACCGCAAGCCCTCCCCGAAGGGGATCTGTGTCTGGCCGGCACCGTAGTAGAAGAGCCCGTACTGGCCGGGAACGGCGCCGACGGCGGTCAGGGTGAAGGCATTGGCCGAGATACTCGTCCCTCCCGTCGCCCCGATCAGCGCGCCCGGGCCGACGGAGTTCTCTGATGTGCGGCAGTAGCTCGCGGTCTCGCAGGCGCAGTCGCCGAGCGGCGCACCGATCAGGGCAAAGGCCACCAACCGGTTTTGACTGATGGGGTCACCGCTGTCGACGATCCCCAAGAGCACACGCTCCGCTTGCGGGAGCGACGGGCCCAGGGCTAGGCCCTCCAGATTCGACGCCGGCCCGCTCCACAGGAGCTCCTTGGCGACGGGCGTGAACACCGCACCGTCGAGGGCGGGCAACGCGCTGACGTCGCTCGCGCCGGAGAAATCCACCTGAAAGATGCGAGTCAGGAAGAGCGGTGCGGCGAGAGCCAGTGAGCGCTCGAGAGCGAGCAGGGTGCCGCCGGGCAGAGCGACCAGATCACACAACCCACTCTGACCGCTCTGACCGGGTAGAAAGGGGCCGTGCATCGGCTCGACCTCGTAGGCGTACTGCTCGGCAGCGACCGGGTCGGGTGAGGAGGCGTCGTGGCGCAAGAGCCGCACGATCGTGCCATCGGTCGGCGTGGCGGTCGGCCCGTCGACGGTGAGGGCCTCCTCGTTGGCCGTCCATGAGTCCCCGTTCTCGCAGCGCCGGGTGAGGGACTCGAAGCCGCGGTTGGAGCGGATGTGGTCGAAGACGGAGGGAGTCGGAAGCACTCCCACGAGCAGGCCAGCGGCGAGAGAAAACTCGCGCACCGACGGCACGCCCTCGTCCGAGATCAGGACGCTACCGCGGTCGGCTGTGGTGAAGGCGATGCCCTCGAAGTCTCGGGCCTCTTCCAGAGTCAACCCACCGACGATGTCCGCCGTGGCGATCGAGCCGTCGCTGTTCAGCCCGACATCCAGGATCACGACCTTGTCGGAGTTGTCCATCACGCACAGCCAGGTGCTCCCGCCCGCGTGGGTGATGCCGCTCAACCCCCCGACCGCGAACGGCACGCCGTGCTGGTCGACGGCCGTGCCTCCGAGCAAGACGGTGCCTCGGTGCTCGATGCTCCATTGCCCGGCGGCGGGAGACGCCGCAAGCCCCAAAGCGGCGACGAGAAAGAGAGGCGAACGCATCGAATCCATGCTACCCCGATTCCGACGGGGCGGGAGCGCGCGGCCTCCAAGGCGCCGAGCCAGAGCCTCCGCCTATCCGGCGCCGTTCAGCGCTCCAGATCCCCGAACTCGAAGGGTGGCCAGGGGTCGGGAAAGGTCGGCAACCCACGATTCTGTTGAGGCACGGGTGGGATCGGCCTCGGATCAGCGGCGACCCAATCCAGGAGCAGTTTGGGAAACTGCGAGGAGACCGTGAGGATGCTGCCGGGCGTCCCCCGCGACCGGTAGGCCTTGCCGGCGACTTCCGGCGCCGTGGAGCAGTCGACCAGGGCCAGCTCGCCCGGAGCGCACGAGGCCGCGAAGTAATCCAGGTCTCCGTAGCGCACAGCGCCGGGCAACATATCGGGGTGGTCGAGGCGGTCGAGGTCCGCAAATTTCCAGCTCCAGTCGGCGCCCACGCGCCCGATCTCTCCCTCGCCAGTCAGTGCCCGCGCGAGGATCGCCCACGGGCCGGCGCGCCCGCGGCCCAGGAGGTTCACATTCCGCACGCCATCGATGCCCTTCGCGTAGGCGACGGCCGTCAGGATGTCGGTCACGCGCTCGGCGATCAGGAGCTTGTTGTAGCACCAGGTGTAGCTCGGATCGATGTGGTGGCGGGCCTCATCCACCGGCAGAGCGACGGGACCCTGACCGTCCACGAGCTCCCCTGTCAGCAAGCAGTCGATCGCGAGCAGCGAGGCCCCCTCGTCGAGGATGACGAAGGCGTCTTCACCCACGGTCCCGTCGTGATCGAAGAAGTGGCCCTTGCCGGACTCATGCATGGCCACGACCAGATTCCCGTTCCACTCCTTTGGAATGAGGTGCACCGCCGGGATTCGCTGCTCTTCTCCGCTCCGGCCCAGGACCAGCTTCACCTCGCGGTATCCCTCGCCCTCTCCCTCCGAGACGACTCGCGCCTCCACGCCCTCGGGCGCGGGCAACTCGGTCCAGAGCATGACCTTCAAGGCCAGCGAGATGACGTTGCGGAACACGACCAGCCGGCCGAAATCCTCTCGGAAGAACAGCAGATCGAGCTGCTTGTCGAGATACGTCGAGACCATGTCTCGGATGTTGGACTCGCTGTGCCCGGGGGTCTGGCTGGGCCGCGGGTGCTCGTCGTCGAAGACGGAGAGCTCCGAGGGCGGGATGGGCTCAAAGTCACGCTCAACGATCGGCTCCTCCTGACCGAGCCCGAGGTGCTCGTTCATGAAGCTGTACATCATCTCTCGCGAGTGGACGTTGTAGTTGTGATCGAACTCCGGCCAGACGCGGGCCTCGATCTTCTGGCCCACGCCGAGGTTCTCCCAGTGCTTCTTCAGCGCCGGAAAGCCCCGTTCCATGAGATCGACCGTCCAGTCATTCGCGCCGATCAACGCCAGGGCGCGCGGCGCCGCCATGGCGGCGAATTCGAGGTTGCTCGTGCCGTAGCGCAGGTAGGGAGCGTTCTCACAGCGGCTGCCGCCCTGGAACGCCGCCGAAACCATCACGGCCGGCACCGACACTTTCATCCTCCTGTACTCGAGCGCGGAGGTGATGAAGGTCTGCGTGCCGCCTCCGCTCCCGCCGGTCATGCCGAAGCGCGCTTTGTCAACGGTCGGATCGTTGTAGAGGACGGTCAGGGCCATGAACGAGTTCAGCGATTGAAACCCGAACAGGTTTTGCATCCGCAACATTGCCTGCACACCGTTCAGTCCGGTCTGGTGGCTGATCTGGTCGCTGTCGCCGTAGCCGACCATGTCGTACATGAATACCACGCAGCCCATGCGTGCGAGCTGCACGCAGCGCGCCTGCAGGTGGTAGCGAGCTGCGTTGATGTAACGCTCCTCGCCGCTCTCGACGAACTCGCGCGCCTCTCCCTCGCTGCGTTCCGAGAGACGCCCGTCCTCCCAGTGGCCGTGGGGGCAGATCACACCCGCGAACGGGCCCTCGCCCTTGGGCCGATAGATGTTTCCCGTCAGGAAGTACTTGTGGTGCGTGGGCAGGTAGACCTTCTCGACGGTGTAGTCGCCCTTGTCGACGACGCCGTGGAAGACGGGATCGTAGATGATGCCGGGCATCGGATAGTTGCCGCCTGCGATCTCGATCTGCCGCCGCATCAACTTATTCCGCTCGACCCAGCCCGCGACCTCCTCTTCCGTGTACGGCTCATCCTTGGGCGGCGTCCAGGAGTGGTCGCTATCGGTCGTCCGAACACTCTCGGGTTGGAGGCGGCGATCTCCCGACTGCAGCAACTCGACCGCGCGGAACTCGACCTCCATGTCCTGGCCTCCGTGCGCCTGGAGTGCGAAGGGACCTGCCTTGTGCCCGCTCTCGTCGAACAGCTCGGCACTGCGCGACCCGTTCACGTCCACGGCGATGTGACCACCCTGCGCGGTGACCGTCATCGTGTTCCATGCGCCGGGCCGGAACCAGGAGGCGGCGTCCTCCGCTGACGGCTTCGCGACCCAGCCGCGGCCTCCCGTCTCGTACAGCCCTCCCGCATCCCGCTGCGCGTCGATCTCGGCCTGAAAACCCCGCACGCCGGGGCCCCTCCCGGTCTCGGCGATGTGGAAGTAGAGGCCGCTATTCCCGCGCACCGCCCGATACTCGACGCGCACTGTGAAATCCTCGTAGGAGCGGTCGCTGACCAGGTGGCCGTGCTCGGGGTTGTCGGCGTCTTGCCGTCCTACGAACGCGCCGTCCTCGACGGTCCAGTCGGCTCCTCCGATCTCGTGCCATCCGGCGACGCTCACTCCGTCGAAGATGGGCTGCCACCAGCTCCGGCCGAGCCACGAGAGCCGCGCGTTGCGCAACAGCGCCTCCGACTCGTCGTCCACCTCCAGAGTGATGTGGCCCTCCAGCGCGGACGCATCGATCGAGTCGGCGGCCGGGACGTCATCGATCCAGGTGCGGATGGACGCACCGACACACTCGATGCGCACGCGCCTCCAGGAGGGCTCTCCCGCAGACGCTTCCTGTGGGCTCGATTCATCGGGCGCGACGAGCCACCCACCGCGGCCCCTGGAGAACAGACCGCGAGCGCGTGCGGGAGCGGTGGCAGCGAACGACACGAAGGTGCCCGTGCGCGCGTCGGCGTCGATGCCGCCCGCGGAGGTGCGGACGCCAATGCGTGCACAGCCCGCGACCACGTGCATCTCAAACTCCATTGAAAAATCGGCGTAGGTCGCCTGGCTCACCAGCCGGCCGGCTCCACCCTCAGCGGATCGCACGCTGAGGGTGCCCGCCTCGACCTCGAAGGCCGCCTCCCCCGCGGCCTCCCAGCCCGTCAACCCGTCGGCAGCGAACAGGTCGAAGGGTGAGCCGTAGACATCCTCGACTCGAGCGGCGGCGGCGCCGTCGCGAACCTGAAGGCCCAGGGCTAGCGCGCAGAACAGTAACTTCACGGGGATCCGGTTCATGGCATGAATCGTAGCGGTCGGCGGGGCCTCAGCGCCCGGCCTTCTGGAGTGTCTCGGAGAGCTTGCGCAGCCGTTATCATGGCGCCGGCCCCCTGGCCCTCTGATGGACCTCCGCCGCCCCCCGCTCATCGCTGGCATTCTCACCCTGGCCTTCGCCGCCCACGGCTGCGGGCGGGGTGACGAACCGACACGCCCGCAGATCGCCTACGTGACCAACGGGATCGCGTCCTTCTGGACGATCGCGGCTGCGGGCGCGCAGGCGGGCGCCCTCGCTTTCGATGTGGATTGCGATGTACGCATGCCCGCCAACGGGAGTGAGGACCAGAAGCGCATTCTCGAGGACCTCCTGGCACGGGGCGTGGACGGCATCGCTATCAGCCCGGTCGATGCCCGGAACCAGGCCGGGTTGATCGACGAGGCGTGCGCCCTGACGCACGTCATCACCCACGACTCCGACGCGCCGCTCTCCCAGCGCCTGTGCTATGTGGGCATGGACAACTACACAGCCGGGCGCATGTGCGGAGCGCTGGTGAGGGAGGCCCTCCCCTCCGGAGGGACCGTGATGCTGTTCATCGGCAGGCTGGAACAGGACAACGCGCGCCTCAGGCGACAGGGCGTGATCGATGAGATCGTCGGGCGACCCTTCGACTCCTCGAACCACGACCCGCCGGGCGAGATCGTCACGGGCGGAGGGTACACCGTCCTCGACACGCGCACGGACCAGTTCGACCGCTCGCGGGCCAAGGCCAACGCGGAGGACGCTCTCGCGCTCTATCCCGACCTCGGCTGCATGGTGGGGCTGTTCGCCTACAACCCGCCGGCCTGCCTCGAAGCCCTGCGCACGGCCGGGAAGCTCGGCGAGGTGGCGGTGGTCGCCTTCGACGAGGCGGACGAGACTCTGCAAGGCATCCTGGACGGCGAGGTCCACGGAACGATCACCCAGGACCCGTTCCGCTACGGTTTCGAGTCGGTTCGCATCCTGGCCGCCCTCGCGCGGGGAGAAGAGAACGCCCTGCCCGAGGGGGATTACCTGGACATCCCGGCCACGGTGGTGCGCGCCGACAATGTCGAGGAGTTCTGGGCCAGGCTGCGAGAACTGACCGGCGCCTCCATATGAGCGGGCGCAACCTGCTCGATGTCCGGCAGGTCTCGAAGAGCTTTCCTGGGGTGCGAGCCCTCGAGCGTGTCGATCTGTCCCTGGCCGAAGGAGAGGTCCTGGCGCTCATCGGTGAGAACGGCGCGGGAAAGAGCACCTTGATGAAGATCCTGGCCGGGATCGAGGCGCCGGAGGGGGGGGAACTCCTCGTGGACGGACGACCGGTCTCCCTGTCCTCGCCGCGTGCGGCAACCTCCCTGGGGATCGCGCTCATCCACCAGGAGTTGAACCTGGCGGACAACCTCGACGCGGGAGCGAACATCTTCCTGGGGCGCGAGCCTCGCCGCCTGGGCCTCATTGACCAGGGAGCGATCAGAGAGGCCTCGCGCTCCGTGCTCGCTCGCGTCGGTGCGGACTTCTCTCCCGACACGCGCGTCTCCGATCTCCCCATCGGCCGCCAGCAACTGGTGGAGATCGCCAAGGCACTCGCCTTCGACGCGCGCATCCTGATCATGGATGAGCCGACCTCGAGCCTCTCCCGCGCCGAAGGTGAGCATTTACTGAGCCTCGTGCGTGACCTGCGCGCCCGCGGCGTGGGCATCATCTTCATTTCCCACCGGTTGGGAGAGGTCGCGAGCCTGGCTGACCGAGTCAGCGTGCTCCGCGACGGTCGCAATGCCGGCGAGCTGTCCGGCGCGGAGATCAACCACGACGCCATGGTGCGCTTGATGGTGGGACGGGAGATCGCGACGACTCGCGATGGGCGGCCCGCGGCCACGGGCGAGCCTGCCCTGGAAGTCGAGAACCTGGGGATGGCGCAAGGCCGCGGCCGACGGCTGTCCTTTGGCGTGCGCGCCGGTGAGAAGGTCGGCCTCGCGGGCCTGGTCGGATCGGGTCGCACCGAGTTGCTCGAGGCCCTGTTCGGGATCCGGCCGACCCTGGCCGGAAGCGTGCGCGTCGGCGGGGTCGCGCTCCGAGGGTGGAGCCCTCGGCACGCCATCGACGCGGGCCTCGCGCTCGTGCCCGAGGACCGCAAGCGCGACGGCCTCTTCATGGAGATGTCCGTGCGCGAGAACGTGACCCTGGGGCGGCTGGGGGCGGATTCGACCGCCGGCTTCCTCGATTCCAGGCGAGAGCGACTGCTCGCAAGCGAGCTGGTCGAGCGTCTGGGAATCCGAGCGACGAGCATCGAGCAGGCCGTGGAGACCCTATCGGGCGGCAATCAGCAAAAGGCGGTCCTCGCGCGCTGGCTCGCCATGGAGCCGCGCGTGTTGCTGCTCGACGAGCCCACGCGCGGCGTGGACATCGGTGCTCGCCAGGAGATCTACTCGCTGATCGATGACCTGGCCGAGCGCGGCGTAGGGGTGCTGTTCGCATCGAGTGATCTGGAGGAGGTCCTGAACCTCGCCGACCGCACCCTGGTCATGCACGAGGGTGCGATCTCCGGTGAGTTGGCACGCGAGGACGCGAGCGAGGAAGCGCTGATGCAACTCGCCACAGGAGCACGGGAGAGCACCGGGCGATGAGGAAGATCCTGGGCATCCTGGGCCTGCTCGTCTTCGCTTGCGTCCTGACGGCGTTGATCAACCCGCAGTTCTTGAGCGCCTACAACCTGCAGAACGTCATCCGCTGGACCTCGCTCTTTGGGATCCTCTCGATCGGCGTCTCGTTCGTGATCATCACCGGCGGAATCGACCTCTCGATCGGATCGGTCGTAGGGCTCGTCGGCTGCCTCTTGCCGTGGCTCATGAACGAGTGGGGATTCGGCGTCCCCGCGGCGCTCTGCGCCGTGCTCGCCCTCGCCCTGACCATCGGCCTGTTCCACGGGATCCTGATCACGAAGCTGCGCTTGCAGCCCTTCGTCGTGACCCTCTGCGGCCTGCTCTTCTATCGCGGCTACGCGCGCTTCGTGACGGGCGACCAGACCCAGGGATTCGGGGCAGATCACGGCGACTTGCGAGCCCTCGTCACGGGCAAGCCCTGCTCCCTGGTAGTCGTGGTCGCCGCGCTAGCTGCCGCGGCCATCGCGTTCGAGTGGATGCGGGCGCGCCGCGGAGGGAGTCCGCTCCGGCGCTGGCCCCTGGTCGGCGCGGGCGTGATCTTGATCGCCGCAGCGGCGACGGGCCTCTTCGATCTGGGCGAGATCTCACGGGTGAGGGCCCCGACGCCCTTTTTGATCATGATCGGCATCGCCCTATGCGCCGCGCTCTTCCTGAACGGCACCGTCGGCGGGCGCTACCTCTACGCCATCGGGCGCAACGAGACGGCAGCACGCTACAGCGGCATCGACACCGACCGCGTCGTGATCCTGGCCTACGTGTCGTGTTCCTTCCTGGCGGGACTCGGAGGGATCCTGTTCGCTCTCGACGTGAACTCGGTGCAGCCGGCGATGCACGGCAACTTCTATGAGCTCTACGCAATCGCCGCCGCCGTGCTCGGCGGCTGCAGCCTGCGCGGCGGCGAGGGCTCAGTCCTGGGCGTCGTGATCGGCGCGGCGGTCATGCGCGTGCTCTACAACTCGATCAATCTGTTGAAGATTCCCACCCAGCTGGAGTTCTCGATCATCGGCGCGGTGATCCTACTGGGCGTGGTGGCCGATGAGCTCGTTCGGCGCGCCGTCACCCGGCGCAGTGAGGCGCGCAGGCGCGACGAGCCTTGAGCAAGGGGCGCAAAGCGCCACCGGTGCGCGGGTCTGGGATGGTGCTATGATGGTGCGTCTCATCTCCGCTCCCCTCCGAAGAACGAGGTCCGTGATGTCCAGCCCCATCGGTCTGATCGCCGCCCTGTGCCTGGTCGGCGCCTCCCAGTCGACGCAAGATCCCGCCGCCAATCCGCGCCAGAAGGCGCTCGACGCCATCGATGCCGCGGGAGGGCGGGTGACGCAAATCTCGGCGGAGACCATTGAGCTCAGTGTCAACTTCTCCCTGCACGGCAAGACCGTGAGCGACGCGGTCCTGGCGCTGCTCGTCCAGGTCCCCGAGATTCGGGAATTGCGCCTCGGCCGCACCGCGGTCGGCGACTCTGCCCTGATCCATGTTGGTGCGCTCGAGCAGCTCGAGCGCCTCTACCTGGAGAAGACGGCGGTGACCGATGCGGGTCTGGCGCACCTGGACGGGCTCCAAGCGCTGGTCTACCTGAACCTCTACGGGACTGCGGTCGGCGATGAGGGACTGGCGCACCTCGCGGGCCTCGCGAACCTGCGCAAGCTCTTCGTCTGGGAGACAAAGGTCACGGAGGAGGGCGCCGCGCGACTCTCGGCGAGCCTCCCCTCGCTCTCCGTCAATCGCGGTTGGGACGAACGCCCGCAGGTGGCGCCGCCCGTCGAGGGGACCTGCTGCGACAAGGCCCAGGCAGAGGGCAAGGCCTGCGCCCATCCCTGCTGCGTCGCGGCCACCGCGGCGGGAACCGTCTGCTTCAAGTGCAACCCCAAGAAGGCCGAGACCTGCTGCGACAAGGCCCAGGCAGAAGGCAAGGCCTGCGCCCATCCCTGCTGCGTCGCGGCCACCGCGGCGGGAACCGTCTGCTTCAAGTGCAACCCCAAGAAGGCCGAGACCTGCTGCGACAAGGCCCAGGCAGAGGGCAAGGCCTGCGCCCATCCCTGCTGCGTCGAGGCCACCGGCAAGGGTGAGGTCTGCAAGAAGTGTAATCCCGGCTAGAGCTCCCAGCCCTCGCGGGCCTCGCGCCTGATGAACGGCTCGGCGGCCGGGCATCCGCGAGCTTCGAGCTTCGCGGCGTCCCAATCGAGGCGTTCGCCGGTGCGGAAGGCGACGGCTCCGAGCAGGATGGTCTCGGTCAGGCGCCCTGAGTAGTCGAAGTTGCAGGTCGTCGGTCCACCCTCCTTGCAGGCGGCGATCCACTCCGCGTGGTGGCCCATCGAGGTCGGGATGAAAGGCTCGGGAGCTTCGAAGGCCTCGAAATCCGCAGCCGGCCCCAGCTGAAGACGGCTGTAATCGGCGATCAGCCAGCCGCCGTCCCCCACGAACAGGATGCCGTTGTGCCAGCTCTCCAGCCCGAACTCGGCGAGGCGCTCCGTGGGACGATGACCTCCATCCCACCAGGTCAAGGCCAGCTCCCGGCGATCGCCGCGGCGCGGGAATTGATAGCGCACGACGAGCCACGCGGGGGCCGTGTGCTCGTTCACTTCCGGTCCATCGGCCTCGACCGACAGCGGGTGATGCAGATCGAGCGCCCAGAAGGGCAGGTCCATGTAGTGACAGGCCATGTCGGTCAGCGTGCCGCCCCCGAAGGCCCAGTAGCGCCGCCAGTTGGCCGGATGGTAGGCGGGGTTGTAGGGCCGCTCAGCGCCGGGGCCGAGCCACAGGTCCCAGTGCAAGTGGTCGGGAACCTCGAAGGTCCCCGTGGGCGCGCCATTTCCTCCCCAGTTCTTCCCGCACAGGACATGGACTTCCGACACGGATCCGATCGCTCCGGTGCGGATCAGTTCGACCACGCGACGGTAGTTGTCCTGGGCGTGAATCTGCGTGCCCATCTGCGTGATGAGGCCTTCCTCACGCGCCGTCTCCGCCACGAGGCGGGCTTCATGGACCGTCCGCGTGAGAGGCTTCTCGCAGTACACGTGGCATCCCGCACGCAAGGCAGCCAAGGTCACGACGGCGTGGGTGTGGTCAGCGGTGCACACGACGACCGCGTCGAGTTTTTCCGCATCGATCATCCTGCGGAAGTCGTTGTAAGTTTTCGCCCCTGGGAAGCGGCCCGCAGCCTGGCCCAGATGGCGCTCGTCCACATCACACAGGGCGACGATGTTCTCCCCTCCCACACCGGCCAGGTTGGCCGCCCCGCGGTTGGCGACCCCCACAACGCCAATGTCGAGCTTCTCGTTCGGAGAGCCGTGCAAGGCCTGCGCCGAGCGCGACGCCAACCAGAAGCCGGTCCCGGCTACTGCAGAGGTCCTCAGAAAATCTCGCCGTGTGCTGCTCACGCTCATGGTCTGCCGCCCTCTCGATATCGATGCTGTCCGGTATGCCTGAAGCCTAGTCGATCTCGCCCGCAAGAAGCGCGGCTTCTTCGCGCCGCCCGCCCCTGACGAACAGCCGCGGACGGGGTAGAATCCCGGCGCACGCCGTCCGCGACGCCGCCCCCAGCCCCCACGCACAATGAGTGAAGGCCGACCGAACCACGAGACCTATTGGCGCACGAACATCCGCTACGTGGCCATCCTGCTCTCGGTCTGGTTTTCGGTCTCCTACCTCTGCGGCATCGTGTTCGTCGAACCCCTGAACCGCCTGCGGATTCCCGGAACGGGCTTCAAGCTGGGCTTCTGGTTCGCCCAGCAAGGCTCCATCTACGTGTTCGTCGTGCTCATCTTCGTCTACGTGCGCCTCATGAATCGCCTGGATGACAAGCACGGTGTTTCCGAGGATTGACCGCCGCTTGCCCCACGACATCTGAGCATGAGCATCCAGGGCTGGACCTTCCTGATCGTTGGACTGTCGTTCGCGCTGTACATCGGCATTGCCATCCGCTCACGCGCGGCCTCGACCAAGGAATTCTACGTCGCTGGAGCGGGCGTCCCGCCGATCGCCAACGGGATGGCGACCGCCGCCGACTGGATGTCGGCCGCGTCCTTCATCTCCATGGCCGGACTGATCTCGTTCCTCGGGTACGACGGCTCCGTGTACCTGATGGGCTGGACCGGCGGGTATGTGCTGCTCGCGCTGCTCCTCGCGCCCTACCTCCGCAAGTTCGGGAAGTTCACGGTGCCCGACTTCATCGGCGACCGTTACTACTCCTCGAGCGCGCGCATCGTCGCGGTCTTCTGCGCCATCTTCATCTCCTTCACCTATGTCGCGGGACAGATGCGCGGTGTCGGCATCGTCTTCAGCCGCTTCCTCGAGGTCCCGATCAACACCGGGGTCTTCTTCGGCATGGCGATCGTGTTCTTCTACGCCGTCCTGGGCGGGATGAAGGGGATCACCTACACGCAGGTCGCTCAGTACTGCGTGCTGATCTTCGCCTACATGGTCCCGGCGATCTTCATCTCCATCATGATCTCGGGAAACGCCGTCCCGCAGCTTGGTTTGGGCGGCGATGTCACCAATACCGGCGCGGCCTTGCTCGATCGCCTCGATGGCCTCCACGAGCAGCTGGGATTCAGCCCCTACACCGGCGGCTCCAAATCGACGATCGACATCTTCTTCATCACCGCCGCACTGATGGTCGGTACCGCCGGGCTGCCGCACGTGATCATCCGCTTCTACACGGTGCCGCGAGTGCGCGATGCGCGAACGTCCGTCGGCTGGGCGTTACTGTTCATAGCGATCCTCTACACGACCGCTCCGGCCGTCGCGGCGTTCGCTCGCGTCAACCTGATCGAGAAGGTCGAGGGAGCGCACTACGACGCGGCCACAGCGGCGCCAGACGATCGGGTGCTCCCGGAGTGGTTCAAGACCTGGGAGGCGACGGGCCTCATCGCATGGATCGACAAGGACCTCGACGGCCGCGTGACCTATCGCGCGGGAGCGCCCTTCGCCCCCATAGAGGACCAGAAGAAGGTCGCGCCGAAGTTCAGCGGTGAGAGAGGGGCCAGCGGGGAACGGCTCGTGCAGAACGAGCCGACAGCAAACGCGAACGAACTCTATGTCGACCGCGACATCATGGTGCTCGCCAATCCCGAGATCGCACGCCTGCCCAACTGGATCATCGGTCTGGTGGCGGCCGGGGGACTCGCGGCCGCACTCTCGACCGCCGCCGGCTTACTGCTCGTGGTCTCGTCAGCCGTCAGCCACGACCTCCTCAAGCGCTCGCTGCTACCGCAGATCACCGAATCCGGAGAGCTGAAAGCCGCGCGAATCAGCGCCGCGGTCGCGGTGTGCGTTGCCGGATACATGGGTATCAACCCCCCCGGCTTCGTGGCCGAGGTGGTCGCCTTCGCCTTCGGCCTCGCGGCGGCCTCCTTCTTCCCCGCGATCATCATGGGCATCTTCTCCAAGCGCATGAACCGCGAGGGCGCGATCAGCGGGATGCTGGTTGGGATCTCCTTCACGGCCGCTTACATCATCTATTTCAAGTTTGCCAACCCCGCGGCGAACACCCCCGATCGCTGGCTGTTCGGGATCTCTCCCGAGGGGATCGGAACGGTGGGCATGCTGATCAACTTTGGGGTGGCCATGATCGTCTCGCGCTTCACCCCGTCACCGCCGGCGGAGGTCCAGCGCCTCGTTGAGAACATTCGTATTCCCCGCACGGCCGATGAGGCCGGCAAGATCAATGCTTGACCTCGGCCTCGTCAACTCGGGGCGCAGCCTGCTCCGCGCTTGCACCGTCACGCTCCTCTTCGCGGCCCTCGGTGCCACGCACGCCGGCTCTTCGCGGCCGACGGCGGTGGAAGTGCCGCGACGAGGCGAGCTGCTGCTCGGTGAGCTCGGGTGCTTGTCCTGTCACGCCGCACCGGAGGCGGTGACCGCTCGCCTGCAGCCCGAGCGCGCGCCCCTGCTCGACGATGCCGGTGCCCGCCTCACGCCCCAGTACCTGCGCGCGTTCCTCTCCGACCCGCGGTCCGTCGAGCCTCGATCGACGATGCCTGATGTGCTCTGGCACCTGAACGACGACGATCGCGCCACCACCGTCGAGACCCTCGTGCACTACCTCGCCTCTCTCGGTGGGCCGCTGGATCAAGCACCCGTGGGCGCCTACGCGGGACAACTGGAAGCCGGCAGGCAACTGTTCCACGAGGTCGGATGCGTTGCCTGCCACGGCCCCCTTGAGACGCTCTGGGAGCTCGATCAAGACTGGGCCTCGCTCACCGAACAGATGAGAGCTGAAGCCCGCGCCGACGCTGCGGAGGACGATGAGCCCCATGTTCAGCCCGGTGTCTGGGACGAGGAGCCCGTCGCTCTCGGAGACCTCGCACGCAAGACCACGGTGGAGGCCCTGACGCGCTTCCTGGTTGCCCCCCAGCTCGTGCGCCCCTCCGGACGAATGCCATCGCTCAGTCTGACCGGGGGAGAGGCGCGTTCGATCGCCCTCTACCTGCTTCGCGCTCAGGCCTACGGCACGGAGCGGGAACCCGTCGAGGTCCCAGGCCTCGCCTACGACTACTTCGAGGAGGTCTTCCGTGGTCCCGCAGCCGAGTTCGGCGACCTGACACCCAAGCGCAACGGCGTCGTGGAGACGATCGATGGTCTGCCAGAGCACAGGCCCGACAACTTCGGGTTTCGGTTCTCTGGTTCGATCGCGATCGACGAGGAGGGCGAGTACACCTTCTCATCCAAGTCGGACGACGGCTCCCGGATCCGCATTGACGGCGAGCTCGTGGTCGCCAACGACGGTCTCCACGGAGCTACCGAGCGAACCGGGACAGCCACCCTCTCGAAAGGCAAGCACACCATCGTCGTCACCATGTTCGAACACACCGGCGGCGCATCCCTGAGCGTTGGTTGGGAGGGTCCGAACTTCGAGCGTCAACCTCTTCCCGTGGCGCGCTTGACACACGTGTCGCGCGCCTACGAACCCCTCGATAACGCGCCCTTTGTCATCGACCCTGCAAAAGTCGATTCCGGTCGCAGCGCTTTCGTGTCCTTAGGATGCGCCACCTGCCACCCCGTCGACGCGTCGCCGGGCCCTGCGAGGGCGCGGCCTTTCGGCAAACTCGACGCCGAGGGAGTTCCCGGTTGCCTCTCCTCAACACCACCCGTCACAGCTCCGCGTTACGCTCTGAGTGAGAGCGACAGAGTGGCATTGCGCGCGACGGTCAAGAGCCTCGCAACCGAGGAGCGAGCCCTGGATGCCGCGTCGCAACTCGAGCTCTCCCTTGAGCGTTTCCGCTGCCTCGCCTGCCACCGTCGCGACGCCTCCGGTGGACCCCACCCCGACCGCCGGGACTTCTTCTTCATCCGCGGCGGCTTCGACCTGGGTGACGAGGGACGCATCCCGCCCCACCTCAGTGATGCGGGCTACAAGCTGACCGATGCATGGATGGAGTCGGTGCTCTTCGACGGCAAGGTCTCCCGTCCGTACATGGCCACGCGCATGCCGCAGTTCGGCGTCGAGAACATCGGTCATCTCCCTGCGCTGTTCTTGGAACTGGACGACGCGCCCGACAGGGAAGAGTCGCCAGCCTTTGACATCGCACAGATCGAGGACGGCCGGCGCCTGGTTGGGACCGACGGGCTGGGTTGTATCCAGTGCCACACCTTCTCCGGTTACGACTCCCTCGGGATCCCGGCCGTCGACCTCGCCGAGGTCACGAACCACATCAACTTCGGCTGGTTCCGCCGGCTCCTGCTCGATCCGATCTCGATCAACATGAACACCCGCATGCCGGAGTTCTGGGTCGAGGGAAAGAGCCCCGTTTCGGACGTGCTCGGCGGTGATCCCGAGCCGCAGATCGTGGCGATGTGGAATTACCTGCGCCTCGGCTCGTCGATGCCCCTGCCCGAGGGACTCGTCGTGCCAGACGGAAATTACGAACTGGTGGCGCGCAACGAGCCGCGACTCTGCGGCGTGTTCATGGCTGGTGTCAGCCCCCGCACCCTCGCGGTCGGCTTCCCCAACCACACTCACTACGCCTTCGACGTCCAGAACTCACGCCTCGCCAAGGTCTGGCGCGGGCGTTTCTTCAACGCCCGCGGGACCTGGCACGCCCGTGCCGGGGAGCTCCAGTCACCGCCAAGCCCGGACGTGTTCGACATGCCGCCGGGGCCGCCCTTCGCGATCCTCGCCGAAGAGGACGCGCCCTGGCCCGCAGGCGACTCCGCCGCGGCGGGCTACCGAGTGCTGGGCCGTCGCCTGGACGCCGAGCGCAGGCCTCTGTTCCGCTACGCCGTGGGTCCGGTGGAGATTGAAGAGCTGATCGTCCCCGAACTGCGCGCGGCCGGAAGCTGGATCGTGCGCCGCTTCCAGCTCCGTTCGACCGAGCGCATCGAGACCCTGTGGTTCCGACAGGGCGGCCCACAAGGCGAGATTGTGCGGGTCGTGCTCAAGCAAGCGCCCGATGGCACCTACGTCGGCTCCTTCGAGGATGCATTCACATGGTAATCACGATCTGCACGCTGCTCTGGGCCATGGTCTCGCTCGCCCCGCAAGGGGACGGCGAGAAGGTGCAGCCCCCGAGCGAGTCAGACTTCTACGAGATCGTCACGATCGAGATCCCCGAGGGGATCGTGCTGGAGGTCAGCGGGATCGCGATCCTGCCCGACGGCCGGCCCATGGTCGCGACGCGCCGCGGCGAGGTGTACCTGCTAGACGACGCCTACGACCCCGAAGGCCGGGCGGAGTTCAAGAGGATCGCCGAGGGCCTGCAGGAGCCTCTGGGCCTGCTCGTGCACGAGGGCTGGACCTATGTCGGCCAGCGCGGAGAGCTCTCGCGCATGAGGGACGCGGACGGAGACGAGCGGATCGACGAGATCGAGACCATCTGCGATGTGTGGAGGGTGAGCGGCAACTATCACGAGTACCTCTTCGGCCCGCGCCTCGGTCCGGACGGGAACCTGTGGATCACCACCAACAAGCCCTTCGGGGGCGAGCCATTCGGCAAGGCACACTGGCGCGGGTTCGCCCTGCGGATCACACCGGAAGGCGAGATGTTGCCTACCTGCTGCGGCCTGCGATCTCCAGCCGGGCTTGAGACCAGCCCCTGGGGCGACGTCTTCTACACCGACAACCAGGGCGAATGGTGCGGAGCCAGCAAGCTCAGCCACCTCGAGCCGGGGGACTTCCACGGACATCCCCACGGAGTCTTCTCCTGTGAGCTGCCGGAGTGGACCTACGAGATCCCGCGCAACATCCCGCAGCGCAAGCTCATGCCGCGTGTCTCAGAGGACGTCGAGAGCTTCAAGCTGCCCGCGGTCTGGTTTCCCTACGACAAGATGGGCAAATCGCCGGCCGGCATGGTCTGGGACCAGTCCGACGGCGCCTTCGGGCCGTTCGCCGGTCAGCTCTTCGTCAGCGATCAGCACCACGCCTCGGTCATGCGCGTGTGCCTCGAGCGCGTCAACGGGCACTGGCAGGGCGCCTGCTTCCCGTTCCGCTACGGATTCCAGTGCGGGATCATTCGCCTGGCATGGGGTGAGGATCACTCGCTCTTCGCGGGTATGACCAACCGCGGTTGGGGCGGGCGCGGCAACTCGCCCTACGGCCTCCAGCGGCTGATCTGGACCGGCGAGGTGCCGTTCGAAGTGCACACGATGAGCGCCCGCGACGATGGATTCGTGCTGTCCTTCACGCGCGCGGTGGAGGAAGCCGGCGCCGCCGACCCGACCTCCTACACTCTCGAGAGCTACACCTACGAGCTGCATCCCGATTACGGAAGCAACGAGATGGATCGTCAGGAGCCGCGGATCATCGGCGCGGAGGTGTCCGCGGACGCGCACTCGGTCCGCCTCACCGTCGAGGGCTTGCGGCCAGGCTACGTGCACGAGCTGCACGCCAAGGGCGTGCGCGCGATCACGGGCGAGGCGCTGCTCCACAACGAGGCCTACTACACACTGATCGAGATCCCGGAATCCGAGTGATGGCGGCCGGATTTGAGCGGCTCGAGATCGCCGAATACCGGCTCCCCGACGATTTCACCGCGCGCCTGTTGAGTCCGAGCCTGATCGTCTACCTCGATCACGTACGAGAGAACCTGCGGCGCGTGCTGGAGCTCGCCGACGGGGATCCGGATCGCTTTCGGCCCCATGTCAAGACCTCCAAGATCCCCGCGGTCTTCGCCGAGCTCCTGCGCGCGGGCCTGCGCTCCTTCAAGTGCTCGACCACGCGCGAGGCGGACGAGCTCGCACAAGTCATCGAGGGCGAGGGCATCGATGGAGCCGACATCCTGCTGGCCTATCCGCTCGTCGGCCCGGGGATCGAGCGCCTGGGGCAGGTGGCGCGCTCCCACCCGGACATCACCTTCTCGGTCCTCGCCGAGGACGCGGCGACGGTCACGGACGTACCGGCTGACCTCTCGATCTTCGTGGACATCAACCCCGGCATGAACCGTACGGGCGTGCCACAGAAGGACGAGGCCGCCATTGCGGCGGTGGCGAGCGCGGCCGGCGACCGCTTTCGCGGCCTGCACTACTACGACGGTCATCTGCACACGGGCGTGACTGCCGAGCGCACCGCTCGCGCCCATGCCGGCTACGAGCGACTCGGGGCACTCGCGGACGGGTTGCGACGCTCCGGCGTCGAGTCGGGGGAGCTCATCACAAGCGGGAGCCCGACCTTCCCTTGCGGGCTCTCCTTCTCACCTTCCGGCGAGATCGCGGGTGTTCGTCACCGGGTCTCTCCGGGAACGGTGGTCTACCACGACCTGCGCCTGGAGGAACAGTGCCCCGAGCTCGGGCTGCAACCTGCCGCGGTCGTGTTCTCGCGCGTCGTCAGCCATCCAGCACCCGACCTCGCCACCTGCGACGCCGGCTCCAAGTCCCTGGCGGCGGAAGCCGGTGCACCCTACGCATTCGTCATCGGCCACGGCGAGTACGCGCCGCAAGAACCCAACGAAGAGCATCTACCCCTGAGAGTCCCTCCCGACAAACGCCCCGCGCGCGGCACGCAGCTCTACCTGGTCCCCCTGCACATCTGCCCAACCGTCAACCTCGCCGAGCGAGCGGTCCTGGTCGAAAGCGGCCGAGTGGTCGACATCGTCGATGTGAGCGCCCGCGGCCATGAGATGACTCTGTGACCGCCGCTCAAGGCATGAAGGCGACCTCGAGCCCGTGGCTGAGGTTGAACCCCGACCCGCAGGGACTCCCTCCGGGGTCGCGGTACCAGGCCTGAAAACGCTTCGTGTCGCCGGGCTGCCAGCCGCCCAGGATGGCGAGCCCCGGGCCCCAGGAGGCGTCTCCGCTGGCGTCGCCGTTGCGGACTCCGAGCCGCTTTACAGCCCCGCCCGCGCAGCGCAGCCCGTCGCCGAAGACCACGCCGTCCCCGTTGTTGACCGCGTTGTCTCCCGAGAAAAGCAGCGCCGGCTGGAACGGCAACAGCTGAGCGGCCATGAAGCCGAGGTCGTCGGCGCTGACGCTCGAACTACCGGTGGCGAGGATCGTGGCGCCCGCGCCCGTCGAGTTGCTGCAGCCCTCGCCAGTCCCTCCGGGGTTCCCGCAGGGGCACACGCTGCCGCTCCCGTCTCCAAAGCAGTAGGCGCCGGCGGCGGTCGCGTCGTACTCGACCACGTACCCGCGTGAGTGCTCGAGCGGGTGCACGTCGTTCCAGGCCGTCCCGAAGCTCCCGCCCTGCAAGAGCTCCATGAAGTCCTCGCTCCCGCAGCACCCGGTGTTGTTAGGCTCCCCCGCCAACCAGCTCGTGTAGACCATCGGCTCACCTGTGATCCACTTCCACGCACCGGCAGGCTCGGAGTAGTTAGGATCGTTGAGGTCTTGATAGCCGCCGGTCCAGTAGTTCTGGACGTCGCCAAGTGCGAAGACGAAGTCGTTCTCCGCTTGATCAGTGATGGTCACCAGGTGCCCTGCCAGACCCTGATGGGAAGAGGCCGTAGCCGCCGCATCAGCGTCGGCCCATGTGATGGAAACCTGAGGAATGGCCTGGTAGTAGTGGCCGTTGGCAGGGTTCTGTACGGGCCCGCTCTCGGTCAGCGAGAAGGTCCCTGTGCCGCCGACGGCTCCCGGAAAAGTGCCGATCCGAAAGACGTAGGTGCTCGATGCCGTCGCGGCCCAGGCGACCATGCTCTGGAGACCGCAACTGTCGTCGTTGCAGGCGATCACCGCTCCCGTGCAGCTTCCATCGTAGACGGCGATCTTGGTGTCGACAGCGGTCTGTCCGTTGCAGACGTCGATGTTGTAGAAGGAATCCAGCGGTGACGCCCACTCGAACCACACGTCGTTCTCGATGTTCGAGGTACCGAACGCGAGGCACAGCGAAACAGAAGTCCCGTCGGTCGTAGCCGAAGTGTTGTCGAAGTTGAAGACGCCGGTACCAGCTATTAGCTGAGCGCTCCCGCAGGCATCGGAGCCCTGGCCGAATGTGGGGGTCGACGAGAGGAGCGCGAGGGATACTCCGAACAAGGCGATCTTGGGGATCATGGGCTTGGTCCTCACGGTGGACATCATTGGACAGGGGAATCGAGACTGCCCGAGGGTAGCACCTGATCGCATTCCTGCCCGCCCCTGCCCTCAGGGACCGCTCAGCACCACCTCTGCAAAGCCCGTAGCGCGCGAAGCCTGCCCAGCCGAACGCTCGAGGATCCGGATCTCGATGCGTCGGATTCCGACGGTCTTGGGCAGCCGGCAGACAGTCTTGAGGCGCTCGTCTTCGTTGAGGTCGAACTCGAGCACCTCACGCGAGCGATTGACCACAATGCCGACGCGATCGACGCGTGCCTTCCGACCGTTCTCCTCAAGGCAGGCGTTCACCTGGCTCAACAGCACACGGTCAGCACGGAATGAGCGCCGAAGCTCGATGGTGATGGTCGGCTGCTCGTCCTCCTCGGAGCTGATCCACGGAGAGAACTCCATGCCATCAATCGCCCGCGAGGCGCTCCACCTCCCATCGAGCTGCGAAGAGGCGGAAGCGACTGCGCCGTAGCCCTCGAGCTCGTTGAAGCCCCCAGCGCTGGCGTAGTCCATCATCCAGCCCTCGAGGACGTCGTCCGCCTCGATCTTCAACTCGGCCGACCTCAGGACGCTCGGCAGCGCATCCTCGCCGCGCGCAACGCCGGCCGGCACAACGACCTCAGCGCGCGCCTGGAGCGTGTGTGTCCCGGCTTTCTCGAAGGCGTAGCGGAGCGGAAGTTTGGCGCCCGAGTCCCAGGCTCGCTCTGGATCGGCCTCCACGCGTGCGACGCGCACACCGTCGATGAACCACTCCACGGCCTCGACGCGCAGTCCCCCGGCGTCGGCGGCGTAGCGCTCGAGGACGCCGTCGCCGAAACCAGTGACCCAGGCCGTCAACAGCGCGCTGCCCGAAGCCCGAATCCAGACCTCGGAACCGGCGTCCTCGGCTCGGTACAGGCCGCTCGTTTCAGCTCCACCTTTGCCCGTCGATGGCCGGGCAACCGTGGCCCGCGTCAGGAACAGGAGCGCGAAGCAGGTGTTGCCGTTGGTCATGGGCGCCGGCGGCCAGTTCGCATCCCCTTCGGTCTCCCACTTGCCGCTAAACCCCTGCTCATCGACCAGAAAGCGTGCGCCTTCCCAGTACCACTCGTGTTTCCCGATGCGGTCGAGATCGAACAGAGCCCCGACACGCTCGAGGCCGTAGAGGTAGTAGTACAGCCAACTGGGGCTGCCGCCGATGTTCTCGGCCACCGAGAACGAGTGACCCAACCACGCGATGCCGTACTCGCACCCCCGCGCGAGCCTGCGCCCAGCAGCTCCGCTGAGCTTGCTCCCGTAAGCCTCGGCACAGATCCCCAGGATCGAGACTCCAGCCGCGGTCATCGATGCCGAGGGAGCGTGGCCTCCGCCGGACTGAGCGCGATCGTAGCTGAAGGCTGCGACCTTGACGTTGTGGAGGGTGCTGGTCGTCTCACCGGAACGCTCCTCGACGACGTGAACCGGGTGCTGGAATTCGAGCACCGTGGTGATCAGGCTCGCCCACGAGCGTGAAGAGACCTTCACGCCCGCGCTCTGGGCAGCGCGCATGCCGAGGGCTGCGTACTGGGTGTTCGACAGATCCACGTGCCCCGCGTTCAGGCCCGGGTATCCCCAGGCGTTCCCCACGCCTCGCTTGCGCAAGGACTCGACCAGGTCGAGCAGCTCCTCGATGCGCTGCTGATATCGCTCGTCCCCGGTCGCGCCCAGGGCCATCATCTCACAGGCGGCGGAGTAGACCTTCGTCGGGAACCCGCCGAGCATATAGGCGATCCCGCGCTTCACGGCCGGATGGCTCGGCTTCACGCCGCTCTTGAGCAACGTGTAGACCGCCAGCCCTGAGTGCCCGTAGCGTCGGTCGAAGTGCCCTTCCAGCAAGCGACCGCCCACCGGCCCCCATGATCCGTCTCGGTTCTGGGCGCGCAGGAGATAACCGACGCCCTTGTCGATCGCGTCGTTGATCCTCTCCTGCAGCGCCTCCCGCTCCGGCGGGATCGCTTCCTCCTGAGCCAGGGCCGGCGCATGGCCGAGCAGGGCGACGGAGAGGAGGGACGGCAGGAGGGACGGCATCGAATCGGCCTCAGTCTAGCGACAGCGCTCCGGTTAGGATGCTGCCTCCTATTCCGCATCGGAGAAACTCAATGATCCACTGCAAGGTCCTGACGCCCGCACTGCTACTCCCCCTGGCTCTCCTCTGCTCACAAGACGCGCCCGTCGGCTACAGCGACACACCTCACCTGCCCGGCGGCGAGTGGCGCGTGCACGATATCGCGCGCCCCGTGCCGGCGGTCGTCACACCCGGCCCCACGCTCGGCGCGGCGCCTTCGGATGCGGTCGTCCTGTTTGACGGCAGCGGGCTCGAACACTGGAAGTCCGGCGGCGGAGAGGCTCGCTGGAAGCTCGCGGATGGTGCGATGGAGGTGAATGGGACCGGCCCCATCGAGACGCACGAGGCCTTTGGCGACTGCCAGGTCCATGTCGAGTGGGCGTCCCCGGCTGAGGTGAAGAGCACGTCTCAGGGGCGCGGGAACAGCGGCCTGTTTCTCATGGGCCGCTACGAGATCCAGGTGCTCGACTCGTACGAAAACCGCACATACGCCGACGGGCAGGCGGCGGCGCTCTACGGTCAACAGCCTCCGCTCGTGAACGCCTGCCGACCGCCCGGCGAGTGGCAGGCCTACGACGTCGTCTTCCGCGCGCCGCGCTTCAAAGACGGTGAGCTCGCTAGCCCCGCGCGCGTCACCGTCTTCCACAACGGCGTGCTGGTCCACGACGGCGCGGAGCTGATCGGCGCCACGACCCACCGCGCGGTGGCGAAGTATGCTCCGCACGCCGCCGAGGGCCCGCTCCGCCTCCAGGACCACGGCAACCCGACGCGTTACCGCAACATCTGGGTGCGCAGACTCTAGGCCGAGCTCAGCGCGGCCCGCCAGCGAGCTTCACAC
Source organism: Planctomycetota bacterium (assembly GCA_036010965.1). GTDB lineage: Bacteria > Planctomycetota > UBA1135 > UBA1135. The sequence goes on along the minus strand of DASCMO010000112.1, from coordinate 32,879 downwards.
GTGCCAGGTAGATGCTCGTGCGCCCCTCATGGCTCGAGTAGTAACTCAGCCACAACAAGCCGTCGTGGACGACCAGCCCCGGATAGCTGTTGTCTCCGCCGCTAGGCAGGCGCAGCAAAGGCGTCAGCGCTCCGGTGGTGAAGTCGAGCGCGAAGAGCGCCGTGTGGGCGCCGTCGGCGTGCAAACGACCGGCGCCGATCCAGTGGCCGTCGGGCAGCCGCAGCAGAACCGGACCACCGACTCGATACGCTAGCGGCTGCCAGGTCCACTCGCGGTAGGGCGGAGCGCTAGAGCCGAGCGCGGCGAGCCGATCACCGCCGCCGCGCCGCACCAGGGCCCGCGCGCGGCCATCGGGCTCAAATGCCAGCGCCACTTCGTTGGGTGCCAGATCCGCGTAGGCACCCTCGACGTGCGTCTCGAAGGTGCGGCCGTCCGGGCTTCGCATGAGGTGGACCGCCGCTTCCTCCTCGCCGTGCGAGTAGGCGAATCCCCAGGCGCTGGAGTCGTGCCAGGCCACGCTCCACAGCCAGCGCCCCGGCTCCACCACCAGCTCGGGCGCGGACCAGGACCGACCGTCCGCGGAGACGCTGACCACGGTTCCGGTAGGGGTCGATTCGCCGTCCCGCCGACGAGCAGCCGCGCCGCCGAGCAGCAACAACGCGCCGTCGGGCATGACGGTGAGATGCGCGTCTCGCAGATCCAGCCCCTCCCGCTCCAGCAGGCCCACGGACTCCCACACAACACCGTCCTCCGAGGCCAGCACCCGCAAGCGCCCGTCGGTGCTGGCGTGTCCGCGGCCCTCTCGAAATCCGCAGTAGAAGCGTCCCTCGTGTCTGACGAGACTGGTGAAGGCGCTGTGGGGAGCGGCGTTCCAGATGCGGCGCGCGTCGATCAGCTCCGCGCGCAATGAGGGCTCGGCGACCTCCTGGTTCGTACCGGCCTCTGCGCCGTTGATCGGTTGGGCGAGCGCGAACGCGAACGCGAGCAGGATGAGGTTGGCCATGAAGATCGAAGGAGAGGACAATCCGGCCCCGCCCCATGCTACCCCTGACCCACCCCATGAAGTACGCGCTCCTCGTTGCCCTGGTCCCCCTCTCTCTCGGCCAGGACACCCCGCCGCTGCTGAGTCACGGACCCTTCCTGGGCCACGCGGACGTCGATCGCGGGACGGTCTGGGCGCGCGCCTCCAGCCCGGGAGAGTTCGTGCTTTCCCTCTCCCTCGGTGACGGCAGCTCCAGCAACCACTCTGCAACGGCCGAGGCAGAACGTGACCTCTGCCTACGCTGGGATGTGGACAGCCTGGAGCCGGGCCAAGCCTACACCTGCACCATCGGCGCAGCGCCTTCCGGCGAGCGCGCCTGTGATCCGTTCACCCTGCGCACGCCGATCGCCCACGACATCCCGCGCGTCACCCGCATCGCCTTCGGTTCCTGCGCCCACGAGGGCCGTTTCCCCACCCAGCCGGTCTGGTCGCGCATCGCGCAGACGGGGGCCGAGGCCGTCGTGGTACTCGGGGACACGCCCTACATCGATTCCACCGACCTCGCGGTGCAGCGCCGGCGCTATCGCGAGTTCTACGGCGCCCTGCCCGAGCTGCAGGCCCTGGTGCGAGCAACACCGCTCTACGCGACCTGGGACGATCACGATTTCGGACGCAACGACACGACCGGCGTCTTGCCCGGCAAGGAGAACTCGCGACGCGCCTTCATCGAGTACCACGGCAACCCCGAGTACGGACGCGAAGAGGAGGGGATCTTCACTCGCTTCCGGCGCGGGGCGATCGAGGTTTTTTTGCTCGATACGCGCTGGTTCGCGGGCACCGAGGACTCGCCTCATGACGAGGGAGGCAAGGGCCTGCTCGGGGCGCTTCAGTGGGAGTGGCTGGAACGCGAGCTGCGCGCTTCCACCGCGACGTTCAAGGTCCTGGCCTCCGGGATGATCTGGAACGGCGCCACCCGCCCGGGCAAGCGCGATCACTGGATGACCTACCCCGGCGAGCGTCAGGCCATCTTCGACATGATCGGGAAACACTCCATTCCCGGCGTCGTGCTCGTCGGCGGCGACATCCATCGCACACGCGCCCTGCGCTACCCCACGACGAAGAGCGCCGGCTACGAGCTCTTCGAGTTCATCACTTCACCCCTGGCGAACACGGTCATCCAGACGGCCAACGCGCCCAGCGAGCACCTGCTGCACGACGCCGGCGTGCAGCAGACCTTCTTGCTCTTGACCGCCGACACGACGGCGAAGCCCGCCACCCTCAGCGCGCGCTTTCTCGACCACGAAGGCGCAGAGCTCTTCGCCGTCCACACCGACGCCGACGCCTTGCGCCCGCGCCTTGCCAGCCGGGGCGCGCTGCTCGCGCCCGCCGAAACACCCGAAGTCCAGGCCCGGGTACCGTCCACCTACCTGGGCGTGTCCCTGCGGATGGAGGGCTTCGTAGAGGACGCAGAGATCACGCGCGACGCCATGGCAGGGCTCGGGGAGCGCGCGATCCTCTTCGGCTCCTTCGCCCCGGTACGAGCCTCCCTCTCGATCATCGCCGAAAAGAGCGAGGACGGCCCCGCCACGAGTGCGGGCTGGCGCGCCCGCCTCTGCGAGGACGAGCGCGGATTCTTCGAGGTCGGTCGGATGGCCTGCCGCGAGACGCGGGAGGCGATCGGCCCACGCGAGCGCGTCGAGTACCACGCCTTCCCGCTCGCCGCGGGATACTGCTTCGACGTGCGCGTGAGCGTCGTGACCGAGCCCGGCGCGGACCCCTTCCCTCGCGCGGCCTTCGTCGGGTTGATCGACACCTTTCGCGTGGCGCTCTTGCGCCGCGGCTGGCGCGGGGACTACCCGGACGCCGTCCTCACGATCATGAATGAGGTCGCCTTCCGTACGCCTGGCTGGCACGAGTGGCTGGTTGAAGAAGCGAGGGCGCGGCCCGACGACTACGCCCTTCCCTTCGTGCGCGCAGAGATGCTCGAGGTCTTCGGCGGGTCTGCCGAAAAGACGCTGGCAGCTTACGCCCGGACCATCGCGCTGCTCGGTGACCTCGAGGAGCGCACGCCGGCCCAGCACTTCATCTGGGCGGTCTGCGAGGACGGTGCAGGCCTGACCCTGGCGAAGAACGGCCGTGTCGAAGAGGCGATCGCCCACTACCGCGCCGGCTACCAGGTGGCCGCCGATCTCGGGCACATCGTGCGGGCACCCCTGGCCTACAACCTCGCCTGCGCCGCGGCCCTGAGTGGTGACCGCACCCTCGCCCTGGACTTCCTCGAGCGTGCGGCTGCTGTGGTCCCGCGCTATCGCACCATGGCTGCGCGCGACTCCGACTTCGTCGATCTCCGCGCCGACGCCGAGTTCCAGCGCATCGTCAGCGCCGGGAGCTGACCCCAGCATCCCCGCCATCGCCCCGGCTCCCGCAGGTGGCCGCGAGCCTCATTGCGCTGCCTCCGGCTCGTCGGGGGGCGGCCAGGCTCCCGTCGCGACGGCGACGATGAAGAGGGGGCCGATGAGGAGCTGGATGATGTTTCGAAGGAACGCCGGAGAGCGGCCCTCCCAGACGGCGTGCCCCAGCAGCTGGAGGACCCAGGCGCCGACGGCGACGGCGATCACGACCCAGACCGGAGAGATCTGGGCGATCACCAGACACAGGAGAAAGTGGGCGATGACGTACGGTGCGAGGCCCGGCGCGCCCCAGACGTACCAGACGCCCACGAGCGCAAGGGCAGGCCAGGCCAGGGTTACTTCGAGGCCGGTGGAGAGGGTCCAGCCGCCCAGGGACACCCAGTCCAGCATCGCAACCACGTGGAAGACGATCAGCGGGATCGCCAGCTTGTGGATCAGGAGGTTCACGGGGTGCCGATGGCACTCGGCGTACTCAGCCATCAATCGGGCGATTTGCGGCTTCATGCCTCCCTCACCAGCGCGAACCAGGTGTTCATCTGCTTGCCTCTGCGGCAGGCCCGGCCCACGCAAACGTCCGCGTTGACCCGACGCATCCCGTCCCGCATGAAGCCGTAGACCAGACTCGAGGGAAAACCCTCATTGTCCCGCACGGCGGGCCAGTCGTCGCGCGGGCTGACCGACGGCACCTCGTGGTAGTCGATGACGAGCTCCGATCCAGCAGCCGGAGGGTCCACGAAGAAATAGCCGGGGCCGGTGAATGCCTGCATGGCCTGGTGATTGTAGCCCCACAGGCGTCCCTCGGGAGCCGAACCGTGCGGAGCACGCACGAAGCGCTTCTCGAAGCAACGAAAGAGAGGCATGGAGTTGATCCCGAGGTGTCGGACCTCGACGCCGTCAGCCAGCGCGGCGGGCACGAGGTGATCGACAGAGAGCGGGCGCTCCCCGCAACGCTCGAAGAGCGCGCCCAAGGACCTGCCGGCGAGCCCGCGCACTGCCGCGAGGCGCGCGGGCCCCTCCAGCCCGTCCAGATAACCGGCAATCTCGTCGGCATCCCCCGCCTCCGTGATCATCCGATCCAGCTCGTTCATGATCTCTGCTCCTCGTTCGCGATGCGCGCCGCGACGATGCGCGCCACGGCCATGATGGTGTGCTGCGGATTAACGCCCAGGGTCGTCGGCAGGCAGGAGGCATCCACGACGTGCAAGCCGCGAACTCCTCGCACGTGCAGGTCTGGAGCGACGACGGAGTGCCGAGGATCATCGCCCATCACGCAGCCTCCGAACAGGTGGCTCAGCACCCAGGTGTAGCAGCGGTTGTCGAGGGGAGCGCGCTCCAGCTGATCCAGCTGGTCGGGGCCGAGTTCCCTGGCGACACCGTGAATGCCTGGCAGGACCTTCTCGGCACCGGCCTCGAAGTGCAGCTGTGCGGTTCGCAGCAGTCCTTGTCTCAGACGCGCCGTATCGCCCCTGGTCGGCGAGTAGTGCACCACCGGTTGCGAGAATCGGCCTGCACGGACCACACCCTCAGCCTCGGCCCGCACGGCGGCGACCCACATGGCCATGCGGGGCACCTCCTCCAGGGAGCGCGCGAGCTCCCGGCCCGCCCCGCCGATGCGCGCGCTCAACAGCTCGAGGGGAAGGGAGAGGCTCTCCAGCTTGAATCCCTCGGACGAGTACGCGACCGACGAGACCCCCTGGGTCGTCCCGCGGTGCATGTGTACCTCGCGGGGATAGACGCCGATCACGCCCCCGCCAGGGTGCCCACGCCAGCCCCGGCCGAGGGCCGGTAGCCGCACTCCGCTGCGCTCGAGCAGCGGAGCCGAGGCCGTGGCAGAGGCCGCCACGAACACTCCTCGCCGTGCACGGACCGAGAAGTTTGCGCCGCGGCGGTCGGGCACTCGCCAGGGCGCGGGGTGTACGAAGCGACCCTCAACCCCGATCGCACGGCCACCAGAGATCAGCACCCTGCTCACGGGAGCGCACGAGAGCACCGTTCCTCCGCGCTCGACGACCTCCGGCACCCAGCGCAGGTTGCCCGATAGCTTCGCTCCGTTTCTGCAGCCCTGCAGGCACTGACCGCTCCCCGCACAGTCGCGCGCGCTCCGGCGGGTGACGTGTCCTTCCAGATTCTTCGAACGCAGGGCCCTCAACATCGACTCGTTGTGCTCCATCAGCTGTGGCCCGCTCATGTCAGTGACCTCGAGCTCACGCTCGAGATCGTCCTGAACTGCGCCCACGGCGGATTCGTCGAAGACCTCTCCCAGCCCACGCTCGCTCCACTCAGCCAGAACGCTGCCCGGCGTGCGCGCGATGATGGCACTGTTGATGACCGTCGTCCCACCGACGCAACTCGCCTGGAGGATCGGGATCATCGAGCGCCCACGTGCGAAGAGGGTCCCCCAGCGCGACCACATGTCCCGCATGGCGCCGTAAGTGGTCGAGGGGTAGTGCTCGGGGTCACGCCAAGGGCCGCTCTCGCAAATGCAGACCGACCTACCCGCGCGAGCGAGGGTGACCGCCGCTGCCGCGCCCCCCGCGCCGCTCCCCACCACGACGTGGTCCACCTCGAGATCGAGGACCGCGCCCTCCTGATAGGAGATGTGTCCACTCCGGGTAATCATGCCTCCCTCCAGTCCCCAGGGTCGGGGTCGTAAGGGGGCATGCCGAGCGCTGCCCGCGCCCTGGGATCGGCACCCCAACACAGGCCCGCCACCGTCTTGAGCATCAGCATGGCCTGGCGCATGAGGTAGCTGCGATGGCACGCCATCGTCCCGGTGTGCTGCTCAAGCCGGGCCGACGACAGCCACGGCGCGAGCGATAGCCGCTGCACGGTGAAAATCGGCGTGACGAGATAGAGGACGGCGCTGGCGTGCAGCGAGAGGCGCACGGGCAGAGGTGCTTCGCGGCGGATGCGTTCGAGCAACTCCAGGCAGCGGTCGGGATCGATCCCCGGGAGCGATCCACCCGCTGGCAGGACACTGCCGAGGATTCCTACAAGCGTTCGGTCCCAGCGAGTCACCGCTCAGGTTTCCTCATGGCCAAGGCACTGCCTCCGAACCCGTTCCAACCCCACACGCTCGATCATGTCCTGTGCGGCTTCCGCCATTCCGCGCAGACCCTGGGGCTGCGGATGGCGCAGCAGGTCGTGGACCGTAGCGTAGGAGGCATGGTGCTCCGCGAGCGGCCCCATGAAACACAGGGTCAGCTCCATGCGTCGCTCCAGCACCCGCTGAAGGCTGTTGAAGAGCAGCTCGACGGCAGTGCTGCCCGCGATGCGAATGACGCAGCGCTGATAGTCGGCGTCTCCGTCCAGGTAGGCGCCGGCATCATCCGTGCGTCGGGCCTGCTCATCCGCGAGCTGTTCGAGGAACTGCACGTCCTCCTCGTCGGCGCGCTCCGCGGCGCGCAGCATGGTATCCACGGCGACCAACCGCCGGAGTCGCACTATCTCGGCGAACAGTTCGAACGAACGCTGCCCCTCATTGTCCGGCGCGGCCAGCAGCCAGCCGAAGAGGTCGAGGGAGGCGCTACGGCGCGGGTCGAGGACCTGGATCCCGGAACCGTGGCGCACCCGCACGAGCCCCTCGGAGGCAAGGTGGGCCAGGGCGCCGCGCAGCGTCAGGCGACTGACGCCTACCTGCTCCGAGAGGATCCGCTCCGCTGGCAGGCGCCCAATGGTCGACCACTCGCCTGCCAGGATGCGCTGCCGCAACTCGGTGGCCACGCGGGCCTGCGCGCTGGAGGGGGAGGCCGTGGGGTGATCAGGAAGAGGCATGGGGGCCGATTGGTATTACCAATTAGCCCCATGGTGCCCTCCCTGATCCCGACCGTCAAGGCACGGGTGGCAACCCTAACGGGCTCATCTGGCCTCCATCTCGACCGTGAGCCGCCTCTCGCTTCCTTCTTCCAGCTCGACCTCCTGCTGAAAAGCCTTGTAGTTCTCGACGCGCACCTCGAGCTCCCAGGTCCCCAGTTCGAGCTCACCCATCGGATAGGAGCCCCGCCGCCGAGAGCGCCCGGGCTTCTGCGTGGGCGCACCCGCGTCTTTCGCGTAACCCGCTCGCGGCTCCATGCGGACACGCGCGTCGCTGAGGCGCTGTCCCTCCTGGTCCCGAACGACGACTTCGACCTCCACACCGGGGAACATCTCGATAATCCCGAGGTCGCGATCTTCGCCCTCACTCAGCTGCACCTCGCCCAAGCTTCGCGGCGCGCAGCCCGTCGCCTCCAAGACGAGGCCATGCACCCCCGGAGAGAGCCCAGTGATCTTGAACTCGCCCCCGTCCACCGAGATGGCGGCCGAACGAAGCTCATCGACGCGCAGGCGGCGAGGCATGCGCCCGTCTGGCAAGACAGCGCGCCCCCGCAGAGTCGCCGCATCGGGGACCCGCACGGATTGCATCACCAAAAGGATTTCCGCGCTGCTGGGGACGGTAACCTTCAAGCGATCGACCCCTTCGTATCCGCTCGTCCAAGCTGAGATCTCCCACTCCCCCTCCTCCAAGGACTCTGAGCCGTAGCCCATCTTGAACCTGAAGCGACCGAACTCATCAGTCCTGGTCGATCGCCTGCGCCGAGAGCGACTCGAACCCTTGGACGCAGAGACCCTCGCCCAGGGGACAGCATTCCCCTCCAGGTCCTCAACGCGCCCTTTGAGCAGCGACGCTACCTCCATCACGAAGGTGACGTTAGTGGGCTCTTCGGTCAACTCGACCCGCTCCCAGTTCTTCGTGTAGCCCTCGAGCTCCGCAGAGATCCACCCCTCAGAGTGCAGCAAGTTCTCGATGCGGAAGCGCCCCTCCACATCGGTCTCGACGCCCTGTGAGGGCGTCTTGAGATAGGACACGCCGCGACGGAGACGCGACGTATCGATCTTGGCACCGGCGAGCGGGACGCCGTCGGAGTCCTGAACGACACCCCATATGCTGAGGACCGGCGCGACGCTCAAGGGCAGGTAGGCGGATTCCGCGGGGATACTGGAGATCCCTCGAATGCTGTCCGCAGCGTCTGCCCGCAGCCACACTCTGGAATAGCCGACGAGGGGAACGGGCTCGGCCCCTGCGGAGACCGCTGACAACGTCAGCGCCTGCCCTGCCGGGACGAAGTCGAACACATAGGCCCCGTCAGAGGTGATCGGAACTGAGCGTGGGAGTTTCAACTCTCCAGGTGCGCGCTCGACGGGCGGCCCCAGATAGACAGCTTCGCGGCCAGATCCCACCGCCATGGTGACGTGTCCCTCCCTCACGGGCCCGGCGCCTTTCACCGTCACAACACCACTGAGGGACCACAGCGGGGAGACCTCCCAGACGACCTCTTCGCGCTTGGCGCTGCTGATGACCAGGCGCGTCGAGCGCTTGATGAGGCCCTCTCGCGCGCTGATTTGGACCCGATTCTCGCCGGGATTCAGCGAGTCGAGTTTTACCCAACCGATCGCGTCTGTGGTGTACGTCCGTGACGCCGCCTCCTCCACCTGCGAGGTCAGGCCTTGCACCCACGGAGAGACCGTGACGTCGCAGGCCGCAACGCCATCCCGTGTGCCTTCGAAGACAACTCGCGCCAACGCGCTCCCTGCGCGCGTGAGCTCCAGCTCGACGTGTGTCGTCTTTCCGTGCCGCACGATCACGTCCCGAGCGATGCCGTAGCTCCACCCGACCACATCTGCGGAGATATCGAACTCCCCAGGCTCAAGTACAGGTATCTCGAATCGACCGTAACCATCGGGCGTGAGCTCGAGCGGCCCATTGTCGCGGCTGTCATCGGCCCAGACACGGATGACCCCCTGCTTCAAGTCCGCTGCGCCCGGTCCAAGGATGACGCCCTTCAAGGCCGCCGCTCGTTCGAGGCGTAGCACCAGCGTTTCAGTGGCCGACACCCCTGCCCGTCGGCCAGGGTTGTACCCTTCGGCGGTAGCCTCGACGTCGAGCGCGACACCCTCTCTCACCTCGACCTCGAAGGAGCCTGCGGCGTCCGTCAGCACGCGTTCCGCACTCTCCCCGGACCTCACGGTGACCTCGGCACCCTCGATCGCATTCGATTGTGCTCCGCTCTCCACCCGTCCGCGAAGCTTGGCCATGGAGGTGGCCTCTACCGCGAACACCGCCTGCCTGTCTGCGTCTTCGGTGCGCGCATGCTCAGGAACATCCCCTTCATGGGCCGCGGCGATAGAGAGTTCGTCTGAACTCAGCGCTGTCGCATCTGACACCGGAGCGTCTAGCCCAGGCGACACGCTGTCGCCCGCTCTCAGGAACACGAAGACCCCCACCACTACAAGCACGAGGAGCAGGCAGACCGCAACCAAGAGAGAGGCCTGGGCGAGGGGGCGTTTCAGAGAGAGGCCGGGCACGCGTTCATTCTCTCCTAACCGCGCATCTTGAGCGAATCACGACCACCTGGGAGGGGTTCAGGGGAGGATCCGTGGCAGCGGCCCTCTTCACTTCGATCCATCCGGACAACCAGGTCACCACCAGACACAGTGGCAGGCCGATGACCATTCAGTTTGGCAACTGGATGGTCATTACGTTCGGAATCTCGACGGCCAACGTGACCGCGCCCACGATCATCGCAACCAACGTCAACCGAGAAGCCCCGAGCCGAGCGAATCGTCTGGCAAATTGACTGGCGTCGCCGCCCCCGCGAGGGCGACGACGCCGTCTTTCGTATCTGCTGCAATGGCAGGCTCAGGGCAGCCAGTTAATGCCGTAGGAGTTCGAGAGGTTGAAGTTGGCTCCGCAGGGGCTACCTGCCGGGTCCCGGTACCAGTACTGGTAGCACTTGTTGTCCCCCGCCGCGACGCCGCCGGTCAGGCCGATGTCCACCGAGGTCGCCGCGTCGCCGCTGGAGTCGGGGACGACGATCTGCAAGCGCACGACTCCGCTGCCGCAGCAGCGCAGGCCGTCACCGAAGACGACGCCGTTGCCGCCGTTGATGAAGTTGCTGCCCTGGAAGAACAAGCCGGGCTGCCCAGGCAAAGCTCCGGACGCCGCGAGCACGAGATCGCCCGCGCCGATGCTCGCCGATCCGCTGCCCGTCAGGGCACAGCCTGCTCCTGTGGAGTTACCACAACCCTCGCTGCTTCCTCCGATGTTGCCGCACGGGCAGGCGGTGGCGCTGCCGTCTCCGAAGCAATCGGCTGTTCCCGGCCCACCACCGTCACAGGGGGAGGTCAATACGGTGAACGAGCCCGAGCCATTCCCCCCCCCGGGGAAAGAGCCCACCTGAAGGCTGTAGGTCGTGCCCATGACTGCCTGCAAGCTGACGGTCGACTGCAAGCCACAGGTATCGTCATTGCAGGCCAGCGACGATCCGGTCGCGGGGCATCCGTTTCCAGGATAAATCGCGAGCTTCGTGTCGTGGCTAGCGCCGGCACAGGTCGAGATCTCTGTCGGTCCCGAACAGTCAGCGGTCCATGCGAACCAGACGTCGAAGTTGATTCCGGAGGTCCCGAAAGCGTAGCAAAGCGACTCGTTCTGGCCCTCGATGCCGGTCGTTGCGCAGGTGGTATCGAAGGGAAAACTGCCTTGGCCTGTGATGGCATCGGGAGTCGCACAATCGTCCGTGCCGCCGCCACCGCTCCCGGCGATGGTCATCGAGAACTCACCCGTGCAGCCAATCTTCCCCGGGTAGGTGCCAATCTGCAGGGTGTAATCCGTTCCTGCCGTCACCGGGAAACAGATGGTGGTCTGCACGCCACACGCGTCATCGTTGCACGCGAGCGACGAACCGGTAGTCGGACAGTTCGTGCCCGGATAGGCCGCGATCTTGGTGTCGGAGGCCGTCAGGCCACAGGTCGACAGTGTGGCTACTCCCGTCGCATCAGCAGTCCAGTTGTACCAGACGTCGCCATCGATCATGCAAGTCGCGACGGAGCAGCAGAGCGACTCGCTCTGGCCCTCGGTCCCCGTGGTGGCGTTCGTGAGGTCGAAGAAGAAGTTCCCCTGGCCGGAGATCGCCGTAGCCGTAGCGCAATCGTCGCTACCGTTCAAACCACTCGCGATGGTGACCGTTATGTGGCCGGCTCCACCCGCGGGAGCACCGGGGAAGGTGCCAATCTGCAGGGCGTAGACGTTGGTGTTGACAGCGGGAAAACAGATGGAGGATTGGAGTCCGCAGCCATCGTCGTTGCAGGCGAGGGACGACCCAGAGGCCGGACACCCACTACCCGGATAGGCGGCCACCTTGGTGTCGTGGCTGGCACCCCCGCATGTCGTAACGGTCGCCGGGCCGGTGGCGTCGGCGGTCCATTCAAACCAGACGTCGAAGTTGATTCCGGAGGTCCCTACCTGGTAACAGATCGACTCACTTTGGCCCTCCGTTCCCGTCGTGGCGCTGGTCTGGTCGAACAGGAACAGACCCTGCCCGGCGATCGGGGTCGGCGTGGTGCAGGAGTCGGTCCCGCCCAGGTAACCGCCTCCGGGGTTGGCCGGCACGGCGAGGAGCGTTGCCGAAGGGGCCGATTTGGTGTGTACGTGGGACTTGCTCGGCGCCTGGGGCTTCGCGGGCGCGACCCTGCCGCTCTGAGCCGACGTGGTGGGAACGAATGCACAGAAACTCAAAACTGCCAGGAAGCGAAAAAGCATGGGGATCCTCCGAGGTCGGGGGTTGGAAGAGAACTCGATGCTACCCTATCTCCTGGGATTCAGTGACGGAGCCAGACAAGGTGGCCCTCACGCTACAATTGCGGGCGTTCTGCCACCGCCCCCCTCTCTCAGGGTCGCAGGGCGTGCCGAGCCACGGCGAGCAGATTGAGCATTCCCGGCCGCGCCTCGTAGCGCGCCAGGGCTGCAGCAGCTGGCCGGGCGCGCCGGTGGCCGGCGAACCACAGGGGCAGGACCGGCGCGCAGAACGGCCCCTCGATCACGCTCTTGTGAGGCCGACCGAACAGGCGCGTGTTGTGGACGAATCCGATCCCGCTCTGCACGTCCTCGATCGTGTGGCCGGGATAGGCGCCCCAGGTTGTCACGCCCATGGCATAGCTGAGCGCCGGCCAATGGTTAACGCCGATGCTCCCGTAGCGCAGCTCCCTCAAAGCCGCGCCGAAGGCGGCCGCCACCTCGGGCCGCGCGCGCGTGCGGGGATCGGCGGCAATGCCACAGGACAGGGTCCCGTAGAGGCGCTCGTTACAGAAATCAACGGCAGCGGGAAGGAACTCGCACGCGTCCTCCGCCGGCAGTGAGGTCTCGGCCAGCACACCGCACCAGGCCTCGACACCAAACGCCGTGGAGTCCTCGGCGGTCGGGTCGATTTCGGAGGCGACGGCCCACGGCAGGTAGCGCTCGCTCGGCTTGCCGTAGCAGCGCACGCTCCGGTGGTCAGCGACAAAGCGCTCGTGCCGTTCCTCGGCGCCCGGGTAGTAAGCCAGGCGCGGCGGGGTGCGCTCCAGCACCCGACCGAGCTCCTCCAGAAAAGCCTCGCGCTGCGCCCAGCCGCTGGCGGTGACCAGCACCTTGGCCGCATTGCAGTTGAACGAGGCGTTGTTGGTCAGCATGGTCGCCACGTTGATGGCCTGGAAGCGCAGCTCGCGCCTCGTCCACTGACCTGGAGTAACAATAAAGGGCGTCACGCAGCCCAGTTCGCTCGTGATCGGCTTGTCGAGCAGCGGCGTGCCAGCGGCGCGGTTCGCCTCGCGCACTTCCGGCGGCCCCCACACGATCGCGTCGTGCACCGCCTGCGAGCCGGTCATGTGCACCTCGCAGACTTCGGGGTGGTGCACGAGCTCCGCACCGGTCTCGGCGCCGCCTCCCAGGATGCGCAAGAAACCCGCCTCCACCGCCGCGGCAAAGGCGCGCTCGAAGATCGGGCCGAGGTACTCATTGACCGGGTTGAGCTTGAGCGCGCAGACGCGATTCTCTGCGAACAGCTTCTGCAGCACATCTTGCGGGCCGATCGACGAGACGTTGCCCGCTCCCAGCACGGCGCAGATTCCCGCTTCCACACCCGCGGGATCGAGGTAGACGCGCGCCATGGTGTCGCGCAGTGACTCTGGGGTGACGCCCGGCTCCATCCAGATCTCGGCCGAGAAACCCGTCAGCACCAGGCGGTCGGAGAATAGCTCGGGAAAGACACGAGCGACGGTCGTGCCCTCGCGCGACTCGATCTCCCGATCAGCGAGCAGGGGGCGGCCGTGGCGCTCGATGTGGACCAGCGAACGGCGAAGCAAGCCCAGGTTGCGCAGCACGGAAACGGGCCCGGCCAGCCACTCCTCGCTCGCGACGGGAGAATCTGGGTCGATCCCCTTCGCCGCGCAGGAGACGCTTACCCACTCGGACGCGGCGGCGAAGGTGTCGGTAGTCAGGCGGTCGATCAGGCAGATGCGATCGCCGAGGGAACAGGTTCCGATCGCCTCCCGGCCCGCGATCAAATCCGCGACGGCCTCGGCAACGCTCACTTTCCGCGCCATGACCTCAGTCATGCAGCACAGTTTGCCGTGGACGCCCTCTTCGCACCAGAGGAGGGCACAGGCCTAGCGGGAGCGCACGTCCGGCTCGCCGTCGACATCCAAGACGATCACCGACACGTCGGAGTCCGGCGCGGCGTCGGGCAGCTCGATCACGGGGCTCCCGTCCACACGCTGCATGGGCAAGAAGGTCTCCTCCGGATCGGAGAGCATCCAGGCCTTGTTGATTCCATTCTCCAGGCCGCCGAGGACGAGCGTGCCCTCCTCGGGCCAGTCGAAGACGTGCAGGTAGAGCAGATCGCCCTTGCGAGTGCAGGCTCCCCAGGGGGGAGCGAGGAACGGTCCGGGCGTGGTGCCGCGCACGCTCGCGCCGTTCACTTCCATCCAGCGCCCGAGGGCCGCGAGCCGCTCGAGATCGGCTGCGGCGATGGCGCCTTTCGCATCGGGATCGACCGAGACCAGCAGGTTTCCGCCGCGGCCGGCGGTCTCGCACAGAGCGCGGACCAGCCCCACGGTCGCCGTGTCGCGCAGGGCAACGCTCAGCTCCCAGAGCTCGTCTCCAAGCCCCGGCCCCGGCCACGCTCCCTCGGGAGTACCGAAGTCAGCGAGGAACTCGCAGTCGTGGATCGCGCCCGGGCCCATGCGCCCCGTATCCAGCCGGTCGTTGATGAGCACCCCAGGCCTCAGCAAACGCGCCCGGGCGTAGAGCTCGTGGGCCAGTGCACGGGTCCAGGAGTCCCCGCCCTCACCATCGAACCAGAGCAGGTCCACATCGCCGTAGTTCTGCAGGAGCTCGGCGATCTGCCCCCTGAGGACCGCGTGATAGCGGTCCGGGCGGGCGCCCTCGGTTGGCCGTGCGTCCCAGCTCCTGCGAGGCAGGTAGTCGGGATCCTGCCAGTCCATGATCGAGTGGCGCCAGCCGACGCGCAAGCCTGCGCCATGGGCGGCATCGGCGACCTCCCGCATCACGTCACGCCCGAACGGCGTGCCCATCACGTCGTGAGTGCTGTGGGTGCTGTCAAACATGGCGAAGCCGTCGTGATGCTTGCTCGCGACCACCAGGTAGCCCGCACCCGCACCCTTGGCAGCTTCCACCCAGGCGTCGGCGTCGAACTCCCCTCCCTCGAAGCGGGCCGCAAGCCGCGCGTACTCGTCCGCGGGGATCCGAGCAACGGCCATGATCTCCTCTGCGGCCCCGGAAACTGCGGCCCCCTCCCAAGTGCCGGCGGGCAGGGAATAGAGACCCCAGTCGATCGCCAGGCCCAGGCGCGCCTGGGCCCACCACTCTGTCCGAGCGGCTCGATACTCAGGGTCCTCCCCCGGCGGCGCCTCCTCGGGCAGGACCTTCAGGAACAGGTCGCGGAAGCGCGCCTCCCCGCCATCGACGACCAGGTTGATGGCGGAGGCGAAGGCGGGCGGCGCACCCGTTTCCGGGTCTCCCAGGTCCCGATACCAGGCGGTCGGCGCATCGTTCACCCAGACCGATATATGGGCTGGGGTGACGCGCACACGCACACTGTTCCACTCCTTCTCCGTGGCGTCGATGCGCACCAAGGCTGAGGCAGTCCCGACACTGCCCGGCTCTCCCTGAGCTCCGCAAAGGGCGATCGACGTCCCGCCCCGCACGCCGATGGTGATCGCGGCCCCTGCGGCGGCCTTCCAGTCGATGAGCAGCTCGAAGCAGCGGTAGGAGCGCTCGGTGCGCAGGGCCACCCCCTGCCCCTCGGACAGGAGCTCGCCGCCCTCCGCCCGCCAGTGATCACCGGCGAGTCGGTTCGCTTCTCCCTGGAGGGCGGCCGTCTCGGCCAGACCGATCCAGCCGTAGAGATCCTGACCTGCGAATAGGGCCTCGAAGCCCTCGGGCGGCTCGGGCGCCGCAAGCTCCTGGGCCGAGGCCAGGCCCGCCATGCACGAAAGGAGGAGCAGAGGTAGCGAGGTCATGGTGTGTCCGTGGAGAGAGCTGGGGGGGCGGCCAGGAACACAGGGTGCTGGCGGCCTCCGGCTCGGGTCAAACGGTCGTAGTACGGCCCGTCCAAGACGGTAGTTGGCTTCGGGTGCCGCAAGGATGCCCGCGACCCGACTCCTTCGCAACGCCATCCTGCGGGACGTGAGAAGTCATCCGAGGGGACGGCCGGCACCCATGCGCGAAGGTAGGCTTCAAGGGTTTGACCCCGCCGAGCGGGATCTCAGAACGGAATCACGCTGTGGACACCCCCATCTTCCTGACCTGCCACACGCGCCCCGAACGGACGGCGCGGGTCCTGGAACGCATCGCGGACGCCAGGCCGCGGGCCCTGTTCGTCGCCAGCGACGGTCCGCGGAACGACGGCGAGCGCGAGGCGGTCGAGGCCACGCGCGCCCTCTTTGAACGCCTGCCCTGGAAGACGGAGCTGGTGCGCGACTACGCCGACCAGAACCTGGGCTGCCCGCGGCGCACTTGCAGCGGCCTCGACAGCGCCCTCCGGCTCTTCGATGAGGTGATCATCCTCGAAGACGACACCCTCCCCGACCCGTCCTTCTTCTCCTACTGCGAGGCCCTCCTGGCACGCTACCGCGACGAGCCGCGAGTGATGCAGATCAAGGGAACCTGTTTCCACGAAGATCCCGAGCAGGCGGCCTCCTACACCTTCACCCAGCTCGGATCGTCCTGGGGCTGGGCCACCTGGCGGCGCGCCTGGGAAGCGGTCGACCACTCATTCTTCGACTCCTCCGAAGCCGAAGCCTTGCGCTTAGACCCGCCCACCCGGCTGAACCAGCTGACCACACTGCAGCGCGACCCCTGGCCGCGAGTGGACACCGACCCCGAGCTGCGCGCACGCGTGGAGCGCACCGGTCAGTTCTACTCGAACTGGATGAAGCTCGTGGACACGCAGCGGATCGCGACCTCGTGGATGGGAATGCTCGCCTTCCACATCGTCAGCAACGATCTACTTGTGGCCTCTCCCCGGTCCAATCTCGTGACCAACATCGGCTTCGGAGAGGGCGCCACCCTGACTACGCGGCCCCACGTTTTCGCCGATCAGCCGGCAAGTCGAATCACGCTCCCGCTCGAGCACCCCCCCCTCGAGTTGGACCTCGCTGTTCAGGCCCGGCTCGCGCGCGTGACGGACGAGGCCTTCTTCCGCTACGGCTTCGCTGAGTAGCGTTTCGCCTCGCGCGGCAATTCGCGCTTTCGCACCTCCACACCTGCTCACGCCAATGCTGACGGCGACGGGCACGAGGGCCTGTTCCTCTCGTGCACCGGCCGCGACAAGCTCTATCACAACGCGGGCGGCGGGCGCTTCCGGCGCGGCCGCGGCAAGGGGACTGGCGGGCACAACCTGCAGGGATGCACGTGTACTCGGCCTGCCGTGCAGGCATAGTTCAGGCGCACGCGATGTCGCACTCACACGCCCCGACCTCCGCCGACGGCGGGCCCCAGATCTCGAAAGTTGCCATGCAATCCAACGACCTCACCCGCCGCTCGTTCCTTCGCGTTCCCCTCGCCGCCGGCGCGGGACTGACCGCCCTTGGTGCAGCACGAGCTCAGGATGCTCCCGCCGCTTCGGAGCGACCCGCGGGCATCCGCCGCGGTCGCCTGAAGCAAGCGGGCGTGCACTGGTGCTACGGAGGTCCCCTGGAGGAGCTCGCGGCGCTCTGCGCGCGACTCGGGGTGTCGGGGATCGATGTCGTCCACCCCGACAAATGGCCGGTGCTGATCGACCACGGGCTCGAGTGCACCATGACTCCGGCCTTCGAACGCGGCTTCGGCATAGGGCGCGGCCTCAACCGCAAGGAACACCACGAGGGGCACCTCGAGGTCGTGCGCGAACGGATCGATCGCAACGCGGAAGCCGGCTTCAAGAACGTGCTCGTCTTCTCGGGCAACCGCGCCGACGACCTGAGCGATGCCGAGGGGCTCGAGAACTGCGCGGAGGCCCTGCGCCAGGTGGTCGGCTACGCGGAGGAGAAGGGCCAGGTGATCCAGATGGAGCTCTTGAACTCCAAGCGCGACCACGGCGGCTACATGTTCGACCACACGCCCTGGGGCGCGGACCTGGTCCAGAAGGTCGGGTCGGACTCCTTCAAGATCCTCTACGACATCTATCACGCCCAGATCATGGAGGGCGACGTGATCGCCACCATCCGCGAGTTCCACGAACACTTCGGCCACTACCACACCGCCGGCGTCCCTGGTCGCCACAACCTGGACGAGAACCAGGAGCTCAACTACCCCGCGATCATGGGCGCGATCGCCGAGACAGGCTTCGACGGCTTCGTGGGCCAGGAATTCATCCCGACGGGCGACAAGGTCGCGGCGCTGACCCAGGCCGTCGAGCTCTGCGACGTCTGAGCAGGATCAATCCGCTATCCTGGGGCGCCGCCATGATCGTTGACGCCCACATGCACCTCTGGAATCGCCTGCACGGGAGCATGCGCAATGAGGTGGCCGTCGAAGCGCTGCGGGACGGGCGCGTCCGCATCGGCGCTGAGGAGGTGCTCGGCATGCCCGCCTACATGGCCGACTGCAACGCGCGCGCGGAGTACGTGGTGGCAGAGTTCGATGCGGCCGGCGTGGATGTCGGCGTCGTCGTCCAGGAGTACATGGACGGCGAACAGAACGACTACCTGATCAACGTGCTCGAGCGCTTCCCCGGGCGGTTCATCGCCCACGGACTCGCAAACTTCTTCGACGAAGACCACGCGGCGAGCGAGGCCTTCGCGCTGTTCGACCGCGGCTTCCGGTGCCTGAAGCTGTCTGCCGGCCACATGCTCGGCAAGGTTCGTATCGACGATCGACGCTTCCTGCCCATCTTTGAACGCATGGAGCACGAAGGCCTCGTGCTGGCCGCCGACCTCTCCGAGGGCGAGGATCAGGTGCCCGAACTCGAGAGTGTCCTTGAGCGCCACCCGGCCCTGCGAGTCGCCGTGGGTCACTTCGGCCTGCCCACGCGCCGCGGCTGGCCCGGGCAGCTGCGCCTCGCCCGGCACGAGAACGTCTTCATCGAGGGCGGTGGACTGGTCTGGCTCTACCGCGCGGAGGGGTTCCCCTTTCCAGGCGCCCTCGACGCCATCCGACGCGCGATCGAAGAGGTCGGAGCGCACAAGCTCATGTGGGGATCCGACTGGCCGCGCACCATGACCGACTTCACCTACCGCCAAAGCCTCGACTTCGCGCGCTGTGCGCAGGCGCTCTCGGCGGAGGAGAGGGCCGCGTTCCTGGGCGAGAACGCGGCCCGCCTGTACGACATCGATCCCCCAGCCCGCCCGCGCGCGCCGCTGGGCCACATCACGGAGGGTTGATGGTGAGCCAAGCGTACTTCGTGACCGGAGCTCAGGGCTGCATCGGCGCCTGGACCGTCAAGGCCCTCGCCGAGCGCGGCGACCGGCCAGTGGTCTTCGACCTCTCCGATGACCCGCGCCGCCTGCGGCTCGTGATGGACGACGCACAGCTGGCTGGCGTGCGCTTCGTCTCCGGCGACATCACCGACCTCGAGGCCTTGCGCGGCGCCCTCGAGGAATCCGGCGCCAGGCGCATCATCCACCTCGCCGGCCTGCAGGTGCCCTTCTGCAAGGCCGACCCACCGCTGGGAGCTCGCGTCAACGTCGTGGGCACCATGAACGTCTTCGAAGCCGCCCTCGCCTCGAACGCGGAGCGGGTCGTCTACGCCAGCTCAGCCGCCGTCTACGGTCCCGACGAAGGCCGCGGCGCGGTCAAGGAGGAAGACGCCCTCGGACCGACCACGCACTACGGGGTATACAAGCAGGCCAACGAGGGCAACGCGCGCGTCTACCACGCCGACAGCGGGCTCTCGAGCGCGGGCCTGCGCCCGCTGACTGTCTACGGCGTCGCCCGCGACCAGGGGTTGACGAGCGATCTCACCCGCGCCCTGAAGGCCACCGTGCTCGGTCTGCCCTTCACTATCCGCTTCGGCGGATCAACCGACGCCCTCTACGTTGCGGACGCCGCGGGCGCCTTCATCGCCTGCGCTGACCGCGCACCCGCGGGAGCCCAGGTCTTCAACCTGCACGGCGAGAGCGTCGAAGTGCTGCGCTTCGTCGAGCTGATCGAGGCCAATCTCGAAGGCGACGAGCGCTGCCGCGTCACGATCGAGGGACCGCCGCTGCCCATCGCCTGTAACATGAACGACGGCTCCATCCAGACGCTCGTCGGCGACCTCCCTTTCACCCCGCTCGAGACGGGCGTGCGGGAAACCATGGCGCGCTTTCGCGAGCTCAAGAAGCGCGGCCGCCTCGACACGGGAGACCTTGAGAACTGACGATGACCAAAACGATCCCCATCGAACGTCTCGCGATCCAGGTCAATGACGCCGACAACGTCGCCGTGGCGAAGGAGGGTCTTGACGGAGGCGAGCGCCTCGTCCTGGCAAGCGGCGAGGAGCTCATCCTCGGCGGCGTGGTGACACCGGGCAATCGCTTCGCGACGCGCGATATCAGCGACGGTGAGCACGTTCTGCAGTACGGTCAGCCGATCGGGACCTCGCATGGGATCGCCACGGGGGAGCCGATCACCAAACGCAACATGTCCGATGATGTTCCCGTGGTGCGCGAGCTGCCCGACGACCTCTCCACACCGGCTCCCGACTACTTCCCCCCTGACGAGGTCGCGACTTTCGAAGGCTTCGTGCGCCCCGACGGGCGTGTCGGCACACGCAACTTCGTGCTGGTCGTCCCGACCAGCATGTGCGCCAGCCACGAGGCCCTGCAGATGGCGATGACGGCCGAGTTGACGGCCTGGGACCCGCTCGTCCACCCCAACGTGGACGGCATCGTGGTCATCCCCCACAACAAGGGCTGCGGGTGCTCCAACGGCTCCAATCTGCAACTCTTGCTGCGCACCCTGGCGGGCTACGCCGACCATCCCAATGTCGGCGGAGTGATCATCATCGACCTGGGTTGCGAGATGACGAACATGAAGATGCTCGAGCGCACCCTGGGCAAGCAGGGCGGCTTCGGCTGGAAGAAGCCGGTCGAGTGGATCGGCATCCAGGAATCCGGTGGCACGCGCCCGGCGATCCAGAAGGGCATCGCCGCCATCGAAGCCATGCTGCCGCGCGTCGGTGAGGCGCGGCGGACGACCCGGCCCGCGAGCGATCTCGTACTGGGTGTCAAGTGCGGCGGCTCCGACGGCTTCTCGGGCCTCTCTGCCAACCCCTCCCTCGGACGCGCCTCGGACCTGATCGTGCGCTCGGGCGGGACGGTCCTCATCACTGAGGTCCCCGAATTCTGCGGCGCGGAGCACGTCTTCGCTCATCGCGCGCGCGATGCGTCTGTCGGGCGCGAGGTCTTCGCCCTCGTGGACTGGTACAAGAAACACGCTGCGACCTTCGGCAGCGTCCTGGGAGACAACCCCAGCCCCGGCAACATCGCCGGTGGACTGCTCAACATCACGATCAAGTCCCTGGGAGCGATGGCAAAGGCCGGCGGAACGCGCGTCGAGGGCGTGACCGACTACGCGAAGGCGCCGTCGGGCCGCGGCCTGCACCTGATGCAGGGGCCCGGCTACGACCAGGAGTCCACTCCGGGCCTGGTCGGTGCCGGTGCGAACGTGGTGGTCTTCACGACCGGCCGCGGGACGACGATCGGGAACGCCATCTGCCCCGTTATCAAGCTCGCCTCCAACACGGCGATCTTCGAGCGCATGAAGGGCGACCTCGACCTGTCCGCTGGAGGTGTGCTCGACGGCACCGAGACCATCGAGGCCGTCGGCGATCGCGTTTTCGACCACATCAGGAGCGTCGCGTCGAAGGAGACGGTCTCGCTAGCGGAGGAGAACAACCATCGGGAATTCCAGGTCTGGGGGGGAGAGTCCGTCTCCCTGTGAGACCGCGACGCGAGATGAACATGAGCACATCCATGCGAGCCATTGCCCTGACCGGACCAGAGCAAATGGAGGTACGCGAGGTCCCCCGCCCCTCACCGCTCCCCAGCGAGGCGCTGGTACGGATCTCCGCTGTCGGCCTGTGCGGCACCGACTTCCACATCTTCTCTGGCGAGGCCAACTATCACCTCGACGCCAAGGGAAAGGCCATTCCGCTCGATGTCCACCCGCAGATCCTCGGCCACGAAGTTACGGGTGTCGTAGAGGAGGTCGGTGCTGACGTCGGGGACCTCGCTCCGGGCATGCGCGTGGCCATCGATCAGGGCCTGAACTGCCTGAGCTACGGGCACGCCGAACCCTGCGAGTACTGCACGACGGGCGACTCGCACCAGTGCGAGTACTACACCGAGTACGGCATCACCGGACTCGACGGAGGCCTGGCCGAGTACATGGCCGTCCCCGCGGTGAACCTGCTGCCCATCACTTCGGACCTCGATCCCGCCTTCGCCGCCATGACCGAGCCGCTGGGGTGCGTGCTGCACTCCATCGAGACCATCCAGCGAACGGCGACCCGCTATCGCCTGAAGGCGTCTGGCACCGAGCGCGGGGTGCGCACCGCCGTCGTTTGCGGCGCGGGCCCGGCAGGCAACCTGTTCGTCCAGGTCTTGCGTCGGGTGCACGGTTTCGACGGCAGGATCCTCATCAGCGACCCCAATCCATCCAAGCTCGCGATCCTGGCTCCATTCGAAGTCGAGCCCCTGGATCCGAACGCCGGCTCGGTCGCCGAGGCAGTGCAGGAGGCGACTGGAGGACGCCGCGCCGAGCTCGTCATCGACGCCTGCGGCGCAGGTTCGATCTTCGAAGAGATGCCCGGAATGATCCGCAAGCAGGCGACGGTCCTGCTCTACGGCCAGGGGCATGCCGGCGCGGGCCTCGACACCCTGACCCCCGTCCAGTTCCGAGAGCCCACCTTCATCGCGCCTGTGGGGGCCTCCGGCGGATTCGAATCCGACGGCCGCCCCTCGATCTACCGGCGCGCTCTCGGCTTGCTCGAAGAGGGAGTCGTGGACGTCTCGTCCCTGGTGACCCACCGCTTCGAGGACCTCTCTTCGGTGCCCGAGGCCTTCCTCTCCGGCCACAAGCAGCCCGGCTACATCAAGGGCGTGGCCGTACTCGCCTGAGGGCAGCAGGCTCCATGCGCATCTCGCTCTTCGTCTCGTGCCTCGTTGACCAGCTCTGGCCCGCCGCCGGGACAGCCACGGTCGAGGTCTTGCAACGGGCGGGCTGCACGGTCTCCTTCGACCACCGACAAACCTGTTGCGGTCAGCCGGCCTGGAACACGGGCTACGTGGACGACGCCCGTCAAGTCCTGCGCAAGACCATCGAACTGCTCGAGGAGGGTGACGCCGAGGCCATAGTCGTGCCTTCCGGCTCCTGCGCGGCGATGCTGCGCAACGCACCCGAGGTCTTCGTTTCCGGCGATGAATGGCACGAGCGGGCCGCGGCCGTCGCTAAACGCACGCACGAATTTTCGAGCTTCCTCGTGAACGTGCTCGGCGTCGAGGACGTCGGCGCCCACTTCGAGGGGCGCCTGACCTGGCACGATGCCTGCCACGGACTGCGCGAGCTCGGGTTGCGCGAGGAACCTCGGCGCCTGCTGAGCAAAGTGGCCGGCGCCGAACTCGTGGAAGTGGAAGGTTGCGACTCTTGCTGCGGTTTCGGAGGTACCTTCTCGGTCAAGTACCCCGAGGTTTCCGTAGCGATGCTCGACCGCAAGCTCGAGGCGATCGAGGCCAGCGGTGTCGATGCGCTCGTCTCCGGGGATGTCGGCTGCCTGATGCAGCTCGGCGGACGCCTCGAGCGGCGCGGGACGGCGATCAAGGTGCTGCACATCGCGGAAGTCCTCGCGCACGGAGTGAGCGCGTGAAACAGCGCCTGCCCGAGCACTTCGACCGCAACGCTCGCGAGGCGCTCGCCGACGAGACCCTGCGCGGAGCCCTGCGCAAGGCCACCGGCCTGTTCGGCGCGCAGCGCAGCGCCGCAGTGGCCGAGATGCCCGCCTGGGAAGGCCTGCGCGAGCGAGCGCGCGCCATCAAGGCCGAGACGCTCGCGAATCTCGACCGCCACCTCGAACATTTCGTCGAGCGCGCCGAGGCCAACGGCATCGAAGTGCGCTGGGCCCGGGACGGCGCCGAGGCGTGCGAGATCGTGACCGCCATCGCCGATCGCCTGGGCAAACCAACGATCGTCAAGAGCAAGAGCATGACGACCGAGGAGATCCACCTGAACGCCCACCTCGAGCGGGCGGGTCATCGACCTGTCGAGACCGACCTGGGAGAGTGGATCATCCAGCTCGCGGACGAGACGCCCTCGCACATCATCGCGCCGGCGATCCACAAGACGAAGCGACAGATCGGCGAGCTGTTTCACGAGAAGGTCGGCATCCCGCTGAGCGAGGACGAGCACGAGATGACGCGCGCCGCCAGGCACGCCCTGCGGCGAGAATTCGCCGACGCAGACCTTGGCATCACCGGGGCCAACTTCGCCGTCGCTGAGACGGGCTCGATCCTGCTCGTGGAGAACGAGGGCAACATCCGCCTGACGACCTCGCTCCCGCGCGTGCTCGTCTCGATCATGGGCATCGAGAAGGTCATCCCGCGCCTGGACGATCTCGAGGTGTTCCTGCGCCTGCTCCCGCGGTCGGGGACCGGGCAGCGGATAACGAGCTACCAGTCACTGATCAGCGGACCACGCGACGGGTCCGGTGACGAGGGGCCCGAGGAGATGGTCGTGATCCTGCTCGACAACGGTCGCACGGCCATGCTGCACGATGAGGACATGCGCGAGTCCCTCGCCTGCATTAGATGCGGCGCCTGCCTGAACGCCTGTCCCGTGTACCAGCAGATCGGTGGCCACGCATACGGATCGGTCTACCCTGGCCCCATCGGCGCCGTGATCACGCCGCAGCTCGACGGACTGGGCAAGACCTCCCAGTTACCCTTCGCATCGAGCCTGTGCGGCGCCTGCCGCGATGTGTGCCCGGTGAAGATCGACCTCCCGCGACTCTTGCTGCGCCTGCGGGCCAAGGTGGTCACCCGACACGATTTGCACGGGGCGAACGACCGCATCCCGCCGCGTCGCCTCGAGCGGGTGGCCTTCGCCCTGTGGACCTGGTTCGCATTGCACCGCACGCGTTGGGAGTTAGCTGTCCGTCTGGCGCGCCTCTTCCAGCGGGCAGGCCTCGAGCGCCTGGCCCCTCCGGTGCGAGCCTGGCGGGCCGAGCGCGCCCTGCGACCGCTCGCCAAGCGCTCTTTCCGCGATCTGTGGCTTGCGGGCGACGGAGGGCGGGAGTGAACGCGCGCGACGAGATCCTCGCGCGTATCCGCGACGGCCTGCGCGACGCCGAGCCGCCGCCCGCGCAGGGACCGTCCTCCACGGCAGCGCCCGGAGATCTCGAGTCGCATGCCGAGCGCGTGAGTGCCTTCTGCCGACACCTCACAGCCGCCGAAGGCCGCGTGCGCATGGTGGCGGATGAGGAGCAAGCCGCCGCCGCCCTGCGGGAGATCGTCGAGAAGGCGGGCGCGGCGAAGATCGCCCTCTCCGACGCGCCCCTCGTCCAGCGCCTCGCGGGAGCGCTTGACACCGTCGACCTCGTCGAGGCGTCCAACCGGGCCGGCCTCCTGGAGGCCGATCTGGGGGTCAGCGGCGCCCAGCACGCCATCGCTGAGACCGGCACCCTGGTGCTGGAGACGCGCCGCGAGCAGAACCGCCTGGTCTCCCTGCTGCCTCCCCTACATGTCGCTGTGCTTCACGCCGACGATCTCCTCGCTACCCTGGGTGACGCCCTCGCAGCCGTATCCAAAGAGGGCCTGAGCCGCGGAGTCACGTTCATTACCGGGCCGTCACGCACGGCAGACATCGAGCTCGTGCTCGTCGTCGGCGTGCACGGCCCGCGCGAACTGCACGTCATCCTGATCGATCCCCGACACGAAGAAACAGCAAATTGAAGCTCATCTCGTTCATCCATGAAGACCAGGGTGTCGCGCCGCGCTTCGGCGCGCTCATCGCCGGCGGCAGCGAGGTGCTCGATTTTTGCGCCGCGACCGCTGGGATCCCCGCGCCCGCCTCCTATCTCGACTGGCTCAACATCGAGAGCGACGGCCTGCGCGCCGCCCGTGCGCTGCACGACAACCTGCTCGCGGACCCGACGAAACTGGAGGATCTCCGCGCACAAGGTGCCCTCCGGCCGCGCGCCGACGTGCGCCTCGTGGCCCCCGTCCCACGCCCGGGCAAGTTCATCTGCATCGGCCTCAACTACCGCGACCACGCCAAGGAGGGCGGCCTGGAGGTGCCCGAGGTGCCGCTGATCTTCTCGAAGTTCCCGACCTCCGTGACCGGCCCCGAGCATCCGGTGTTGCTACCGGAGGGGAGTGAGAACGTGGACTACGAGGCCGAATTGGGTGTCGTCATCGGCCGCAGGGGCTTCCGCGTGCCGGTCGAGCGCGCATACGACCACGTCCTGGGCTACACCAACGTGAACGACGTCAGCGCCCGCGACTTTCAGTTCGGCGACGGCCAGTGGCAGCGCGGCAAGTCCTGCGACACCTTCGCCCCGATGGGCGAGTACATCGCCACGACCGACGAGATCCCCGATCCGCACGTCCTGCGCATCTCCTTCCGCCTGAACGGCGAGACCCTGCAGGACTCGAACACCGACCAGATGGTCTTCGGCGTGCCAGAGCTGGTGGCGTATCTCTCGCGAACGGTGACGCTCGAGCCCGGCGACGTGATCGCCACCGGGACTCCTCCGGGTGTCGGGTTCGCGCGCAAGCCACCGATCTGGGTGCGCGATGGCGATCGGATGGAGGTCGACATCGAGGGCCTGGGAGTCCTCGCAAACCCGGTCACGGCTGCGCTCCCCGGGGCCTGATCGCGGCCTCCCCGCAAGCCCCGGCGCGACGCGCAGGCGCCCACCGACAGGAACGATGACAGGGGTGTGGTGAAGCGGCGACCGCACCGTACAGTGCGCGAGAGCGCGGGCACGACGTCTCGCGCGCGGTACAGATGGAAGCGACCACCGAGAAGCCTTTGAAACGACCGAGCGCCCTGCGCGGTGCCGTCCTGCTCGCCCCGCTCGTTTTCCTCGTGCTCCTCACCTCCGCTCTGCTGGCCCTGATCGCCGTGTTGACTCCGGGCAAGACGGCGCACGGCGTGCTGCGCTGGATCCGACTCTGGGGCCGCATTCCCTTGTGGGCCCTCGGCGTCCGTGTCGAAACCCGCGGCCACGAGCAGCTCGAAGGCGGCGGAGCCCACATCGTGCTGTTCAACCACGTCAGCCTGCTGGACATGTTTATCCTGGCGGCGACCTGTCCGCCGCACCCGATGGGGCTCTACAAGGCCGAAATCGCTCGGGTGCCGGGCCTCGGCTGGGCCTTCCGCGCCCTGGGAATGGTGCCTGTGGACAGGGCCAATCACGAGAAAGCAGTGGCGAGCGTCCGTGAGCTCGAGCGCCGAATGCGGGCTGAAGAGGCAAACGTCCTGCTCTCCCCCGAGGGCACGCGCTCGCGTAAGGGTGGCCTGCAGCCGTTCAAGATGGGCCCCTTCCATCTAGCCGCGCAGACCGGCGTTCCGGTCATCCCGCTCATCATGAGCGGCATCCCCGCCGTGCTGCCCATGGGCTCGTTCATCGTCCGCAGCGGCACCGTGCGACTCGACTACCTCGACCCCATCGACACGAGCGACTGGAGCGCGGATCGGGTGCACGAGCACGCCGATCAGGTGCGAGAGGTATTCCTGCGCTATCTGGAACCGGAGTGAAGCACAGGGGAATCGCGCCGCCCCCTTGCGCCTCCGGACGCCTTCGGTGAACCTTCCCTCGGCCTCCGGGCCGGGCCGAGGAAACAAGGAAGGAACGCGCCCATGCTCAACGATCGCAAAATCGCACTGATCGGCGTCGGAACCATGGGCAAGACCCTCGCCCGCGGCCTGCTCTCCTCCGGAGCCGCGGCGGCCGAAAACCTGTGCGGGAGCGTAGCCCACGCGGAACGCGCTGCGGAACGCTCCGGCGAGGTCGGCATCGATGTCGGCCACGACAACGCAGCCGCCGCCCGCATCTCCGACGCCATCGTCTTGTGCGTCAAGCCTCGGGGCGCGGTGGCCGTGATCGAGGAGCTCGCCGCCGCCGGCGCTCTCGACCACGACCCTCTGCTGGTCTCCATCGCCGCGGGCACGCGCACCGAAGAGCTGGAAGCCGCCGCTTCCCGGCAGCTGCGCGTCGTACGTGCGATGCCGAACACTCCATGCCAGATCGGCCAAGGCATGACCGTCATCTCGGGCGGTCGATACGCGACGACCGACGACCTGGCCGTGGCCGAGGCGCTGATGAGCCCCCTGGGACGGGTCCTGCGCCTCGACGAGGAGCACATGGACGCGGTGACAGGCCTCTCCGCCTCGGGCCCGGCCTTCATCTACGTCATCATCGAGGCCCTCGCCGAGGGTGGCGTGATGGTTGGGCTTCCGCGCAAGGTCGCCACCGAGCTCGCCGCGCAGACGGTTCAGGGGGCCGCGCGCATGGTGATCGAGACCGGCCGCCACCCAGCGGCCCTGAAGGACGACGTCACGACGCCGGCGGGCTGCACGATCTCGGCCCTGCTCGCCCTGGAGGACGGCAAGCTGCGCTCCGTTCTGGCCCGCGGTGTGCAGGAGGCGGCGCGCTCCGCTTCCAGGCTCGGAGGTGACGGAGGGCGGACTTGAAGGTCACCTGCATCGGCGGCGGACCCGCCGGTCTCTACTTCGCGATCTTGATGAAGCGCGCCTTCCCGGAGACCGAGATCCGGGTCATCGAGCGCAACAAGGCCGACGACACCTTCGGCTGGGGCGTGGTGTTTTCCGACGAGACCCTGTCGGGTTTCGAGCAGGCGGACCCCGAGAGTTTCGCGACGATCGAGGAGAGCTTTCGGTACTGGTCCGACATCCACACCTACTACGCGGACTCGATGATCGCCTCCACGGGCCACGGGTTTTGCGGCCTCTCGCGCCGGCGTCTGCTCACCATCCTCCAGGAGCGCTGCCTGGAGGTCGGAGTGAACCTGGAGTTCGGGCGCGAGGTGAAGAGCCTCGACGAGCTCGCCGGCGAGGACCTGGTCCTCGCCGCCGACGGCGTCAACAGCTCCATCCGCGAAGGCCTGGCCGAACACTTCCGGCCTCGCATCGACTGGCGCAAGTGCAAGTTCTGCTGGCTCGGGACCGACAAGCACTTCGAGGCCTTCACCTTCATCTTCAAGGAGAACGAGCACGGCCTGTTTCAGGTGCACGCCTACCCCTTCGAGGAGAACCTCTCGACCTGGATCGTCGAGTGTCGCGAGGAGGTCTGGAAGCGGTCCGGGCTGGACAGCGCGAGCGAGGAAGAGACGGTCGCCTACTGCAGCGAACTCTTCGCCGAACAGCTCGAGGGACATTCGCTCCTGACCAACCGCTCGACGTGGAGAACCTTCCCCACGATCACCAACGAGCGATGGCATCACGGCAACGTAGTACTGATCGGTGACGCCGCCCATACGGCACACTTCTCCATCGGTTCGGGCACGAAGCTCGCTATGGAGGACGCCATCGCCCTGGTAGACGCCTTCAGTGAACACGGCACGGACGGCGCCATCGAGAAGACCCTCGACGCGTACCACGAAGCGCGACGCGTGGACGTGATCAAGCTGCAGAAGTCCGCCCAGACCAGCCTCGAGTGGTTCGAGAACTCCGCCCGCTATATGGGGCAGCCCCCCGCTCGCTTCCAGTTCAACCTGATGACCCGCTCCAAGCGGATCACCTACGACAACCTCGAGATGCGCGACCCCGAGCTGGTCGCCGCCGCTCGCAAGGAGTTCTGCGAGGACGTCGGGGCGCCCCGCCAGTCCGACGGCCGCAGGCCGGCACCGATCTTCACGCCCTTCGACGTCGGCGATGTGCGGTTGGCGAACCGCATCGTCGTCTCGCCCATGTGCCAGTACTCGGCGGTCGAAGGGACCGTCGGCGACTGGCATCTCGTGCACCTCGGCAGCCGGGCCGTGGGCGGTGCGGGACTGGTGATCACGGAGATGACCGACGTGCTGGCCGAGGGCCGCATCACGACCGGTTGCGCCGGGCTCTACAGCGACGAACACGTCACGGCCTGGCAGCGCATCGTCGATTTCGTGCACCAGACCTCGCCGGCCAAGATCGGCGTGCAGCTCGCCCACGCCGGTCGCAAGGGGTCCTGCCACCATCCCTGGGAGGGTTTTGATGAACCGCTCACCGACGGCGGCTGGCCGCTGCTCGCGCCCTCGGCCGTGCCCTTCCTGCCCGATTGGCCCGTCCCGCGCGCCATGGACCGCGAGGACATGGACGCGGTGTGCGACGCCTTCGTGCGAGCGGCCGAGCGCGCCCTGGAGGCCGGTTTCGATCTCGTCGAGCTTCACATGGCTCACGGCTACCTGCTCTCGAGCTTCCTCTCCCCTCTCACGAACCATCGCGACGACGCCTACGGCGGCTCCCTCGCCAACCGCGCCCGCTACCCCCTCGAGGTGCTGGCAGCCGTACGCGCGGCCTGGCCCGCCCCCCGCCCGCTGGCCGTCCGCATCTCCGCCACCGACTGGCACCCCGACGGCTTCACGCCCGAAGAGGCGGTCGAGCTCGCGGCGCTGCTCTCCGAGGCCGGCTGCGACCTGGTGGACGTCTCCAGCTCCGGCAACTCCCCCGATGCCCAGCCCATCTACGGTCGCATGTACCAGGTGCCCTTCGCCGAACGCATCCGAGCCGAGGTGGACATCCCCGTGATGGCCGTCGGAGCGATCCTCGGCGCCGACCACGCCAACACGATCCTGACCGCCGGGCGCGCGGACCTGTGCGCCATGGCCCGCCCGCACCTACGGGACGCCTACCTGACGCTGCACGCAGCCGAGGACTACGACTACCCCGACCAGTATTGGCCGGGCCAGTACATCCTGGGCAAGCCCGCGCCGCGCACGGAGTAACCGAGGCTGCGCCTAGGGGCAGAACCCCACGGCAAGGCCGTCGGAGAAGTTAAAGCCGCTGCCGCCGGGACCGGAGGGATCGCGGTACCAGAACTGGAAGTTCCACTCCGATCCGGGGACCAGCGCTCCCGACCCGGCGGCCGCCGGCGGCGCGTTCACGTCGATCCCGTGGCTCCCGTCGCCGAAGGCGTCGGTCGTGATGATTGGAAGCCGGAAGAGGCCGCTCGTCCCCCCACCCACGCACCGGAAGCCGTCACCGAAGGGGATCATGATCTGATTGGGTCCGTAGTAGAAAATCCCGAACTGCGAGGGCGTGGCGCCGGTGACTTCCAGCACCAGATCGTTGGCCACGATGCCGGCGGTCCCCGAAAAGCCGATCGCCGCTCCGCCGCCGATCGAGTTGGGAGCCGACTGGCAGTAGGTCACGGGCGCGACGCAGTCGAATCCGGGCTCGAAGATGAGTTGCACGATCGCGCTGCTCGACACTCCCGAGGGCGTGCTGACAGCAAAGACGACGGAGTCCGATCCGCTCGCCCCCGCGTTGGGTCGGAAGATGCGGAACGGCCCGTCCGACCCGGGGGCGAGGGTGCCCTGCGAGGGCGCACTCACAATCGAGAAGGTCGCCTGAGCCAGGTCGTCGTCGAAGGCGCCTGGGAGCTCGATCACGGTCGCCACGTCGTCACTGACGAACTTGGTGTAACGGAACGCCACCGGCGCGAGCCCGGAGATCGCACCGGAGCTGTAATCGACCAGTAGATCGAGAGGCGCGCTGCGGACGAGGACTCCACCGTTGAGCATGGCCTCGGCCTGGACTTTGACGGGCCCGGCACCGAGGGTCTGGCCAAAGACGCTGATCACGCCGGGGTTGGAGGAGACGGTCCCGATCACTCGGCCTGCCTGCACGAGCCGCAGCTCGCCCACGGTCGAACCGGGGGCCTCGACGGTGAAGTCGAAGCGCTGGGTCAGGTCGCCCGCCGTCTGGTTCACCGCGATCGTCGCCGTGGCGGCGGCGTTGGCCACCTGCAGGGATCCGACCCAGTTCCCCGCCGAGCGGACGTCGCTGTCGTCGTGGGCGAGGACTCGCAGTTCGTGCCAGCCGTCATCGAACGCCGTCGTATCGATCGGCAGGCTCTGGCCCAGGACGCCGGTGCGCACCAGGCGCCCGTCGATGTAGACCTCCAACTCCTCGACCTGGGCGCCGGGCATGGTCGTGTTCGCGATGGGCGTGATGCTGATCGCGCCCGCGACGGGTCCCGTCGGGGCGTCGGGGACCTCCACCGACGGAATGTGGGCGTAGGGCCGAGTGAGCGGATCGCCGTAGAGCAGGTTCTGGAAGATGTAGTAGCGCATGCTGCGAAACCACGCCTCGCCCAGGGACAGCCCTTTGTAGTAGTACAGGTGCATGCGCGCGTGAGGGAACTTGCCCGGGTAGTTGCAGGGTTCCTCCACGGCGCCGGAGGTTCCGCTCGCGCCCTTCTCGATCCAGCGCGACATCTTGGTCTGCGCGCCGATGTCGAAGGCGCCGGCGTAGCTGGTCAGGTGATCGCAAAAAGCGCCCGGCATGATGGTGAAGTCGCCACCGACGATGTTCGGCGCCGCCAGACCGGTCATGATCCCCTGGCAGTCGTGCTGCCCGAGGGGGAGGTCGGCCAGCAGGTGCTGGGCCAGCCCGCCCAGGGTGCTGATCGCAGCGCTGACCTCGGGGTACCAGCCGTGGCGAGGCCCGCTGCGCAGAATGTCGTTGGTCTCCATGAAATAGAACGTGCTCACCGGCTGGGTCCCGTCCACGGCGACGCTGCTGTCGATCATGGCGATCAGCTCGTCGATCGTGTTCCCGCGCACGCCGGTGTAGCCCAGCATGGCGCCGATGAAGTAGCGCTCGGCGGAGGACGAGCTGCTCGGCTGGCCTGCGAACCAGGAGAGCGAGCTGTCGAAGGCGACCGCCGACTCGTCGGTCGCGAAGTAGCGGTTGCTGGCGCCGACTCCGGTCCCCGCCAGGATCTTGTCGCTGTTGAAGCTGAGGGCGAAGGGCGCGGCGATGCTGAAGCGGTTGACCGGTGAGCAGCTGTCGGTAACGAGCCCGGGAGCGCTCACATAGAAAGTCGTCCCCGGCATGACAATCACGAAGTCGGCGTGGCCGAGTCCCCGACCTTCGAGGGTGCCGAGGAAGCCGGCCTGGTTGTCGTTCACGAAGGTCGGGTAGTCCGACGCCGACGGATCCATGTAGAGGATGTTGGAGGCGGGAACCCCGCGCGCGTCGGCGTAGTAAT
>DASCMO010000111.1:0-2037 GCA_036010965.1 Planctomycetota bacterium | reverse complement strand
CCGCGTGGCTGTGGTGTGAGGTGCTCGAGGCTCTCAAGGGCCGGCAGGGTGGTGGTTGCGCCACGGCCCCCGAATGAGTGACGGCGCCACCCACGTGACCTGACCCCCAACGCATTGCGCCCACCGGGCGGTACCAACCGAAACCCAGCGGGCGCAGGAGCGATCGAATGAGAAGATTACAGCATTCGCGAGCGTTAACCCGAGTGACCAGGCATCTCATTAAGACGGGGTGCCACTGGCACGCCGATTCCGACACATGGGACTGCCCGTCCTGCCACGTCGGCCGCGTGCGCCTGTGCCTCGACCCCGATCGCCGCGCGCGGCTCGCGCCGCAGGGTTGCGCCTGCTCGACAGGCGCGATGCTCGATGGCCTGGGGTTGCGCTTCTTCGACCTGGTGGACGAGCGGGAAGCGTCATGAGCGACCCCGGAATCACTCATGCTGAGGCCGATCTCCGGGCGCTGCTGGCTGACATGGGCGAGTTGGAGGTGATGCAGCAGGTGAAAGACCTCTGCCAACGCTACGGGCTTGCGAAGGGCGACGTGATGGCGCTGTGGCGGCAGGAGCACCGGCCGACGGGGAAGGGCGCCGGCCCGAAGCTCGCCGGTCGCCCCATTTCCGAGCTGCTCTGCCCGGCCGAGCCGTGGCCCGAAGCGGTGGACGGAGCCGCTTGGCTCGAGGAGTGCGAGCACGAGCTGCGGCGCTACCTCGCCATGCCTGAAGGCGCGCACATCGCGCTCGCGGCCTGGTGCCTCTACACGCACGCTTGGCAGCGATTCGGCTATGCGCCCTATGTCGTCTTCACAAGCCCCGCTCCCGCTTGCGGAAAGAGCAGCGCGCTGCGCGCCTGCCAACGGCTCTCGGGTCTACCACTCTCCTCAGGGTCGTTGACCACGGCGACGCTGTTTCGAGTCGTCGATGCCCATCACCCGGTCCTGCTGCTCGACGAGCAAGACGGCCGCTTGGAACGAAACGAGGAGATGCGGCTGCTGCTCAACGAGGGATTCCAGAAGGGCGGGGTCGTGCTGCGCTGTGTCGGCGACGACGCCGAGCCCCGAGCCTTCGACTGCTTCGGGCCAAAGGCACTGGCAAGCATTGGTGCACTGCCGTCCACCATTCTCAGCCGCTCGATCGTCGTGCCCATGGAGCGCAGCCAGGACCCGCTCGAACCGCTTGGGCCGAATGATTACCCGGAGGAGCTGGCCCGGCTGCGCCGCCAGGGCGCCCGGTGGGCAGCCGACCACAGCAGCGGTCTTGGCACGCTGCCGTCCGTGCCGGGCATGGATGGACGGCTGCTCGATAAGTGGGGGCCGCTGCTAGCAGTGGCCGAGGCTGCGGGCGAAGCGTGGCTCCCGCGGGTCGTAAAGGCCGCACACGCACTCCATTTCGACGAAGCCGAGGAGTCGGAGCACATCGAGCTTCTGGCCGACGTGGGGCGCTACTTCGAGAGCCTGCGCCGAAGCCCGACCGAGTGGCCCGAGTTCGTGGTTACGGAATCCATTCTGCGGGCGCTCAACGCCTTGCCCGAGGCGCGGTGGAGCGAATCGGGGCCGAAGAAAGACGGCCTCACCAGCCACGGGCTCGCCCGACATTTCCGAAACTTCCGGGTAAAGCCGACGCAGGAGCCTGACGGCCAGCGCCGCCGCGGCTACGCCACGGCCCCGATCCGCCGGGCCTGCACGATCTACTGCCCCGAAGTGTTTTCGCCTGGGGTCCCCTCTGAAAGCGTTCCAAGTGTTCCATCCGTTCGGGACGGCTCCCTTCCGCTGGACTCGAACGCTTCGAACACTTCGAACGCTTCCAAAGGGGGGGTAGGAGAAAACGAAAACGCCGATCCCGATGGGGGCGACCCCCTGGACCAGTTGTTCTAGGCCGGACCCTCCTCGGGCCTCGTCGAGTTGCTAGTGGGCCGCTCCCGTGGGCTCTCGCCGTCCGAGTCGATCTCGGCAATGGAAACGCTGACGGTTTGAGGTGGGTGTAGACTGTCCTCAAGGGTATTCCCGACCCTAGGGGGACGTCATGCGTGCCGTACTGCTCA
>DASCMO010000110.1:0-63827 GCA_036010965.1 Planctomycetota bacterium | reverse complement strand
CTGGAGGTCGTGCCCGGTTCCCGCGTGCCCCTCTACGCACGGGCGGATTTTCTCTTCGACGACGACGACCGGGCCGTGCTGAACGAGCTCGAGCTCATCGAGCCGATGTTCTTCTTCCAGCACCACCCTGAGGCCGCCGACACTTTTGCCGACGCGCTGCTGGCGCGGATCAGCGGCGATGCCTAGCGGCCGCGCCAGGCGCGTCAGTGTCGCGCGGGTCCGATGAACTTCACCTGATCCCTGTCCTGAAGCGGATTGGGCCCTACCATCGGCTTCATGAACCTCGGTGGCATGCTCCCGTGTCGAGGCGTTCTGCTCTCGGCGCTCTGGTTCGCGCCCATCGTGTGGGGGCAGGACCGGGCGCCCGTCGTCCCGGGGCTCCACGGTGATCAGACGCTCGGGCAGCGACAGCAGGGAGAGGTCCTCCTCGAGGAGCTGCGCTGTCTCGCCTGTCATTCTCGTACACCCGAGGACGCCGGGCCGGTGCTCGCAGGGCCGGACCTCAAGGAGGTCGGCTGGCGGGTGTCGCCGAACCACCTGCGACGCTTCATCGCCGATCCCGGGGGCGTACATCCGGGGACGAAGATGCCCTCGCTGCTGGCGGCCGAGCCGCCGAGCAGGCGCGCGGAGATCGCGAATGCGATCACGGCCTTCCTCGTTGAGCGCGCCGACCGGCCGTTTTTGAGCGAGACCCCGGACCCCAAGCAGGTCGAGCGGGGCCGCGTCCTCTACCACAGGGTCGGTTGCGTCGCATGTCATGAGCCCCGTGACCCGCCCTACGAGGGGGGGCGCACGCCCGCGCCGTTGCCCGGAGCCGTGACGCTGGAGCATGTGGCCACCAAGTACAGTCGGGCGTCGCTGGCGTCGTTCCTGTTCCGGCCCGTCGCCGTTCGTCCTGCAGGCCGCATGCCCGACATGGGCCTGGACCGCGGGGAGGCGGACGCGGTCGGGGCCTACCTGGTGGCCGACGCTGCCGCTGAGTTGGAGTGGCCCGCGATGGTGCCGGGCCAGGTCGCCGCCGGTCGTCGCTGGTTCGAAGAATTCCGCTGCGGTGCATGCCATGCCCTCGAGGGAGTGTCCGAGCCCCAGCCCGTCGGAACGGACGGTCTCCTCGATCCGGAGCGGGGCTGCCTCGCGCCCGATCCGGGGGGAGCGCCGCGCTTCGGCCTCGATCCCAGTCAGCGCGCCGCCCTCGCCCTGGCCCTCGCGTCGCCGGCTCCACAGCCGACCGACTCCGAGCGCATCGATGCAACCCTGGCCGCCTTCCACTGCCTCGCCTGCCACGTGCGCGACGACCGCGGCGGTGTCTCTCCCCAGCTGGACCCCTACTTCGAGACGGACGAGCACGACCTGGGGAACGAGGCCCGGATCCCGCCCGACCTGACTCTGGCGGGCGCGAAGCTCCGGCAGGAGTGGATGCGCAAGGTGCTCTTCGACGGCGCGAGCGTGCGGCCCTACATGCACACGCGCATGCCGCAGTTTGGTGAGACCCATCTCACGCACCTGCCGGATCTTTTCGCGGGCGTCGACGTCATCGAGCCCTTCGAGATCCTGGAATTCGAGGGCGAGGAGGAGCGAGAGGCGCGCGACGCAGCCAGGGATTTGCTCGGGAACAAGGCCTTGAGCTGCATCTCGTGCCATGACTTCAACGGCAAGGAGACACCGGGCTTCGGAGGCATCGACCTGATCACCAGTGTCGAGCGCCTGCATCCGAGCTGGTTCGCGCGTTTCGTGATCGCGCCCCAGGTCTATCGGCCCGGGATCCTGATGCCCGAGTCCTGGGCGGGGGGCGTTGCCTCCATGGCGGAGGTCCTGGGGGGAGACACCCGGCGACAGATCAGCGCCATCTGGCACTACCTCTCCCTCGGTCGCTCCGCCGGCGACCCGCCGGGAATCCGCTCGGTCGGCTCACGCCTGGAGGTGAACGACAGGGCCCGCACCTACCGGGGCCGCAGCGGCCTCGCCGGCTTCCGGGGCATCGCCGTCGGCCTTCCCGGTGGCCTCAACTACGCCTTCGACGCACAGACCGGGACCCTCGCGGGTCTGTGGAGGGGAGACTTCGTCTCGGTCCGCTGGGACGGACAGGGGGCGGGTGGTTTCAACCCCGGCGCGCGGGCGATCTCCCTCGCCCGCGACGTGTCATTCCATCGCCCGGCCACGGCTGAGGAGCCCTGGCCCCTGCGTCCGCGCACGGACAAGGAGCACCCGGTGGATCCCGAACCCCTCTATCCGCGCAACCGTGGATACCGCTTCCGGGGTTACTCGCTGGATGAGGCCGAGGTGCCGACCTTCCGCTACGAGAGCGGTGACGTCGCCGTAGAGGACCGCGGCGAGGCGAACTTCTCCGACGATCGGGTGGCGCTCGAGCGCGCGCTCCGGCTCACGTCACCAGTGGCGGAGGCGCTCACCTTTCGCGCGCTGACGGGACAGATCGATGCGCTCGGCCCGCGCCGCTTCGCCGTCCCAGGTCTCGTCCTGACCGTTCCCGAAGTGCCGAGCACGCTGAGGCCGATCGCAGACGCCGAGGGTGACCTGGAATTGCTGCTTCAACTGGACTTGCCCGTGGGCTCCACCGTCCTGAGGATCGACTATGAGCTCACGCGCTGATTCTCTGCGGGCCGCGCTCGGCCTTGGCGTCTTCTGCACGGTCCTGTGTGCGAGTGCCCGGGGGGAGGACCTCGGGAAGACCTGGGGGACCGAGGCGCTGGAGCGTGGCTACTATCGAGTGGTGAACGTCCCGGTTCCCCCGGGGCTCGTGATCGAAGCCGGGGTCTTCACCGTGCTGCCCGACCGACGCATCGCCGTGGGGACGCGCCACGGTGACCTCTTCATCGTGAGTGGCATCGACGAAGTCAAACCGGAGCCCTCCTACCACCTCTTCGCCACTGGCCTCGACGAGATCTTCGGACTGGCCTTTCGGGACGGCGCGTTCTACGTGACTCAGAGCTGTGAGCTGACCCGCATCACCGACACGGACGGGGACGGACGCGCTGACCGCTTCGACACGATCTCGGACGCCTGGGGATACGCGAACTACCACGAGTACGCCTTCGGCTCGAAGTTCGATGAGCAGGGGAACCTGCACGTGGCCCTCGGCCTCTCCAGCTCGTACCACTCACGCGCGCTGTTCCGTGGCTGGGCCATGAAGATCACGGCAGAGGGGGAGACGGTTCCCATCGCCAGCGGTCTGCGGAGCCCCGGCGGCATCGGTGCCAACGAGCACGGGGCGCTGTTCTACACCGAGAGTCAGGGCCCCTGGAACTCGTCCTGCAGCCTGAAGGCGCTCACTCCGGGGAGCTTCATGGGCCATCCGGTGAGCTTCAACTGGTACCCCTTCGCGCCCGGGATGGGACCGGCGCCCGCGCAGCCGGAGTCCGGGTCGCGCGTGCTCGCCGAGCTCGAGCGCGTGGGGGAGCTCGTGCCCTATGCGGTGATCTTCCCCTACATCCGCATGGGCCGCTCGATCTCCGGGTTCACCGTCAACCGAACAATAGGGCGTTTCGGCCCTTTCGAGGATCAGCTGTTCGTGGGGGATTACAGCCTCTCGGTTGTCATGCGCGCCACGACCGAGCAGGTCAATGGCGTCTGGCAGGGAGCGTGCTATCCGTTTCGAGAGGGCCTCTCCACGGGGATCCTGAACGTGCAGTTCACACCCGGGGGCAGTCTGCTCTGCGGTGGTACCAACCGTGGCTGGCCCGTTCGGGGCATAAAGCCCTTCGCCCTCGAGCGCATCGATTGGACCGGCGAGGTTCCCTTTGAGATCGAGCGGATCGAGATCACGCCGACGGGCTTCGAGGTGACGTTCACCCTGCCGCTGGACGAGGTCACGGGCTCCGCCCCTTCGTCCTATCGCCTGGAGACTTTCACCCACATCTACCACGCCGGCTACGGAGGCCCGGAGGTGGACGAGAGCACCCCCGGTGTTCAGAGCGTGGTCCTTTCGGAAAACGGCCTGCACGCGACCCTGGTGCTCGACCGCCTCCAGCGCGGACACGTGCACGAGTTCGATCTCGCTCCCCTGCGCTCTCGTGGTGGTGCACCCCTGGTTCACTCCAGGGCCTACTACACGGTCAACGAGGTTCCGGACCCGCGCTAGGAGCGCGGTTGGGAGGTTGTGTGGCTCGGGCGAGGAGCTCGGCTGCGAAATTTTCTGGAGTCGCGATGTTCAGTTCCCTGGCTCACGTGGCGATGGCCTCTGGCGGAGGTGAGGTGCTTCGCGCGCTCCAGGAGGTTCTATGCACGGACTGACAGGGCCTCGGTCGGGCGCTGTGGGTTGTGGCGCGGGGCTCGATGGGGAGAATGGAGGCGTGTTGCGTCTCCATTCGACGTGGGCTGTCCTGGCCGCCTCCATGACGCTTCCTGCGGCGGCGGGCGGGTGGGGGGAGGACGTCGGCGAACGCGCGCCGGTGGACTTCGCGACCGAGGTGAGGCCCTTGCTCTCCGACCGCTGCTTTCAGTGTCACGGGCCTGACGCTGGAGCCCGCGAGGCAGATCTGCGCCTGGACCTGCGCGCGAGCGCGACAGAGGATCGCGGCGGTTACGCCGTCGTCCTGCCGCGCGACGCCGCGGGGAGCGAGCTGGTCTTTCGGATCTCCGCCGAGGACCCCGACGAGCGCATGCCGCCGGCCGATTCGGCTCTCGAGCTGGACGCCGAGGAGATTGCGCTCCTCTCGCGCTGGATCGACGAGGGCGCGGCCTACGTGGAGCACTGGGCCTTCGAGCGACCCGCGCGTCATTCGGCCCCCGAGGTCGGCGACGAGAGCTGGCCGCAGGATGCGCTGGACCGCTTCGTGCTGGCGAAGCTCGAGGCCGCTCAACTCTCACCTGCTGACGAGGCGGATCGGGCCACGCTGTTGCGCCGTGTGTCCTTCGACCTGACGGGCCTGCCGCCGACCCTGGCCGAGCTCGACGCGTTTCTGGCCGACGATGCACCCGATGGCTACGAGCGTGTCGTTGATCGCCTGCTCGCCTCGACTGCCCACGCCGAGCGCCTGGCCGCCGACTGGCTCGACGTCGCGCGCTACGCGGACACCTTCGGCTACCAAGCGGACGTCAACACCAATGTCTGGCCCTGGCGTGACTGGGTGCTCGACGCCTTCGAGAACAACCTGCCCTACGACGAGTTCGTGACCCACCAGCTCGCCGGCGACCTGCTCCCCGAAGCGTCACGCCAGACCCGGCTGGCGACGACCTTCAACCGCCTGCACCGCCAGACCAACGAGGGCGGCAGCGTGGAGGAGGAGTATCGCGTCGAGTACGTGTCCGACCGCGTCGAGACCATGGCTGCAGCCTTCCTGGGGCTGACCATGGGCTGTGCGCGCTGCCACGACCACAAGTTCGACGACTTCAAGCAGCGGGAGTTCTACTCGCTCTCGTCGTTCTTCGACGGCATTGACGAGTCGGGGCTCTACTCGCACTTCACCAGCTCGGTGCCCACTCCGGCGCTCGCCTTGCCGACCGACAACCAGGAGCGGGAGCTCGCCTCGTTGGAAGCGTCCGTCGCCAAGGCGGAGGCCAAACTGGCGGGGTTCGACAGATTGCCGGGCCGCGGTGTCGCCGCGCTCGGGCGCTTCTCGTTCGAGCCGCCCGAGGCGAAGGCCAACGCCGTCGAGGGCGGTCCCGCCGCCGTATTCATCGACGGGCCCGACCAGGTCGAGGGTGCGCGCGGCATGGGCCTGCGTATGTCGGGAGAGAACGCCGTTACCTTTCCCCAGATCGGCGACTTCCAGCGCAGCGATCCCTTCTCCATCGGCCTCTGGCTGAACATGCCGGCCTACGAGCGCGCGGTCGTCATCCATCGCACCAAGTCGTGGACCGATTCGGGCAGCCGCGGCTACCAGATCCTCGTGGAGGAAGGGAAGCTGACGGTCGCGCTGGTTCACTTCTGGCCGGGTGATGCGATCGCGATCCGCACTAGCGAGCCCTTGCCGGTCGGGGAGTGGCATCACGCCGCCTTCACTTACGACGGATCGAGTCGCGCGGCGGGCTTGCGGCTTTATCTCGATGGGGAGCTGGCCCGCACCGAGGTCGTACGTGATCACCTGACGCGCACGATCCGCGGCGGTTCGATCGGTCATCTGACCATCGGCAGCCGCTTCCGTGACAAGGGCTACAAGCAGGGCCTGGTGGACGAGGTCGCCGTCTACGGCCGCGAACTGTCCGGAGCGGAGGTGGCTGTGCTCTCTACCACCGGCAGCGTGCCCCAGGCTGCGTCGGACTCCGCCGTGGATGCGGCCGGAGCGGCTCTGCGAGGCCTGCGCGCCCGGCGCGACACCTTGCGCGATCGCGTGCGACAGATCATGACCATGGCGACGGCGCCGGATTTGCCCGCGGCGCGCCGGACGGCGCACGTCCTCCAGCGCGGGGTCTACAGCGAGCGGCGCGAGGCCGTGCGGCCCGCGATGCCCGATTGTCTGCCGACCCTTGGCTTCGAGGAGCCGCAGGATCGACTCGACCTGGCGCGTTGGATCACCCATTCCGACCACCCACTGACGGCCCGCGTGCAGGTCGATCGCCTGTGGCGCACGGCCTTCTCCGTGGGCCTGCTCCCGCGGCCGGAGGACATCGGAAGCCAGTCACCGCCACCGCTCCACCGCGCGTTGCTCGACACACTGGCGCGAGATCTGATTGACTCGGGCTGGGACAACCGCGCCCTGCTGCGCCGCCTTGTGCTCTCGGCGACCTATCGCCAGTCGTCCGAGCGCTCCGAGCGCGCGCTCGAGATCGACCCCGACAACTCACTCCTCTCGCGCGCACGGCGCGGCCGACGCTCGGCCGAGATGATCCGAGACGGCGCCCTGCATGCCGCGGGCCTGCTCGCCTCCGCGCGCGGCGGGCCATCGGTGTTCCCCTACGAGCCGCCCGG
Organism: Planctomycetota bacterium; assembly: GCA_036010965.1. Classification (GTDB taxonomy): domain Bacteria; phylum Planctomycetota; class UBA1135; order UBA1135. Next base: position 56,962 of record DASCMO010000110.1, on the reverse strand, counting down.
GCTCTGGCAGCAGAAGTGCGGGAAGAGTTATCCGGTCGGCCGGGGTGACGCCCTGCGACGGCGCAGCCTGTACACCTTCTGGAAGCGGACCTCGCCGCCGCCGACGATGACCCTCTTCGATGTTCCGGCGCGCGAGGTGTGCACGGTCGCGCGCCCCTCGACCGTTACGCCGCTGCAGGTCCTGACGCTCTGGAACGATCCGCAGTTCGTCGAGGTCGCGGTGCGGCTCGCGGCTCGAGCGCTGTCGGACACCCAGGACGATGGGGAGCGCATCGCCTACCTGACGCGGGCCGTGACGAGCCACGCACCCTCCGAGTTCGAGGCGCGCGAGTGGCTGGATCTCCTGACCGCGCAGCGAGCGGCCTACCGCGCGGACCCGATCGCCGCGCGCACCCTGGCGGCATTCGACCTCGAGCGCTTCGCACACGGCGAGGCGCAGCCGACCGACGGCCCTGACGTCTCCGACGAGGACGCGATCGAACGCGCGGCGACCGCGGTGGTCGCGAGCGCCTTGCTCGGCCTGGACGCCGCCCTGACACGACGCTGATCTCATGAGCGGATTCGATCTCGATCACGGCACGGAGCGACACCTGCGGACTCTGGGGCGGCGCAGCCTGCTGCGCGGTGCGGGCCTGGGACTGGCGTCGCTGGCCCTGGGGAAGATCGCGCGCGGTGATGAGTCCGAGGGCCTGGCGGGGTTGCACCACGCTCCGCGCGCGAGGCGCGTCGTACACCTGTTTCAGAGCGGCGGCCCCTCGCAGCTCGAGCTCTTCGACCACAAGCCGATCCTGCAAGAGCGCAACGGCGAGGAGCTTCCCGACTCGGTGCGACGCGGCCAGCGGTTGACCGGGATGTCGGGCAACCAGGCGAGCCTGCCCCTGGCCGGGGCGCAGTTCGAGTTCGCGCGCCACGGGCAGTCGGGAGCGTGGATGAGCGAGCTTATTCCCCACACGGCCAAGATCGCCGACGACCTCTGCATCATGCGCACCATCGTTACGGAGGCCATCAACCACGATCCGGCGGCGACTTTCCTCCTGACCGGTTCCCAGATCGCGGGCCGGCCGTCGATGGGGGCCTGGCTCAGCTACGGGCTGGGGAGCATGAACTCTGACCTTCCCGTGTTCTGTGTGCTCGTCACCAAGAACAAGGGCGGTCAGCCGCTGTACAAGCGCCTGTGGGGATCGGGATTCCTCAGCGCTCGCCACCAGGGCGTCCAGCTGCGCGCCGGTGCCGATCCGGTGCTGTTCCTGAACGACCCGGCTGGTCTGGACCGGGCCACTCGCCGCCGCATGCTCGACGCTCAGCGCGCGCTGCACGAGGCCGACGCGGCGCGCTACGACGATCAAGCGCCCCTCGACCGCATCGCCCAGGCTGAGCTCGCCTTTCGCATGCAGGCCTCCGTGCCCGAGGTGGCCGACCTCTCCGACGAGCCCGAGGCCACTTTCGAGCTCTACGGCGAGGACGCGCGCAATCCTGGCACCTACGCGGCCAATTGTGTGCTGGCACGCCGCCTGATCGAGCGGGACGTGCGCTTCGTGCAGCTCTTCCACCAGGGCTGGGACCAGCACGGCTCGCTGCCGGGGGCCATCCGCACCCAGTGTCGTGAGACCGACCGCGCCTCGGCCGCGCTGGTCACCGACCTGAAGCGTCGTGGCCTGCTCGACGACACCCTCGTCATCTGGGGAGGCGAGTTCGGGCGCACCTGTTATTGCCAGGGGAAGCTGACCGCCACCAACTACGGCCGCGACCACCACCCGCGCTGCGCGAGCGTCTGGATGGCCGGCGGTGGCGTGCGCGCTGGTCACGTGCACGGAGAGACCGACGAGTTCGGCTACAACGTCGTGCGCGATCCCGTTCACTTGTACGACCTGCACGCGACGATCCTGCACCTGTTGGGCATCGATCACGAACGGCTGGTCCATCGGCACCAGGGCCGGCGCTATCGCCTGACGGATGCGCACGGGAACGTCGTCGATGAGCTCATCGGATAGAGCGCGGCACGAGCAAACCAGAAACTGCTGCAAGGGAGTCCGATCATGATGAGCACGATCCTCGCCGCCGTCGGCCTGTTGTCGGCGCTGTGCGCTCCCCAGGACGCGACCCACGTTCCGCGCAACGTCGTCGTCATCCTGGCCGATGACATGGGGTTGGCCTCGCTACACGCGGAGCACCCGGGCTCGGGACTGCCGACGCCCAACCTCGATCGCCTGGCGCGCGAGGGCGTGTCCTTCACCGACGCTCATTCGCCCTCGGCGGTCTGCTCGCCGACGCGCTACGCGCTCCTCACCGGGCGCTACGCCTGGCGCACGCGCTTGAAGGCAGGCATCGTCGGGAAGTGGGAGGGGCCGCTGATTGCCGAGGAGCGTCTCACCTTGGCGGACGTGGCGCGCGCCGCGGGCCTGCGCACGGCCTGCATCGGCAAATGGCACCTGGGCTGGCACTGGCCGAAGCGTGGCGGCGGGACGACCCGCAAGGCCGTCGAGATCGACTACGCGCGGCCCATCGGCGGCGGCGCCCTGGAGGCGGGCTTCGAGCACTACTTCGGTGACGACGTCCCCAACTGGCCCCCCTATGTCTGGATCGAGGACGACCGCGCCCTCGCCGCTCCGACAGGGACGATGGCGCGGGACGCAGCCAACGGTGTGAGCGCCGGTCCAATGACGGAGGGCTGGAGCCTGGAGGCCGTCCTGCCCGAGCTCACGCGCCGCTGTGTGGGGTTCATCCGCGACCGCGCGCAGGCGGGGGAGCGCTTCCTGCTCTACTTCCCGATGACCTCACCACACACGCCCATCAGCCCTTCGCAGACCTTTCAGGGTCAGAGCGGAGTGAGTCCTTACGCGGACTTCATGCTCGAGACGGACTGGTCGGTGGGACAGGTCTTGCGCGCGCTCGATCAGTACGGAGTGCGCGACGACACGCTGGTCGTGTTCACCGCCGACAACGGCACCTCGCCCAAGGCGAACTTCGCGAGCCTCTCCGCCGGCGGCGTCGACCTGCGCGCCCACTGGCGGGGACACAAGGCGGACGTCTGGGAGGGAGGTCACCGCGTGCCGTTCCTGGTGCGCTGGCCGGGCGTGGTCGCCGCCGGCACGCGCTGCGCCCAACCGATCTGCCTGACCGATGTGATGGCGACCGTGGCGGAAACCCTGGGCGTGGAGCTCGCGGAGGACGCGGGGGAAGACAGCGCCAGCCTGGTGGGGCTTCTGACCGGCGAGGAGCCTGCGACGCCCCTGCACGAGGTGATCGTGAACCACAGCTCGACCGGCTGCTTCGCCGTCCGTTCCGGGCGCTGGAAGCTGTGCTTCTGCCCCGGTTCGGGGGGCTGGTCCGAGCCGCGCGGCTCAGCGCGGGCCAAAGAGCTGGGCTTGCCGCCCGTGCAGCTCTTCGATCTGGAAGCAGATCCCGCGGAGGCGACCAACCTCGCGCTTCGCGACCCTGAGCGGGTCGCGGCCATGACGGCCCTCTTCAGGCGCGAGGTCGAGCGAGTCCCCGGCGACGGAGCCGCCTGGTGGAAACAGCTGCCCTGGGCGCGCCCCGCTCAGTGAGGGCCGCGCGCGCCGCCGTCAGGGAGCGAAGGTGATGCGCAGGCCGTCGGAGAGGTCGAAGGTGGCGCCGCCCGCAAGCGGGTCGCGGAACCAGGCCTGGAAGTTCCAGACCGATCCGGGGAGCAGGTCACCGCTCACCGGCGGCAACTGGTTGTCCAGGTCGTAGTCCAGGTCGCCTAGACCGGAGGCGAAGGAGACCCCGAGGCGCACGATGGGCTGGGCCACGCAGAGCGTCCCGTTGCCGAAGGACACCTGGTTCTGGGTCGAACCGTAGAAGAAGATCCCCGGCTGACCGGGCGGAACGGGCGTGGCGTGCAGGCTCAGGTCGTTCGCGGAGACGTCGAGACTGCCGCCGTGGGAGATCACGGCCGCGCCGCCGGTGGAGTTGGGGGAGCTCGTGCAGAAGTTCACGGCCGAACCGCCGCCGAAGGGGATGGTTTGGTCGCTGAACTGCAGGAACTCGACCGTGGCGAGGGTGTCGATGCCGTCGCGGCCGGGAATGGTGTCGGTGATCATGGCGCCGGAGATGACGTACTCCGCTCGCGCGCCCTGAAAGACGACCGTGTCCGTCCCGCCCATGCCCGCGATGGCGTTGTCGCCCGCGTTGCCGCCCAGGACGTTGTCCAGTTCGTTGCCGTTGATCCCGCTGTCGTTCGTGCCGGAGAGACGGATGTCCAGGATGTACTGCGACTTGTGGGTGTACTCGAGGCTCGAGTCGAACTCGAGCTGGAAGGTCCAGGGGAAGGTCGCGGCGCTCGTCAGGGAGGGAGTGAAGTACTCCGGCAGGAATTTGCGCATGGCGGTCACCCCTTGCGGGTCACCGGCCTCGACAGTTGCGCGCGTGTGGAACACGTACTCGCCGCCGAATGACGTGCCGTCGTTGTCGGGGTCATGGGCCCAGAAACCGTAGTAGACGTCGATGACGCTGATGATGTACTCGAACGGGTTGTCCCAGGGCGGCAGGCCAGGAGGCGGGAAGTAGATCCCGGCGCTGATGGCGGCGTTCGTGGCAGCGATGATCTCCTGGTGAAAGGCGGGCAGGGTCCCGAGGATTCCGGCGCCGTGGACGAGGTGGAAGACCTCCTCCAGCGTCGCGTCGCGCACGGTATTGAGGATGTACGGCCAGCTACCCTCGACCACCGATTCGGTGGCGTAGAGGTCCTGAGCGAAGATGTTCGCGTTGCCCAGGGGGCCGTTCATGGCGATGTTGGCCGATATCTCGGTGTTGAAGTACACGAGCGCGGCTTCGACATTGCCCATGCGGTTCGTGAGGGCGGTCTTGTCGGCGCCGTACTGACTACCAGGGACGTCCGTGAGGTAGAAGCGCATCACCTCACGCGCGCGGACCGCCATCTCGTCGGTGACCTGGTCCTCAAGCAGCAAGTGGATGGCCTGGCCGTTGGGGGCGGTGATCTTCGTGTAGCGGTCGAAGATGTTCGTGAAGACCGGATCGACCGAGGGAGGCAAGAGAACGACTCCGTTGGGTGAAGTCGTGATGTCAATGTTGTCGGGAAGCGTCTGGGCAAGTGCGCCCGAAGCGAGGGCCGTCATGGTGAGGGCAACGAGCAGGCCGCCGTGTCTCGAGGCAGGTCGCGGAGCCGTGATGCACAGTCTCATGGTCGTGGTTTTCTTGGACCTCGGAGGGAATCGGGACGAGGAGCTCGGTTCGAATGGAGGGTCTTCGAGCGGAGCATTGGGGTGGGATTCCGAGGCAAACCCCTCTGCGCCACACTAATACACCCGAAAAAACTCGTTCACTTCCTCTCGCCCGGCAGCTCGAGGGGAGCTCAGTGGTCGATTTCTCGGATCCTGATGCTGCGGATCCAGACCTCGTCGTGGTGATCCTGGATGCCGATGTGGCCCTGCTCGTGGAGACCAAACTGTGCAGCCTTGCGGAACTTGCTGTTGGTGACAGCGGCTCCCCAGGCGGCTCCACCGCGTTCCTCGTCCACCGTCAGCGCGCCGTTCAGCCAGTGTTGGATGCGGTTGGAGCGGACGACGATCCTGGAGTGGTTGAAGGCACCAGTGGGCCGAAGCGGGGCCTTGGCGGCGGGGAAGACGTCGTAGAGAGAGCCTGCCGCGTGTTCGCGGTTCTTGCCGTCGCCGTGGCGCAAGTCGTCGAGGAGCTGGTACTCGCACCCGAGCATGGCCGAGGGCCGCTCGACGGGCTGCACGAGGTACTTGATCCCGCTGTTGGCGCCCGCGGCCACCTTCCACTCGAACTCCAGCTCGAACAGGCCGAACTGCTCGTCGGTGACGATGTCCCCGCCGCCGCCGCCAGCGCGGTGGACCAGGCAGCCGTCGATCACTTCCCACCCCTTGTCGGGGAATGCGTCGGTTCCGTGACGGTGCCAGCCGGTCGTGTGGCTGCCATCGAAGAGCAGACGCCATCCCGCCGCGGACTCCGCCTCCGTGAGGCTGTTGGGCCTGAGGAGGCCGTCGGTCACCGCTCCCGTGGCCGCCCATTCGGTCCCGCGCACGACGAGGTTCTGGAACTGGTCGTCCTCGTGGGACGCGCGACTGGGGACGTTGTTGCGCCCGACGTGACCAAGAGGTGTGTGGAACACGCGGCCTTTGCCGTAGCTCTTGACGACGATCATCGGTTCGTCCGCTCCCGTGCCGCCGGTCTCCTTCGCGCTCTTCGCCACGCCGATGACACGGTTCCCGACGCCGTGCATTGGCACGAGTTTGTGGTACAGCTCATCGGGGTGTGCGAGCAGGTCGGGCAGAGAACGCGTGATGGGATGGTCGCGGTCGGTGATGTGCACGTCGAAGGGGTGGAAGCGCCCGTGGCCCGTGCCGTCGCGCCACATCAGGCCGACGAGCTTCTCGTACTCGACCCAGCCGCGGAAGGCGTTGTTCGCGGCGTGGATGACCGCCACCCCCGCCCCGCCGCGCACGGCTGCGAGGAAGTGGTCCTCGGCCGCCGCTCCCCAGCGCGGGCCGTTGTAGTCGAGGACGAAGACGCGAAAGCGCGCGATCCTGTCGGCGTCCGCGAGGAAAGCCGCCGGGTCTTCGGTGACCGTCACCTCGAACAGACCGCTGGAGGTGAGCATCCGCTCGAGGGAGGGCGTGGTCCACTCGCAGTCATGGTTGTTGGCGCCGCCGACCACCAGCACGGCGATCTTCTCCCCGTCGAGGGAAGCGCCCGAGGCGGGCGAGAAGGCGCTGAGCAGGGCGAGGGTGCAGATGGCGTAGAGTGTGCTGTGCATGGACGCATGATACCGGCCCCGAACAGGCGTCGGGCTCGATTCGATCCCCGATCAGGTACCCTCTGAGTTCCGCGGACCCTGCCCCTTCCGACCGTTCCAGATGCGTCACAACGCCCGCCCCCGGCTCCTCGTTCCGGCCCTCGTCGTCGCCTTCTCTGGTGTCGCCGCATCCGCGGACGTGACGCTCGCTGACCTGTTCGGCGATCACATGGTCCTCCAGAGCGCGCAGTCCTGCCCGGTCTGGGGAAGAGCAGAACCCGGTGAACGCATCAGCGTGCACTGCTCGGGACAGAGTGCTTCAGTCGTCACCGACGCTGACGGTCGCTGGCGCGTGAACCTGCCGCCGCTCACGGCGAGCGACGATCCGGTCGAGCTGGTGGTCGAGGGCACCGAACGCCTCGTCGTGAGCGACGTGCTGATCGGCGAGGTGTGGCTCTGCTCCGGTCAGTCCAACATGGTGTGGCGCAACGAGTCGTCGGCGCGAGCCGAACAGGAGCTGGCCGCCGCCGATTTCCCGGGCCTGCGCATGTTCACCTTCGCGCGCACCCAGGCGGACGAGCCCGCGCGCGAGTGTCACGGGGAATGGAAGGTCTGCTCGCCCGAGACAGCCGGCAAGTTCTCCGCTGTCGCCTACCACTTCGGACGCGAACTGCACGAGACCCTTGAGCGTCCCGTGGGTCTGGTCGTCAGCGCCTGGGGGGGCACGGTGGCCGAGGCCTGGACTCGGCGCGGCGCGCTCGAGGAGGTCGCGGAGCTGTCGTACATGGTCAGTGAGGGCAACGGTCGCAAGGGTCAGAACCGGCCCGGTGTGCTCTACAACGGCATGATCCGGCCCCTGATCCCGTTCTCGTTCGCAGGCGCGATCTGGTATCAGGGCGAGGCGAACGTCTCGCGTGCATGGGAGTACCGGACCCTCTTTCCGACCATGATCCGCAACTGGCGGGCTGACTGGGGCAGCGAGCTGCCCTTCTACTTCGTCCAGCTCGCGCCCTACCGCTACCACAAGAACGGCCGCGTCGCTCCAGAAGCCTGCGCGGAGTTGAGGGAAGCTCAGGCCATGGCCCTCGCGCTCCCGCGCACGGGGATGGCGGTCACGATGGACATCGGCAACCCTGCCGACATCCACCCGCGCAACAAGCGTGATGTCGGGCGCCGCCTGGCTCTCTGGGCCCTCGCGCGCGACTACGGGCGCGACCTCGAGTGCTCGGGTCCGGTGTTTCGCTCGCTGTCGGTCGAGGGCGATTCCATTCGCCTGACCTTCGAGCACGCAGTGGGTTTGCGCACGCGTGACGGCGAGGCCCCCGGTGTCTTCGAGGTGGCCGGCATGGACCGTGCCTTCCACCCGGCACGGGCGCGCATCGACAGCGAGGAGGTCGAGGTTCGCAGCGCAGAGGTCGCCCTGCCCGTGGCGGTGCGCTACGGATGGCGCGACGATGCGCAACCCAACCTCGAGAACGGTTCCGGGCTCCCCGCCTCGCCCTTCCGGACCGACGACTGGCCGGTCTCGACGGGCGGGCGTCAGGCTCCGGAGAAGAAGTGATGAACGCGGCCCTGGTAGTCCTCGCCTTCCATCTGGCGGGCAGCCCGCCCGTTCAGGATTTCTCGGTCCACGACGAGCCCCGGTGGATCTGGTCGAGCTCGCGGCCCGGGGAGTCGGAGCAGGCCTGGCTCCATCGCACCTTCGAGCTCTCCGGCAAGGCCGACAGCGCGACCCTGTGGGGCGCCTGCGACAACTCGATGGACGTCTACCTCAATGGCCGGCACGTGGCAGAGGGCGGAGACTGGAGCCGCCCGGTGCTGGTGGACGTCGCCGACACCTTGAAGACGGGCGCGAACTCGATCACCGCCTTTTGCCGCAACGCCGGGGGGCCGGCCGCCTTCGCCCTGCGGCTCGACATGAAGATCGGCGAAGAGCAGGTCTCGCTCTTCAGCGACGAGCGCTGGCTCGCGTCGACCACGGAGGACGAGGGTTGGGTGAGCGCGGACTTCCACCCTGAGGGCTGGGCTGCCGCATACGCCTTCGGGCCGATCGGCATGGCGCCCTGGGGCGACCTGCCGGGCGGCGAGGGCGGAGAACCGGCGCGCGCCCTGGCTGCGGAAGAGCTGGTCCTGCTGCCGGGCTTCGAGGCCGAGCTGCTCTATTCGGTCCCGCGTGTGCGGCAGAACTCGTGGGTCAGCATGACGGTCGACGAGGTAGGCCGACTGATCGTCTCCGCCCAGTACGGCGCCCTCTACCGCGTCGTCCCCCAGCCCTTCGGCTCCTCGGATCCGCCCGAGGTGACAGAGATCCCCGTCCAGCTAGGCCACGCCCAGGGCCTGCTGTGCGCCTTCGGGAGCCTGTACGCCGTTGTCAGTCATTCCGACACCTTCCCGGGCGGGCTGTACCGGGTGCGCGACACCGACGACGACGACCAGTACGACACGGTCGAGCTGTTGCGGCGCCTCGACGGCGGCGGCGAGCACGGCCCGCACGCCGTGCGCCTCGGACCGGACGGAGAATCGCTGTACATCATCGCGGGCAACCACACCAAGCTGCCCCAGATCGAAGCCAGCCGCGTGCCTCGGATCTGGGAGGAGGACCAGCTGCTCCCGCGCAAGCCCGACCCCAACGGCCACGCAGTGGGCGTGATGGCGCCCGGCGGCTGGGTCTGCCGGACCGACCCCGACGGGAAGTCCTGGGAGCTCGTGGCGAGCGGGATGCGCAACGCCTACGACATGGACTTCGACGCCGAGGGCGAGCTCATGACTTTCGACTCCGACATGGAGTGGGACATCGGCCTGCCCTGGTACCGCCCGACGCGCGTCTTGCACCTGGTCTCCGGCGCCGAGTTTGGCTGGCGCCACGGCTCGGGGAAGTGGCCCGCGCACTACGCCGACAGTCTGCCGGGCGCCGTGGACATCGGTCTCACCTCGCCCACGGGCGTCGTCTTCGGGACGCGCTCTGCCTTCCCGCCGCGTTACCAGCGCGCCCTCTACGTCGCGGACTGGGCTTACGGGACCATGTACGCCGTGCACCTCGCGCCGCAGGGCTCGAGCTTCACCGGAAGGGCCGAGGCCTTCATCAGCGGCAAGCCGCTCCCACTGTGCGACATGGAGTTCGGCGCCGACGGCGCGTTGTACTTCATCGTCGGCGGCCGTCGGACCCAGTCCGGCCTGTACCGACTGCGTTGGACGGGCGGTGAGGTGGAGCCGGCAAGCTCGGTGGAGGAGGGTGCGGCCGTGCGCGCCGGAGGGGAGGCGCGCGCCGAGCGCCGGGCGATGGAGGAGTGTTTCTCGCGCGGCGAGGCCCAGGCCTTTGAAGGTGTCTGGAACGCCCTCGCCTCGCCGGATCCGTTCATCCGGCACGCGGCGCGTGTCGGCCTCGAGCATCGTGATCCCGCCGAGTGGGCCGATCGCGTCCTGGCGGAAGAGCGCCCGCGGGTCATCATCCACGGCGTCGTGGCCCTGGCCCGCACGGGGGGGGCGAGCGGACCGCAGATGCTGGCTGCCCTCGCGCGACTCGAGGTCTCGGAGCTCTCGCGCGAGGATCTGCTGGGCGCCCTGCGGGCCTGGTCGTTGGTCTTTCTGCGCTCCGGCGCCCCGCCCGACGGCCGCCGGCGCGCCCTGGCCCACAAGCTGGAGCAGCTCTTTCCGGCGGGCGATGTCGAGCTCGACCGCGAGCTGTGCCGCGTCCTGGTCTACCTGGGCTCGAGCACGGTGATCGCGCGTTCGCTGGACCTGATGGAGGAGGCCGAGGCCGAGGCGGATCAACTCCACTACGCCTTCCAGCTGCGCAACGTGAGTGACGGCTGGACTCCGCGCGAACGCCGGCGCTACTTCGCGTGGATCGGCCACGCGGTGGGAGGGATGAAAGGCGGCGTCTCCTTCGAGCAGTACGTGCGCGGACTACGGGACGACGCCCTCGCGCACCTCGACGACCGCGAGCGCGCCGAGGTCGCTCCGCTCCTGGCAGCAGCGCCCGCCTCCGACGGTGAGAGGGTGCCGGTTGCGGCGAGCGCGCCGGTCGTGCACCGCTGGCGACTGGACGAGCTCGCGAGCGAGCTCGGCGCACCCGCCGGCGGGCGCGATTTCGCGGCCGGCGAGTCGGCCTACCGCCAGGCGACCTGCCATGTCTGCCATCGGATGCGCGGCGCGGGCGGGGCTACGGGCTCCGACCTGACCGGCGCCGGCAGCCGCTTCTCAGCGCGCGATCTGCTCGAGGCGATCCTCACGCCCTCAGTGGCGATCTCCGATCAGTACCAGGACACCGAGATCTGGACGATCGACGACGAGCTCTTCGTGGGGCGCGTGGAGGACGAGACCGACGAGGTCGTCGTGATCCGCACGGCGCCGCCGCGCGAGGAGGTATGGGAGATCCCCCTCGAAGAGATCGCTCTGCGCCGCCTGCACCCGGTCTCGCGCATGCCCGAAGGGCTGCTGGACACCCTGAGCCTGGAGCAGATCCGCGATCTCATGGCCTATGTGCTCGCCGGTGCCGATCAGGCCGACCCGACCTTCGCCGAGCGAGAGCGCTGAGCGCGGGCGCACCGGGTCACGCCTCGTCCGTGCGCCAGGGCGGCGTGTGCCGCAGGCCGAGATTGAGGATGCGCTGGATCAGGCGCGGGTACTCGATTCCGGCTGCCCGCGCGGAGGTGGAGAAATCTTCCTCGCGCGAGAGATCGGGGTTGGGATTGGCCTCGAGGACATGGGCCTGGCCTTTGGCGTCGAGGCGCATATCGATCCGCGCGTAGCCGGAGAGGCCCAGGGCGCGGTAGACGCGGCGAGCGATGCGCGCGAGCTGCGCGGTCTTCTCCGGGGCGAGCTCCAAAGCAGGTCCACACTCGACACCGAGCTTTTTCTGGTACTCCCGATTCCACTTCACGCGTGAGGTCGCGATGGGCTCCGTGCCTCGCGGCAGGTTGGCGAAGGTCATCTCCCAGATAGGGAAGGCCGTCAGGCGCTGGTTGCCCAGGACTCCGACGGTGATTTCTCGGCCCTCGATGTAGCGCTCCGCGATCGCGTCGGTGCCGATCCGGCGGTGGATGAACTCCACGCGATCGGATAGGGCCTTGGGGTCGCTGACGATCGAGGCCTGGGAGATCCCCTGAGAGGCGTGCTCCACGGTCGACTTGACGAAGAGCGGGAACTCCAGCTTGCGCGGCGCGCGCACCCGGGCTCCGCGGCGGAAGACGGCGAAGGCGGGGACCCGCACACGATGCCAGGCCATGATTTTCTTCGAGAGCGCCTTGTCGCTGGCGATCAACAGGCCGCGCGGATTACAGCCTGTGTAGGGCACGTGCAGCAGTTCCAGGTAGCTCATCACGTGGGCGTCGTAGATGCCCACTTCCTGGAAGTGCAGAAGGAGGTTCAGAGCGATGTCCGGGCGCCATTCCTCGACGGCCTGGCGCAGGGGGAGGATCTCGTGTCCCAGGGCGAGACGGCGCACGTCGTGGCCGAGTTCCTCCAGGGCCGTCAGGACGTCGTACTCGGCCTGGAACGGCAGCATCTGTGCGGGGCTCAGTCCCGCGACCGACTCGGGCGGGATCGTGTCCTCATGCAGCAGGGCAAGGATGCGCAGGCGTTTCATCGTCGGTAGCGCTGGCTGCCGCCGTGCAGCAGGTTGGAGGTCAGGACGGTGACGAGCACGGCGGCGTCCGCGCGCGTGTCGCGCTCGAGCCCGGTGACCCGCAGGCCGAGTTCCCTCGAGCGCGCGATCATCTCGTTCAGCACCTGATCGGCCAGGTAGGCGTGCTTGCCGGTCAGGCTCGACACCCGTCGCCGCAGATTGCGGTGGTTGCGTCGTAGGAAGCTCGCCGCAGTCTCGCGTCGGATGTAGGCGGCTTCGGCGGAGAAGACGCGCTCCAGGTACCAGTCGTACACCGACGGGTCCTTGTCGAGGTAGGCGCCCTTTTTCTCCTCGTAGTGCTCCCGCAGGGTCATGCGCAGGTTGGGGAGCGTGTCCCATCGCTTGCGGCTGCGGACGCGCGCCGGCAGGTTGGCGATCTGGGCCATCATCTTGTCCAGGCGCTGCAGTTTTTCGAGGGCGGGCCAGCCCGCGTAGCGCTCGCGCCAGCTGGATCCGGGCTCGAGCCAGACCGCGAAGGTTTCGGCGTAGTCTTCCGCCGGGTGGCTTTGGGAGTACCAGAAGTCGAGGTTCAACACGTGCCGCCGGCTGTCAGGGCGCGGCGTGTAGGTGTTGCGGTAGGGATCGGAGAAGCGCCCGAACGTCTCGCGCCAGGACTTTCGCCAGTGCAGGCGGTAGGCGTTGTCGATCGCGTGCCCCGCCTCGTGACGCAGGAGCTTCATGCAGTTCTCGTGCGTCCCGCCCTCGACCTCGAGCATCTGGGCCCGCTCGAGGCGCACCAGACGCCGATGGGCCAGGAAGAAGGGTAGGGCGAAGCCCGTCGCGCCGTCGGGGGTGAACCAGTCGCTCGAGAGCCAGACATAGGGGCGAAAGCGCAGGCCCGCGAGTGCCAGTTCCTCGTGCAGTTGCTCCACGCGCTGCTTGAGAGCGCCGTCGATCGTGAGACCCAGATCGCACATCCGCAGATCGAGCAACTCCCCGTCGGGCAGGCGCTCCCACCAGAGGGCTCGCGCCCGGCGCGTGCTCTTGCGCGCGGCTGCCATCTTCAGAGGCCTCCGTCTCCTGCGAAGGACGCGAGTCGCTCCTCGGCCAGGATGGGATCGGCGAGGCAGCCCGCGCGGGCCGCGAGTTGCGCCGCGTGGACGAGATGTTCCCGGCTGCGCGCGCGCTCCTCGCCCGCGAGGAGCAGCGCGTTGTCCTGCAGCCCGTTCAGCCAGGAGAGGAAGGCCAGCCCGGCCTTGTAGTGCATCGTCGGTTTACAGAAGAGCCAGCGCCCCAGCTCCTCGCAAGGGCGCATGAGTTCCTCGTAGCGAGCGCCGTCGCCGTGGGCCAGGTAGGCGAGGGCGAGGGCGGCGGGCTCGGCGACCGCGTCGAAGACGCCCAGCAGAGCGTGGCTGAAGGGGCCGATGCCCAGGGCGCGCCCACCGACGTCTACCGTCCGTCGCGCATTGCCCGTGCCGCGGATCAGGTCGCAAAAATGCAGGTCGTCGCCCGTGAAGACGACCTGATCGCGCCCCGCGAGGGCGCTCCGCAGGGCGTGCTCCCGCTCGGTGTCCAGGAGCGAGAGCTTGGCGCCACGCACCTTCTCGGGATCGATGGCCATCACGCGCTCGAAGCTCTCGCCGGGGAAATTGCCCGCCAGTTCGGGCAGGAACATCTCTCCCAGCCAGTGCACGTAGAGCGGCCCTTCGAGGGCTGCGAAGATGGCCTCGTAGGTCTCGACGAAGCCGTCCTCATCGGCGTTCCGCGCGGCGAGCCAGGGGAGGGAGAGGATCATCGCCTCGCCTCCGGCTGCCTGAATGATGCGCGCTTGATTCACGACGCCGGCGACGAGCTCATCGCGCTCCCTGACCGCTTCGAGGTGGTCGGCGCCCGCGCCGGCGATGAAGCCGTTGGCGAGTTCGAGCGCTCCGCACTGCTCGATCAGACGCCGCGCCGCGGGCCAGCCGATCTGGAAGCGCTGGGCCGTGTCCATGGCCTCGGCTACCCCGAAGCCCAGGGTGTCTACCCGTCGGCGCAAGGCCGCCGTCGCCTCCCAGTCGATCGCCTCGACGGCGGGACGATCTTTCTCGTGCGCTGCGTCCGCGCGCATCACGATCCGCAGGGCGGCGACGGCGCGCCGGACCGGGGCGATCGGCCCGCGGCGCTCGAGCTCCTCGCGGTAGGCGTCGAGCCTTCGGAACTCCATCTCAGCCGATCTTCTCCAGCCAGGCGGGCACTTTCGTGATCAAGAACCAGATCAGGAAGGCCGTGACGACGCTCGTGCTGCAGAGCATCCCGACGATCCACGCCGCGCCGAGCGGCCCGCGCGGCAGATCGTCGCCCAGGTAGGCTCGCTTGCGCTGCAGGATGATGAAGCCGATGTAGGCCAGGGGCAGCAGGAAGCCGCAGATGACGTTGGTGGGGACCGCCAGCCAGAGGCTGATGTCGCTCCAGAAGACCGACCCCAGGACGCCGATTGCTGGCAAGAGCATCCCGATGCGGTAGGTCCTGCCCTCGGGGCGGGAACCGGTCAACTCACAGAGGGCAAAACCCGAGCACATCATCTGCATCGTGATCGAGGAGAGCGCCATGGCCACGACTCCCAGGCCGAAGATCCACAGGCCCGCCACGGGGCCCAGGCGGTCGGGCGAGGAGAGGACCTCGGCCGCGGCCCAGGGCGTGATCTTCTTGCCGCTGAAGAGGTCAGGGTCGCCGTAGTAGAAGACGCTGGCGGAAGCGATCAGCATCAAGCTGGCCGCGATGGCGTAGGGGATGAACATCCCAAAGCCCAGATCGATGCGCGCCAGCCTGCGGTGCGCCCGGCCCCAGCCGCGCTTCTGGAGCGTGTAGGGGTAGACGAACACCATGTTGACGCCCACCGCCGCCGCGAGGCCCGAGACCACCAGCGTTATGCCTTCGACGCCCTTGTTCTCGCTCGGAATGCGGAATGGGACGGCGCCGTCGAGCAGGTCTCCGGGATGGGGAATGCCTGTACGGAACACCACGTAACCGAAGCAGGCGATGATGAACCACACCATGCCCTTGATGATGTTCTCGTAGAGACGAACCAACCTGGGCTTCGATTCGTAGAGCAGGGCCACGGTCACGCACCACGCCAGCGCCACCAGACCCATCACCCAGTTAGGTGTCTCCAGTCCGTACTGGCGCGCGATCGCCACCAGCATCGCGCTCGCCAGGGCGTACTGAGCGAACTGCCAGATGATCGACGAGAGGATGGCGCTGAAGGCCCAGCCGTAGGCGAAGAAGGGACCGGCGTGGCGCTTCATCGCCTGGAATGGGTTCGCGCCGGTCGAGAGCGTCTGGTGCGCTATGGCCGACAGCATGATGATCCCCAGCAGCATGGCGACGGGCGCCACCCACAGCAGCTGGTAGCCGAACGCGGCGCCGGCGAAGATCGACGCGAAGGCCGTCCCGCCACCAAGGGTCATGGCGGACTGCATGTAGCCCGGGCCCATGTGGCGCAGGTAGCCGAGGGTGCGCGGGACGAAGGGCTTGCGATCTAGACTTGCGAAGCGTTCGGCGTCGGTTTCGGCTGTCACGGGCTCTTCCTCTCGGTTGCCTTCAGGTCCTTGAGTCGCACGGCCTCCGGCAAGTCCTTGTAGTGGGGGTCGAGCGGGAAGCAGCCGCTCACCATCCCGTTACGAGGCGCCGTCGTGCAGTCGCTGAAGGTGCGGCAGAGCCGCTTGCGGTCGATGGGGACCCTCGCGAGCACGTCGCGAGGCAGCTCAGGGTAAGACAGGACGCCGCGTCCGATGCCGACGAAATCGACGCCGCCGGTGGCGATCTCGTGCTCGGCCACGTGCGGCAGCCACTCCTGCAGGTAGCTGTAGCCCGTGCCGACCACGATGAGATCCTCGAATCGCTCCTTGCAGCGCCGCGCCGCGCGCAGGTGCTCGGCGACGGAGACGAGCGGGTCGGCCGGCGGCAGGTAGCCGTCGCTGGGCGGGAAGGTCGCCGGGCGCTGCAGGTGCGGGCAGGTGTAGGGCGAGCCGAGGGTCACGTTCAGCAGTCTCACGCCCAGGTCGCGGGCCATCTCGACGAATTGCAGCGGTTCTTCGAGGTTCATCCGCCGCGGGTCCTCGGGGTCGATACCGAAGCCGTGTTCGAAGGGCGCGCGCTCCGACCAGGCTGCCGGGACGCCGACGCTGGTGTGGGGATGGGGGGCGAAGGGCAGGATGTCCCCGACGGAGACGCGCGTCCCGACGGTGAGTTCGGGGCACTCGGATCGAATCCCCTCGACGATGCGGGTGAACAGCCGCGCGCGATTGGCCAGGGAGCCGCCGTAGGGCCCCTCGCGGTGGCGTGCACCCAGCAGCTCGTGCATCAGGTAGCCGTGGCAGCACTTCACGTCCACAAAGTCAAAGCCAACATCGCGTGCGAGGCGCGCGGTGCGCACGTAGTCCTCTCCGATGGCCTCGAGCTCGCCATCGCTGAGGACGCTTGCCTCGGTGGCGCCGACGCGCGGATCGAGCAGCGGGTGGGTGCAGGCCGTGCGTGGGGCCGCCTCGCCGTCGGGTCGCGCGAAGCGTCCGGAGTGTGTCAGTTGCAGGCCGACGAAGAGGCCGTCGGGGTCCTCGCCGATGGCGCGACTTCCCTCACGCAGGCTCTGCAGCAAAGTTGCGAGTCCCGCGGCGGAGTCCACGTCGGGGTTGTGGAAGAGCTGATGGGGATTCGCGCGACCGTCCTCGCGCACCGCGAAGGCCTCGC
This sequence comes from Planctomycetota bacterium, assembly GCA_036010965.1. Classification (GTDB taxonomy): domain Bacteria; phylum Planctomycetota; class UBA1135; order UBA1135. The sequence goes on along the minus strand of DASCMO010000110.1, from coordinate 39,932 downwards.
CGCCCCAGATCAGCTGCGCACCGCTCTGACCGAAGCGCTTCCAGCGACGCAGGGTGTGTTCCGTCGGCAGTCCGGTGCGCGTTCCATCCCAGCCTTCCATGGGGTGTATGGCAAAGCGGTTGGAGAGGGTCCGCCCGGCGATCTCGAAGGGCTCTCCGAGGGGGCCGGCGGCCCCGCGCGGCTCGAGGGCGCAATCCAGGTCGGGCGCCACCTCGCGCAGGTGCTCGCGAAACTCCGCCGCCGTCCGCACGCGGCCCGGGGCGGGGTAGCGCTGGGGCACGGGCGCGGGCTCGTCGTCCTGCGCGAGGATGCGCTTGAGGGTCCGGGCGCTCTCGAGCGCGGCCTGCTCCGGCGGGAGGGGAGTCTCGAAGATCTCGACCGAGAGCCAGCCCGGGTAGGCGGCCTCGCGCAGGGCGCGCACCATCGGCGCGAGATCGAGCGCGCCCGAGCCCGGCCCGCCCCCGGCGGGGTCGTTGGCGTGCACGTGCGCCAGGAGATCAGCATGGTCGGCGACGATTCGCTCGGCGGATCGCGCCTCGCTCGCCATGGCTCCCGCGTCGAGGTGCAGCCTGCAAGCGGGATGGCCGACGGCCTCGATCAGGCGCACCACCTCGGCCGCGTTGGTGAGGAAGTTAGTGACCGAGGGCGCGAGGGGCTCGATGGCCAGGGTCACGCCCAGGGGGCCGGCCGTCTCGCACACTCCGCGGCACACCTCGGCGGCGCGCTCGAAGGCGTCCTCGGGGCGCTCGCCCGGCGGGACATCGCGTTGGCGTGGGCTGCCGAGGACGAGCAGGCTTCCCTCCATGGCGGAGCAGATGCGGGCCAGGTGCCGCAAGAACTCGGTTGTTCGGGCGCGCACAGCGTCGTCGGCCGTGGTCAGGTGCAGACCCTCCGGCCGAGCGAGCAGCCAGTGCAGCCCGACGACGCTCAGGCCACTGTCGCGCACTGTTCGGCCCAGCTGTTCCGCGCGCGCCTCGTCGATCTCGCGCGGGTCGTCCGCGAGGGTGTAGGGCGCGATCTCGATCCCCTCGAAGCCGGCCTTCACGATGGCCTCGCACACCCGACCGAGGTCGCGCTCCTCGAAGAGCTCGTTGCACACCGCCAGCCTCATCGGCGAGAGGGTACAGCACCGGGCGTCCTGGTAGGATCGGCGGTGAGCGCGGGAGTACGAGCGGGATGAAGCAGAACGAGCGCGGCGCGGTGTGGCCCGACGCCATCGAGGGGGTGGAAGACCTCGAGGAGTGCCTGTCGCGCCCCTCGCCGGGGGCGATCGAGGACCTGGCGGCCCTGGAGGGCGACCTGCTGGTGCTCGGCGCTGGCGGCAAGATGGGCCCCAGCCTCGCCCGCATGGCGCGCCGCGCCCTGGACGCGAGCGGTCGCTCGGGCGAGGTCGTCGCCGTCTCGCGCTTTGGCGACGGGGCGATCCGCGCGCGCCTGGAGTCGGCGGGCGTCCGCACGCTCGCCGTGGACCTGCTCGATCCGACCGCGCTCGCGGAGCTGCCGGAGGCGGCCGCGGTGCTGTTCCTGGTCGGGACCAAGTTCGGCACGACCGACGACACCGCCCACACCTGGGCGGTGAACGCTTCCTTGCCACAACTCGTGGCCGAGCGCTTCGCCGGTGTGCCGACGGTCGTCTTCTCGAGCGGCAACGTCTATCCCTTCACGCCCGTCGAGAGCCGGGGGGCGCGCGAGGACACGCCACCCGCCCCCGTGGGGGAGTACGCCCAATCGGTCCTGGCGCGCGAGCGGGCGTTCGAGGAACGCTCCGTATCCGACGGTACTCCCGCGCTGCTGTTTCGCCTGAACTACGCGGCGGAGTTGCGCTACGGCGTGCTGGTGGACGTGGCGCGCAGGGTGCTCGAAGGGGAGCCGGTCGATCTCGCCATGGGCTGGCTGAACGTGATCTGGCAAGGGGACGCCTGCGCGGCGGCCTTGCGTTGCATCCGGTTGTGCGCGAGTCCGCCGATGATCCTGAACATCACGGGGCCTGAACTCGTGGCGGTGAGAGAGTTGGCGCAGGCCTTCGGGGAGCGCTTCGGTCGCGGGCCGATCTTCCGCGGACGGGAGGGCGACACGGCCTTGTTGAGCGACGCCACGCGCGCCGTGGAGCGCTTCGGCCAGCCGCGGATCAGCACCAAGCGCTTGATCGATTGGACCGCCGCCTGGCTGCTGGCAGGCGGCGAGAGTTGGGACAAACCCACGGGCTTCGAGCGCCGGGACGGTGCCTTTTGAGCCCTCCGGCGGTCCTCGACCCGGGCCTCGCGGCGGCTCTGCGCGCGGGCCTTTTCATCCCCGCTCATCCTCTGGCGTTGACCCAGGCGCGCGAGCTGGACGAGGAGGGCCAGTGCGGTCTCTCTCGCTACTACCTGGAGGCCGGTGTGGGCGGCCTGGCGGTCGGCGTGCACACCACGCAGTTCGCGATCCGCGAGCACGGCCTGCTGGAGCCGGTGCTCTCCCTGGCCGCGCGCACCGCACGCGAGCACGTCGCCGCGGGTGGCCGCCGTCCCGTGCTGGTGGCGGGCGTCGCGGGCCCGACCGAGCAGGCCCTGGCCGAGGCGCGGCTAGCGCGCGAGGCGGGTTTCGATCTGGCCCTGGTCAGTCTGGCCGCCCTGGCCGACGCGGGCGATGACGAGCGGATCGCTCACTGTGCAGCGGTCGGTGAGGTGCTGCCGGTCTTCGGCTTCTACCTGCAGCCGGCGGTCGGCGGCGTCGTCCTGGGCCGCGAATTCTGGCTTCGGCTGGCGGAGCTGTCGTGTACGGCGGCGATCAAGGCGGCGCCATTCGACCGCCGGCTCACGCTCGATGTGGTCGAGGGCGTGGCCGCCTCGGGCCGCGCCGGCGAGGTCGCGCTCTACACGGGCAACGACGACCACATCACCCGCGATCTCCTGGCCCCCCACGAGCCTCGCTTTGTCGGCGGTCTGCTGGGGCATTGGGCCGTGTGGACGCGACGCGCGGTCGAATTGTTCGAGGAGACCCGGCGCGTCGCGCGCTCGGGCGAGGAACCCTCGAGGGAACTCCTGGAGCGCGCCGATGCGGTCACCGAGTGCAACGCCGCGGTCTTCGACCGCGCCAACGGCTTCGCCGGCTGCATCGCCGGAGTGAACGAGGTCTTGCGTCGGCAGGGCCTACTGCGTGGCGCCTGGTGCCTCGACCCAGCGCAGACCCTGTCCCCCGGCCAGGCCCGCGAGATCGATCACGTCTGCGCTGCCTACCCGCAGTTGACCGACGGTTGACGGCCCGCGTCGCACACCAGTCAACGGAGAGGTGACGGTCGGTGTGCGACTCGGTACATTCAAGGCACGATGAGACACAGCCCGAAGAATGCGTTGGTCCTGATGGGTCTGCTCCTGGCAGCTGCCTGCGGCGATGTGTACGGCGGTGCCTGGGGGACGGAGCAATCGGAAATTAGCTGGGCCACGGACCTGACCGCAGATCCCGCCACGCGGATTTCAGGGCTGGCGGAAGGGGCGATCTCCAACGTCACTCTGATGAGGGGAGGGCAGGGAAGCGTCCACATCGCGCTGTGGAGCAATGGGACGGGCATCACAAGCTCGAGCGGGGGCGGACCTGCGACGGGCTCTTTCCTGCACGGCCAGGTGTCCAGCCCTTCCTTCCAGCCCGTCTCCTTCTCGTTCTCCAGCGGCGACGATCCTCGAGTTGAGGGGACCATCGGAGACCAGGCGTACACCCTGGAGGCCGGCGGGCTGTTCTTGATCCACGCCGACGGCGAAGAGGTGCGCGTGGAGCAGGTGGCTGTCCCGGCAGAGGCGCTCGAAGCGTTCGATGTCTCCGAGCAGCCCGAGCGTGAGGCGTTCGCCGCTCAATGGGGCGTGGAAGCCTTCTTTCGGGCGGCGACGGGGCGCTGAGTGATCCGAATCCTCATTGGCGGTTGTCCGCCGTGCATGACAGAGCTCTCGGAAGATTGGTGATGGGTGTGGTCCAGCGCACGTTGTTTGTCATTTCCAAGGAGCGGGGCGAGCTTGCCCTGTCCACAATCTTCCTCCGCGACCAACCCTTCGCCGCCGAAGCGCGCGTCCTCGTCCCCGAAGAGCTCGTCTCCGTCGTCGGTCCCGACCCGCCCGCGCCGACGGCGTCCTACTCGACCCTCGAAGACATCCTGCGGGCTGTCGACGAGCAGCGAACGGACCTGGTCTTCCTCTGCTGCGGCTATCTCCTCGTCCACGAGGGCCTGCTCTCGCGGACGGAACTGGAAGAACTCGTCGCAGGCCTGCGATCCCGCGGCTGCCGCATCGTGACCAGCGACCCGTTCCTCGGTCTCACGCCCACCATCACGAACGCTGACGCGGACATCCAGTGGGCCCTCACCTGGAAGATGGGATGGGTCCGGGAACTCCATGGCTGGCTCGCTCGCAAGCTGGACCCGAGAGGGAGGCTCTTCGAGTTGCCCTGCATCGAGGGCCTGGCGCACCTCTACCCCACTCTGGTTCCGGACGTGGGGGCGCAGGACGAGGTGGATCGGATCTCGTTCTTCAATCCGAACACGATCCGCTCCAGGCGAGAGGTGCCGGAAAGCGCCGAGGAAGAGCCGGCGACCTGGCTGTTCGCCCTCTCTCCTTTCGACTACGAAGTCCAGAAGAAGATGATCGGTCGCAGCGGGATCTGCCGCATCGTCGCGCACCTGATCGGCACCACCCAGAAGGCAGGTCGCCGCCCCGTGCTCGTAGCGCCGCCTGACATCATCGAGATCATGGAGGCCCTTCCGGGAGAGCGCGACCTGGTCCCGTTCTGTCCCTACGGCGAGCTCGAGGAGCAGGTTCTGGCGGCCGAGTACGCGTTCTACTGGAGCACCTTCTCCTTCTCGATGCTCGCACGCGTGGCGAATGAGAAGCCCGTCTTCGCCTTCGATCGCGGCCGGCTGGCGCGCACCGTGCGGAGCCTCTACGCCGCCGGCCAGGCCGCACACTTCGGTGGCTGGGCTCCGCCGCGCATCAGCGCCAAGCGCCTGCCCGTACCCAAGGAGCTCGAGTTCCTGGCAGGGAAGCAGGAGCTGGCCATGCGCGTGGTGCGCGAGCGCTGGCAGGCGTCCCCGACTCCCGCACAGGTGGTCGAGCGATTGCTCTCGACGGACCCGGAATCGAGCGCGGTGGTCGCGGAGGATGGGCCCTCAGAGGCTCTCGATTAGGCGCAGCGCCGTTCGCACTGCGAGCACCACGACCAGGACGAAGCCGATCCACGCCAGGGTGCGGGTCCAGAGCGGCGGGCGCGCCTCGGGCGGACCGCGATGTGCGAGTAGGAGCATGACGCCCGCCAGCAGTGGGTTGCCGAGCACCGTCAGAGCCTGAGCGAAGAGGATCAGGCGCACCGGCGACTCTCCCGTGCGGACGACGAGCAGCGCCACGCCCATCCCGATCGCCAGGGCCAGCACGGTGAAACGCCGCGTCCACTTGCCGTCGACCTCGCCGCCCAGGCCGAGCCCGTCGGCGAGCACCGTACCTCCGATCAGGACGTTGCCGAGAAACGAGCTGAAGGCGGCCGCCAGCAAGCCGAGGGCGAACAGCACCACCGCGCCCCCGCCGAACAGCGGCTCCAGCATCATCGCCACATCTGCGGCACTCTGGAGCTGCTCGCCAGCGACCCGGCCATGGAGCAGGGTGGCCGCCGTGGCCAGCACGACCATCGAGAGGCCGCCGAGGATGCCGATGCTCAACAGCGAGTCGAACGAACGCTCGCGTGCGTGCTGGCCCTTCCAGCCCTTGGCACGCACGAGGTAGGCGGTGTAGAACGCGCCGGCCACGGAGAAGGTCGTGCCGATCAGGCCCGTGACGGGCAGGAAGGACTCGCGCAGGCCTTGGGCCGGGAGGTGCGGGACGAGCCCGGCCAGGAAGGCCGTGGGGGAGGGACGGGCGAGGAACAGGTTGCCTAGGAAGGCCAGGATCATCAGGGCGACCAGCACCTTCATCGCGCGCTCGAGGGGTCGATAGAGCTCCCGAAAACCGAGCAAGGCGATCGCGACGGCCGCGTTGAGGGCGACGAGCGCGCCGACCGACGCCGCCCCCGGAGGGATCCCGAGCGGGGCGAGCGCCGCAAGGACGCCCACGTTGTTGCTGAACTGGAAGCAGGCGACGACGCCGAACAGGACCAGACCCACCAGGACCGCGACGGGCCGGCCCGCACTGCGCGCGAGCACCTCGCAGGGCGTTCCGTCCAGAGTGGCGCCGAGGTGCGACGAGAGGGCCGTCATCGCCGCCATCAGTGTCGCAGCGGCGGCCACGACCCACACGAGCTCGAAGCCAAAATCGCACCCGACGCGCGATGCGGTCAGGATGCTCCCCGGTCCGAGCACGACCGAGCCGACGATCAACGCCGGCCCCATCCTGCGCAGGAAGCCGCCGCTCATCCAAGCGCCTCGCGAGCTTCCCAGTCGGGGGTGAAGGCTCCCCCGAAGGCGTGCTTGCAGAGTTCCGTGGTGTCGATCGAGCCGCTCTCGATGCGCAGGGCGGGCGCGCCGTCGGCGAGCGGCCGGTAGAGGGTGGGCAGCGCTTCCAGGGCCCAGGTGCGCTCGGGAAGCGAGAGGTGCGCGGCGCCGCGAACATAGTGGTGTCCGTTGCGCTCGAGGTGCGTGATGCCGAGCGATGCGGCGACGCAGGCGTCCTGGTGTAGGCCGAGCAGAGGGACGGTCGTCAGGTCCTCGCCCGTCAGGAACGCCGGCCGGGAGTGGGTGGCGTTCCACTCGCCGATGACGCGCTGGGCGTGCAGCACGCGGAAGATCCCCTTGCAGGTCTTGGCGGAGGTGCCGGCATAGCCGAGGCACAGGGCGCGCTCGATGGCGTCGTCGGTCGCGTCCGCCTCGTCGATCACCACGGGCTTCGTGCGTGCCACTTCGCGCAAGGGTTCGGCCAGGGCGGGGTCGAAGGTGGCGTCGCGCTCGAGGGGCTGTTCGATCCACAGGGTGCGCGCCCAGGCCTCGCCGAGCGCCGGTTCAACGCCGGCCCTCTCCACGAAGGCGGACAGGGCGTCGATGTCGGAAAACTGCTCATTGCCGTCGAGGGTCAGGCGGTAGTCGCCCGCTCGCTCGTCGAGCACCTCGGCGACGCGCGCCATGCGGGCGACGGCCGCCTCGGGATCTCCGGGTATCTTGAGCTTGAAGTGCTGTCCGCCAGTCTCGCGGATGACTTCCTCGAGCGTCTCGGGCAACCCGTCGTCGAGGCGCTCGCTGACGTCCGCTTCGGTCAGAGGGTCCGCCATCCCGACCGTGTGCCGCACGGCGATCCGGTCCAGGGGTTCGGCCGGCAGGTGGGCGGCGAACTCCGGTCCGAGGCCGAGCAGGTCCTCGCGCAGGGCGCCGTGCAAGGTCACCGAGCGCGCCCGGCACAGGGCGTCCACCAGGGCCAGCTCCAGCAGGGCCGGGCCGAAGCTGCCGACGAGGGCGTGCTCGCCCGCCGCGCGGGCTCCGTCCGCGAGGGTGCCGGCCGCCGCCTCGTGCAGGGCCAACAGCGGCGCTTCCTGCAGGTCGCCGGTGGCGTCCACGGCGCGCTGCACCGAGGCGAGCAGGGCCGCGCGGCGCTCGGCGAGCGACTTGCTGCCATCCTTATCAAACCACAGAGGTGCGAGGACGGACTCGGCAGCGCCCGAGACGACCCCGCAGCCTTCGACCTCGACCTGGGTGCGCAGGGCGACCAGCTCCAGCTCCGTCAGCACGGCGTTCCCGAAGTGGAAGGGGATGCGCAGGGGGACGCGGCGCAGGTGACGACTGGCGTCGAGCAGGCGGACCTTCGGAGCGGGGTCGGTCATCGATGGCTCATGGGTGCGACGACGGCGGGTCGGCTGTGCGACCTGGCGCGCGGGAGCCAGCCTACGGGGCCGATCGAGCACGATCGAGCGATCTCCCCGGAGGCTCTTGGGCTTGGGTTCGACCCGCAGCTCTTGGAGATTACTGGCCCTGGGAGGCGAGCAGCAGTGCCCCTTCGAGCGGGGTGCCGTGGGGCTCGATCCAGCGCGCAGACGGGCTCCGCTGGCGGATGGAGGAGCGCAGCGGATCGAGGAAGGGCGCACCCGCGTTCGTCAGGCCGCCGACGACCGCAATCGGTACGTCTGCCCCTCCATCGTTTGCAGCGACCGCGTTCACAGCATGAGCGACGAGAGCGGCGAGTTCATCCACGCCGCGGGCGAGGATTGCCTCGGCGACCTCGTCTCCCGTATCGGCGAGGCCGATCACCACCGGCGCGAGTCCGGCGATCCGTCGCCGGTCGGCGTGCTCATCGACGAAGCGCAGCATCTCGCGCGGCTCGACGATGCCGAGGGAGGACAGGACCCTCTCGCTCAGCGCGGTCCGCGGACCGCGACCGTCGCTGGCGCGCACGACGGCACGCAGGGCTTCGAGGCCCAGGAAGTGTCCGCTACCTGCGTCCCCGAGGGTCGGTCCCCAGCCCCCGACGAGCGATGTCTCACCCCGGGCGTCCAGACCCATGCAGGATGCGCCGGTACCGGCGATCAGGACGACGCCCCGCCGTCCGGCCAAGGCACCGGCGTGGGCGATGCAGAGGTCGTGACCGACTTCAATGCTCGCGTCTGGGTGGTGCTCGATGCGCAGGGCCATGCGGTGGGCCGCTGCGCGGTCAGCGGGCGCCACGACCCCGCCCATGCCGAGAAAGAGCGAATCGGCGGCTCGCACCGGACTCCCCGCCGCGCTCCAGGCCGCCGCCACGGCGGCGAGCACATGGTCACCCGCCGCGCGCTCCCCGACATCGCGCACGCAACCCCCGCGAGTGCTGCCGACACCGATCACTTCCTCGGGTCCGTGACCGATGATCGCCCGTGTCTGGGTGCCGCCGCCGTCGATTCCGATCAGGACGGGGCGGTTCATCGGCCGTTCACGCGCTCCTGTTGTCTCGGGCACGTGCGGGTCATCCGCCGCAGTTTGCCATGCTTTCGGTCCAGAGGGACCTTCCCAGGTGACCTGGGAGTCCGGCTCGAAAGAGCGAAGGGGAGTTCGCTTCGAGGGGTCGTGGCGGCTCAGCAGGCGTCAGTCGACCGAGCGGTGCCTTTCGAACTGTCCAGCCGTGCTCGTAGGTCTCAGCTCGTAGCCCAGGTCTTCCCCGCTTTGAATCCATCGGTGTCCAGCGCAAATTCAGCAGTCCTAGAGAGCGGCGAGGGCCTCAAGTCGCCGCAACCCTCTCTCCCGCAGGACCCCATGGAGGTCCACGCCAGCCGCGAAGTGTACTTCGAGCGACTGAAGGCGGACCCCTACGGATTCAGCAACCCCGCCTACGAATGGAAGCAGGACACGCGCTTCGTCTTGTTCGTGGCCGGGTTTTACGGGCTGGTCCTGGCCACAACCTTCGGGCTCATCCAGGCCTCCATCCTGCCCGCCTTCAACCCCAAGTCCCTGCCCTACTTCGCCCTGGGTCTCGCGCTGCTGCTTCTGGGCAAGAGCGTGCTCGCGTGGGTGGTCCTGCGCTTCGAGGTCAAGATCAACTACGTGCGCAAGCTCGGCCTGCGCCCCTGGAAGAAGCTGATCGCCTTCGTCGTGCCCCTCCTGATCACCCGGGGCGAGAGCGTCGTCACCGATTGGATCGTGCTGTTCTCCATTCAGGGCCTGACCGGTCTCCTGACCGAATCCTATGTCATGCGGCGCCGCGTCAAGCTCTTCGCATTCGCCTACGTGAGCTGGGACCGCATCGAGGACCGGCCCTATTCGATGCGCTACGACCAGATCGAGGACATCCTGCGCTTCGCGATCTACCTGCCGTTCATGATCCTGTTCGGCAAGAGCTCCGCGATCATCCTGATCCCCAACCTCGTCAACCAATTCGCCGACGGTCTGGCGGAGCCGGTGGGGCTGCGCTTCGGCAAGCACAAGTACCGCACACGCGCCCTGTGGTACGACGGGAAGTTCTGGGCAGGGCGGTTCGTGCGCTCCATCGAGGGCAGCGCGACCGTGTTCCTCGTGACCCTGCTTATCCTGCTCTTCTACGGCTCCGCCTTCTCGCCGCTGCAGTACCTGGTCGTGCTGGCCGTCCTGCCGCTGTTGATGACCCTCGTCGAGGCCATCAGCCCACACACCGGTGACGGACCCTTGATCGCCCTCACCGGGTGTACGTTTCTGTGGTGGACCCTCAGCCTCGGCTGAGCCAGGGAGGTTTTTGGTGGGCGTCTGGCGGTGATTCGCCTGTACTGCGCGGCCTGGTCTTCCTTGACTCGTGAGGCCCAGTGCGTAGCTTCTCGGGATGCGAACGGCGGTGCGAATCAACGGGTCAACAGTCGCCCTCCTGGCGCTCTCCAGCCTCGCCGGTTGCAGCGATGACTCGCGCGCTTCCGGGGCGCGCTTCGTGCTGGTGGACGTCGCGCCCGAGGCCGGGATCGATGTGGTCAACCGCTGTGGGGACGTGCGGCGCTGGTACATCCCCGAGAGCAACGGCTGCGGGGCGGCCTGGCTCGACGTGGACGGTGACGGGGACCTGGACCTTTTCGTGGGCAACGGCTCGGGCATGCGCTACGTGGACGACGGAGCGCGGCTCGAGGTGCTGCACGACGCCTCCAGCCGCCTCTATCGCAACGAGGGAGGGATGCGCTTCACCGACGTCACCGAGGCGAGCGGGGCCGGCGTCTCCGCCTGGATCAACGCCGTCTCCGTGGCGGACATCGAGGGCGACGGCGACCCCGATCTGTACCTCGCGTGCTTCGGCCGTGACTTGCTGTTACGCAATGATGACGGCGTCTTCACCGACGCCACCGAAGTGGCCGGCCTGGGCTGCGAGCTGTGGGGCGCCGGCGCGACCTTCGCCGACGCCGACGGCGACGGCGACCTGGACCTGTACGTGGCGAACTACGTCCTCTTCGACCCGCAGAACCCTCCCGACGGGGGCCGCAGACAGGACTTCGAGGGGGTCGAGGTCGGCTACGGCCCCGAAGCGGAGAACGGCCGTGGCTTCAACAAGGGCGCGCCAGACGTCTTCTACCGCGGCGACGGGCGCGGGCACTTCAGCGAGGCGACGGCCCAAGCCGGCTTTGGCCTCGAGAAGAGCCTGTGTTCCTACGCGGCCGTGTTCAGCGATGTCGACGGTGACGGCGACCCCGACCTGCTGGTGGCCAACGACCTCCAACCGGCCAACCTGTTCATCAACCAGGGCGACGGGACCTTCTCCGAGGAGGGCGTCGCGCGCGGCTTCGCCTTCGGGGCGCAGGGCGTCGCGACCGCTGCCATGGGCCTGTTCGTCGAGGACATCGACGGAGACGGAGATCAGGACGTGCTGCGTACGAACTTCGACATGGAGCCGAACTCGCTGCACATCAACGACGGGCACGGCTTCTTCCGCGACCGCGCGCTGCAGTACGGCCTGGCAGAGGCAAGCATCGACAAGCTCGGCTGGGGCGGGGGGTTTTTTGACGCCGAGTGCGACGGAGACCTGGACCTGATCGTCGCCAACGGCCACGTGATGCCGAACGCTGAGGAGCTGGGTATGCACGCCTGGGCGCAGCCCACGCAGCTCTTCGAGGCCGTCACGGATGATGCCGGGCGCGTGCGCTACCGCGACGCCACGGCGAACGCCGGCCCCGGCCTGGCGCCGATGCGCTCGGCGCGCGGCGTGGCCCTGGCGGACGCGGACGACGACGGCGACGTGGACATGCTGATCGTCGACCTCGACCACCCTCCGCGCCTGCTGGAGAACCAGAGCCCTCGCCGCGGGCGCTGGATCGCCGTCCGCCTGGCGGGCCGCGGCGCCAACTCCGCGGGACTGGGAGCGCTGGTCAGTGTGAGCGCGGGAGCGCGCACCTGGACACGCGAGATGCGCACCATCGCCGGCCTGTACGCCTCCCACGATCCACGCCTGCACTTTGGCCTCGGCCCGTGGGACGGCCCCGTCAGCGTGGAAGTCCGCTGGCCCGACGGCCTGCTCCAGGTAATCGAGGACGTCGCCTGTGACGAGTTGCTGGTCGTCAACCAACCCAAGGAACTGCACCGATGAGGGTCGCGCTGGTCTTTCCGCCTCAGGGGCACTTCACCCAACCGTACCTGAGCCTGCCGTCCCTGACGGCCTACCTGCGCGCGAACGGCGTGGGTGAGGTGACGCAGATAGATGCCAACATCGAGGCCTACGATCACTTCCTCTCGCGAGAGCGCATGGGGCGCGCGCTTGAGCGCATCGACGCCGGAGCGGGGGTCAGGGAGCTGGACGTTGCCGCGGGCCTGGGCTACTCCGAAATGGAGCGCTACCAGTTGTTGACGGAGATCGACCTCGCCGGCTCCGAGGTCGCCGCGCGCATCGAGGAGGCGAAGGAGGTGCTGCGCACGCCGGAGTTGTTCTATGACCATGAGCGCTATCTCTGGGCCGGGCGCACCATCGAGCGCGCGCTGCGCATTCTCTCTGCCGAGTACTGGCCGACGCGCCTGACCGCCCACAACTTCGTGATGCGCCAACGCATCGAATCCTCGCTCGAGATCGTGGAGGCCACCCTCAACGAGGAGGAGAACCCCTTCATCGAGTTCTTCCGTGAGTCCACGCTCCCGCAGCTCCGCGCCCTCGACCCGGACCTGGTCGGGATCTCGGTGACCTTCGGCGCCCAGGCGATCCCGGCGCTGACCCTCGCGCGACAGATCAAGGAATGGAAACCCGACTGCCACATCACCGTGGGCGGCGGTCTGCTGGCCTACGTGGGCCGCAAGCTCTCTCAGCGCCCCGAGACCTGGGAACTGATCGACAGCATGGTGATGCTGGAGGGCGAGCGACCTCTGCTGGAGATCTGCCGGGCGGTGGCCGAGGGGCGCAGCGTCGCGGGGATCGAGAACGTCATCCACAGCACTCCCGAAGGCGTCTGCGTCGAGGCTCTCCAGGCCCAGCCGCTGAACATTCAGGAGCTGCCCACCCCGGACTTCGACGGCCTGCCCCTGGACAAGTACCTCTCGCCGGAGCTCGTCCTGCCCCTGGCTTGCACGCGCGGCTGCTACTGGGGCAAGTGCGTCTTCTGCACCCTCTACACGGTCATCGGGCCGGGGTATCGAGGGCGCGGAATCGATCAGACGATCGAGGACTTGCGGACGCTCTCGGAGAAGTACGACACCAAGCACTTCTACCTGGCCATCGAGGACCTGCCGCCCAACATGGCTCGCGCCCTGCCACGCAAGATCATCGAGGCCGGCCTGGACATCGACTGGTGGTGCGATGCGCGCCTGGAACACGAGGTCTTCGACCAGCAGGTCTGTGATGACCTGGCCGCCTCGGGCTGCCGCCGCATCGCCTTTGGATACGAGAGCTCCTCGGCGCGCGTGCTGGAGAAGATGTGCAAGGGCATCGACCCCGAGGAGAGCTTGAAGCTGATGGAGCGCGTTCACGCCGCGGGCATCTCCATCTCTCTGTATGTGATGATCGGCTTCCCGACCGAGACTCTCGAAGAGGCTCGCGCTACCCTGGCGACGGTCCTGCGGTATCGCCACACCGTCCAGGAGGTTAGCGCGCGCGTGTTCTACCTCGACGAATCGTCCGAGATCTACAAGCGCAGAGAGGAGTTCGACATCGTCGAGGTCTTCCCGGACCCCACGGCGGACCTGCAGGTCTACTACGATTTCCGTGCGAGTAGCGGAATGTCACGCCGCGAAGCGCGGGATCTCTACCTGGAGTTCACGCACTCCCTGCAGTCGCACTTTCCGGTGTTCCAGAACACGAACATGCTCTACCACGAGCTCAAGAGTCACTACTTCCTCTACCTGAACCACTTCGGGTCGTGGGAGAAGCTGTTGGAGAATGTGCTGCAGCCCGAGGACGGCAGGCAAGGCGCCTTGGTCCGGCCGATCCGCGCGCCCCACACGATGGAGCGCGAGTTGCGCTTCGACAGGGCCGTGATCGATGAGCGCCTGACGTCGATTGACTCCGAGACCCTGAGGCCCCGCTACCAGTCGGACCTGATCGAGAATGAGGATCGCGCGCGGTTTGACGCCGAACTTCCGGCCCTTGATCCGTCTCCTTCGCGATTGGTCTACGACGTGAAGGCGGGGGAGATGCACTGTCTCTCCCTCGGCGCGATGGATCTGCTCGAGCGCTGCGATGGTGAGCGTTCGCCCGAGGAGGTTGTCGCCTATGTCCCGTCCGGTCACCGCGCCACCGCCCTGGCCTGTCTCCGGGAATTGATGCAGGCCGGGCTCGTGCAGGCCACCGGGAAGCCCGTAAGGAAAACCAGGATCGAGGAGGTGCTGTCATGACCGAGAAAGAGCCCGCAGGGGAGAAGAAGGCGGCGGAGAACCGGCCTGATCCGGCGAACCCCAACGACGATCAGAAAGAGGAGCGGGCCGACAAGGCTCCCGCGGAGAAGGCGAAGTACGTCTTCAAGATCGCGCCGGCCAACCTGCGCAACGCCTTCGACTTCGAGGACGTCGCGGACAAGTAGGCGCTCGCGGCCGCCGCGTCAGTCCCCGACTCCGACGTAGCCGAGGCGCTGCAACTCCTCGATGGCGGCCTCGTCGAGAGTGGCGGTGTCGGGAGCACTCAGGGGGGCGTAGCGCGACCAGAACTCGCGTACGCGCTCCGACCACTCCTCAGCGGTCTGTGCATCGAGCAGGTTGTGTTCCTCGTGCGGGTCGCTGCTCAGGTCGAACAGGGCCGGGCCCTGCTGGGGATCATTGCGCCGCTGTTTGGGCGGGTAGTCGACGAACTTCAGCGAGCCCTCGCGCAGGGCGCTCGCGGGCCGACCGCGGAACACCTCCTCGGTGAAGAAGGTCAGCATCGGTACGAACATTGCCCGCTCCTCGCTCGGGCCGATGACACTCAGGGGAACCCCCTCCCAGCTCAAGGGCAGCTGGGCGTCCGCCGCCAGGGCGATCGTCGGCGCCAGGTCGAGGAGATGGACGGGATGGTTCGCGACCCGGCCGCCCTCGAAGCGCCCGGCCTGGTAGAGAAGCAGGGGCACGCGGAGCTGTTCCTCGTAGAGGCTCATGCCGTGGGAGACGGAGCCGTGGTCGAAGAACTCCTCTCCGTGGTCGGAGGTGATCACGAACAGCGTGTTGTTTCCCAGACCCTCGCTCTCGATGTGGCGCAGGAAATCGCCCAGCTGGTCATCGAGGTAGGAGATCTCGGCGTCGTACAGGTCCTGGATGTAGCGCATGTCCTCGGGTGAGGGCGGCTCGGTCCCCGAGGTCCAACCGTATTCCGTGACCTCCAACCGCTCCGGCAGGTTGCCGGAATAGGGTCGCACGAGCCGCTTGCGGAAGGGTTGGGGCGGGTTGTAGGGACTGTGGACCTGGTAGGTCTGCACGAACGCGAAGAAGGGCTTGCGCGTGTCGTCGATCCACTCCTGGGAGCGTGCGAAGGTCTCCGAGCAGTCGCGCATCTGGGCGTCGAAACTGTCGAACCCACGGGCGAAGCCGTACTCAGAGGTGACGAATCCGCTCTCGGTGAAGGCGGCTGTGTGGTAGCCGCGGTCGGAGAGCACTTCCGCCAGGGTCACGACATCCTGCGAGAGGCGCTGGTCCTTCCACAGGCCGTGCTGCGAGGGATAGGTCGAAGTGAACAGGGACGCGTGCGACGGCAGCGTCCAGGTCGCCACGCTCGTCGCGTCGCTGAAGCGCACGCCGCGCCCGGCGAGGGCGTCGAGATTTGGAGTCCGGGCGCGTTTCCAGCCGTAGCAGCCGAGGCGGTCGGCGCGCAGGGTGTCGAGGACCACCAGGACAACGTTGGGTAGATCAGGGCGGACCTCGCTGGTGATGATCGGCTCGCCCCAGACCGCCAGGGCCCGCCAGGCTCCCTTCCCGCCGACTTCTTCGGGCTGACTCGTGCGCATCCGGAGCCGGATAACCTCGCCGGCGTACTCCGCCAGGGAGATCGACATGGGGGTGTAGCGCTCCGCGTCCTCCGGTTGGATCTCGTGCTCCCAGGCGATCGCCGGGTCATCGCCCTCGCTCTCCACGATGATCTGGAAGGTGTGAGGGGTCTCGACGATGCGGTGTCGCAGGGCGTCTCCCTCGGCCTGCAACTCGATCCGCATCAAGGCCACATCGAGGTTGAGGAGCGCGCCGGAGGGGACGTGGACCTGGTAGACGATGTCCACCGGCGTGGGCGCGACCACCGCCCGGCGAGTGATCGCGCGCAGACGTACCTCGCGGTAGACGACGCCGCCCCAGGGATCGATGGAGGAGAGGGTGTCGGCGATCTTGCTGCTCGCGATCGGGTAGTCGACGGTGATGCGCTCCGGTGGGGCTCCGCCTTCGAGAATCCGCATCCTCAGGTCGTGGCGCCGGATCAGCATCTCGCTGCCCGTGGGGAGGGCGCGCTCGTCCCCTTCCCGCACGCGCCCGGTGCCTCGCCGGGGAGAGTCGTCGATGGAATAGAACAGATCGGGTTCGACGGCGGGGAACAGCAACCTGGCGACCAGAAGGGCATGGGGGCGGTCGCCCCACTCGTCACGGGCCTCGCGCCAGGCATCCGACTCGACGGGTTCGTCGAGGATCCAGACCCGCTCGCCCGCCAGGGCTCCATGCACGTCCGTTGGCCACGGCGCGGCGTTCCCCGCGAGGATCGGGGGTGCGTCGAAGACATGCGCCGTGAGGGGGGCGCTGGCGGCGGATTCTCCACCACATCCGGACGCGAGGAGCGGCAGGAATGCGGTCAGGAGGGCCCCGCACGGCTTGCGGTGTGTTATGGAGGCCATCGAGCCACCCAAACCTACACCGGCACGGCTCGCAGGCCAGACCTTTCGAGGCCCAGCGGGAGCGCCCGGGGCTCAGGTGCCCAGGCCGCCGATTCCCAGGGCTGCGAGCTGGCGCTCGACCTGCGGGGCCCAGCCGCGGTTGGCGATCGGGCTCGCGGGGCTGGGGTGCAGGATCGTCCCCACTTCCACGCCGGTGCCCTCCAGCACACGCGCCGCCTGGTCGGTGGCGAAGCGGCCGACGCCGATCACGATGCGCGGCGCGAGGTGGGCCACGATGCGCGAGAGTGCCCGGTCGCAGGCGGCGAAGAGGGGCTCGCGCTCCCCCACGGGGAGCTTGTTCGGCGTGCGGTTGCGGCCGCTCTCCTCGAGGAAGGCCAGAGGGCAGTAGTTCCAGATGAAGAAGCGCGCGAAGAACGCCTCGGGGGTGTCGAAGCGCGTCCGCGCCCAGCCCCACAGGCGAGCGCCGCTGACCTCGCTGCGCTCGCACTCGAAGCCCTGTACTGGACGAGCCGGATGCTCCCGCGCGGGCCGCTCCACGGGTGCGCTGATCCCCAGCCAGTCGCGCACGTAGGCGACCTCGCCGAAGGGCACGCCGGTCTGCGCCATGCCCCACGGCCCGGGGTTCATGCCGAGCAGTAGGGCCTCGCAGCCGGGCCTGGCGAAACGCCGCAGGTACTCTTCGTGGCTGGCCCGTGCGTAGCGCAGCGGGTTGTAGACATGGGTCACCGGCAGGTCGAAGCGCAGTCCGTCCACCGCCCGCGAGAGGGCACGGCTCGTGCGCACGGCCTCGGGAACGGGGGAGCGAACGGCCACGAGCAGCCGGTTCTCAGACGCGGATTCGCTCGAAGGCCAGCAAGCGCTGCCCGCGCGTGTAGGCGATGCCCGTGATGCCGTCGGTCAGGGGCTCGTGTGTGGCCCCGCGACCGGGGGAGGCGAATTCGTCCGAGGTCCCGTCGGCGAACTGAATCCGGAAGAAGTAGGTCGTCTGACCGTGCTGACGGTGGACGGTCGTCTCGCTGCGACGACTGGCGATCCGCGCCGCGCGTCGGACGAGTTCGTGGCGTGTGAGGGCGGCGCGTACCTTGCGGGCGGTCAGGAGATTCCACAATCCGAGCCCGATCAGACCCAAGGGGACGATCACGAGCGGCGTGTGGAGCCACGCCCCGGGACCATCGCCCAGCATGGGCCAGGCCAGGCCGATCAGGCCCGCGGCCGCCAGCTGCATGCGCCCGCGTCGTGCCCGGTGTACCGTCTGGCGGAACGCATCCCCCTCGGGTGGCGTCCACTGCATCGCCAGGCCGTATTCCTCCTTCTCCTCCATGCGAACCAGCCGCTCGCGCGTCGCGTCGTCCACATCGGTCGCAGCGCTCGCGACCTGCGTCGGCGTCACGCAGTAGGGGCAGATGGAGACTGTGCGCGGAATCTTCGCGCCGCACCCGGAGCAGAGGACCGTGTTCTCTTCAGTAGTCGTCGCCATCGTCCGCATCCCCAGCGGGGAGGGCCGGATTCTATCTCCCCCTTGGCGTCGGCCCACCCCTCCCTGCCGTTTCGCGCTCAACACCCGCCGCCGCTCTCGCGTGGCGGGTCTTGCCGCTCAGCTCAGGCGCACGTCTCGGCCGCTCTCGAGCTGCTCGATCCAGGCGGAGATCGCGCCGCGGCACGCGCTCAGCCTGCGGCCGGGTCCCTCGCTCCACTCCGAGAGGGCCTGCTGCACGCCCTGATCGGCCGGATCGGCCGCCTTGAGGGTGACCTTCGAGAGCACCTCCTGGCGCAAGACCAGGTCCAGAGCTCCCCACGAGTCGAGGTCCAGGTCGGAGAGCCGGTCGAGGCAGGCCCTCAGGGAGCGCGCCTGGCGCAGGGAGAAGCGCGCGCC
The DNA here is from genome assembly GCA_036010965.1 of Planctomycetota bacterium. Lineage (GTDB taxonomy): Bacteria > Planctomycetota > UBA1135 > UBA1135. The sequence continues at coordinate 21,460 of DASCMO010000110.1, read as the reverse complement.
CCGGGCGCCGGCGGCGACACCGAGGGCGGAGACCGCATCGGCCTGCTCGGGATCGAGCTCGACGCCGCTGCGCTCAAGCGCAGCGCGAGGGTCGATGGACAGGTGCACGACGGCCGCCCGGTCGAGGAGGCGCGTCGAGAGTTCGCCCTCGGCCGGGTCGGTCTCAAGGGTCGCCACGAAGCGCACGGCGGGCGAAAGGAACAGTCCGCTGCCGGCCTTGCGGTCCCAGCCGCGCACGGCCTGGCCGCCAAGGTCGATCGTGCGGTCGGCGCGCTCGCCGGGCGCGTACTCCGCGCGCGTGAGCAGCTCGTTCAGCCAGTGTCCGGGCATGCCCAGATCGAGAGCCTCGAAGATCACCACCCACGGGCGGGCGTCGCCGGAATCCCAGGCCCCCTGCGCTCGGCGCAAGAAGCCGGTCAGGGCCGTCGGTTCGAAGAGGTCGCCGGAGGCGTTCGGACGCCCGAGCAGGTCCTCGCGCCCGCGCCATGTGGGGGAGACGGGAACGATCAGGGTGCGCTCTCGCTCTGGATCATCGATCAGACTCAGGGCCAGGCGACACTTGCCGCCTCCCGCCGCCCCGGTCAGGATCACCAGGGAGCGCGTGATCGAACCCACTTCCAGGGCGGTCAGGGTCTCGGCGCCGTAGGTGGCGGCGATCGATTCCTTGCAACTGGCCTCTACGAGCGGATCGGGCTGGGAGGGAGGGTCGAACCGTGGAGCTTGCGAGGTGCGCACGAAGCGCGAGTGCTGCGCGCCGTCAGCGGCCCTCGACGCCTTCTCGCGCGCGCCCTGGGGAGCGCTCGCGCGGATCTTCTTCAGGCGCTCGCCGGCCACGGCGAGCCACTCATCGAGATGCTCGGCGAAGTGCTCCAGCCGCTTCCTGTCGTCCGCGTCCCAGTACTCCTCCTCGATCTCCTCGCTCAGGGCGGCGGCGAAGACCTGGTCCACGGACGGTCCGTCGATCTGCTTGATGTACGGCCCGTCGAGATGGATGAAGCGCGGCGATGGGATGCTGAGAGGGCCCATGAAGGCCCACCCGTCTTCGTGCGGATGGATCCGCCACTCAACGTGGTTGCGGTGCTCGACGTGCTCGACCTTGCTGACGCGGTAGGCGCCCGCCATGACCGAGACGGCGCCCTTGCCCTCCACGATGCCGTTGGGGTCCTCGGCCTCCGGCGCCCACACCAGGAGGATCTGGTCGTCCAGGGCGTGAGGGTCGCGGCGCAGGATCCAGCCCACGCCGCTGTCGGGGATCACCAGGCAAGGCTCCTGGGGATCGAAGATGTGCAGGTGGAAGCAGCGAGGGGTGCCGTTGACGCAGTACCTCTCGCGGAATTCCTGGTCGATGCCGCACTTCCAGGAAGCGGCGTCATCGCAGATGTTTCCATCCCAACCGTGACGGTGGGCGTTGGTCCGGCAACCCAGGGCGTTGCCGGGATTCGCATCGAAGAACATAGTTCCGCTCCCAGGGCCGGCGGCGGACGGAGGATGATTGCACGGTGCAACAAAACCCCGCCGCGGCGGATGGCGGGGCGCTGCGAAGCGATTGTAGCGACTGGGCCGTAGGTGGGCGCGGGGGAGTCGCGTGCAATTCGTGGCCGCGGGCGCGGGCGCGGGGCGCATGGGCGGGGGCGTGGGAGGCCCTCCCGGCGCCCCCCGAGAGGTGCGTAAGCGGCGAAACGAGGGGATTCCAGCGACGCGTTCGTGGTGAGGGAGTAGGAGCAGGCGCGCGCCCGACCGGGACCCTTACCCAGCCGAGAGCGGGCGCTCTGGAGGATAAGCCGGTATCGTGAGGTTCGAAGTCCCCAGATCTTGGTCCATGAGGGAGCTAGAAAACCGTGAATCGCCGAGATCGTGGGAACCGACAGATCCCATCGACCATCCAACCCATTGACAGCGGGCATCTCCGGGCGATGTCGCCCGTTCTCCAACCCCACACCTGGTCCAACATGGCACGACAGCGCATCGTTCATTCGTTCGCTCCCCTGTTCCTGGCCGCTCTGGCGACCGCCACTTCCACGGCCCAGGGTCAGGACCTCGCAGCGGCGCCCGCTGGAGGCCTCGGGGATCTGGGCTCGGCCCTCCTGGATGAGGTAGAGGTTCACCCGGGCGAGCGCCTGGACCCCGCGACCCACGGCGAGGGCGTCATCGAGTCAATGGAGCAGGCCGTCGCGCGCGACCTCGCCCGACCGGCCGACGCGCCTACTAACCCCAAGGCGCGCAGGGGCATGCCCGGCGTATGGAACGTGCCGTCGCGCGGCGCGACCACCGCTCCGCGCACGGGCAGCAAGAACATCTCCAACAAGTGGGGCGATCTGCGCATGGGGATCGACTTCCGCGCGCCGGTGGACCTGCACGGGGTGTGGGTCGGCGGGCAGGCCGACATGGGCGTCTGGCCTCCGGCCCTGCGCGCCATCGCCTACCGCGACGGGATCGAGGTCGGCGCGACCGAGTGGTTCACCGAGATTGGTCGCGCGCCCGCGTGGATGGCCATCGACCTCTTGCGGATCGATCGCGTCGTGTTCGAGGCACGCGCGGCCTGGAATGGCTCGGCGTTCTACACCCTCGACGATCTGGCCTTCACGAGGGTTGTCGCGGGAACGCGCACCCTGGCCATTATCGGCTTCGAGGACCTCGCCTACCGCTCGAAGCTCTCGGGTTCGGACTACTTCGGCCTTGGCTGGGAGGAAGGGGACGGCCCCTACGAGCAAGGCGTGCACGCGCCCGTCAAGCCGCCGCGCAGTGAATCGGAATCGCAGGAAAGCAATGCGCCCGGTGCGGGCGGTGGATGGCTCGGCGGGACGGGCACCCTGCCCGCCCTGCTCTCCGACTTCGTGGGCATCCGGCGCAACGAGCACAACTCCTCCACCTACCCGCCGGACACCTGCGGTGCGGTCGGCCCGGACCACTTCGTCGAGGTGATCAACCGCGTCTTCGCGGTCTACGACAAGTCCTCCGGCGCGAAGCTGAGCGGCATGAACCTGGGTTCGTTCCTGCCGGGATCGAACGGCGACCCGCGCGTTCTCTACGACGAGAGCAGCGGCCGCTGGATCGTCATGGTGACCGACTTCGACGACCAGATCTTCCTGGCGGTCTCCCTCTCGAGCAATGCGATGGGTTCGTGGTTCAAGACCAGCTTCACCTTCTCGGGGGGCTGCTGGCCGGACTACCCGACCCTCGGGGTCGACGCGAACGGGATCTACGTCGGTGCCTACATGGTCGGCTGCTCGAACATGACCCTGTGGGCGGTGGACAAGGCGCCTCTGATCGCTCCCAGCCCGAGCCTGGGCACGGTGACGGCCTTCAACGGCCTGTCCCTGGAGGGTGCGATCCAGCCTTGCATGACCTACGGCTCGGCGGCGGGTGCTTACGTGGTATCGACGAACTCCAGCAACCGTATCCGCGTGCGGCGCGTGAACCCGCCCATGACCAGCCCGAGCCTGGTGACCCTGGGCTACGTCACGGTCGGCTCCCACCCCGACCCGCCCAACGCTCCCGCCCTGGGCAGCTCCACGGCGCTCAACACCGTGGACGATCGGCTCATGAACGCCGTCTATCGCGACGGTTCGATCTGGACCGCTCACACGATCAACCAGTCGGGTCGCGCGGCCTGTCGCTGGTACGAGATCGCGCCCACCAGCCTGTCCCTCGTCCAGAGCGGGACCGTGAGCGACTCGACCTACCACTACTTCTTCCCCGGGATCGCGGTGAACGCCTTCGGTGAGGTGGTGCTGGGGTGCTCAGGCTCACATGCGGGTGTCTTTGCCGGCGCCTTCTACACCGGTCGCGTTCCGAGTGATGCTTCGGGCGAGATGGCCTTGCCCGTGGAGTTCCGCGCCGGTCAGGCCGCCCAGAACAACATCGACGGCTACGGTCGCAACCGCTGGGGCGACTACAGCCTCTCCTCGGCGGATCCCGACGGCGCTCGCCTGTGGACGATCCAGGAGTACGCCCACGCCTCCAACATCTGGGGCACGCACATCGCCGAGGTCAGCTTCGGGAGCGCGGGCGGGCCCTGCACGCCGACCAATGTCTGCGTGACCACACCCAACTCTGTGGGCGGCGGCATGGTCCTGAGCTACAGCGGCGCGCCGAGCGTCAGCGGTGGCGACTTCACGCTGATGGGCTTCGGCGGCCCCCCCGGCCAGCTCGGGATCTTCTACTACGGTCCGGAGGAGATCGCGCTTCCCTTCGGCAACGGCGTGCGCTGCATCGGCTCGGGGTTCCTGGGGACCTACCGCCTGCCGGTTGTCTCGATGGACTTCTTTGGCGACGTCCAGTACACCCTCGACTGGGGCGCTCCCCCGATCGGAGTCTCCGGCAACGGCCAGTGGATCGACGGGGACATCTGGTACATCCAGTTCTGGTATCGCGACCCCGCGGCGGGAGGCGCCAACTTCAACTTTTCCGACGCCCTCGAGGTGGAGATCTGTCCCTGAGCCCGACCGGGCCCCACTGCGCGCTTACTGCGGACTACCATGGGTCCGCCATGGTCTCCCCGCAGTCTGCCCGCGATCCCTCCCCCGCCTACCGCATCGAGACCGAGCGCCTGACGGTCCGCTGCTACGAGCCAGCTGACGCCGAGTGCCTGCAGGCCGCGGTGGCGAAGAGCCGGGGGCACCTACTGCCCTGGATGCCCTGGGCCATCGATGAGCCGCAGGACGTCTCCCACAAGGTGCAGCTCATCCGCGGCTTTCGGGGACGCTTCGATCTGGGGCAGGAGTTCGTGTTCGGGATCTTCGAGCGCGTGTCCGGCGAGCTGGTGGGGGGCTGCGGCCTGCACCCGCGCTGCGGGCCGGGAGGGATTGAGATCGGCTACTGGGTGCGCGTCGATCGCGAGGGAGAGGGGATCGCGACGGAGTCCACGGCGGCGCTGACGCGTGTCGGCTTCGAGCTAGAGCGCGTCGAGTTCATCGAGATCAACTGCGACCCGCGCAATGAGCGCAGCGCTGCCATCCCGCGCAAGTTGGGGTACACGCGCGAGGGTTTGCTGCGCGCGCGCTTGCCCTGGCCGGATGGAGTGCGCAAGGACAAGGAGACCTGGTCCCTGCTCGCGGAGGAGTATGCCGTTAGTCCATGCGCCGCTGCCGTGATCGAGGCTCTTGACGTGGTAGGGAAGCGGCTGCTCTGATCCGCGACCAGGTTGGCCGTGCTCGACGTCGAATCTCATCCCCTCCTGAAGCTCGGTGCCTTCGTCACCGTTCTACCTGCGGCACTCGCAGGCTGTCCTGCGCCCGAGTGGCTGCGTGAACTGCTGGAGCTCGACGCCGCCGCACCCCTCGAGCGCGGTGAGGATTGCCGTAAGGCAGTGCGCGATCTCCTGCGCCACGGCGGCTACAAGCCCACCGGACGTGGCAAGCCGGCTTCCGAGTACCTCGTGCGGGCGGCGGGCGAGGGCGGCCTCTCGCCGATCAATCTCGCCGTGGACGCCTGCAACGCTGTCAGCCTTCACAGTGGGCTACCCATCAGCGTCGTGGACCTCGATCGCGCGCGCGAGCCGTTGCGCGTTGGCATCGCCAAGCCCGAGAGCGCCTACGTCTTCAACGCCTCGGGACAGGAGATCCGGATCGACGGCCTGCTCTGTCTGCACGACGCCCACGGCCCCTGCGCCAACGCGGTCAAGGATGCACAGCGCACCAAGACGGACGAAACGACGACCCGCACCCTGAGCCTGGTCTGGGGGATCGCTTCCGATCCCGAGCGCACGGACCGGGCGCTCGCGTGGTACCAAGAACTGCTCGTTCGAGCGGGCGCCGAATGCGATGCGGTCCCGTTCAGGGCGTGAAGATCACCTCGTAGCCGTTGCTGAGGTTGAAGTTCGCACCGCAGGGGCTGGCGCTCGGGTCGCGGTACCAGCACTGGAAGCGCCGCACATCGCCGGGGCCCCACTCGCCCAGGGGCGCCAGGTCCGGTCCCCAGCTCGCGCCGCCGCTGGCGTCGGGGACGCGCACGCCGAGGCGCTTGACCGTGCCTCCCGCGCAGCGCAAGCCGTCGCCGAAGGCCACGCCCTGGCCGTTGTTGACCGCGTTCATGCCGGAGAACAGGAGCGCAGGCTGGCCGGGAAGGAGGCCCGTGGCGTCAAATCCGATGTTGTCGGCCGAGACCGATGTCGAGCCGCTGGCCACGAGGCCTGCGCCCCCGCCGGTGGAGTTTCCGCAGCCGACGCCCTGAGGGCCGTTGTTGCCGCAGGGGCAGGGCGAGGCGCTCCCGTCCCCGAAGCAATAGGCCGTGCCCAGGAGGCTGATGCTCGAGAAGACCGTGGCCTCGCCCGTGGCGTTCTGCGTCAGGTGTGCGCTGACGATGAACTCTCCCAGACCGTCATTGTTGACGTCCATGCCGCCCGCCAGGGCGGCGCCGAACTCCGTGCTCGCGGCGTTGCCGCCGACGCTGCCGATGATCGAGCCGTCGATCCCCGAGAACAAGGTGACCTCTCCGTTGGCGCCCGCTCCCGGCGCGCCCACGGCGTAATCAGGGACGGAGTCGCCGTCATAGTCGCCGATGCCTGTCACCGCCTGCCCGAACTCGTGGTTAGCGTTCTGGCCGAAGTGCTGGCGGAGTACGGAGCCGTCGATTCCAGAGAAAACGGTCACGCTCCCCGCGTGGTGTCCGATCAGGGCGTCGTGCCACTCGCCGACCAGGAAGTCCGCGTGGCCGTCCGCGTTCAGGTCGCCGAGGGCGCTGACGCTCTTGCCTAACTGGTGGTCCGCGCCGCCTCCATTGAAGGCGTAGAGCACCGAACCGTCCAGGCCGGACCAGACCTGCACGCTGCCGGAGTTGTTGCCGTTGTTGTCGTCGAGGGGCGCGCCGCCCATGTAGTCGGGGATGCCGTCGTTGTCGACGTCGCCGAGTCCGGCGACACACGTGCCCATCTGGTCCCCGATCCCGTCTCCGCTGTGTATGTACATCAGCGCTCCGTCGATCCCGCCGTAGACGTAGACGAGGCCCGAGTCGGATCCGTTCCCGTCATCGTTGGAGGCGCCCACGATGAACTCGTCAAAGCCGTCGTTGTCGAGGTCACCCGCGCCGGCGACCGCACCGCCGAAGAACGAGAAGGTGTTGGAGCCTTCGATCTGGTAGAGGATCGTGCCGTCTGCCCCGGAGATGACCGAGATCGTGCCCTGGATGGGGCCCGTGCCAAGGTGCCAGGGTCCGCCGGCGATGACGTCGTCGAAGCCGTCGTTGTTCACGTCTCCCGCGCCGCTGACCGCCGTTCCCAGCTGGTCCGTTCCGCCGCCGTCCACCATGTAGAGCAGGGATCCGTCGGCGCCCGAGTGGATGCGCACGCTGCCCGCGCTGTTGCCGGTGTTGTCGTCCCTGGGAGCCCCGATGACAAAGTCACCGTAGCCATCGCCGTTGACATCACCCGCGGCGCCCACGCCAAAGCCGAGGAAGTCACCCGCATCGTCTCCACTCACCGTGTAGGCGGGAAACTGGGCGGCGGCGGAGAGCGGGAGGAGGGCGATCGCGGACAGGAACTGGAGCGGGGAGCGGGTCATGGAGGGTCCTCTTAGAACAGGGGTTTCGACCCATCCTACCCTCCCGTGGATCCTCGTGGGCTGCCGGCGGTCGGGGGAAGAAACACCTGCTCGACCTCGCACGATGCGCCAGGGCGTCGTCACGGCTCGTCGAGCCGTGCTCACGGCTTAAATGGCCGCCTCCGCCGTCTCTCCTTCTCGCGACGGAGTGCTTTCAACGGACGGCTAGCCCACTAGCGGAACGAAGCGCACGTCGGTGAGCTCCTCTTCGCTGAAGTCCGGACCGTCACGGGTCACGCGCACGAGCTTCTGGTTTTTGTGGGGATCGCCGAGGGGGATCACCATGCGGCCGCCTGGAGCCAGGTGCTCGAGCAAGGCTGCGGGAACCGAAGGGGTGGCGGCGGCGACGCTGATGGCGTCGAACAGCCCTTCGCCCGGCCAACCGCGCGTGCCATCGCCGCGGCGGATGTACACGTTGGTGTGGCGCAGCCGGTTCAGGGTGGCTCGCGCCCGTTGCGCGAGAATACCGTGGCGCTCCATCGTGCAGACCTCGGCGGCGACCATGCTCATCACCGCGGCCGCGTAGCCGGAACCACTCCCGATCTCCAGCACGCGGTCCTCGCGCGTGAGCGCGAGGGCCTCGATCATCAGCGCCACCACGTACGGTTGGGAGATGGTCTGGCCGAACCCGATCGGAAGGGGTTCGTCATCGTAAGCGTGCTTGCGCAGTGCCGACGGGACAAACAGCTCGCGCTCGACGCTGCCCATGGCCGCCAGTACGCCGGGGTCGCTGATGCCGCGCGAGCGGAGCTGGGACTCCACCATCGCGTGTCGGCTCTCCGTGATCGGGCAGGAGTGGATGAGGGTCATGCGCGGAGGAACGGTAGGCCTCGGGGGGGCCTTTTTCTCCTCCAGCCACGCGAATCGAACAAAGGTATTTCAGCCCCTCACAGACGAGTTTCTTGTGCGCTGTCCCGCTGAGGGGAATGCCGCGCGGAGTGGGTCGCCCTGCCCCGTGCACGCGGGTATCTCAGGATCCCGCGAGCACGGCCTCCAGCTCGTCGGTCAGGCGCTCGGCTTCGGGCAAGCCGAACGCGAGGGGCGGCTTGATCTTGATCACGTTGTGGAGAGGCCCGTCGGTGCTGAGGAGGACGCCGCGGCGCTTCATGGCCTCGACCACCCTCGCGGCCTCGCGGTCCGCGGGCTCGAGGGTCGCGCGGTCGCGCACGAGCTCGATTCCGATGAAGAGCCCGAGGCCGCGGACCTCCCCGATCAGGGGGTGAGAAGCGGCGATCGCGTTCAGGCGCCCAAGCAGAAACTCGCCCACCTCCCGAGCCCTGTCCTGCAGGCCCTCGCTCTCGATCACGTCCAGGACGGCCAGTCCAACGGCGCACGAGACAGGGTTGCCGCCGAAGGTGTTGAAGTACTCCATGCCGTTGGCAAAGGCCGCGGCGATCTTCGGCGTCGTGATCACGGCCGCCAGGGGATGGCCGTTTCCCATGGGCTTGCCCAGGGTGACGATGTCGGGCACCGCTCCCTGGGTCTCGAAGCCCCAGAAATGGCTGCCGACGCGTCCGAAACCGACCTGCACCTCGTCGGCCACGCACAGCGCGCCGGCGGCGCGCGCACGGTCGAAGGCGGCGCGCATGTAGCCGGGCGGGAGCACGATCTGGCCCGCGCAGCCCAGCAGGGACTCACAGAATAAGGCCGCCAGGCCTCCGTTGGGCGCGGCCTCGCGCGCGGCGGCGGTGACGTGTTCGGGGTCGCAGGGGCTCGAGCCCGCGTCGCCCTTGGCGCGTGATCGGAACGGGTCGGGGGTCGGGATGACGTGCACGTGGTCCGCGCGACCCTCCCCGCCGGGGCCGAGGAACTTGTAGGGGCTGAGTTCGATCAGGGCGCTCGTGTTGCCGTGGTATGCGCCGTCCAAGACCGCCACGTCGCGGCGGCCCGTCGCCGTGCGCGCCAGGCGCAGGGCCAGCTCATTGGCCTCGCTCCCCGAGCAGACGAAGAAGCACACGCTCAGGGGATCGGGGAAGAGCGCGGCGAGGCGTGCGGCGAGGCGTACGGCGTGCTCGTGCAGGTAGCGCGTGTTGGTGTTCAGGAGCCCCATTTGACCGGCGGCGGCGGCGACCACCGTCGGGTGGCAGTGGCCGACATGGCAGACGTTGTTCACGCAGTCCAGGTAGGCGTCGCCGTGCGCGTCGAAGAGCCAGGCGCCCTCGCCGCGCACGAGCTCGAGCGGCTCGGCGTAGGAGAGGCTGAGGGATGGAGCCAGGTGGCGTGCGCGCAGGGCCGCCAGGTCTGCGGCGCTCATCGATGTTCTCCTTCGAGCGCCGCCCTCGCATCCAGAAAGTCATCGGCCGCGCGATCGGCTTCGTCGGACTCCAGGCGGTCGAGCGCACCCCAGGCCTGGGGCTCGCTGATGCGGATGTACTCGTTGGTCGGGTCGAGTTGTGTCGCGCGCGCTGAGGATACGACGCTCATGCACAAGCGCGCCACGGCCAGCAGGGGCAGCAGGGCGACCTCCCGTTCCTGCAATGAAAAGCGCGGCAGGTAGCCGTGCAAGAGGCTGCGGGCGGGGGCGAAGACATCGTCGGTACTCTCCAGGGTGTAGGCCATGGCGATGGCGAGATCGCTCACGACGGCGGTGTGCAGGAGATCTCCGAAGTCGATGATGCCCGTCACGCAGAGGCTGGTTGGGTCGGCCACGAGCACGTTGTGGCCGTTGGGATCGTTGTGGACCACGCCGCGCCGCAGGCCGGCGAAGACGGGCAGGGCCTCGCTCTCGATGCGGTCGAGCCAGGCCGAAACGCGCTCGCGCCGGCGGGAGTCGGGGAGGGCGTCGAGGTCCGCGCGGACGCGCGGTGTGTTCCCGAGATCCCAGGCGAAGTTGCGCTTCAAGGCGGGGTGGTCAAACTCGCTCAAGGCGCTGTCCATCTCGCCCAGGAAGCGCCCCAGGTCCTCGAGCAGCGCGGGAGGATGGGGGAGATCGGCCATCCGCTCGCCGGGGATCCAGGTCAACAGGCGCGCGAGCCCCGCATCCCCGTCGGGGCCGGCCACCTCGACCAGGGTGCGGCCGTCGGTGGCGGCGACGGGGCGCGGCGCCGCGATTCCCGCGGCGGCGAGGTGCTCGAGGCAGGAATTCTGGGCCTCGATGACCGACCGATCTTCGGAAGGGCGGGTGACTTTGAGCACGAAGCGCGCGCCCTCGACGTCAGTCAGCGCGAAGTTGCGGTCGTCGTAACTCTCGATTTCCATCGCTGCCGCCGTGCATCCGAACACAGTCTCGGCCAGGCGCTCGGCGTCGGTGGCGCTGAAGCGGGCGCGGGGGGAAGTTGCAGGGTTCATCGCCGGATCATACGCCGGGGCCGCGGCGCCCCGGCGGCTCAATCAGGTGCGGGCCAGTCGACCCGGTGCGTGGAGCTCTGCATGTCCACGGTCCGGCGCGCGACGACCGTGAACATTGGCACGCTGCGCCCCTGATGGCGGTGTTCGGCATGGCTCACGCGCGAGTCCTCGAAGCCGAGCACCGCCAGCATGCGCTGCACCAGCTCGGGGGACAGGCGCCACCAGGTGTCGAAGGGCTCGCAGATCGACGCGTCGGGAATGAACTGCGCGTGGGCCGTCTCCCCCGGACCGGATTCTGGTTCCAGGTCCGTGACGACGACGCGTTCGCGGGTGTGGCAGAGCGCGCGTTGCAGGGCCAGGAAGGGGTCGCGGACGTGGAGCAGCACCGCGCCAAAGGTCGAGACGTCAACCGGTCCGATCGCCCTGGGCAACTCGTAGACGCTGCTCGTCACGACCTTGGCGCGCGACGCGTGTGCGCGGTGCGCCAGCCAGAAGCCGTTGTTGATCACGCGGATGCCCCACTGGCGAAACTTCAACCACTCTTGCCAGTCCCGGCACGGATCGGGTTCGCCGTCGGCGGTCGTCGTCGGCTCCTTCCGGCGCGCGTAGGGGACCGCGTCCCAGTCGTCCTGGCTCGAGAGATCGTGAGCGATCACCGTCGCTCCGCGCTGTTCCATGTGGAAGGTCAAAAATCCGCTCGCCTTGCCGATCTCCAGGACCTCCTTGCCTTCGAGGTCGATGCCTCCGAGGTACTCGTCGACCGTCCCCCGCAGGTCCCAGGCGCCGTCCACGCTCCCGTAGCCGGGGATGTCCATCGAGTGGTAGAAGAGGCAATCCGCCAGCTTCGTCACTATCCGCGGCTCTGCGTAGATGGACATGGGCGTCTCTGGCCGCGCCGGCGGCCCGGGGGCGGATCGTATCAGGGTCGTGCAGGGGCGTCGCGAGAGAGTGGAGCCCTGGGAAGATCGGTCCCAACGCCGAGTTGCGTGCAAGCGTTCGTTTACTCCCTCGAACGCAACTCCTGCAAGCGGCGGGAGTAGGCGCGGGAGAGATCGTTGCGCTCCATCAAGGCCATCACGCGCTTGCCGTCGTCACCCTCGACGATCGGGATGGCGTTGATGTTGTGGGTAGTCATGTTGCGCACGACCTCGTCGAGCGAATCGTCCATGCGGGCCGTGACCACGCGCTCGATCATGAAGTCGCGCACGATGACCACGTCCTGGGCCACGTCCTCGAGATAGATGCGCCGCAAGTCGGTCAGGGAGAAGATCCCGACCAGCAACCCGTCGTCGTCCACAACCGGGAAGTAGGACTCCTTGGCGTCGGACACGGTGTGCAGCACCTGGCGCAGGGTCGCGTCCTGGTGGATCAGCTGGGGGGCGCGGGTCTCGGCGAACACCTCGCGCACACTGATTCGCTCGAGCACGTCCACCACGAAGTCGCCGGTGTGCGCGGGGGAGTCGACGACGCCGGCAACCTGAGCCTCGTACAGCGACCACTTCTGGCTCAGCAGCAGGTGCAGCACGGAGACGAACATCAAGGGCGCCAGCAACTCGTAGCCGCCGGTCATCTCGCACACCATCACCACGGCCGCCACCGGGACCTTGGCCACACCGGCGAAGAAGCCGCCCATGCCGACCAGGGCGAAGGCGGCCGTGTGAACGCCCAGGGAGGGAAATAGTTCTTCCGCGCCCTGTCCCACGAAGGCGCCCAGCATGGCGCCGATCGCCAGGGATGGCGCGAACACGCCCCCCGAACCTCCCGAGCCGACCGTGAAGCTGGTGGCGATGATCTTGGCCCCGACCAGGACGCAGAGCGTCATCAACGGGATCGAGCCCTGGATCGAATCGAGCATCAAGCCGTAGCCACCGAAGAGCACGCCGCGATCTCCTGCGAGAGGCGAGATCGCCAGGGCCGTCAGGCCCAGCAGCAGCCCACCGATGGCGGGGCGCAGGGCGAGCGGGATCGAGCGCGTGCGAGAGAAGAAGCCGTGCACGCCGTAGAAGATGCGTGTGTAGGCCAGGCCCACCACGGTGCACAGGACCGCCAGGACCAGGTAGAGCGCCAGCTGCCGCGGGTCGTCAAAGGTCAGCTGCTTGAGCACCTCGTCGGGCAGCTCGATCGCGCGCTGACGACCGGTGACCGTCGTGAAGGTCGCGTAGGCCATGATCGACGAGATGATGCAGGGCACCATCGCGTCGCCCTCGAACTCGCTCTTGCGGTAGAGCACTTCGGGCATGAACAGCGCACCGCCCAGGGGCGAGCAGAACACCGCTCCGATTCCCGCGCTCGAGCCGCACAACAGGAACAGACGTCGGTCGCGGTCGCTCAGGCCCAGAGCCCCGGCCATCGAGCTCCCCAGGCCGCTGCCGACCTGGGCGATGGGGCCTTCCTGCCCCGCCGAACCGCCGCTGCCGATCGTGATGGCGCTCGTGAGGGCCTTGAGGAATATCACGCGCGCGCGCATGACGCCGCGCAGGCGGTGGTAGGCCTCGATCACCGAGTCCGTTCCGTGTCCGCCCGACTCGGGGGAGAAGCGGGCGATCAGCACGCCCGTCAACAGTCCGCCGAGGGTGGGGATGGCGACCAGGAGCCACGCCCGGCGGTCGAGCGTCGCCATGCCCTCGCTCATCGCGGCCAGCCCCGCCGGCGCCCGCAGGCCCCAGTGGGAAGCCTGGTCGAGGAGCCAGTGGAAGGCGGCGCCCACCAGGCCCCCCGCCACGCCGATCAGCGAGGCGAAGACGACCCACTTGGAGACGCTGCCCAGCTGCAAGAGTTGCGCCAGCGGCCGGAAGGGCGCTGTGGCTCGTTCTAATCTCGAAGGCATGGCGAGGGCCCCAGCCTATCGTCCGAGCCCTGCTCAGTCCCGCCCGGCCTCGGGCTCCTCGTCGGGCGCGGGCGGCGTCTCCGGAGCGGGCCAGAGGTGATCGCGGCGCTCGAGCATCTCATCCCGCAGGCGCTCAGCGATCTCCCGGCCGCCGCCGAGGGCAAGAGCGTCGTGATTGAGTTGGCACACGGCGCACACCGGACGCAGGCCGCGGTAGCTCATGATGTCGAGCTTGCTCAGGACGATGTCCTCGAGACCGAGGTGTTCGGCGTCGATCGGCGTGCCGTCCTCGCCGAAGCCGAAGAAGGCCTTCACCTCCGCCGCACTGCGCCGACAGAGAAAGCAGCGATCCGCTCCGCCGGCCCGGTCGAGGGCCGCGAAGTACTCCTGGAAGTGTCGGTCGAGGGCCACAGTGGTGCGCGCCGGGCGGGGCGTTCGGCTCAGTCTACCTACAACAGCTCGCCCGCGGGCACGCGCTCGACGCCGAGCGGGCGCTCGGGATCGTCGGTGATGCCGTAGACCAGGCGCGTCGGCTCGCAACCGAAGGCGCGGCGCAGGTCTTCGATCTCTCGTTCCAGGGCGGCGGTCGAGCGCCGCCGGTCGGGGACCACCACAGCCGCCACCGTCCCGCCGTCGGCGGTGCGCCCCACGGCGCGCACGAAGGTGCCGTCGAAACGCCCCTGCTCGACGATCTCGTCGCCGACGTCCTCGGCGGCCTTGCGCCGCAGGTGGTCGAGGATGAAGTCGAGGCGCGCCTCGTCGAAGAGACGCGGCAGGTCGGGCTCGACGAAGCGCTCCATCACTCGCTGCCCGCGATCGGCGTTCACCAGGCTCACGTGCGGCTGCAGGTGGCGGAAGTGGAAGGTCAGGAAGCGGTCGGCGATGTGCCAGGTGCCGCGCCGCGAGCGCAGGGGGTCGGGGTCGGTGATTGGGATCTCGCGTTCCACCAGGCCGAGCTCGCGCAGCACACTGAGGTACTTGTTGGCGGTCGTGGAATCGACTCCCACCGAGAGGGCGATGTCGCCCACGCGCCGTTCGCCACGCGCCACAGCGGACAGGATGCTGTTGTAGGTGGCCGGGTTGGAGAGCTCGTTGCGCAGCAGGAACTGCACCTCGTCGAACAGGTACCCTTCGGGACGCAGCACCTCGCGCAGGATGTTCTCGCGCAGGCCGCGGCCGTCGTCGAAGCGGCGCAAGTAGGCCGGCATTCCGCCCAGGACGGCGTAGGCCAGCAGGCGCTCGCGCACCTTCCAGCGCGGGAAGAACGACAGGGTCTCGGGGGGCACGAGCGGCAGGAGACGGCGCTGTCCCGTGCGGCGACCGAACAGCGGCGAGCGCTCGGCCAGCACCTCGCGCTCCATGAAGGAGACCTGGCTGCCGCACAGCACGAGCATCAGCGAGCTCTTCTTGCCGATCCCGTCCCAGAAGCGCTGCAGGATCGACGGCAGGCCCTTGTTGGCCTCGCACAGATAAGGGAACTCGTCGAGGACCACGACGAGTCGTTCGGCCTTCGAGCGCTCGGCGGCGAAGGCCAGGGCCGCATCCCAGTCGGGCAACTCGATGCCCGCGGCGAGGTCGTCGTCGATGCCCGTCGCGAGAGCATCGCGGAAGGCGCGCAGGTTGTCTTTCTCGCGCACCTGGGCTGCCTGGAAGTAGACCGCCCGCCGCCCCTCGCAGAAGCGCTGCAACAGCTCCGTCTTGCCCACGCGGCGGCGCCCGTAGAGCACGAAGAGCTCGGGCTTCCCGGCGGCGTGCAGCTCCTCGAGGATGGCCAGCTCCCTGTCTCTACCGATGAACATGGAGTTATTATACGCCTTGGTATTATACGATCAAGTATACACTGGGCCTCGTGAGAGGGCCGTGGAGGGTGTTCAGGGAGGTTTTCTGCCCCTCGGCTGCGGCTTGCAGGGCCGTGGGGGGGGGCGGCACCCTTTCTGTGGGCGGGCTGGGCTGGTGGGGAGGCGGTCGAGGTCGGCCAGTCATCGGGTTCCTCCCCCCGCGCGCCGGTCCCGATCAGCCGCCCGGCGTTGCGCCCCTTCCCTACCTTCTTTTCGCGCCTCCTCTCCAGGGCAAGCGCAGGCGGAAGGTGCAGCGCTCGTCGCCATCGGCGATGGTCTTACTGCGCTCCAGGCTCGGCTGGCCCTGGCGGCCGTCGAAGCACACGGAGTCTGCTTGCTCCGCTACTGGCGTACCCTATCCGCCGCGCCCCGCACCGCGCACCGACCGCGAACACTTTCACCATCTCGAACGCACACCCGCCGCTGCTCTTCGCCATGACACGAACGATCGAAGTCGCCCTCATCGGGCAGGCCTTCATGGGCCGCGCGCACTCCAACGCCTGGCGTCAGGTCCAGAAATTCTTCGACCTGCCCATCGAGCCCGGCTTGCACACCGTCGCCGGCCGTGACGCGGAGACCTTGCAGGCCTTCGCCGCTCGTCAAGGTTGGCGAAACTGCACTACGCGCTGGCGCGACATCGCCGCCAACCCCGAGATCGGCCTGGTGGACATCTCCACCCCGAATCACGTCCACCGCGAGATGGCGATCGCGATGCTCGAAGCCGGCAAGCACGTCGCCTGCGAGAAACCCTTGGCGGGAACTCTCGACGACGCGCGCGCCATGCGCGATGCGGCGCGGCGCTCGAAGGCGCGGACCTTCGTGTGGTTCAACTACCGCCGCTGCCCGGCAATCGGCCTCGCCTGGCAACTGATGCGCGAGAAGCGTATCGGACGCGTGTTCCACGTGCGCGCGACCTACCTGCAGAGTTGGGCCGGGCCGGAGACGCCGCTCTTGTGGCGCTTCCAGAAGAAGCACGCGGGCTCGGGAGCCCATGGTGACCTGAACGCCCACATCGTGGACCTGGCGCGCTTCCTGATGGGGGAGGAGATCGTCGAGGTACACGGCGCCGTCGAGCGCACCTTCGTCAAGGAGCGGGCGATCCCCGGCACGCGCAAGAAGGGGCGCAGCAACGTGGACGACTGCGTCGCTTTCCTGGCGAGCTTCAAGGGCGGAGCCACGGCCAGTTTCGAGGCCACGCGCCTCGCCGCCGGTCACCTGAACGACAACACGATCGAGATCAACGGGGAGCACGGTTCCCTGCGCTGGAACCTCGAGAACCTCAACGAGCTGTGGTTCTACGACGGAAAGCAGTCGCCGCGCGAGGACGGCTGGCGGCGCATCGTCGCCACGCGCGGCGGCGAGCACCCCTACGCCGAAGCCTGGTGGCCGGACGGGCACATCTGTGGCTACGAGCACACCTTCACGAATCAGGCCGCCGATACCCTGCGCATCCTTGGGCGCCGCAAGCCGCTCTACCCCGTCCCCGATTTCGCCGACGCCTACGAGACCCAGCGCGTGCTGGAGGCGGCGCTCGTGTCTGCCCGCGAGCGCTGTGCTGTCAAGCTGAGCGAAGTTCGGTAGGTTTTCTGCCGTCGCGACCCTTCGAGATCCCCAGGAGCCTCCCGATGTCCAGATCCGTCAGCCTCTTCACCGGCCAGTGGGCCGACCTACCTCTAGAGACCCTGGCGGAGAAAGCCGCCGGGTTCGGCTACGACGGACTCGAACTCGCCTGCTGGGGCGATCACTTCGACGTGCACCGCGCGCTCGATGACGAAGGCTACTGCGCGGCCCAGTGGGACGTGCTGCAAGCCCACGGCCTGGGCTGCTACGCGATCTCCACGCACCTCGTGGGGCAGGCCGTCTGCGACAACATCGACGAGCGTCACCAGACGATCTTGCCCGAAGCCGTCTGGGGAGACGGCGATCCCGAAGGGGTACGGGAACGCGCCGCTGCGGAGATGATCCTGACCGCCAAGGCGGTCCGGCGTTTCTTCGACGCCGCGCCCGATGCGGTCACCGAGCGCCTCGCGCGCTCGGGGCGCACGGTCGTCAACGGCTTCACGGGGAGCTCGATCTGGCACCTGCTCTACTCCTTCCCGCCCGTCTCGCCCGAGTCGATCGAGGAGGGCTTCGCCGACTTCGCCCGGCGCTGGAAGCCGATCCTCGACGCCTTCGACGACGAGGACGTCCACTTCGCCCTCGAGGTCCACCCGACCGAGATCGCCTTCGACATCGCCACCACACGCCGCGCTCTGGAGGCGATCGACGCTCACCCGCGCTTCGGCTTCAACTTCGATCCCTCGCACCTCGGCTACCAGGGCGTGGACTACATCGGGTTCCTGCGCGAGTTCGGGGAACGGATCTTCAACGTGCACGTGAAGGACGTCTGGTGGTCCGACAGCCCGACGCCCATCGGGGTCTTCGGTGGACACGCTAACTTCGGTGAGGATGGCCGCTTCTGGGACTTCCGCTCCCCAGGTCGCGGGCGCGTGGACTTCGAGGGCATCATGCGCGCGCTCAACCACATCGGCTATCACGGCCCGCTCACCGTCGAGTGGGAGGATCCGATGATGGACCGCGAGCGCGGCGCCACCGAAGCCGCTGGATTTACCCGCCACCTCGATTTCGCTCCCACCGACGTCGCCTTCGACGCAGCCTTCGCGGAATAGGATGATGATGAACACCAGCAGCGCGCCCTTGCCCGCCCGCAGCCTGATGGCCCGCCTGTCGGGGATGATGTTCCTGCAGTACGCCATCTGGGGCGCGTGGCTGCCGTTCCTGTGGTCCTTCCTCTCGAAGCATCGCGGGATGAGCGGCCCCGAGATCGGGGACATGTTCGCGATCGGGGCCGTGGGGGCCATCGTCGGTCCCTTCATCGCAGGCCAGGTCGCGGACCGCTACTTCTCCACCGAGAAGTTCCTGGCCGCCAGCCACTTCGTCGGAGCGCTGTTGATCTGGCAACTCGCGACGATCGAGACCTACACGGGGTTTCTGGTCTTCTCCGGGCTCTACGGCCTGGTCTACGCGCCGACCCTGTCGCTGACCAATTCTCTCGCCTTCCACCACCTGCCCGACCGCGACCGCGACTTCGGCCGCGTCCGCCTCTGGGGCACCCTGGGCTGGATCGTCGTCGGGCTGTTGATGGGGCACTGGCTGGCGTACATGCACGCGGACGATCCGATCGCCGGGAAGGCGGACGCGTTCCGTCTCAGCGCGCTGCTCGGCCTGGGGATGGGGATCTACTGCCTGTTCCTGCCCCACACGCCGCCCTCCAAGGGCGATCAGGCCAGCGCCACCTTCGCGGCCATGGGCGCGGTCACTCGCAATCCGCTGGCGACCCTCTTCCTGCTCGCGATCCCCGTCAGCTGCATCCACCAGTTCTACTTCGTGCACACCGAGGCCTTCCTGGGTGGCAAGCAGGGCGAGGCGCCGGCGTTCTTCCAGACGATCTTCGGCCTCGGCGGCGGCGGACTGATGACCATCGGTCAGATGACCGAGCTGGTGATCATCGGCGCCATCCCCCTGGTCGCCAAGAGCGTCTCGCGCAAGCACCTGCTGGCCGTCGGCCTGGCTGCCTACGCCCTGCGCATGGCGCTCTTCGCCTTCGTGGACGCCATCCCACTGCCGACCATGGTGACCCTCGTGGTCGGGATCGGCCTGCACGGGCTGTGCTTCGGCTGCTTCATCTTCGTGGCCTTCATGGTCGTCGACGAGGAGAGCGGCGCCGACATCCGCGCCAGCGCCCAGAGCCTCTTCAACCTGGTGATCATCGGCTGCGGCGTGATCGTCGGCAGCAAGATCGCCGGCTGGGTTTCGGACTGGGCAATGGTCGATGGGGAGCAGGACTACCAGAAGCTCTTCAGCGTCCCGATGTGGGGTGCGCTGGCCTGCATGGTGGCGTTGATGGTCTTCTATCCGTCGCGACGCTCCGCTGAGAACTGAGCGCTCGGCGGCTTCGTCGGCGTTCTCCACACCGTGCGGGCCGGGTCGGAAAACGTTTCCGGCCCGCGCGCGGGGAATGGTGCGTGCAGTGCGGGGCAGTTCCCTGCCCGCCTTCGGAATGGGGGGTAGGTTTCCCTGATGTTCCTCGCTGCGCTCTTCGGGCGCACTCACCGCCGGCAGGGAAACCGCACCATGAGATCGCGCAAGAGAGCCCTCGGGCTCATCTTCATCCTGTTCTTCGCAGCCGCCTCTCAGGCCCAGAAGTCGAGTGGCCCCTTCACGGGCAGCCACTCCGAGAGTTTCGAGACCCAGGACAGTCAGGGCTTCCACACTTGCGTGCCCGACCGGGTCTTCGACGGCCTCGGCGAGTTGTGCACGCCGGGACACACCGGCGCGCTGATCACCACCGGCTGGACCTACGTCTGCACGGTGGACGAGCACTCCGGCGAGCGCTTCTTCGGGAGCGCCTACGGGCACGTGGAGCTGACCTTCGCGAGCCCTGTGTGGCGCTTCGGCGGCTACTTCGCCACCAACTCGGGCATTCCGGGGGCGACGGTGCGATTCTTTGACGCGAACGGCGTGCTGCTGGGCTCGGCGGTGATCTCCGTCCCCGCCGACTGCGGATGGCACTGGAACGGCTGGCAGGCAGACTCGGGCGTCGGCTTCTCGCGCATCGAGATCATCGGCAACGAACAGACGGGCGCCTACGTCCAGCTCGACGACCTCGAGATCGACGCCGACGGCCCCCAGCCCGGGGCTCCGCTCTGCGCGTGTGACGCTGCGTCGGGGTGGCCCGACGGAATTTGCGGCAACCCGGGAGCGGCCGGGCGCGGCTGCGGGAGCGGCTCCAACCCCGCCGGTTGCTCTTACTCCGCCACGGGCTCGACCCTGGTCGATTCGATCGTCCTGCACGCTGCGGGCGCGGCCCCGGCCGAGTTCGGCCTGCACTTTCAGGGTACGAGCGTCAGCGGGTCCGGCGCCGGCGTGCCCTTTGGTGACGGCCTGCGCTGTGCCGGGGGAGGCGTGGTTCGCATCGAGGCGTCCTTGACCGACTCGAACGGCGCCAGCTCGACCGGCGTTCGCGTGGGCGCCACCGGCGGCGTCGGACTCGGAGACGGCCCGCGCGTCTACCAGTTCTGGTACCGCTCGCCGGCTACTCCCTGCGGGAGCGGGTTCAACACCAGCAACGCTTACGAGATCGTCTGGTAGGTCCCGGTCGAGACCCAACGTCGACCTTCACACGAGAGAGCGCGAACGACGGCTTCCGTCGGCAGTCGGGGAACGGCTCACACGCTCCGGTGCGGAGACTCTCGACGGCTACGGGGTGGGCGGGCGCCGCAGAGGGCCAAGTGGGGGTGCGAATTTGCATTGTCGTGCATCATCTCACCCCCGAATTCTGCCATGCCTCCTACAATCCGACCATCGGCGTCCTGATGGGCGCGCTCCCCTTCGCAGAACAGAGAGAGGCTTCAGCATGAGAACCGCATTGTTCCTCGCCGTGACCGTCGCCTTCGGCGGGATCGCGACGGCCCAGACACCCATCGGCCCCTTCACCGGTTCCGAATCCGATGGATTCGAGACCCAGCAAAGTGGCACTTTCGATCCTTGCATCGTCGGCCGCGTCTTCAACAACAACGGAGACCTGTGCACGCCGGGGAGCAGCGGCTCGCACATTACCGGTGGGTGGAGCTTCATGTGCATGATCCAGGAGCACGGCGGAGCTCGCTTCACCGGCAGCGCCGGCGGGGCCTACGAGTACACCTTTGATAGTCCGGTCTCGCGCTTTGGTGGTTACTTCGGTAGCAACGCCGGCCCTCCCGGCGGTGGCACGGCCAACTTCTACGACGCCGCGAACAATTTCCTGGGCTCGCAGGTGATCGTGGCGCCCCACGACTGCACCTGGACCTGGAACGGCTGGCAGGACGACTCGGGAGCGGGCTTCAGCCGCATCGAGGTCCCCAGCAACGTCTTCGGCGGCGCGTTCCTGATGATGGACGACATGGAAGCAGACTTCGGAGGTGGTGGAGGAC
>DASCMO010000109.1:0-32498 GCA_036010965.1 Planctomycetota bacterium | reverse complement strand
TGCGTTCCTGGTAGCCGTGGTCGTCAAGAGCGCATTGCTCGCCTTGGACTCGGCCCACGCCCAGCCCGACCACGGGGCGCGCGATGTGGGGCCGGCCCCGGACTTCGACATCGTCGACCGGACCGGCCGCACCCTGGCGCGCTCGGTGCAGCGCATCGAGCTGCGCATGTCGCCGCGCGCCATGTGGCAGGCCCACACTCCCGACGCGATGGCGCGCAAGATCGCGACCACCCTGGGGGGCGAGGTGGGCGCGGAGCAACTCCTGGCGCGTATGCTCCCCGACGCGGTCGAGGGCCTGATCACCGTCACCGATCCGGCCTTTGACCTCGACCGCGAGCAGGCTCTGCGCGTCCACTCCTGGATGGCCGAGCTTGGACTCGACGACGGCATGCGTCTCGTTCATCGTTCCGACGTCGAGCCCTGGCGGATCGTGTGGAATCCGTCCCTGGTGATGTCGAAAGCGACGCGTGAAGCGCAGAGCGTCAGGGGCCGCACCCCCGGCCCGCGGCGCTGGTCTCAGAAGCTCGCGGACGGCCTCGCGCACAGCATCCGCGGCGGGGACGAGCCCGAACGGGCCGTCGGTGATGTGTGGGCCGCCCACGAGCGTGAGCGCGCGCGAGTCTGGCGGGCCCTGATCCCCTGCGCCGATCGCGTGGTCGTCGATTCGCTCCCGCCGGCGCGCGTGACGACCCTGGCGGCCCTGTTCGACCGCGAGCATGTGGCCGAGCACCAGATGAGCCTGGGATTCCACCACGAGCGCGTCTACCCGGTGCGCCAGGTGGACGGGACCCAGCGACCGTTCCGGGTCATCGGTTCCTGGCGCTACATCGATCGCGGGACGGCTACTCGGCGCGCCGTCGCGGCCTGCTGCGGTGTGGCGGTCCCCGAGGACTCTCCCGAACACCTCGACCGACACCTGCGGGCGGTGCGTGGGATGCTCGATCGCAAGCATCCCCTGTCCGGCCTCGAAGGGCTCTGCTCGAAGATCCTCGCCGACCCCAACTGGAGGTTCCTGGCGGGCCGACCGGCGACCTACGAGTTCGAGCGCAACTGGCCGGTGCACAGTCGGTCGAGGCGCTATTACCGCGAGGACCGGGGTGAGGGCGAGACGCCCAGGGTCGTGACCACCCTCGATGCCGTCTTGCAGGGGACCTTGCGCGGGCTCCTCGCCGACCTCGTCGACGAGCACCGCCCCGCCCTGGCGATGGGAGTCGCCGTCGACGTGGCGAGCGGCGATGTGCTGGCCCTCGACGCCGTGAGCCCCTACCTCGTCAGCGAGTTCCTGCCTACCTGGCACACGTTCACTCCTGGTTCGACCTTCAAACCGATCGTGATGGCCACCGCCCTCGATCGCGGTCTGGTCGACCCGGGCGAGCAGATCGACACTCACGACGGAAACTACCGCATCCCCGGCAGCACGCGCGTCATCCACGAGGCGGAGGGGCCGCCGGGGGGCCTGCAGGAGGCGCGTGATGGGGTGGCGTACTCGATCAACGCGCTGATGGTGCAGATCGGCATGCGCGTCGACGACGCGTCGTTCCACCACACCCTGAGCCGCCTCGGCTACGGTCAGCCGCAAGGGCTGGGAGTGGGGGTCGAGAGCGCGGGCCACCTACCCGCCCTGCCCTGGTCGCGAGCCTACACCCACGCCTCCATCTCCTTCGGCCACGAACTGAGCGTGACCCTCTGTCAGCACGCGGCGGGATTGCTCGCTGCCGTGCGCGGCGGAGCGTGGTTGCCCCTGCGCCTGGTCTCGGGCCTCGAGCGTGGAGGCGAGTTCTATCCCCTGGAAGCGGAGCGCCCGCGGCGCGTCTTCTCGGCCGCGGCCAGCGCCGAGGTGCGCGACATGATGGCGCGCGCCGCGAACTACGGGACC
The DNA here is from genome assembly GCA_036010965.1 of Planctomycetota bacterium. GTDB lineage: Bacteria > Planctomycetota > UBA1135 > UBA1135. Next base: position 30,622 of record DASCMO010000109.1, on the reverse strand, counting down.
GGCCGCCACCTGAGCGCGCGCGAGGCGGAGCTGGGGACGCCCCTGCGCCTGGGGGTCAAGACCGGCACGGCCCAGAAGGTCGGCGGCGAGGTCTGCCTGCACCTCGAACTCGAGCGCAACGAGCACAACGCGCACCTGGCGCGCAAGGACCCCGACTGGATCCCCTTCAGCGCTCTCGCCGGACGACCGTCGGTCCACGCCGGTCGGTCCTGCTACACCTCGTCGATCGCCCTGGTCGGATCCGTGCCCGGCGAGCAGCGCGAGGTGTTCGTCTTGGTCGTGGTCGACGAGCCGCGCGGGCGGGAGAAGTTCGGCTCGCGCGTGGCGGGACCGACGGCCGTCAAGCTCCTCAAGGAGGCGCTCGGCCTCACGCGCTCGGGGCACCCGGTCGGTCTGGCGGCCGCCGGGGACGTCCCCGATCCCTATCAGGGCGAGGTCAACGATCAGGAGTTCCCCTGGGCGCACGATGCGCGGGAGGAAGGGCAGTGATGCTGGCCGAGCTGGTCGACATCTTCGGAGGCGAATGCGAGCTTGGCGGCGGTGGGGGACCGCGGGTCCGCCGCGTTCAGCTGGACAGCCGGAGGATCGAGAGCGGTGACCTCTTTGCGGCCCTCGCCGGCCTGCGCGAGGACGGCGCGGATCACATCCCCGATGCCCTGGAGCGCGGGGCCAGCGCCGTGCTCGCTTCCAGGTGCCTCGAGGTCGCCGTTCCCCTCTGGATCCACCCGGCGGCGCGCGCCCTCGTGGGCCCGGTGGCCGCGTGTCTGCGGAATGATCCTGCGCGCGGAATGTTCGTGGTTGGCATCACCGGGACCAACGGCAAGACCACCGTCGCGCACCTCACGGGTCAACTGCTGGCCCACGCTGGCCGGCGCCCAGCCGTCCTGGGAACGGCTGGCCATCTCCTGGCGACCGGCGAGCGCATCGAGACCACCCACACGACGCCCGACGCACCGGCCCTCTGGGAGCTGATCGACCGCCATCGCGCCCAGGCTGGTGACGCCCTGGTGCTCGAGGTCAGCTCGCACGCACTCGACCAGGAGCGCGTGGCTGGGCTAGCGCTCTCGGTGGCGGTGTTCACCAACCTCTCGCGTGATCACCTGGACTACCACGGAGACATGGAGTGCTACGCGCGCACCAAAGCGCGTCTCTTCGAAGGCCTGGGCGACGGCGGGACAGCGGTGATCCACGCCGGCGACCCGCGCGCGGAGTGGATGAGCGCCGCGGCCCGCGAGGTGGGCGCTCGCGTGGTGACTTACGGCGTCCGTGACGAGACGCATGAGAACGGTGCCGGGGCAGTGGACCTCTGCGCAAACCTGGATCGTGTCGACATGGAGGGATCTGACCTGACCCTGAATGGGATGGGGATCTCCGGGGCCGCAGTCCGACTGCCCCTCCTTGGCCGGCACAACGTCCAGAACGCGCTTGCGTCCGCGGCCTCGGCGCTCCTTTCGGGAGCGAGTCCTTCCACGGTCGTGGAAGGACTCGCCACCGTTTCTTCTCCACCGGGAAGGATGGAACGCGTCCCCACGGGCGGCCGCGGCTTCCACCTCCTGGTCGACTACGCACACACCGAGGCGGCCCTCGAAAGCGCGCTCGGCGTCCTGCGGGACGCCATGGCAGGGCGTGTGATGCCCGAGGCAGCGGGCGAGGGCCGTCTCATCCTTCTTTTCGGCTGCGGCGGGGAGCGCGATCCGGGCAAGCGCGCCCCCATGGGACGGGCGGCCTGTGCCGGCGCGGATGAGGTGATCCTGACCAGCGACAACCCGCGCAGCGAGGACCCTCAAGCGATCGCCGATCAGGTGCGCTCGGGCATGGAGCCGGCGCGCGCCCTCGTGCATGTGGAACTCGATCGGCGGCGTGCGATATGCCTCGCCCTAGAGAACGCATCGCCTGGCGATGTCGTGCTCTTGGCCGGCAAGGGCCACGAGACCGTGCAGGTGAGCGGGGAGGAACGTCAGCCCTTCGACGACCGTCGTGTGGCCCTGGAGGAGCTCGGGTGATCGAGATGCAGATCGCCCAGATCATCGATTCGACCGGTGCGGAGCTCCTGCGCGGCGGGCTCGATGAGAGCGCCCAGGGCGTCAGCACAGACACCCGCACCCTGGAGGGGGGCGCGTTCTACTTCGCCCTCTCGGGGCCTAATTTCGACGGCAATGCCTTCGCGTACGAGGCGGCGCGCCGGGGCGCCGCGGGCTTGATGCTGCGCGGGCCGGCGGTGGAGGTAAAGGAGCTGCTGCGCGACCTCCCCGAGGGGCTTCCGGTGCTCGTCCACGACCATCCGCGGCGCGCCCTCTCGGACCTGGCCGCGTGGCATCGCGAGCGCCTGGCGATCCCCGTCATCGGCGTGACCGGGTCCTGCGGCAAGACGACCACCAAGAATATCCTGGTCCAGCTGCTGGCCCAAGAGCGCCGAGTGGTCGGGTCGCCGAGTTCGTTCAACAACGACATCGGGGTTCCCCACACCCTCTTCCTCGCCGACCGGCGCACTGAGGCGTTGGTCGTGGAGATGGGGACGAATCACCCCGGCGAGATCGCCGCCCTGTGCCGCACGGCGCGGCCGACGGCCGGGATCATTACCAATGTTGGAGCCAGTCACCTCGAAGGCCTGCGCTGCGTGGAGGGCGTGGCCGAAGAGAAGGGCGAGCTGGCAAAGAGTCTGCCGACCGATGGGTTCTGCGTACTCAATGCCGACTGCCAGTGGACGCCGAAGCTGCGTTCGATGACGACCGCGCGGGTCATCAGTTATAGCGTGGATGGGGAAGGGGATCTCGATGCCACCGACGTCTGGTTTCATTCGGGCGGAACCACCATGGTCGTCGAGGGACGAGAGATCACCTTCCCCTTACTCGGGCTCCACAACGTGCAGAACCTGCTCGCGGCCCTGGCTGCCTGCAGGGGCCTCGGCTTCTCTCTCGATGAGGTGCTGCCGGCCGTGTCTCAATTGACTGGCGGTCGCCGTCGCATGGAACGCCTCGATGCAGGCGACCTGACGGTCTTCGACGACACCTACAACGCCAATCCCGATTCGGCCCGCGCCAGCGTGCGCGTCCTGGCAGGGTTGCACGGGTTTCGGCGGCGGGTGCTGGTGCTGGGCGATATGCTCGAACTCGGGGAGCTCTCCGCGGAGCTGCACCACGAGGTTGGGAAGGAGGCCGCGCGAGGCGGCGTGGATCTGCTCGTGTGTGTAGGCGAACTCACTCGCGCCACCGCGGCCGGTGCCCTCGAAGGCGGGCTCGGCGAGGCCCAGACCCTCCACTTTCCGGATGTGGTCGCCGCCGTGGCCGAGGTCCCCGCCGTCCTGGGCGCGGGAGATGTGGTCCTGATCAAGGGCAGTCGCAGGATTGGCCTGGAGCGCCTCGTCGCGCGGCTTATCGACGGCCCGGACGGGGGAGGAGGCGCCGCATGATCCCCGGGATCCTCGACGACATGCTCGGCGTGCATCTGTTCGGCTACATTTCCTTCCGCATCGCCATGGCGGGTCTGACGGCCTTCCTGCTCGGGCTCTGGTGGGGCCGGCCCGTGATCGTGTGGCTGCGATCCCACCGCGTCGTCGAGGACCTCTCCGTGAGTGATCTGGTCCCCCTGGAGGTCGCAAAGGGTGCGCCGTCCAAGCGGGACACGCCGACCATGGGCGGCAGCTTTCTGGTGGCGTCGCTGCTCTGTTCGACCCTGCTCTGGTGCAGGCTCGACAACGTACATGTGGTCCTGGGCGTGCTGCTCACGGCAGGCCTGGCGGCGGTCGGCTTCGTCGACGACTTCAAGAAGCTCACGATCAAGGGCTGCCAGGGGCTCTCGACGCGCTCGAAGATGGCCGGGATGACGCTGGTCATCCTGGGCGTCGTGGGAGCGTTCGTCACCTACGCCCTGATCACCGGGCGCGTCGGGCTCCTGAACCTGCACCTTCCGCTGTTCAAGGACACGGCGATCCCCCTGGGCGAGCTGGGGCTGGTGGGGGTTGCGTGCTTTCTGGCATTCGAGTGGCTGATCGTCGTTTCCAGTGCCAACGCGGCCAACATCACCGACGGGCTCGACGGCCTCGCGGCCGGCTGCATGATCATCTCCGGGCTGACTCTGGCGATCTTCTGCTACATCGCCGGGCGCTGGGACTGGACCGACTACCTGCTGCTTCCGCACGTGCCCGCCGCCTCGGAGATGGCGGTCGTGGGCGGCTCCCTGTGCGGCGCTTGCCTGGGCTTTCTGTGGTTCAATTGCTTCCCCGCTCAGGTCTTCATGGGCGACTCGGGATCCCTGCCCATCGGCGGGCTCCTGGGCTGGATGGCCCTGGTCGCGAAGCAGGAGATCGTCCTGCCTCTGATCGCCGCGGTCTTCTTCGCCAACCTCTTGAGCAGCGCCCTCCAGTTGGCCTGGTATCGGTGTACCGGGGGTCGACGCCTGTTCACCTGCGCGCCGGTCCATCACGGCCTCGAGCGCTTTGGCGGCATCTTCAAACCCGGGCCCGATCCCTGGCATGAGGTCACCGTGACCGTCCGCGCCTGGATCGTGGCCTCGGTCTGCGCCATGGCCGGGCTGGCCCTCTTGAAGGTGCGCTGATGGCACGCTTTCGACGCAGGGGCGGTCTGCCCGCGGCTCTCGGGCCTGGAGAGCAGCAGACGACGATCTTCGATCGGCTCGAGATCTTTCCCAGGCTGGTCGAGGTGCACGATCCCGTGCGGCCGGCGGTGAAGCTCCTGTGCGCTGTGCTGGCGATGATGGGCATGGGGCTCCTGCTGCAGGCGAGCCACGCGGCGACCATCCTGCCGCCCAAAGCCTTCGCCTCCGAGGTCGTGGAGCAGTCGGTCTTCCGTATCCTCGGCTTGGCTGCGCTGCTGTTCGCCTTTCGCCTCGGTCCCGACCGCGTGCGGCGCATGCTGCCGGTCCTGGTGATTGCCGCCGGCCTGATGCTGCTGTTGGTCTGGGTTCCCGGGATCGGCAAGCCCGAGAACGGCTCTCACCGCTGGATCCGCGTGCCCGTGCTCGGGCTCTCCTTCCAACCCTCGGAGTTCGCGCGCATCGTCATGGTCGTGTGGGTCGCCGATCGCTGCACGCGGCTCGGCGAACGCCTGCACGACTTGCGGCGCGGCCTGCTGCCCATCCTGGCCATCTGCTACATCTTCTTCGGCCTGATCGCCCTCGAGACGGACGTGGGCGGTGCGCTGCTCTTCCTCACCTGCTTCACCGCCACCCTCTGGGTCGGCGGTGCGCGCTCCGGCCAGCTGGCCGTCAGCTGGCTGGTGGGCGGAGGTGCCGCCATCGTGCTGGCCCTCACCAACCTGGCATACATCCGCAGCCGGCTCGCGGTCTTCTTCGGCCAGGAGCACAACGCGCAGGTCAGCGAGTCCGTAGAGGCTCTCGGCAGCGGCGGGTTGTTCGGCGTCGGGCTGGGGCAGGGCATGTACCGCAATCATGGCGTTCCCTATCAGGACTCCGACTACGTCTTCGCCTTGATCGGCGAGGAGCTGGGCCTGTTCGGCATGCTCGTCTGCCTGGGATTGATCCTTGCCATGGTGTGGTTCTCGATGCGCTTCGTGCTCTCCCTTCCCGATCGTTTCGCGGCCCTCTCGTCCTTCGGCCTGCTGCTCTCCGTCGGCGTGCAGGCGATGATCCACATGGGGGTCGTGACCGGCCTCGCGCCGCCCAAGGGAATGAACCTCCCGTTCATCTCGGACGGGGGCACCTCGCTGTTGATCTCCACCCTGGCCGTTGGGCTCGCGCTGGGCGCGGCGCGCACCCGGCCAGAATCGTTGTCCCTTTCACCACCATCCAGCGCCTGAGTCCCCGGAGCCTGCCATGCAGAGAATCGAACGCTACGGCATCGTCGCCATGATCTTCCTGATCGTCACCATCGCCGCGATCACCTTCTGGGATGAGGGCGATCCCCCGCGGGTGGAGGAGCCGCGCCTGGCCGCGAAGGCGCAGGCGATTCGGACCGCTCAAAAGCGCCAACCCGTCCCCAGCGATCTGAAGCGTGCGCGCAAGGCGCGCGCCCAGGCGCCCCTGGCGGGAGGCGAGCGCGCTGGCGCGCATGAGACCGTCGCGCCCGACCTCGAACGGATTCCGGGTGGCCCGGCATCCGGTGCGGGTGCCACGCGCGTCGAGCCCTTCATCAGGAGGACCAACGCGGCGGCGCGGAACGAGCGCCGAGGCGCTATGCAATCGGTGGCGCCAGTCAAGACGTCGGTCGCCAAACATGCCACCAGGCCGGTCGCCGAACCGGCGCCCAGGCCGCAGGAGGTCGCCGTGGATCCGCAGGAGACCGTCTATCTAGTCAAGGCAGGGGACACCCTGAGCGAGATCGCCCAGGCCACCCTCGGCAGCGCGCGCCGCTGGCGCGAGATCGTGGAGTTGAACCCGGGGGTGGGCCCGGCCAGTCTGCGAGTTGGCGCCATTCTGCGCTTGCCCGAGGTCGTCGGGCCGATCTCCGCGAGCACGCCCACGCCCGCGCGGGTGGCCCACACGCGTGTCGACCCCTTGCTCGACGTCCCCGCCTCCGATCGCACCCACATCGTCGCGCCCGGCGAGGTGCTGTCGGTGATCGCACAGCGCGAGCTCGGCAGCGCGCGGCGCTGGCGCGAGATCGTGGATTTCAATCCCGGTCTCGACCCCGACCGCCTGAAGGTCGGGACGGTCCTGGCCCTGCCCGAGGGACCACCGGTGTCCACGGGCACCTCGCTGGTCGCGCGAGCGACCGTCCGACCCACGGCCTCCGGCCCCGCGCGGGTGCGGTGAGCAACGCGGCTCTCGAACGCCTGATCCTGGGCTGCGCCGTGCTGGCGGCGATCTACTTGCCCGGAGCCTTCGAGTTCGCGGCAGAGGGCTTCACCCCCGGCAGGGCGCCCAGCGCCCTGATGACGACCGTCAGCGCGCCTCAACCGGCCGCCCATGTGATCGCGGCCCCGCCCGCTGACCAGGCAGCGCCTGTCGCTCCGGTACAGCCGCAGGGGCGGCCGGGTTTCTGAAGGGCGTGTACTGTGCCTGCGCCCAGCTTGCGAGTGGCTCTGGCCGGCGGCGGCACGGGTGGACACATCGTTCCAGGCCTGCACGTGCTGGATCGAGCGAGCGCGGGCGCGGTGCGCATCGAGGACCTGGTGTGGTTCACGAGTGGCCGGCCCGTGGAGGAGCGCGTTCTTGGAGGGGGGAAGTGTCCGGGCGAGCGCGTCGTGCTGCGCCTGGAACCGCGCGGCGGTGGAGCGCCTTCGCGACCGGGTCTGGCGGCCCGCACTCCCGCGGCCTTTCTGCGCGCGCGCGCGGCCCTCGTCCGTCATCGCACCCAGGTGCTGCTGGGGCTGGGAGGCTTCACGACCCTACCGGCGGCCCTGGCGGCCCGCAGCCTGGGCCTGCCGGTGCTGTTGCTCGAGATCAACGCAGCTCGCGGGCGCGCCACACGCTGGATATCGCCCCTCGCCCTGCGCGTGCTCCACGCCTGGCGTTCGAGCTTGCCCGAGGGGACTGGCGAGACTGGCCGAGACCGCTGGATCGGTCCGCCCCTGGCCCCGACCTTCCTGGCCCCGGGCGAATCTCGGGACGAGGCCCTGCGTGCCCTGGGCTTTGCGCCGGACCGCGCCCTGCTGTGCGTCCTGGGCGGCAGTCAGGGCGCGGGAGCCCTCAATCGCTTCGTGCTGGAATACGGCCCGCCCTTGCTGGACGGCGGTCTGCAGATCCTGCACCAGACCGGGCCCGGCCGCCGCGCCGAGGGGCTCGCCGACCGTCCCGATTATCTCGCGCGGGAGTACATCGATGGGATGGAGCGGGTGTTGCGGGCCGGCACCCTGGCCCTCTGCCGCGGCGGTGCGTCGACCCTGGCGGAGATCGCCGCGATCGGCCTGCCGGCGCTCGTCGTGCCCTATCGCGGGCACCGAGACGGGCACCAGGAGCTCAACGCGCGCGAACTGGGTGCGGGAGCCCGCATCTGCGAGGAGGCCTCCCTGAACGGGGAGCTGGTGGACGAGTTGCTTCGCCTGGGGGGGCGCGAGGCGGCGAGCGAGCGCGCGGCGATGAGCCGCGCGGCGCGCGCCGCCCTGCCCTCGGACCCGGCGGGGAGCGTGATCGAGGAGTTGTGCAGGGCGTGTGCGGCGAGTTGACCCGAAAGGGGGTGCGCCGGAGGGTGCGCGACGCGCACAACTGTGCGCGATCACGCTTGAAGCGGCCAGTGCGTTGGGGAAGTCTGGGGGTCGGAGGGCGGCGCCGGACGAGCGAGACACGAAACGCGGAGACAACATGAGCGGAGCGATGAGAAGGGAAGGGGTCGCCGACATCCCGAACAGGGTGCACCTGGTGGGAATCGGCGGCGCGGGCTGCTCGGGAGCGGCGCGCATCCTGCAAGCGCGCGGCCATGTGGTCAGCGGCCAGGACCGCGACGGCTCCAGCTTCAGCGCGGAGCTGGAGGAGCTCGGCATCGAGGTCCAGTTGGGCGCGGAAGGACGCGCTCCATTGCCGGCGGAGGTCGAGCTGGTCGTGCGCTCGGCCGCCGTTCCGCTCGAAGACGAGCACTGCGCCCAGGCCATCGCGCGCGGCGTGAGCGTGATCAAGTACGGTGAACTCCTGGGGCGCCTTTGCCCAGGGGAGCGCACTCTGGCCGTGGCGGGCACTCATGGCAAGACGACGACTTCCTGGATGCTCTACCACGCCCTGTGCGGCGTGGCCGACGCCATGGGCCGCGGTGCGCCGCGCCCGGGCGCGCTGGTGGGGGGCACCGATCGCGCGCTGGGCGCCAACGCGGTCGTGCCCGACGACGGAGGCTGGTTCGCGGTCGAGGCCTGCGAGTACGACCGTACCTTCCTCGGCCTGCGCCCCGACGGCGCGCTGGTGACCAATGTCGAGGCCGACCACCTCGACTACTACCGCACTCTCGAGAACATCGAGAAGGCCTTCGCGCGCTTCGGCGACCGCGTCTGCCCCGAGGGCCTGCTGGTCCTGGGCCGCGAGGTGCCCGAGAGCCTCGATGCGGCCGTGCGCTGCGAACTCTGGCGCGTGGGGCGCGAGCTGAAGATCGATCTGGTTGGGGAGGAGCGCGGCTACTTCCGCTTCCGCCTCTGCGGTCCGGGCTGGGCGACGCCCGTCGTGAGCCTGGGCGTGCCGGGAGCCTTCAATGTCGAGAACGCAGCCGCGGCCCTGGCCCTGGCCGTCGGGCACGCGGGGCGCGTCTGGCATCTCGAGCCCGAGATCGCAGCGGCGTCAGCGGCCGCCGCGCTCGAGCGCTTCATCGGCACCGAGCGGCGCTTCGAGAGCTGGGGCATCGCCGACGACGTGGAGGTCGTCCACGACTACGCCCACCATCCGACCGAGGTACGCGTGACGATCGAGACTGCGCGTCGGGCCTTCTCCAGGCGCCCGGTCCACGTGCTCTTTCAGCCCCATCAGTACAGCCGCACGGCGCGTTTTCTGGGGGACTTCGTCGAGAGCCTGCGGGGCGCGGACCGGGTCATCATCGCGGACATCTACGGCGCTCGCGCTCACATCGACGAGGCGGAGTTCGGCTCCGATGTCGACCTCGCGGCCGAGCTCTCGGCGCGCTTGCGGCGCGCGGGCGTTCCCTCCGCGACCGGCGGAGACCTGGCGCGCAGTGTGGAGAAGACCCTGGAGCATCTGCCGCCCGCGAGCGTGCTGCTCGTGCTCGGCGCCGGTGATGTGGAAGGCACCCGTGAACAGATCATCGATCAGCTGGCCCTGCGCAGTCCTGCAGCAGGCCGAACTCTCCCCTAGGACCACCATGCGGGTAGGCGGCCGGGCCGAGTGGCTGCTCGAGCCTGCGACGCCGGAGGAGCTGTGTCAGGCCGTTCTGGCCGTGCGCGAGCGCGGCTTGCGCCTGCGCATGCTGGGCGGCGGGGCGAATCTGCTCGTGGCCGACGGCCTGCTCGAGGGCTGCGTGATCGCCACGGACCGCCTGCGGCGCGTCTTTCGCCCCTCGGGCGAGGGGGCTGACGATGCGCACGAGGCCCTCGAGGCCACGAGCCGCGTCGCGCCCGTGCCCGTGGCGGAAGACCCGCGGCTGGTGGCCTGGTGTGGCGCCACATTGCAGGGCCTCGTGCGCCGTGCGCAGGATCTGGGCTTGACCGGCCTCGAGATGCTCGCCGGCGTGCCGGGACACCTGGGTGGGGGCGTGGCCATGAACGCGGGCGGGCGCCTGGGCTGGATGTGGGACGTGATCGAGTGCGTGCGCGTGCTGGGTGCTGACGGCGAGGTGTGCGACCTGCGACGCGAAGAGTGCACGCCCGCCTACCGCGACGGAAAGCTCGGTGGACGGGTCGTCGTCTCGGCGATTCTTCGACTGAAGATCGATCATCCCCTGGCGGTGCGGGAGCGGACGAGGGAGTTCCTCATGGCGAAGAACGCCGTGCAACCCGTGACCGAGGCCTCGTCGGGCTGCATCTTCAAGAACCCCGACCCCGAGCGCTGCGAGGGGCGCACGGCGGGCCAGCTCGTGGACGCCTGCGGCCTCAAGGGTCACGCCCGCGGCGCGGCGGTCGTCAGTCCCCTGCACGGCAACTTCATCGTCAACCGCGGCGGGGCGAGCGCTGCGGACGTGTTCGGACTGATCGAAGATGTCCGCGAGCGCGTGGCCGAGGCCACCGGGATCGAGCTCGCGACCGAAGTCCAGTGCTGGCGGAATGGGGATTAGGTCGCGGCCTGGCTGACTGGCCGTGTAGTCTGTCCGCCGCGTTCCCGTCCGGGAGGAGCGCGGACCGCTCGGTCCCAGGTTGGGGCGGCGCGGTTGGGTTCCCGGCGGAGACGATAAATGTCCGAGCAGCCGTCCGTTTCCTCCGAGGCGGAACCCTATCCGCTCTCGACCCTGCGCCACTCGGTGGCGCACCTGATGGCCTCGGCCGTCGGAGAACTCTTTCCCGGTGTCAAGTACGGCTTCGGCCCGTCGATCGACCACGGGTTCTACTACGACTTCGAGCTCCCCGAGCCCCTGACCGATGTGGCCTTGCGGCGCATCGAGAAGCGCATGCGCAAGATCGCCAGGCGCTCCCCCGAACTGGTCGTGAGCGAGAGCGATCGTGAACAGGCGCGCGCGCGTCTGGAGGGTCAGGACTTCAAGCTCGAGGCCCTCGATCTGATCGGGGAGGACGAGCGCATCACCTTCTACGCCCACGGTGAGTGGGAGGACCTCTGCGAGGGGCCGCACATCGACCGGCTCGACCGCGGCTTCGCCTTCAAGTTGCAGAACATCGCCGGTGCCTACTGGCGCGGGGACGAGAAGAACCCGATGTTGCAGCGCATCTACGGCACCGCCTTCTGGAGCGAGGCCGAGCTCACCGAACACCTCGCGTGGCTGGAGGAGGTGCGCCTGCGCGATCACCGCAGGCTGGGGGCAGAGATGGACCTCTTCAGCACCCACCCCGAGGCCGGCAGCGGCTTCGTCTTCTGGCACCCGGCCCTGGGCGCGGTGCGCCGCGCGGTCGAGGACTTCTGGTGGGAGCTCCACACACGCGCCGGCTACGAGGCCGTCTACACCCCGCACGTCTCGCGCGAGGACCTGTTCGCCGTCTCGGGTCACCTCGAGAACTACGGCGAGATGATGTACGCCCCGATGGAGATCGACGAGCAGCCCTACCGGGTCAAGCCGATGAACTGCCCGGGCCACATCCTTATCTACCAGAGTCGCGGGCGCTCCTATCGCGAGTTTCCCTTGCGCTGGGCCGAGCTGGGCACCGTCTACCGCTACGAGCGCTCGGGAACTCTGCACGGCATGCTGCGCGTGCGAGGGTTCACCCAGGACGACAGCCACATCTTCTGCACTCCCGATCAGCTCACCGACGAGCTCGCGGGCGTGCTGGAACTCGTGCGCCAGATCCTGGACGGTTTCGGCTTCGAGTTCACGGCCTACCTCGCCACGCGGCCTGCGGAGAAGACCATCGGTTCGGACGAGATCTGGGAGAAGGCCAGCACGGCCCTGCGTGAGGCCGCCGAGAAGGTCGACATGCCGTTGGAGATCGACGAGGGCGGCGGGACCTTCTACGGACCCAAGATCGACTTCAAGATGCGCGACGCCCTCGGGCGGGAGTGGCAGACCTCCACGGTGCAGTGTGACTTCAATCTGCCCGAGCGCTTCGACCTGACCTACACCGACAGCGACGGGGAGCGCAAGCGTCCGATCATGGTGCACCGGGCGATCCTGGGGTCCTTCGAGCGCTTCATGGGCGTGTTGATCGAGCACTTCGGCGGTCGCTTCCCGTTCTGGTGCGCGCCGACCCAAGTGGCCCTGATCCCGATCCGCGAGGAGCACGCCGAGTATTGCCGAGAGCTCGGCGAACGCCTGCGCGCGGAGCTCTTTCGCGTCGACGCCATGCTGTCGGCGGGCCACATGAACAAGAAGATCAAGGACGCCCAGCAGCGCCAGGTGCCCTTCATGCTGATCGTCGGGGACCGGGAAATGGCGGAGGGCACCGTCACCCTGCGCCGGCGCGGGACGCGGGACCAGGAGACCATCGCTGCCGACGATTTCCTGAATCTGGTGCGCGAACTGCGAGACACGCGCTCCCTCGAGCTCTCGTCTTGAGCGCGTCTACTTTCCCGACGCGCCGGGGCGCGGCGCGGGCTCGGATCTGGAGGGCTCGATGAGCTGCGAGCCCACCGTCCGCATCGCCGACTGCAGCGGCTTCTACGGGGACCGGTCCGCGGCGGCGCGGGATCGCTCGTGCGGCGGCCCTCAGTCCGCGTCGAACCATCCTTCGGGGACTTCGAACTCGTCCATCAGGAGACGCATGCGCCCGCGCGAGGCCTCGAGCACCTCGGCCAGAGCCGAGTCGGCAGAGAGATCCCTGCGCTCGCCCGGGTCTTCCCGCAGATCGAACAGGCGCTCCTCGAGACCCGCATCGCGCAGGCGCACGTACTTGTAGCGCCCACCGCCGAGGGCGAGCTCGCGCGGCGTCCCGTCGGGCCGGAACCAGGGCGCCAGGTAGAGGAAATCGCTACGCCCGCTAGTCCCGCCGTCCAGAGTGGAGAGCAGGCTCGCACCCTGCACATCCGACGGCACCTGTAGGCCGGCCAGCTCGAGGAAGGTCGGGGCCAGATCGATGTTGAGGGTCACCGAGTCGATCACGGTCCCGGCCTTGATGCGCTCTGGATAGCGCACGCAGAGCGGGACCCGGATTGACGGCTCGTAGGCGAACCCCTTCTGGATCAGCCCGTGCTCTCCCAGCAGGTAGCCGTTGTCGCTCGTGAACGCGATGCAGGTCTCGTCCAGGATGCCCTGCTCCTCGAGCGCCGCGAACAGGTGCCCCACGGCCTCGTCCACCGAGAGGACGAGTTCCCAGTAGCGGCGCACGGTGATCTCGTACAGCTCCGGGTGGGGGTGGGCGCCGCGGTTGCGACGACTCAGGCGCGCGTCGCGATAGCTCGCGGGAAGGGATCGCGGGTCGTCGCCGAAGCTCTCGGGCAAGGCCATGGGCGTGCCGTCGAGCTGCCCTCGGTGGCGCGCCGGGGGCAGGTGCGGAGAGTGGCAGTTCTTCAAGGAGAGCACTAGCAGGAACGGTCGTTCGCCGCGCTCGCGTTCGATGAAGCGCCGGGCGTAACCCGCCAGAACGTCGGTCTGGAACCCCTTCGACGACCTCTGTACGCCGTCCACGTTGAGGGGCTGATCGAAGTACTGACCTTGGCCCTCGAAGCTGACCCAGTGATCGAAGCCGCGCCGCGGCGCTGCATTCGGGTTGGGCATGTGCCACTTGCCGATCAAGGCCGTCTCGTAGTCCGCATCGGCGAGCAAGTCAGCCACGGTGCGATGGGAGGCGAGGAAATCCCGTTCCGGCTGGTTGTCGGTCACGCCCGTCTTGTGGGCGTATTTTCCCGTCAGGACGCTCGCGCGCCCCGGACAGCACAGAGAGGTCGTCACGTAGGAGCGCGTGAACAGGACGCCTTCCTGCGCGATGCGGTCGAGGTGGGGGGTCTCGAGGTAGGGATTGCCTGTGGCCGACAGGGCGTCTGCGCGCAGGTCGTCCACGTAGACCAGCACCAGGTTGGGGCGCTCGCTGCTCGGTGCGGCCGCCGCTCCCAGGGACAGGAGCCATAACGCCGCTGCCAGGGGGAGCGCGCGCCGGGACGGGGCGGAGTTGGTCATCGGTGGGCGGGGAGCGATCGGATTCCGCGAAGGGTGTCCAGACCGCGCACGCCGTTCTTATACCCTCCTGGTCACATGACTTCTCCCCTCGCCTGCGCGCTGCTGGCCTGCGCGCTCCTGCATCCGGCGCCGTTCCCTGCTCGGACCGCCCTGGACGAGCAGAGAATCGAGGACCTGCCCTTCGACGTCACCGCCCCGGGCACCTACGTCCTGACGGGAGACCTCGGTCCCTCGGGCGCACCCTACGGAATCCGGATCCTGACCGATGACGTCGTCATCGACCTGGGCGGCAAGGTGCTCGAGGGCGGCCCAGGGAGCGGTGCAGGGATCCTCGCAGAGGGCGAGCGGCGCGACATCGTCGTGCGCAACGGCCGCGTCTTGCACTGGGGGGCGGACGGCGTCGCCCTGGCCTCGGCCACGGACGTGGAGCTGCGCGACGTGGTCCTGCTCGACAACGGCGGCCACGGCGCGCACCTGGGTGCCCGCGCTCGCCTCAGCGCCTGCGTGAGCGACTTCAATCACGGAGGGCTCGGGTTCGTCACCGGCCCGGGCGCGACGATCGCCGGCTGCACGGCGCGCGCCAACGAGTACGGAGGGATCCTCGCCGGCGCTGGCTCGACCCTGCTGGAGTGCCGCGCCGAGGAGAGCCTCTACGGTCCGGGCCTGCAGGTCGGACCCGAGGGTGTGCTGCGCGACTGCCAGGCCCTCGCGAACCACTCGGCGGGCATACGCGTCGGCGCGGGTTCCCTGGTGGCCGACTGCAGTGCCCGCGCCAACCTGGCGATGGGCATCGAGGCCGGCCCCGACTCGATCGTGCGCGGCTGCATCGCGCGCGCCACCGTCGATGGCAGTGGCCTGTGGATGGGGCCCGGCGGATGGGTTGAGGACTGCGAATCGACCGGCAACCGTCGGCGCGGCCTCGACCTGCACCCCGGCGTCATCGCGCGCGGCTGTACCCTGCGCCAGAACGGTCTGGCGGGCCTGCGGGCGCGCAACGGCTGCCGACTGATAGGTAACACCTGCGAGAGCAACGGCGCTGCCGGCATCGAGTTGATCGGCTCGCGCGTGACCGTTGACGGAAACGTTCTGGGCTCCAACGGCGTGCTCGACCTGTCGGCGCCCGGCCGTGGACACTTCGTCGTGCGCAACACCGTCGCTGCAGAGCGTACCTCGATCGGGGAGGGTGGTTTCGTCGCGCCGTTCAGCGCGCGCGAGGATCCGGGACGCGGTCCGTGGGACAATCTCCAGCCTTGATCTCCTCCCGAGCGCCCGCGGAGAGCCAGGCGACGGTGCGGTCCAGGGCGGTCGCCATGTCGACGCGCTCGCGGTAGCCCAGGTCGCGTTCGAGGGGCCCCATGTCAAAGGAGTGGGACGTGGCGAGCTGGGAGGCGACGAAGCGAGTCATCGGCGGCTCTCCACGACGCCGCAGACCACGCCAGGTCCACTCCAGGAATCCGCCCAGGGCGCGCGCGGCCGGCGCCGACACGCGCTTGCGGGGCGGTGGGATGGCGAGTCGTCCGAGCAGTTCGGCGATCCAATCCCACAGGCGCACCGGCTCGCGCTGGCCGACGAAGTAGGCGCGGCCCACGTGGGCCGCGCCCGCCTCCAGGCGTTCGACGGCGTCCACATGGGCCACGGCGGCGTTCTCGACATAGGTCAGGGAGACCTCGTTCTTTCCATCGCCGACGATCCGCAGGTGGCCGCGTCGAGCACGCTCGACCAGCCGCGGGAGCAGATGCGGGTCGCCGGGCCCGAACACGAGGTGCGGTCGCAGGACGCAGGTCAACAGCCCGTCGTTCTCACCGACCTCGAGGACGCTGCGCTCGGCGGCGGCCTTCGATGCGGGGTAAGGGGCCAGGAAGCGCTGGGCATGGGGCAGGTCGTTTCCCGCTCGCAGATGATCCCGGCCGTCGAAGCAGACGCTTGGAGAGCTGGTGTACACCAGGCGCCCGACACCCTCGGCCAGGCAGGCAGCGAGCACCTTGCGCGTACCCTCGACGTTCGTCCGCCAGTAGTCGGCCTGCGGTCCCCAGATCCCGGCTCGCGCGGCGCTGTGGATCACGGCGTCGTGACCGCGCACGGCCGCGCCCAGGGTCGCGCCTTCGGTCAGGTCGGCGCGCACGCAGACAACGCCCTTGCGTTCCAGCTCGGGGTAGACGCCGCGGGAGAGGGAGGTCACCTCGTGGCCGCGAGCCAGGAGCTCGTCGACGATGGCCCCGCCCACGAAACCGCCGCCGCCGGTGACCAGGACCCTCACGGGCGACGGGCCTCCGCCCAGCGCTTCAAGGCCTCGCGATCGATCTTTGCGTTGTGGCGCACATCGACCGGGAAGCCGCGGTGGAAGAGGACATCGGTGGCGACCGCGCTCGCGGGGCGGCGGCGCGCGAGCGCCAGCAGCTCCGAGCGCAGGCTGTCGCGCGCCGCAGCACCGCGCGGTGCGTGCCCGGAGGCGGGCTCGATGACCAGTACGGGGCGCTCCTCGCCGCGCGGGCCGACGCCCACCAGGGCGCTGCGGCGCACGGAAGGGTGGACGTTGATGGGGGTCTCGGCCGCGACGGGCATGACGAGGCCCGCGGGCGTCTCGATCCGGTGAGCCTTGCGCCCGCCAAACCACAGGCGTCCGTCGGCGGTGCGCGTGCCCACGTCGCCCATGCGGTGCCAGATGCGCTCACCGTCGCGAATCTTCGCCGCCGCGGTGGCTCCGGGCTCGAACGCGTACTCGCGGGTGACGACCGGGCCACTGACGCACACCTCCCCCGGTTCGCCGTCGGGCACCTCCCGCAGGTCGCCCCACTCGGCGATCGGCTCGTCGTCGATCCTGATCAGGCGCACCTCGATCCCGGGCGCGGGCATGCCGACGCAGGTGCCCAGGCCCAGCTCCAAGCCTTCGCTCGCCGTGCTCAGGATCTCGCGCCCGCTGATGGTGGAGACCGGCAGGGCTTCGGTCGCGCCGTAGGGCGTGTGGACGTCGGCGTCGGGGGGGAGGATGCGCAGGAAGTCCTCGATCAACTCGGGCGGGACGGGGGCGCCGGCCACGAGCACGCGGCGCAGCCCGCCGAGGACGACACCGTGCTCCACGCACCAGGGGACCACGCGCCGCCAGATGGCCGGGGAGCCGAAGCTGCTCGTGGCGCCGGTGGCCTCGATGGCCGCCACGATGCGTGCCGGGTCGCATCGAGCGGGGTGGGAGGCGTCGAGCTCGGGGAAGGCGCAGGTCATACCCAGGGCGGGGCTGAACAGTGCGAAGAGCGGGAAGCAGGCCGCGTCGATCTCTCCCGGCTCGAACCCGTAGCAGTCTTTCAGTGCCCGCACCTGGGCCTGGAACATGCCGTGGGTGTAGCGCACTCCCTTGGGCGGGCCCGTGCTGCCTGAGGTGAACAGGATCGCAGCGGGGTCCTGGTCGTTCAGTCGCGCGAGGACTGGCGCGCGCGAGCCGTCGGCCTCCAGGCGCGCCAGGGTCGGACCTCCACCGGGCATCCGTGGACCCACGGTGACCGCAAGCTCGACGCTCCCAAAGGCGCGCGCGTGGAGCCTGCGCACGAGGTGCGCCGCTGGGACGCCGACGAGGGCACGGGGCGCCACGCGCTCCACGCAGCGTGCGACGTTCACGCGCCCCATGCCCGGGTCGATCAGCACCGGCACGGCGCCGAGCTTGAAGAGCGCGAAGCTGACCACGATCAGGTCCGCCCCGGGGCGAACGAAGACGCACACGCGATCTCCACGCTCGAGGCCGCGGCGGGCGAGGCCGCTGGCGAGGGCATTGGAGCGGGCGTCGAGGTCGGCGAAGGAGATCGCGCTGACCCGCGTGGCGCGCCCGCGCGTGCTCACCACGCGCACGGCGTCGGCGTCGGGGTGGCGCGCGGCGGCGTCCACCAGGGTGGCGGCGATGTTGGAGGTCGTCCCCTCCGCGGGCGGGGCGGCGAGCGCCGCGCCGCGGGCTGCGCCGCTCAACTCGCCGGGGACTGCTCGAGGAATGCGCTCAGCCACGGGATGATCTCTTCGTGTGCGTCCTCGAGGACGAGGTGTCCGGCGTGTTCGATGCGATGCACCTCGGCCGCGGGCAGGCGCTCTTCCCAGGCGCGCCTGAAGGCCGGGGTGAAGCACCAGTCGCGCTCGCCCCAGCAGAGGAGCGCGGGCCGGTCGCGGAAGGCGGGCAGGGCCGCGTCGATGGCTGCCAGGGTGGCGTGCGAGGGATGGCGCGGGGACATGGGGATGTCGTCCACGAACTTCCAGTTGGCGATGCGGTGCTTCCAGCTGTCGTAAGGCGCCAGGTAGCCGTGGCGCACGGCGGGCGTCATGCGCTCGCGCTTCTCGAGGGCCATGCGACAGGTGGCGCGACCGAATGCCCCCAGCCCGCGAATCAGGGCCTGGCCCACCAACGGCGTGCGGCAGAGGTCGATGCGCAGGGGGATGCGATCGAAGGGGAAGGCGGCGCTGTTCTGGATCACGAGACGGGCGATGCGCCCGGGCTGGCGCGCGGCGGCCCCCAGGCCGATCGCACCGCCCCAGTCGTGGACCATCAGGGTGACGCGCTCGAGGTCGAGCTCCACCAACAGGCGCTCGAGGTTGTCCACGTGGTCGGCCAGGCGGTAGCTCCAGTCTTGGGGCTTGTCGGATCGCCCGCAACCGATGTGGTCGGGGGCGATCACGCGCCGCCGGTCGCCGAAGGCTGAGATCACCCGCCGGTAGTAAAAGGACCAGGTCGGGTTGCCGTGGATGCAGAGCAGGGGATCGGTCCGGCGCGGTCCCTCGTCCACGTAGTGCATTCGTCCGGCCGGCGTGTCGATCCAGTGCGGCGCGAAGGGGAACTCGGACGCCACGTCGGGGGGCAGAGGCGCCGCGCCTCCGGCTGCCGGGCGGAGGGAGGGATCGAGGACCGCCGTCCCATGCCCCGGACCGTCGTCGTGCTGTCGCGGGTCGCGAGCGCTCACTCTTCGTCGTCTCCGGGCAGTACGCGCTCGACGAGCGCGCGGTCGAAGTAGTTGACGCCCATTCCGGCGTCCACGACGACGCCGCCGGCGTTGATCCCGCTCGAGCGGGGGCTCAGGAGGAAGCAGGCGGTGTCGGCCACCTCACTGGTCGCCAGGCCCCGCTTGCGCAGGGTCGCCGCCTCTGCGAAGAGGTAGCTGTCGACGTAGCCGGGGATGCCTGCCGAGGCGGAGGTCTTGAGCAGGCCGGCCTTGACCGCGTTGAAGCGCACCTCACCGAAGCGGCTGAAGCTCTTGGCGAGGAACACCACGGTCGAGTCGAGTGCGGCCTTGATGGGCGCCATGGTGCCGTAGTTCTCCGCGGCCATCTGGGTGTCGGAGATGGAGATCGTGACCACCGAGGCTCGGGGCGTCAGCAACTCACGCAGGGCGTTGGAGAGGGCGATCAACGAGTAGCAGGAGATGTCCACGGCCTGCAGGAAGGCGGCCTTGGGGGTCTCGTGGAACGCCTCCCAGTCACCCTCGTAGTCCGCGAAGGCGATCGAGTGCAGCAGGCCGTCGATGCGCGGGTGGCGCGCGCAGAGCTCCTCGCGCAGAGCTTCAATCTGCTCGGGGAACTCCACGTCGCAGACCAGGACCTCGCGTTCGGCCAGCAGCTGCTCGCACTGCGCCCGACGCTCGACGCTGCGAACAACGTAGATGACCTCGGCGCCCGCCTCCTCGAGGCGCGCGCCCACGTGCCAGGCGACGCTCTTCTTGTTGGCGACGCCGAAGACGACGATCTTGCTTCCCTCGAGACCGAGCCAGTTCACTCAGGACTCCTCTCGTGCGAGGACGACCGTGAACTCGAGGCGCGCCGTCGTCTCACCCGTGGCCGACTCGATGCGTGCGTGCACGAAGCGCGCGTCGCCGACGCGCTCGACGACCGTCGCCCTGGTCCGCACCGTGTCCCCGGGTCGCACCATGCGCCGGAAGCGCGCGTTCTGGATGTGCGTCAGGACGGGGACCGCGCCATCGGGTCGCTCGCCGGCCTCCGTCGCGCCCACCAGGATCGCGGCGCTCTGCACGGCGAACTCCGAGAGCAGGACTCCCGGTGTGATCGGGTTTCCGGGGTAGTGGCCCTGGAAGAAGGCGGCGTCCTCGGGAGCTCGCCACTCGGTCACGATCGCGTCGCCCTCCAGCTCGAGGACGCGGTCCACGAACAGGAACGGCGGCCGATGGGGGATCAGGGCCTCGATCTCCGGCCGCTCGAGCGTACGGGTCTTAGAGTCCACCGCTCACCTCCAGAATCGTTCCGCTGATGTAGCTCGCCTCTCGGGCGGCGACGCAGCGCACGGCGTAGGCCACCTCCTCGGGCGTGCCGAAGCGCCGCGCAGGGACCATCTCCTTGTAGCGCTTGCGGAGCTCGTCGGAGAGATCCTCGATTAGCTCTGTCTGGACGAAGCCGGGGGAGACGCAGTTGACCGTGATGCCGCGCTTGGCGACCTCCTTGGCCAGGGAACGCATCAGGCCGACCTGGCCGGCCTTGGAGGCGCCGTAGTTGCCCTGCCCCTCAAATCCGAGCTTTCCCGAGGGCGAGGTGATGAACACGATGCGCCCGTAGCGCCGGGTCATCATGTTGCGCACGGCGAACTTGCTCATGGCGTAGCCACCCGTGAGGTTCGTCTCGATCACGCGCGACCAGTCCTCGGGGGACATCAGGGCCAGGAGCGCGTCGCGCCGGATGCCCGAGTTGTTGACGAGCACCTGCACGCCGTCGGGGACATCCTCTTCCAGCTGGTTCCAGAAGGCCTCGACGGCGCCGTGGTCCGCCACATCGAAGCGGTAGAGGCGCAGGCGACCGGGCCACTCGGCGCAGCGGTCGGCGAAGGCGTTCGCCGCCTCCTCGTTGGAGTGGTAGGTGGCGTGCACCGTCGCGCCGGCCTCCAGGAAGCCGAGGGCGACGGCCCGCCCGAGGCCGCGCGTGCCGCCGGTGACGACGACCGCCTGGTCTTCGAAGTTCATACGGTGATCTCCGCGAGCTGGCGCAGGTGGGCGTCGACCTTGTTGGACGCGATGGCGCCGTAGTTGGCGGCGCCCAGCCAGCCGGACATGATGATGCCAACGCTACCGGCGTGGAACAGACCGGCGATCTCGTCGCTCAGGCCCATGCTGTAGGAGAGGCCCTCGAACTTCGTTCCGAAGGAAGCGCCGGCGGGGTGTTGGGTGTAGAAGCCGAAGGTGCGGGGCGTGGAGGCCTCGGCATGTTCGATCTTCTCGCGTACGCCGGGGAGGTAGCGCTCGAGGTGATCGATCGTGTCCGCGACGAGGCGCTCCTTCTCGATGACGTAGCGCTCCGGCGAGAGGTCCGCCCAGTCGGTGTAGTTGGCGTTGGTCGAGCTGACCACCGTGTAGCGATCCTGGCTCGGCCGCGTCTTGGGGTAGTAGAACGAGAAGGTCCGGCTCTGGCCGTGCAAATCGCACAAGGCCGCGGAGTCGAAGCTCGCCCGAGTGGAGGTGAACAGGAGATCGGTCACAAAGGGGATCGATGCGCCGCGTCGCAGACCGAGATAGACCTGGCAGCTCGAGTTGCTGAGGCGGATCGCCTTTACCCCGGAGCTGAACTCGCTGGCAAAGTGCTCCGTCCCCACGAGGTCCTCGACGGTGCTCTTGATGCTGGCGTTGGAGAGCACCGCGTCCGCGCCTATCACGCGTCCGCCGGCCTCGACGCCGGTCACCCGACCCTGCTCGACCAGGATGCGCTCGACCTGAACGCTGTGGAACAGATCGACCCCGTTGCGGGCCAGCTCCGCCTTCATCTCCCGGATCAGCAGGTCGGTGCCTCCCGAGAAGGTGAAGACCCCCTTGCTCATGAAGTTGGAGAACACGATCCCGTAGGAGATCGCCGGATCGTCGAGGGTGGAGCCGTTGGCGTAGGAGATGGGCTCCATCAGCAGCCGATGGACGTCATTACGGCCGGGAAAGAACTGCTCGAACAGCTCGCCGACGGTCCCTCCCGAGTCGTCGTAGAAGTTCATGGCCCGCAGGTGGTCGAAGAAGCTTTCGACCGTCTCGCGCTCCAGGCCGAAGGTCATGACCAGATGGCGCGTGAAGTCCTCGCGCGTGAAGTCGGTCTCGAAGGAGAACTGGGGGTTGTCGAAGCGGATGCTCTCCAGCTGCACGATCGAGTCGGCGATCGTGCGATTCCAGTACTTGCGGCAGGTCTTCTTCATCCCGACCGGAAAGCCGTGGAGGGAGACGTCGAAGACATGACCTCCACGGCGCTTGAACCAGGTCGCGAGCCCGCCGAGGTTGTAGTGCTGCTCGAGCAGCGCGACCGAGAAGCCCCCTCGGCCGAGGATGTTGGCGGCCGTCAGGCCGGCCAGTCCGCTGCCGATGACCAGCAGGTCGTAGTGATCCCTGGCTCCGGCCAGGGGGTCCCCGCGCCGCGGCGCCTTGCCGTCGGTGCTGCCGTGACGAGCTCGGCGCGAGGTGCTCATGATGCGGCGGCGGTCGGGGCGTGGAGGTTGGCGATTGTGATCCCGCTCAGGAGCGCGCCGACGATCCCGAGCAGGCCCTGGTCGGTGCCGATCAGGCGCAGGCCGTCGAACGGCGTGCGGCCGTCGAGTCGCTTGTGCGGGCTCCCGTAGACGGCGCCGCCCTCGCGGCCCGTGTAGTGCCGCACGGTGGTCGGGCTGAAGGAGTCGCGGAAGACCTCGTGCGGACGCGGGTCGAGGGTGTGGCGGCTCGCCACGTCGAGGGCGCGCTCGGTGCAGTCGTGCTTGGCCGCCGCGTAGGCCTCGGGCTCAAGAGCTGCCCAGCGGTCGTGGTTCGCCAGGGTCGTGAGCCGCAGGATGCCCTCGCCATCCTCGTCTTCCCCGAGATAGTTGTCGGGGCTGGCCACGACACCGCTGGTCGGGTCGATCAACTCCTCGGGGCAGCGCCACGTGAAGCGGTCGGCGTCGTTGAAGAAGGTCACCGCGGCGAGGTGGCCCAGTTCGGCCGGCTTGCGGTCGAGGACGTGGATCGACTCGGTGAAGGCCATCCGCCCCCGGTCTCCTTCATTGACGTGGTCGGCGACCGCTTGCGGTCCGCAGAGGCGCATGGTCTCGGGGTGGCCTGCTGAAGAGAGCACGAGGTCAGTCGTGAGGGAGGTGCCATCATCTAGGTCCACCCCGCGCGCGACGCCGTTCTCGCAGACGACGCGTTCGACCCCGCAGCGCATGCGCAGCTCGCCGCCCAGGGAGCGGTAGCGTTCGATCAGCAGGTCGAGCATGGGCTTGATGCCGCCCTCGGGGCGCGCGAAGCCCTCGACGAACAGACTCTGGAAGAGGATGTTGAACTGGTACCAGTCGACGTCGTCCTCGCGCGCGCTCCCGTAGAAGCAGCACGGGAGCATGAGCATGTCGATCAGCAGCGGGTCGCTGAGGTACTCGGCGAGGATCGGGCGCGCCCCCTGGAAGGCCCGCGGCGAGGCGGCGCTGGATGTCAGCGAGAGGTCGCCCACAAGCCGAGCGAAGCCATCGCGTTGGTCGGGGAAGCGACTCCCGACCTCCTCCTGGAACAGGTTGAAGTCGTTGGTGAAGCGCAGGGAGACCCCGGGGAAGAGGATGCGCGACTCCCGTTGCGGGCGCAGCTTGAGGTCCTCGTGGCGCAGGCGTAGGGCCTTGAGGACGCGCGTGAGCGGCGCGCCGGGCGTGCGCGCAGGCACGAAGTTGGTCAGGGCGTGCAGCCCCACGTCGAAGCGCCGGCCCCCGAGCTTGTAGAAGGAGTTGAGGCCGCCCCACAGCGAGTGCCGCTCCAGGATCACGACCTTCTGACCGAACCAGGCCAGGCGTATGCCGGCGGCCAGGCCGCTCATGCCGGCACCGATGATGACGGCGTCGTGCTGTTGCGCTGTGGTCATGATGGCCTGTGGGGAGAGCTGACGTCGGAGCTCAAACCGTGACCCAGAGCTCCTTGTCCTTCAGCTTGGGCAGCAGGTACTCGGCACAGGAGCTCAGGCTCGCGAGGTGCTGATACTCCCCTTCGGGGATCTGCACTCCGTAGCGCTTGCGCAGCTCCATGACGATGTCGAGGAAGTCCATCGAGTCGAGGTCGAGTTGGTCCCTCAGGGCCACCTCGGGATCGACTGCGCCGAGCTCCTCGTCGGGATTGATCGTGTGGATGATGTCCTTGATGGTGATGATGATGTCTTCGGGAGTCATGGCTCGCGGTTCACTTCCAGCGGGTTTCAGGGGCGACGAAGGACGACTGCCGAGTTGATGCCCAGCATGCCGAACGAGAGGTTCAGGATCGTGTCGACGCGCTCGACCGCGCGCGGACGCTCGAGCACCAGGCCGCGCATCTCGCATTCGGGGTCGAGGCGCTCGACATTCAAGGTCGGGTGGACCACGCGGTCCTCGAAGGAGGGCAGGTTGCCCGCCAGCTCAAGCGCGCCGGCCGCGCCCATGGCGTGGCCGATGTAGCTCTTGGTGTTGTTGATGTGCACGCCGGGTGCGTCGCCGAAGACGGCGCGCATCGCCTGGCACTCCTGGATGTCGCCCTGGGTGGTCGCCGTCGCGTGGGTGCTGACCAGGTCCACGTCCTCGGGAGTCATGCCGGCGCTGTTCAGGGCGGCCCGCATGCAGTCGTTCTGGCGCTCGGCCAGGGGCAGGACGAAGTCGGTGGCGTCGGAGTTGACGTGCTGTCCGATCACCTCGGCCAGGATGCGCGCTCCCCGGGCGCGGGCGTCTTCGAGGCGCTCGAGGACGAACAGGCAGCCTCCCTCGGCGACGACGATCCCGTTGCGGTCGAGATCGAAGGGGCGCGAGGCGCGCGCGGGGTCCTCGTGGGTGGCCAGGGCCCCCTGGGCGCGGAAGCTGGCGAAGATCCCGAAGGTGTGGATGCTCTCGGAGACCCCGCCGCCCAGGGCCACGTCCACCTCGCCCAGCTGGAGCATCTGCATGCCCTGGATCAGGCCCAGGTTCCCGGCGGCGCAGGCGCCGCCGAGGCAGTAGGCCGGGCCGGTCAGCGCCAGATTCAGGGTGACCTCACCGGCGGGGCTGTTGGCGACCGTGCGCGGGTTGTGGTGGTGCGACCAGAAGGAGAGGTCGAAGTCGTGCTGGGCCACGGAGTGGATCTCATTCTCGGTCTCCACGTTGCCGTGCTCGGTCGTGCCGATGTAGACGCCGACGCGCTCGCGGGCTAGCTCGTCGAGGGCGAGGTCGGCGTCCACCAGGGCCTCCCGCGCGCAGTAGACGGCGATCGAGCCCGCGCGCGTGCCGCGCCGCACATCGCGCCGCTTCTGGTGACGCAGGGCGTCGAAGTGGCAGACCCCGGCAAGGGTCCGACCGACGTGTCGCACCTCGAACTCCTCGACTCCCGAGACGCCCGCGAGGAGGTTCGCGCGATAGGTGGCGAGGTCGTCGCCGTTGGGGCTCGTCAGGCCGACGCCGGTGATGACGACCCGCGGCAGGTCAGCGGGTTGCATCGTCCTCTTCTTCCTCGCCGCCGGCGAGGATGGCCGCCTGATTGCGGCTGCGGGCCAGAGCGCGGGCGGGCACGGACATGCCCACCTTGACCGCCGCACCGAGGGCTCGCGACAGCAGGCTGCTGCTGTCGCCCAGGGCGCGTTCGACGGAGGTGAACACGAGCTGCATGATCGCCTCAGCGATCTCGCACGAGGAGAGGATCGAGCGCAGGGTCAACACGCGCGGGTCGCGGTCGCCGTAGCGCTCGCGCACATAGGTCAGGGTCTGCTCGGTGGACTGGCGCAGCTTGCCCATCACTACCTGTTCCCGGCGCCGGAAGACCGTTGCCACGATCGAGAGCGTGTTGCCCACGGGCGCGTGCAGGTTGCAGCGGCGTGCCGGGTCGAAGCGGGAGTGGATCGCTCCCCACTCCGAGAGCTCGTTCAGGCAGGTGCTCGTGGAGCCCTGGGAGATGCCGAGGGTCGCGGCGATCTGCTTGTTCGAGAGCGGCTCCTCGGCGATGACCAGCAGGCCCCAGACGCTGCCGTGCATGCGCTTGAAACCGAAGGTCTTGAAGAAGAGCTCAAAGGTCGGGAGCTGGGCGACCAGGGGAGCGTCGAGCTCGACCGCGTCTTCGGAGGGGTCGGAGGAGACCGGATTGTCGGAGCGTGCGTGGGTGGGCATGGGCTGCGGGTGGCGCTGTTGGTGACGAGAAACAGGAAGAGAGAATGAGGAGCGCGCGCGGGCGAGCGGCGACGCGCTGCGTGGCCGAATCCGAGCCTCAACCGCGCCGCGGGCCGGGATTCTCCGCCCCTGGCCGGGGGCAGTCAGCCCCAAACTTCAGATTTTTCTGAAATCCTAGGGGCGGGCGACCGCGGGCCCCTCGAAGCTCAGCATGCAGCACTGAAGACCGCTCCCGATGCCCAGCAGGGCCACGCGCTGGTCGTCTCGCAGGAAGCCCTCCTCGCGCGCCAGGGAGTAGGTGATCGGCAGGGAGGCCGAGCCGATGTTTCCCAGGCGCTCGACGGTCGGGAAGTCGCGCTCGGGATCGAGGTCGAGGGTCTCGAGCAGGAGCCGTCGATGGGCCACGCCGACCTGGTGCGTCACGACGCCCTCGATGTCATCGCGCGCCCAGCCCGTCTCTCCCAGGAAGTCCGCGAAGGTCCGCTCCGCGAGGGCGTTGCCCGCGTGCAGCATGGCCTCGGAGTCCGTCTCCATCAGGGGGCCGTCGCGGCCTGCGCCGCGGTCTCCGCGACAGAGGTCGACGTGCTCCGTGGCGGAGCGCGTCGCGGCGGCTGTCAGGCGCTGGGGTGATTCTGAGAGTGAGCGGTGTGCGAGGACCATGGCGGCGGCCCCCGAGCCGATCGTCAGGGAAGCGGTCGCGCGCTTGAGTTCTGCGCGCCCCGCGTCGGGATCGGTCGCCAGCTCGCGCAGGGTCTCCTCCACCAGGGGCCGCCCGTCCTCGCCCGTCACTACGAGGGCCGCGTCGATGCTCCGCGCCTCGATCATGTTCGCGGCCACGACCATGGCGTTGGCGAAGCCGAGGCAGGCGTTGGAGAGGTCGAAGGCCGTGCACTCGTCGGAGAGCTCGAGGGCGCGGTGGACGACCGAAGCCGTCGCCGGCTCAAGGAAGTCGCGACAGACCGAGGCGTGGATCACGCAGCCGATCCTCTCGCGCTCCACGCCGCTGCGCTCGAGGGCCGCCGCTCCGGCGCGCGCCGCCACGGAGCTGGGCCGCGTCCCCACCGGCCAGAAGCGCCGCTCCCGGATCCCGCTCATGAGCTCCAGGCGACCGACCGAGAGGTTCAGGCGCTCGTAGAGGGGCGCGATGCGCAGCTCGAGCGATTCGGAGGTGATGACCTCCTCGGGAAGCACGTGGGCGATCGAGTCGATGTGGACGTTTTCGAAGCGCATGGCGGTCGGGCCGAGGAGCATAGGCCCTGCGTTCTCCCTGGCAAGGTGTGTGCGCTCTCGGCCCCGCCGCGCCCTTCGGGTTGACGGATCACGGCCCTCTGCTGCACCCTCTCGGGCCATGAACGCGGCGGAGATCCCCATCCTGCACATCGACATGGACGCGTTCTATGCGTCGGTCGAGGTGCGCGACAACCCCTCCCTGGTCGGCCTTCCGGTTTGCGTCGGCGGCCCGGCGTCAGGGCGAGGGGTCGTCTCGGCGGCCAGCTACGAGGCGCGACGCTTCGGCGTCCACTCGGCCATGCCCACCGCCATGGCGCGGCGCAAGTGCCCCGACATGATCCTCTTGCCACCCGACTTCGAGAAGTACACGCGCGTCTCCAGTCAGGTGATGGAGATCTTCCGGCGCTACACGCCGCTCGTGGAGCCGCTCTCCCTCGACGAGGCGTTCCTCGACTCGACCGGCTGCGAGCGCCTCTACGGGGACTCGGTCGAGATCGGGCGCGCGATCAAGCGCGACATCCTGCTCGAGACCGGCCTGGTGGCATCGGTCGGCGTCGCTCCCTCCAAGTTCCTCGCCAAGCTCGCTTCCGAGCTCGACAAGCCCGATGGGTTCCGCGTCATCCTGCCCGAAGAGACGCGCGCCGTGCTCGACCCCCTGCCGATCTCGCGCATCTTCGGGATCGGCGAGCGAACGGCGAAGCGCTTCGAGGCCCAGGGCATCGCGACCATCGGGGAACTCGCGGCCCGGCCCCGCGCGGAAGTTGTCAGCGGCTTCGGTGCCAGCGGCGCCTGGGTCCACGACCTGGCCCACGGCATCGACCCGCGTCGTGTGACGCCGCTCCGCCAGGAAAAATCGCACGGGATGGAGCGCACCTTCGCCGAGGACATCACGGATCGCGGCGAGCTGCGCTCCTTCCTGCTCCAGTTTTGCGAGGAGGTCGCCTTCGGCCTGCGCGACCGCGGACTGCGCGGGCGCACGATCACCCTCAAGGCACGTTCGCCGGACTTCAAGACCGTCACCCGCACCCGGACCCTCGATTATCCGACCAGCATTGGCGCCCGCATCTACGCCGTGTCGCGCGAGCTGCTCGAGCAGGTGCGACCAGGGCCCCTGCGCCTGATCGGCGTCTCGGTCTCCAACCTCGAGGATGTCCGTGCACCCCTGCAGCGCGGGCTCTTTGGCGCCGGCGCGGGCGATCCGGGACGGACTCGGTCGGACTGGCTCGCGACGCGCGAGAAGCTCGAGCGCATCACGCCCAGCCTGGACAAGCTCCGGCGCCGCTTCGGTCGCGGCACCATCAAGCCCGCGCGGCTGCTGTCTCAAGGTGCGGCCGGCCGGGCCGTCGGCCCGGGGGCAGCGCACGTGTTGAAAGAAACCAGGACGGCCGTTCCAGGCCGTCCTTCTAGTGCTCGTCCGTCAGATAGCTCATGAAGGACATGCCGATGTCCTCGAACTGGTGCGGTCGCGGCACCTCGATGGCGTCCTTGATGCAGACCTGCTCGCAAAGCTTGCAGGAGGTGCAGTTCTTCAGGATCACATCGGCGACGGTGCTGGTCTGAGGCAGGTGCAGGGCGCCGTCATCGACGAGCGGGCGCATCTCCAGGGCGTCGAAGGGGCAGACGTGGACGCAGAACTCGCAGCCCGTGCACAACTCCTCGTGGACCAGGGCCTTGGGGACCTTCTTGGGCTTGATCTTCTGGACCAGCACCTCGCCACTGTCGTCGATCGCGTCGAAGGGGCAGTACACCCCGCAGACCGAGCAGTTGATGCACAGATCCGGATCGATGAAGTAGCGCTCCTCGCCGCCCGTGATGGCGTTGGCGGGGCAGACGCGCTCGCAGATCGAGCAGGCGGTGCATGCTTCGTTGATGAAGTGCGACTTCCAGGTCCACGCCTCCATCGTCTGTTCGTCGGTGAACAGGACGACCTCCACTAGCCCGTGGGCGTCGTGGCGGTGCTTGTAGCCGACGAGATCGCGCTCGATGTCCACGGTCGTCGTGAACTGACCGGGGAACGAACTCGAGGTGTGGGTCAGGGCGCGCACCTTTGGGTCGGTGACCCAGGCCGTGATCATCAGTGAGCCGCCCAGCATGTAGACGTGGGCACCGTACTCAGGCATCTGCTCGGGTAGACCGTAGCGGAAGCGGTCACGCACGGCGGGCACGCGCGAGGGCAGGTGCAGCGCCACGTGCACGTGGTCGGAGTGCTCCTCCACCGTCAGGTCGCGGCCGTAGCGCCGATCGCGCTCGACTGTGTCCTCCTCGACACCCCGCCAGCGAGCCCACTCGAGCTCCCAGCCTGGAACCTCGTCGAGCTGGCTCAGGTCCTCCGCCGGCGGCAACTCGCCGGAGTAGAGGATGGCGGTGGTCGGGCAGACGTCTACGACGGTGCGGGCGTTGTACAGGCCCGAGTCGTGTCCCTCGATCTCGTGCGCCTTCTCGTCATCGCCCATGACGAAGATTTCGGGGAAGTCCTGACAGCAGGCGTCGCAGGCGATGCAGAGCTCGGGGTCGACCCGGAAGGTCTCCTTCACCGAGAGGGTCTGCTCGCTGGTCGGGTCGGCCATGATCGGTAGGGCGGGGGGCGGATGCTGGGAGACGGAGTCGGGAGGAGCGGGGTCGGTGCTGGCGACCGACCCGGGTCTCGCGCCGAGCCCCAGGCTCCTGGGCGACGCGGTCGGGCTCTGGAGGCTGCTGGCACGCCCGGTGCGGGTCACGCCGGAAGACCCTCGATGGTGCTACAGCTCTCCATTGTGCCGGAAAGAAGGGGTGGAGCAAGACCCTGACGGGGACGGAAGATCGGTGCCCGACGCGCCGGAGCGGGCCTCGGGGCTCCGCCCCAGGGCCTCCAGCGCGCGGTCTTTGGCGGCTCTCAGGCGCATGCGGTCGGCCGATTTGGTACATGCAGACCCAGAGTCGGCGGGAGCGCGCCCGAGTGCGCGGTCCGCCGGCGGAAGACCTCCCGCACCGTGGACACCTCCCCCGCGCCCTTTTCCCGCGCCTTGCGCGTCGCCGCCCTCTCCCTCGCCCTCGGCGCGGGTTGCAGCGACGGCGGCGGCGACGGGTTCATCGACGGGCTCGTGGCCGACGGCGCGGACCCGGCCGGCGTCTACGACGCCCACTACACGGTCCAGACCACGGCCGGGGACTGCGGCGGGCTCGGCGATGAGGGCGACATCCTGATCATCATCACGCCCGCAGTGGAGGGGACCTATCGGATCCACATCCGCCTCGTTGACAGCATCATCGGTCCCTTCGAGGGGTCGGTCTTGGCCGTGTCCCTCGGAGAG
>DASCMO010000108.1:0-23671 GCA_036010965.1 Planctomycetota bacterium | reverse complement strand
GGCGCCCCTTGAGCAGGCAATGGGCTCTACCACCGGAGGACATGACCCTGAGGGTTTGCTCAAGGCTGAACGCCACCTAGGATGCGAGGAGCCTCTCGTGACGAGCGATAGCCCGAACACCAAGGGGCCTGGTGGCGACCCCCTGCGCGAAGCCCTGCGCATCCAGGGCGAGTTCGGGCCCACCCTCTTGGCTCTCGGCGAGGCCGCGGTGCACGCCGGTCTGCCGACCGAGGCGCTCGAGGCCTTCCGGCGCGCGGCGCTGAGCGAGCCCGCCAACCCGGCCGCGCACCTGCTCGCCGGCCAGCTCCTCGGCCAGCTCGGGAACTACGAGCAGGCGCTCGAGAGCCTGGAGCGGTGCGTCGAGCTCGATCCGACGAACGAGGAAGCGCGGCGCGCCCTGGAACTGTCGACGCGGCTGGCTGCTGGAGATGGTTGAGCGCGCGAGCGTGGCGGCGGCCCTCGCCGTGATCTTGACGGCCTGTGGCGGCGAAGCGCGCGACGCCGCGGCGCAGGCCGCCCTCGACCGCGCGGGGCACGAGCGCATGGTCACCCTGCTCGAGGGCGTGGCGGCACGCGCCGGGTCGGAGAACTCCTACCTCGGCGACCGCGCCCTGCGCCAGGCCCTCGGCGTCCTCGCGCGCCTGAAACCCGATGCCCCGGCGGGCCTGCGCGCTCACCAGCTCTTCATGGTCGGCGCATGGGAGCTGCGCGCCGGCCGCTTTGAAGAGGCCCTCGCCCACCTCGAAGCGGCGGAGAAGGCACTTGAGGGCCTGGCGGCCGAGGAGTGCCCGCCGACCGCCGAGCAGCTCGACTACGTACTCGCCGTCTGTCACCTGCGCATCGGCGAGACCGCAAACTGCGTCGACCGTCACACGCCGCGGAGCTGCATTCTCCCGCTCGAGGGCGACGCGATCCACGTGGACCAACTCCCCTCCCGCAGCGCGATTCCCTACCTCGAGAGGGTTCTCGCCGAGCGCGAGGAGGGAGATCCCCTCCAGCTCGGTGCGCGCTGGCTGTTGAACGTCGCCTACATGACCCTCGGCCAGCATCCCGACGCCGTCCCGCCCGAGCATCTGATCCCGCGAGCGCTCTTCGCGACGGAAGCGGAGTTCCCGCGCTTCACCGACATCGCTGGCGAGCTCGGACTGGACAGCTTCGATCTGTGCGGGAGCGTGGTGATCGAGGACTTCGACGGTGACGGCCTGCTCGATCTGATCCACTCTACCTGGGATCCGCACCACCCGCTGCACCTCCAGCGCAACGAAGGCGACGGCACCTTCAGCGAGCGTGACGCGTTCGGCGGGATCACCGGCGGGCTCAACATGATCCACGCCGACTACGACGATGACGGGGACGTCGACGTCCTCGTCCTGCGCGGCGCGTGGCTGATCGGCGACTCCGGGCGCATCCCCAACTCGCTGCTCGCTAACGACGGGCAGGGGAACTTCACGGACGTGACCTTCCGTGCCGGGCTGGGCGACGTCCACTACCCCTCCCAGACCGCGGCCTGGGCCGACTACGACAACGACGGCGACCTCGACCTGTTCGTCGGCAGCGAGGCCGTTCCCTCGCGGCCCTTCCCCTGCCAGCTGTTCCGGAACCTCGGCGACGGGACCTTCGTCGATGTCGCCGCCGAGGCGGGCGTGCAGAACGGCGGCTACACCAAGGGCGTCACCTGGGGTGATTATGACGGCGACCGCTTTCCCGATCTGTACGTCTCGAACCTCGGCGGCGAGAACCGTCTCTACCACAACGAGGGCGACGGCACCTTCACCGACGTCGCCGCGACCCTGGGGATGGACCTGCCGCGGGCGAGTTTCCCGGCGTGGTTTTGGGACTACGACAACGACGGCGCGCTCGACTTGTACGTGACGAGCTACGTCGAGAACACCGCCCTCGGCCGCCTCGCGCCGGTCGTCGCGAGCTACCTCGGCCTGCCCCACGACGCGGAGCTGCCACGCCTGTTCCGCGGGGACGGCGCCGGCGGATTCGAGAACGTGGCCGGCGCGCAGGGCCTGGAGCGCATGTCGCTCCCAATGGGCTCGAACTTCGGCGACCTCGACAACGACGGTTACCTCGACTTCTACCTCGGTACCGGCTATCCGTTCTTCGACGGATTGACGCCGAACGTCATGTACCACAACCTGCGCGGCGAGGGGTTTGCAGACGTCAGCGTCGCAGGCGGGTTCTCCCACGTGCAGAAGGGACACGGCGTCGCCTTCGCGGACCTCGACAACGACGGCGACCAGGACGTCTTCGAGCAGATGGGCGGCGCCTTCCGCGGCGACGATTTCGGCAACCTCCTCTTCGAGAACCCCGGCTTCGGTCAGCACTGGATCGAAGTCGAGCTCGTGGGCGTGCGCTCCAACCGCTCGGCGATCGGCGCTCGCCTGCGCGTGGAGGTCGTCGAGGAGGGGCGGACGCGCTCGATCTTCCGGCACGTGAACGGCGGCGGGAGCTTCGGCGGCAACCCGCTCACCCAGCACATCGGGATCGGTACCGCCGAGCGCGTGGAGGTGCTGGAGGTCACCTGGCCGACCAGCGACACGACCCAGCGCTTCGAGGGGCTCGCCCCCGACCGCCACCTGCGGATCGTCGAGGGCGAGGACTCCCTCGACGTGATCGACGAGATCCGCTTCGAGTTCGCTCGGTAGCCCGGGCCCCTGTACGCGCCCCTGCACCTGCGCCTTTCGATCAGCGCCCGAAAGCACCCCGGCCGCGAGCTGGCCGAGGCGCGTGTCCGCCTGCGCGGCTGGGACGGCTTCCGCCCCACCCCGCCCCTCGAGGCCCGCGCCGACGCCGAGGGCGAGGTGCGCTTCGAGTCCGTGCTCCTCGGCTACCGCCGAGTCGACGTCGAGCTCACCGACGGCACCAACTGGGAGGGCCGCTCGATCTACGTGCGCGCCGACGCGGACAAGGTGACGAGCCTGCGCTTGCGCTGAGGATCAGCCGACTCGCACGCACAGCGCCATCGCCGTGTCGCCGCCGGCGCAGCCCGCGAACAGGCCCGCGCCGCCACCCCGCTCGACGAGCTCCTCTACGAGCTCGATCACGACCCGCAGCCCCATCGGCGCCTGCGGGTGACCCCAGATCAGCGGCGAGCCGTAGCGGTTGACGCTCTCCGCCGGGACGCCCATCTCGCGGCAGAAGAACGCGTCCGCCACGGCGAACGGATTGTGGGTCTTGATCGCCGTGCAGTCCTCGATCCGCAGGCCCGATCGCTCGAGAGCGGCGCGCGCGGCGGGCACCGTCGCCTTGGGCATCATCCCCTTCGCGACGCGCGCCTCGCCCCAGCCGAGGATGCGGATCGAGACGGCCGGATCGCGCGCCCACTCGCGCGCGCGCTCGCGGGTCGTCACCACCATCCCGGCGTTGCCGTCCGCAGGATGGGTCTGGGTGCCGAAGGTGATCGTCCCGCCGGCCATGACCGGCCGCAGCCCTTCGAGCCCCGCGCGGGTCGTCGGGTGGATCCCCTCGTCGGCGTCGACGACGCCCGTCACCTTCCGGCCGCGCCGCAGCTCGACGGGCTGCATGTATCGCCGCTGGAAGGCGCGGTCATCGGCCAGGGCCTCGGCGTACTGCTCGTGGCGCAAGAGCGCGATCTCCTCCTGCTCGGCGCGCTCGATCCCCGCCTCGCGGGCGACGTTCTCGGCGGTCTCGATCATCGCCAACCCCGCGTGCGGGTCGCGGCTGAAGTTCCCGATGACCGGATCCTCACCCGTGCCCGTGCCGCCCGGCGCGGCGGGATCGGGGAAGTAGACGTGCGGCCCGTTGCTCGTGCGGTCGCAGGCGACGGTCAGGGCACAGGTGGTCAAGCCGCTCTCGACCTCGAGCGCGGCGCCAGCCAACAGGCGCGCCGAGGTCGCGCAGGCCTGGGCCACGCTGGGCCCGGTGATCGTCGGCGCCCCGAGCAGGGCGGCCACCCACGGCGCACCGTAGAAGCTCTGGCGCTGGTAGACGGTGTGGCCGAGATGCAGGGCGTCGAAGGCGTCGGCGGCGATGCCGCGCCCTTCGAGGAAGCTGCGCCCCACGCGCCCGGCGAGCTCCAGGGAGTGCTCGCGGGCGAGGCTGCCCTGCCAGCGGCAGAACGGGGTCGTCCAGTAGGCGCCGTGCGGGATGAAGGTGTTCTCGAGTGCCATCGCGGTGCGGGAGGTCTTGGAGGAGAGGGGCGGGCTCAGCGGCCGTTCCCCAGGAACGCGGTGATCCGCTCGCGGGCGGCTTGGGTACAGGCGCTGGCCCCGAAGGCCCGGTAGCCTACCTCGAGGGCGGCGGCCAGGCTCGGTGCCGCGGCGGCGGCGGCGACGGCGCGCTCGATGATGGAGATCACCTCGCCACAGAGGCCGCGCTCGGCGTCGCTCGCCGGAACGAAGGGGGGGAAGGGCGGCACGTCCAGGGCGTCGCCGCTGATCGGCTCGACCCTCCCGGTGAGCTCGTGCACGCGAGACACCGCCAAGTCCACGAGGTTCGCGTAGTCCCCCGCCAACCCATCGATGATGCCCAGCTCAACCGCCTCGGCCGCGCCGAGCTTGCGCGCGGCGCGCAGCATCTCGTGGAAGCGCAGGGCGGCGTCCGGCCAGCGCCGGTAGGGCACGACGAGGGCGCCGATCCCCGGCGCGATGCCCAGGGTCACCTCGGGGAACTGAAGCCAGGCGCCGGGCACGGCCACGATCCCGTGGCAGCGCAGGGCGAGCTCGAGCCCGCCGCCGAGGGCCATGCCGTTGAGGGCCGCCACGACCGGCTTGTCCATCCCGTCGAGGTGCACCAACAGCCGAGAGCAGTCGCGGGCGAACTCCGCC
This sequence comes from Planctomycetota bacterium, assembly GCA_036010965.1. Lineage (GTDB taxonomy): Bacteria > Planctomycetota > UBA1135 > UBA1135. The sequence continues at coordinate 18,875 of DASCMO010000108.1, read as the reverse complement.
GATGCGTCGGCGTCGCCGAGCATCGCCGGGAAGCGCCCGATGTCCGCCCCTGCGCAGAAGGCCCGCGGTCCGTAGCCGCAGATCACGAAGCCCGCGACGGCGGGATCCGCCTCGTGCTCGCGGATGACCGCCAGGAGCTCGTCGGTCACCTCATCGTCGAGCGCATTCATGGCTCCGGGCCGGCGCAGGGTGACGACTTTCACGCCGCCGACGTCGTCCACCAGGAGGTGTCGCCGGAAGTCGCGGTACTCGCCCAGGGCGCTGGCGGGCATGGGCATCCCGGGCCGCTCGGCGCCCAGGCGCGCGAGGATGCGGGCGACCTCCTCGTCACCGAGCTCCTCCATCCACTCGAAGGGCCCGCGGCGGAAGCCGAGGGCCAGCTTGCAGCCCAGATCGAGGTCGGCAAGGTCGCCGATTCCGCGGTCGACGATGTCCACCGACTGCGAGAAGAGGATCCCAAACAGCCGATCGCGGATCGATGCGGCCAGCTCCCCTCTGACGTCGATGCGCCCGCCGGGCGGCAGGGTGTTCCAGGTCTCGACCGAGCGGAACACGCCGGCGGGCCGGTAGTGCTCGCCCTCCTCCTCCATCTGCAGGGTGTTCGTCTCCGTGATGATCGGGTTGCCATGGGCGAGGTTCAGCACGAAGAACGGCCCGGCGTGGACGATCTCGCCCGCGACGCTGTCCACCTCGGCGGCGGTGGCGCTCTCGAGGAGCAGGGCCGCCTCGTTGCACCAGTTGTCGAAGACGCGGTCGAGCATGAAGCACAGGGCGTCGGCCGTGACCAGCGGGACCTTGCCGGTCGCTGCGAAGAGCGCGCGGAGAGCCTCGACGACCTCGGGGTCGCAGGCCTCGGCGGCCACGACCTCCACGGCGGGATTCTGGAAGGCGGGGGCGAAGAAGTGGGTGACCGTGGCGCGCTCGGGGCGCTCGAGCTCTCCGAACAGGCGTGCCGCGGGCAGGGAGCTGGTGTTGGAGGTGATCCACGCGTCGGGACGCACGACAGCCTCGACCGCGGCGAAGATCCTGCGCTTGAGCGCGAGGTCCTCGGTCGCCGCCTCGATCACCCAGTCGCAATCCGCCATGGCGGCGTAGTCGGTCGTCGCGCTCACCGCGCCCTCGATACGGGCCGCCGCCTTCTCGCCGAGCTTGCCGCGCGCGACGCCCTTGGCTGCCGTGGCGCCGATGCGCGCGACCGCACGCTCGAGCTGCCCCTCGTCGATGTCCACGAGCAGCAGCTCGAGCTCGGCGAGGGCGCTCACGAGGTAGTAGCCGATGTCGGGACCGATCGTGCCGGCGCCTACGATGGCGACCTTGCGCGGCAGCGCTCGTGAGGGCGGGACGAGGAGCGGATTGGCGTGACTCATGAAGGTCTGCTCGCTTGGAGCCGCTCACCGCCCGCCGGCTCCTCGGCGGCCTGCTTGGCACGCAGGGCGGCGAGGACCTTCTCGGGCGTGATCGGCAGGCTCGTGATACGGACGCCGACGGCGTCGTGGATGGCGTTGGCGATCGCGGGAGCGGTGGGCACGAGGGCGGGCTCGCCGACGCCCTTGGCGCCGAAGGGGCCGCTGGGGTCGTCGGTCTCGATGAACTCGAGCTCGATCGGGAAGCCCATCTCGACCGCGGTCGGGAGCTTGTAGTCGGTGAAGCCGGGATTTTGGATGCGGCCTCCCTCGGAGTGGACCTGCTCGTACAGCGCGTAGCCGACGCCCTGGGCGATCCCGCCGTACATCTGTCCCTTCAACGTCTGCGGGTTGAGGACGCGCCCGACGTCGAGGGAGAAGACGAGCCCGAGGACGCGCACCTCGCCGGTCTCGCGGTCGACCTCGACCTCCACGCCCTGGGTGCCGAAGGTGTAGTTGGCCGACATGTTGCCGTAGCCCTTCTTCCAGTCGGGCAGATCGGTCGGCGGCTCGTAGAAGGCGTCCTGCACGAAGACCGTCGCTTCACGGCCGGCCTGCGGGAAGTGGAGCGCGCGCAAGAGGCGATCGAGCGGGACGGTGAGCGTGGGGTCGTCGGGCGCTCCCTCGACCGAGAGCACGCCCTCGCGCAGGTCGAAGCGCGAGCGATTGACGGTGCGGTAGTCGAACTCGGCTGGAGGGAAGTCTGCCTGCTTGCGCGCGCGCGCCGCGCGGTTGGCCTCGACGAGGGAGGCGTACACCTCCTCGGCCGCTTCGAACAGCCGCGCGCGCAGCTTCTCGCAGGCGAGGACGGCCGCGTTGCCGGCCATGAACGCCCCGCGGCTCGCGTGGGTGCCGACATCCCAAGGACAGGTGGCCGTGTCCGTCTGGGCGATGAGCACCTTCTCGGGCCGCACGCCGAGCGCATCGGCCACCATGATGGCGAGCGCCGAGTGCAGGCCCTGCCCCATCTCGACGCCACCGTAGAGCACGTTCGCGCAGCCGAAGTCGTCGAGCTCGATGACGATGCCGCTCCCGTCCGAGCGGTAGATCTTCCCGCCGCCTCCGACGTGGACGAGAGACGCCACCCCCACGCCGCGCGAGGCAGCTCGCCCGGCGCCGCGCTTGCCCTCCCACTCGAGCTTCGCGGCGGTAGCCTCCAGACAGTCTGACAGGCCGCAGGTCCCCAGCTGCAGGCCCATCGGCGTGAGGTCCCCGGGCCGATTGCAGTTGATGCGGCGCAACTCGAGCGGGTCGATGCCGGCCTGCTCCGCGAGCTCGTCGAGGGTGCTCTCGATCGGCCAGGTGACCTCGGGATTGCCGTACCCGCGCATCGCCTGGCAGTAGGTGTTGTTGGTGTAGACGATCTCCGAGGTGAAGCGCACGGCGCCGACGCGGTAGAGCGAGGTGGCGGGGATCAGCATCACGCTCGGGTAGGTCGCTCCCCAGGAGCCGTAGGCGCCGTTGTCCTGGGTCACGGCGAGCTCGCGGAAGGTCAGGTGACCTTCGGCGTCGCAGCCCTGGCGAATGCGCGTCGTGGCCGACTGGCGCGGCGAGAGGTAGGCGAACTCCTCCTCGCGGTCGAACAGGATCTTGACCGGCTTCCCGCTCTTCCAAGCCAGGAGGATGGCGATGTACTCGTAGGCGTGGGTGTCGAGGCCGGTCCCGAAGCCGCCGCCGAGGGCGGGGACGACGACGCGCACATGCTTGCCCCTCAAGCCAAGGGCGGCGAGGGCGTGGGTGAAGTCGCGCTGGGCGAGGAACGGGATCTGGGTCTTGGCCGTGACCGTCAGGTTCCCCGAGAGATCGAACTCCGCGATGCAGCCCGCCGTGCCCATGCACGATTGCTGGATGCGCGGCACGGAGAACTCACCTTCGGCGATGAACGCGGCGGCGCGTTCGCCCGCGGCGAGGTCCCCCGACTCGTGGCCGAAGTCGACGGGCACGCGGTTGTCGGCGCACGGCTTCCCGCGCGCGTCGAGCTCATGGACGAGCGGCGCGCCCTCCGCCATGGCCTCCTCGGGCGAGAACACGCCGGGCAACGGCTCGTACTCGACCTCGATCAGCTCGACCGCCTCGCGCGCGGTGTCCGCGTCGATCGCCGCGACGGCCGCGACCTCGTCGCGGAACTGGCGCACCTTGTCCCGCTTGAGGGCGGTGTTGTCGCGCAGGAAGCCCATGCGGAGCTCGGGCGTGTCGTAGGCTGTGATCACCGCACGCACGCCGGAGAGGGCCGCGGCGCGCGAGGTGTCGATGTGGCGGATGCGGGCGTGGGCGTGGTCGCTGTACTTGATCCGCCCCCACAGCATCCCGGGCACGACGAGGTCGTGGATGTAGCGCGCCCGGCCCGCGAGCTTGTCCGCCGCGTCGGGGCGTGCCGCATCGCGGCCGACGAATCCGCCGCTCATCTGCGCTCCCTCTCCGCCGCGCCGGCGGCGGCGGCGATCGCCTCGACGATCTGCGCGTAGCCCGTGCAGCGACAGAGATTCCCGCGCAGGGCGTCGCGGATCTCGTCAGGCTCGGGCTTCGGATTGCGCCCGAGCAGGTCGAGCGACGCCATGACCATTCCCGGCGTGCAGAAGCCGCACTGCACACCGCCGTGATCGAGGTAGGCGCGCTGCACGCTCGCGAGGGCCCCGGCTTCGCCGAGCAGGCCCTCGATCGTCGCCACCGAGCGCCCCTCAACCTCGGGTGCCGGGAAGAGGCAGGCGTTCACGATCCGCCCGTCGACGAGGACGGTGCAGGCTCCGCACTCGCCCTCGCCGCAGCCCTCCTTCGTCCCTCTCTCGCCGAGCTCATCGCGCAGCAGATCGATCAGGCGCGCGTGGGGCTTCACCTCCGCGTGCGCCGCCCGGCCATTCAGCTCAAACTCGATCGAGAGCCTCATCGCGCCACTTCCGCTGTCCCTTGCTCGCCCGCCGCCAGGCTCGCCACCGCGCGGGCGCTGAGCACGCCGATCAACAGGCCGCGGTACTCCGCGCTCGCGCGCAGGTCGCTGATGGGGGCGATCGAGCGCCGGGCCTCCCTGCGCACGCGCTCCAGCAGGGACTCGAGGCCGCTCCCGCCGAGCTCCGCGCCCTCGAGCAGCGCCTCGACCGAGCGCAGGCGCAGAGCGACCGGCGCCACGGCCCCGGCGGCGACGCGCACTCCGCGCGGCCGGTCGTCGGCGAACACCCAGCGCACGGCCACGCTGGCGATGGCGAGGTCCATCGCGGTCCGCCCCTTGCGCAGGAAGACGGAGCGCGCGCCCTCGGCGGGCTCCAGCGTCACCGCGCTCAGCAGCTCGCCGGGCTCGAGAGCCGTCTCGCCCGGGCCGCGCAGGAACTCCTCGAGCGGCAGCACGCGCCCACCGCCCGTGGAGGTGAGCTCGACGCGGGCGTCGTGTACCAACAGCGCCGGCACCGTGTCCGCCGCCGGCGAGGCGTTGCACAGGTTCCCGCCCAGGGTCGCGACGTTTCGGATCTGGCGGCTGCCGACGACCTCGATGGCCGCGGCGAGGGCCGGGAAGTCCGCGTTCACCGCCGGGTGCTCGCCGATGTCGGTCAGGGGCACGGCGGCGCCAATGCGCAGGCGATCGCCCGCCTCGATTCCCGAGAGCTCGGGGAGGGAGCGCAGGGAGATGAGGGCCTCGGGCGGCGGGATGCGCCGCTTGCGCAGGGCGACGAGGAGGTCCGTGCCGCCGGCGACGAAGCGCGCCGAGGGCGTCTTGCGCGCCAGCTCGAAGGCCTCGGCGAGACAGCGGGGACGGTGGTAGGCGTGGGGCATGGGGTCAGATCACTCCGGCTTCGTGCAGCTCGGCTACGCGCGCGGGATCCAGGCCCGCCTCGGCGAGCACGGCGTCGGTGTGCTCGCCGTGGGTCGGCGGGAACGGAAGGGTGCGGTCGAGCTCCTCGAGGTGCGGCGAGGCGACCGCCGGCGGTGGCAGGCGCACGGTGCGGCCGTCGGGCGTGTGCGTGCGAAGGGCGGTCTCGCGCACGAAGGGCAGGTCGGCCACGTCCTCGATCGCGGTGATCGGCGAGAAGGGAACGGCCGCGGCCGCGAGGACGCCGGCGAGCACATCGCCGGTCTGCGCGAGACAGACCCCGCCGATCGCGGTCGCCAGCTCCACCCTGCACGCGCGGCGGCCCTCGTTGGTCGAGAACCTCTCCTGGTCGAGGGCCGCGAACAGGGGCTGGGCGACGAGCCGGCTCCACTGCACGTCGCTGCCGACGGCGATGTAGATGAACCCGTCGGCGGTCCGGTAGGCGTTGACCGGGATGAACTGACGGTGCTCGTTGCCGTTGCGGCGCAGCTCCTCGGGGGGGCTCTGCATGTCGAGCATCGGCGTGAAGGTATGCAGCCATGAGGCGGCCGCGTGGGCCAGGGAGACGTCGATCATCGCCCCGCGCCCGGTTCGCTCGCGTTCGAGCATGGCGTGCAGCACCTGGGCGAAGACCTCGTCGCCGGCCTTGAGGTCGATCACCGGCGGCCCGCACTGCATGGGCGGCCCGTCGCTCTCGCCGGTCAGGTCCATGAAGCCGCACAGGGCCTGGATCGCCGGGTCGTAGCCGGGGACGTCGCCGCGCGCGTGCCCCATGGCGGAGATCGAGCACCAGATCAGGTCCTCCTTGACCGCCCGCAGGCTCTCGTAGTCGATCCCGAGGGCCTCGTGGCGCGACGGCATCGTGTTCGTGCAGAACACGTCCACCCCGAGCTCGGCGATCAGCCGCCGCAGGACGTCGCGACCACGCTCGTCCTTGAGGTTGAGGGCGATCGCCTCCTTCCCGACGTTCGCGGCGACGTAGTAGCTGCAGCGGTCGGCCCCCGCCACGGGCCGGCCGATGTAGCGGTTGGGATCGCCCCGGGTCGCGCGCCCGGCGACGGCCGTCGGCTCGATGCGAATCACGCGCCAGCCGAGGTGCACGAAGCGCAGGGTTCCGTACGGCATGCTGAGCGCCTGCTCGAGGCTCAAGACGACCGGTTTCTCGCTGTGTCTCGTCATCGGCCTCGCCTCAGAAGCGGATCGGTTCCCGGTAGACGCCGTAGACGTCGCGCAGACCGCCGCACACCTCGCCGACGGTGGCGTAGGCCTCGACGGCGTCGAGGGCGGCGGGCATCGTGTTGCGGCCCGCGCGCGCATCGGCGCGCAGGCGCTCGAGAGCGGCGGTGACTGCATCGGCATCACGCCGGACGCGCACGGCGGCGAGGCGCTCGATCTGCACGCGCGCCTCCTCCTCGCGATAGGCGTGGAACTCGACCTCCCGGCGCTCTTCGCCCTCCTCACGGAAGACGTTCACGCCCACCTTCTTCACCTCCCCGCTCGCGATCTTGCGCTCGCGCTCGTAGGCGCTGCGGCTGACCTCCGCTTGGACGCGCCCCTCGGCCACGGAGCGAACGATGCCGCCGGCGTCCTCGAGGTCCGCCAACAGGGCGACGATCCGCTCTTCCATCTCGTTCGTCGTCGTCTCGACGAAGTAGGACCCGGCGAGAGGGTCCACCGTGTCGCACAGGCCGACCTCGTGGACCAGCAGCTGCATCGTGCGCAGGGAGAGCTTGGCCGCGGCCTCGCTGGGGATCGTGTAGGCCTCATCGAAGCTGCACAGCGCCATCGTCTGCGTTCCCGACAGGGCGCTCGCGAGGGCGTAGTAGGCTCCGCGCACGATGTTGTTCTCCGGCTGCTCGATCGTCAGGCCGCCGCCGCCGCCGCCGGCGATCATGCGCAGCTGCATCGCGCGCGGATCAGTGGCGCCGTAGCGCTCTTCGAGGATGCGCGCCCACAGGCGGCGGCCGGCGCGGAACTTGGCCACCTGCTCCCAGAGGTTGCCGTGGATGTCGAAGTTGAAGGTCAGGCCGCGGGCGACGCGATCGACATCGAGCCCGCGCTCGAGCGCGTGCTCGATGTAGGCCTGGGCGATCGCGAGGGCGTAGGCCATCTCCGCGGCCGGGTCGGCTCCCGACTCGCGGATGTGGTAGCCGCAGACGCTGACCGGGTTGTACTTGGGCGCGTGCTGCGCGCAGAACTCCAGGGTGTCCCCCACGAGCTTGATCGAGGGCTCGACGGGGAAGATCCAGGTCCCGCGCCCGATGAACTCCTTGAGGATGTCGTTCTGCGCCGTCCCGCGCAGGGTCGCGAGGTCGAAGCCGCGCTTGCGCGCCATGGCGAAGTACATGGCGATGATGGCGAGCGCCGAGCCGTTGATCGTGAGCGAGACGGTGATCTCGTTGAGCGGGATGCCGTCGAAGGCCTCCTCCATGTCCGCCAGGGTGTCGACCGCCATGCCGACGCGGCCGACCTCGCCCTGCGCCATCGCCGCGTCGGAGTCGAGGCCGCACTGGGTCGGCAGGTCGAAGGCGACATTGAGGCCCGTGTTCCCGTTCTCGATCAGGAATCGGAAGCGCTCGCGCGTCTCGGCCGCCGTCCCGAACCCCGAGTACTGGCGCATCGTGAACGGTCGCGCGCGGTACATGAACGGGTGGATCCCGCGTGTGAAGGGCGGCTCGCCGGGGACGCCGATTTTCCCTCCGCCGCCCGATTCGCGGAGCTCGTCGGGGCCGTAGACGGGACGGATCTCCAGCCCCGACTCCCAGCGCACGCTCTCAGGCTCGCCGCGCGGAGCGCTCATGCGCGCACCTCCCCGCGCACAAACTCGACGATCCTCGCGAGCGGTGTGCTGGTCGGAAACACCTCGCTCACGCCGAGGTCCAGGAGCGCCGCGCGGTCGCTCTCGGGGATGTTGCCGCCGACGAGCACGGCCGGCCGCGCCGCACCCGACCCCTCGAGCGCCGCGATCACCTTGGCGGTCAAGGGCTCGTGGGCGCCCGAGAGGATCGAGAGCCCGACGACATCGACGTCCTCGGCCACGGCGGCCTCGGCGATGGCCTCTGGCGAGCGGCGCAGGCCTGTGTAAACGACTTCCATGCCTGCCTCCATCAGGGCGCGACAGACGATCTTCGCGCCCACGTCGTGCCCGTCGAGCCCGGGCTTGGCGATCAGCACGCGCACCGGAGGAGGGTTGTCGCTCATCGCGTGGCTCCGCGTGCGATGTGACCGCGCAGGATCTCCGAGGTCCCGCCGCCGATCAGGGTGAAGCGGACGTCGCGCAGGTAGCGCTCGATCGGGTACTCCGAGGCGTAGCCGTAGCTGGCCATGACGCGCGCCGCCCGGTCACAGACGTCCAGGGCGCTCTCGGAGGCGAAGAGCTTGGCCATGGCCGCCTCGTCGGCGCCGCCCGCGCCGCTCTCGGCGCGCCAGGCCGCCCAGTGGGTCAGGCTGTGCGCGGCCGCGAGGCACGTGCGCATCTCCGCGAGGTGCGCGGCGACGGCCTGAAACTTGCAGATCGGCCGACCGAACTGCACGCGCTCGGTCGAGTAGGCAAGGGAGTCCTCGTAGGCCGCGCGCGCGACGCCGAGCGCGAGGGCGGCGGTCATCAGGCGGATGTCGACCAGGATCTCCTTCAGGCCGTCCATGCCGCCCCCGCGCTCGCCCAGCATGCACGTCGCCGGCGCGTCCTCGAAGGAGACCTCGGAGGTGACCGAGGCCCGCACGCCCATCTTCTCGATGGCGCGCCCGACTTCCAGGCCCTCCGCCCCGCGCTCGACGAGGAAGATCGAGAGCTCCTCGTCGCCGGTGCGGGCGAAGACGGTGAACAGATCGGCGGCCGGGGCGGATGTGATCCAGGTCTTGCGGCCCGAGATCCGCCAGCGCCCGCCGCACTCGACGGCCGCGGTCCTCATCGAGAAGAGATCGCTCCCGGCGTCCGGCTCGGTCATGCAGATCGTGCCGACGAGCTCTCCGGCGAGGGCCGGGGCCAGGATGCGCTCGCGCACGTCGCCGGTGGCGAAGCGGTGGAGGAAGAACGTGCCCATCAACGACTGCATCGTGCAGGCGGCAGCGACCGCGAGGCTGCCGCGCGCGAGCTCCTCGACCGCCAGGAGGTAGGCGCAAAGGTCCGCGCCGCTGCCCGAGGGCGGGTCGTAGCGCATGCCGAAGAAGCCGAGCTCACCCGCCTTGCGGAACAGCTCGGCCGGGAAGCGCGGCTCGCGATCGAGCCCGGAAGCGGCGGGCCGGATCTCGGCCTCGGCGAACTCCCTGAAGAGCTTCTGGGTGGCCGCCTGCTCCTCGCTCAAGCTGAAGTCCACGGCTCAGCGCTCCTTCCTCGCCGCCTCGGTGGCGCGCTCATCGACCTCGAACGTCACGGGATCGAGGACCACGCCGTAGACCTCGTGGGCGGCTTCGAGCGAGACGAGCCCGTCGCGCACCTCGCGCCGCACGGCCTGGGCGTCGCGCCCGGTCGGTTCGCCCCAGCCGCCGCCCCCGCCGGCGACCTGGACGTACTCGGTCCCGGTCGGGACCTCGTTGATCATGTCCTTGCTGGTCGTCTTGTAACGCCGACCGTCGGGGTAGCGCAGCTCGATCGAGTTCAGCGCTCCATCGCCCCCGCCCATCAGGCCGAAGGCGCCCTCCTCGTCGCCGTCACCGAAAACCACCAGCTGCGTGTCCTCGCCGCCCACGCGGTAGCGCGTGCGCACACCGAGTCCGCCGCGTCGCCGCCCCGCTCCGGCGGAGTCACAGGCGTACTCGTGCTCGAGCAGCAGGTGCGGCGTCTGCTGCTCGAACATCTCGTAGTCCTGGTCGAGCAGCCCTCCCGAGGCATCGATCATGCCGATGTGGTCGTAGCCGTCGCAGCCCGCCATCGCGCCCGAGCCGCCCTTGAGGCCCATGAACATGATATCGACGTAGCCGTCGTCCTTGCGCGGATCGGTGCCGCTCGACAACGAGCACAGCAGGTTGTTCCAGCCCGCGGTCACGCGCTCGGGGATCACCGGCGCGAGGGCGCGCATGATCGCGTCCGCGTTGGGCGGGCAGAGGTGGTTGCCGAAGGTCGTCGCCGCCGGATAGGAGGCGTTGAGGAGCGTGCCCTCGGGGATCACGATCTCGACTCCCTCGGTCATCCCGTGGTTGTGCGGGATGTCGGGGTTGACCATCTGCAGGAAGGTCAGCAGGGTCGCCGAGGCGCTGGAGGTGTAGGTACCGTTGACGAAGCCGTCGGTCTGGGCGTCGGTCTTCGAGTAGTCGAAGACGATGCACTCACCGTCGACGGTGATCTCGACGCGGATCGTGTACTTCGAGCCGGGGTTGCGTCCGTCGAAGAAGACGTGCCCCTCGCCGCGGTAGACGCCGTCGGGGATGGAGCGGATCTCGCCAGCCATCATCCTCTGCGCCGCGTCGAACAGGTGTTGCTTGTGGGCCTCGAAGCGCTCGAGCCCGATGCGCTCGACCAGCTCGACGAGGCGCCGCTCGCCGACGGTGCAGGCGCCGATCTCGGCGCGCATGTCTTCCTGGACGATGTCGAGGCGCACGTTGGCGAAGATCAGGTCCCACACGTCGCGCCGCACCTCTCCGCGGTCGACGACCTTGACCGCCGGGATGCGCAGGGCCTCCTGCCAGACCTCGGTGGCGTTGGGGTTGTAGCCGCCCCGCACGTTGCCGCCGATGTCCGCCTGGTGGCCCTTGGTCGCCGACCAGGCGACGAGCCGATCGCCGACGAAGATCGGCTTGAAGGCCGCCACGTCGTTGTTCTGGTTGCCGAGGGAGAACACGTCGTTGTGGAAGAAGACGTCGCCGGGGTGCACGTCGCCCCGGAAGGTCTCGGCGATGTGGGCGCAGACCGGGCTGAGGGAGAAGCTCAGGATCGGCAGGTTCTCGGTCTGTTCGAGCATGCGCCCCTCGGCGTCGTAGAGGCCCGTGACGAAGTCCTTCGCCTCGCACAGGATCGGCGAGCGCGTGGTCTTCTCCATGCACAGGCTCATCTCGTCGGTGATAGCCTTGAGTGCCCGGCCGATGATCGAGACGAGGACCTTGTCGATGACGACGTCGCTCACGGTTCCCTCCGCGTCAGGATGCAGCTCGAGTACGCGTCCACGCGGGCGTCGAAGGACGAGCTGACGAAGATCGTAGTGTCGGCGCGCTCGATCAGGGCCGGCCCCGAGAGGACGTTTCCCGGTCGGAGGGCGTGGCCGTCGAAGACCTGCACATCGACGAAGTCGCCGGCCTCGGGCACGAAGGCACGGCGCACTCCTTTGCGCGCGCCGCTCGCGTCCTCGCCGGCCTGCTCGGCCACGGGGAGCGGCGGCTTGGTCGTCTCGCCTGTCGAGCGTACCCGCAGGTTGATGAGCTCGAGCTCGGTCCCTTGGTCGGCGAGCTCGTAGCCGTAGAGGCGGTCGTGCTCGCGGTGGAACAGACCGGCGATCCGCTCGAGATCCCCCTGCGCGAGGAGGTCGAAGGGGACCGAAACGCTGACCTCGTGGTACTGCTTCGCGTAGCGCAGGTCGAGGTGCAGGGCGTGGGCGATGCGCTCGGCGGGGATTCCCTCGGAGGCGAGTTGCTCCCCGCCGAGAGCCGCCGCCTCCTCGAAGAGGCTCTTGGCGCGCTCGACGTCGAGCTCGCTGAAGCGGCAGACGTAGGAGCGCAGGAAGTCGTGGGCGAGGTCGCTCTGCAGCATGCCCGCGGCGCACAAGACCGAGGCGATGGGCGGGACGACGAGGCTGGGCAGGTCGAGTTCGAGGGCGATCATGCAGGCGTGTAGGGCCCCCGCGCCGCCGGCGACGACGAGCGGGAACTCGCGCGGATCGACGCCGCGCTTGACCGTGATCTCGCGCACGCCGTGGGCCATGTTGGTGTTGATCACCCGGTACATGCCCGCCGCTGCCGCCTCGACGTCGGTCCCGAGGGGCTCGGCGACGTGCTGGCGGACGGCCGCCGCAGCCAGATCGACATCGAGGGCGAGCTCGCCCCCGGCGAAGAAGCTCGGGTCGAGGTAGCCGAGCACCAGGCTGGCGTCGGTGCAGGTCGGCTGCTCCCCGCCGCGCCCGTAGCAGGCCGGTCCCGGCAAGGCGCCGGCGGAGCGCGGTCCCATGCGCAGGAGGCCGCCCTCGTCAATCCAACCGATGCTCCCGCCGCCCGCGCCGATGGTGGTGATCGCGAGCATCGGCAGGGCGATCCGTAGGCGATCGAGGTCGCTCTCGGCGTACATCGCCGCCGCTCCGCCGCGCACGAGGGTGGCGTCGAAGCTCGTGCCGCCCATGTCGGCCAGGATGCAGTCGTCGCCGCCGTGGGGCTCGGCGAAGGCCAAGGCGGCCGCCGGACCGCCGGCGGGGCCCGACAGAAGGGTCGTGGCGGGCTTGGTGCGCACGCTCGCCGGCAGGGCGACGCCGCCGTTGGACTGCATCACGAGCAGGGTGCCCGCGAAGGCGACGCTCGCCAGCTTCTCCGTCAGGCTCTTGAGGTAGCGCTCGAGGATCGGGCCGACGTAGGCGTTCAGGACCGTGGTCGAGACTCGGTTGTAGAAGCGGATCGTCGGCAGCAGCTCGGAGGAGACGCTCACGAACGCATCGGGGAGCTCCTCGCGCAGGAGCGCGGCTGCCGCCCGCTCGTGGGCGGGGTCGGCGAAGGAGTTCATGAAGCAGACCGCGACCGCATCGACGCCCGCCGCGCCCAGCCGGCGCGCGGCGTCACGCACGTCGTCGAGCTCGAGCGGCTCGAGCTCGGCTCCGCGATAGTCGAGCCGGCCGCGAACGGGACGGCGCAGGTGGCGCGGCACGAGGGGCTCGACGTTGCGATAGCGATTGTCGTACTGCTCCTCGCGGATCCCGCGGCGCATCTCGAGGGCGTCGCGCACTCCGGCGGTCGTCACCAGCCCCGTCCGGGCGCCGCCGCGCGTCAGGGCGGCGTTGGTGGTGACGGTCGTGCCGTGGACGATGGTTGTCACGCGCCGGGCGAGCTCCTCGACGGCGAGGCCCTCGCCCTCGGCCGCAACGCGCAGTCCGTCGAGCACGCCGAGGGAGGGATCGGCCGGAGTCGAGAGGGTCTTGGCGGTCGCGACGGTCCCGTCCGACGACCACAGGAACAGGTCGGTGAAGGTGCCGCCGACGTCGATCCCCAGCTTGTAGCGCACGCTCACGGGGCTCCTCCCGCGCCGCCCAGCTCGGCCTCGGCGATCCGCAGACCCCGGTCGAAGCCCGCCAGGGCGGCCGGCCTCGCCTGTGCGACGACGCGCCGCAGGGCGTCCGGGCCGATCGGCAGCGCGCCGCTGGCCGCGACGGCTCCGAGCATCACGACGTTCGCCGAGCGCGGGGCACCCGCGTCCCGCGCCGCGGCCCCGGCGTCCATGCGGTACACGCGCTCGGTGACGGCGGTGACCGGCGCGAGCAGCTCGTCCGGCCCGGGGAGGGCGCGCACGCCGGGAACGGCGATCGGGGTGCGCTCGATCCACACCAGACAGCCCGGCGCCAGACGCGGCGCCGCGCGCGCCGCCTCCAGGGGCTCGAGGGCGAGCAGGACATCGGCCTGCCCGCGGGAGACGAAGGCCGTCTCGCCCGCCCCCAAGGCGACCGTCGCCTCCACGCTCCCGCCGCGCTGGGACATGCCGTGCAGCTGGCCGACGCGCACGTCGAGGCCCTCTTCGAGTGCGGCTTGGCCGACGAGCCGCGCCAGGCTGATCACGCCCTGGCCACCGACGCCGACGATCAACAGCCGCGCCGCGCACCGAGCGGGGAGCGCGGGGTCCGCCCCTCGTCCCGTCGCGCTCGCTGCGCTCGCGGCCCGCCGCTCGACCATGTCGCTCACGCCGGAGCTCCCGTGCCCGCGCTCTGAGGCGCGCCCGCCAACTCCTCGACCGCGGCGATGGCCCCGTTGGGACAGAAGTCCGCGCACACCCCGCAGCCGACGCACAGGACGGGATCGATGCACAGCGCGCCGTCGTCCCCCGACAGGATGGCCGGGCAGCCGAAGAGGTCGACGCACGAGCGGCAGTTCCCGCACAGGCCGCAGACCATGCAGCGCTCCGCCTCGGCGCGCGCCTGCTCCTCGTCGAGGCGACCGACGACCTCGTCGAAGGAGGTGATCGCGACGCACGGATCGAGCTCCGGGGGCCGGCGGCGCGCTCCAGCGGCGGTTCCGCCCGCGGCCGGAGCGGCGGCGGGCGGCGCCGGCTCGACCGGCGGCGGGGGCCTGCGCTCGTCGGCCCGCTCCGCGCCGCGCAGGCTGCGGTCCAGGCCCCAGGCCGCCCGCAGGCCCGAGGCGATCGCATCGGTCACGGTGCGCGCGCCACAGACGAGGTCGCCCGCCGCGAACAGGCGCGGGATCGAGGTCGCACCGCTGGTTGGATCGATCTCCACCGGCTCGCCCGCGGGCTCGGTGAGACCCGCGAGGCCGGTCGAGTCGACCTGCTGCCCGACGGCCGTGATGACGAGGTCGACGGCGAGCGAGACGGCCCCGTCGCTCTCGAGCCGGCGCGCGGCGTCCCTGTCGGTGTGAGGCGCGGGAGCGGGGAGCGACCCCACGCGCGGTCCGGCCGCCTCGAAGCCCGCGGGGTCGAGGTCTCCGGGGGTGCGCGGCTCAACGTGCTCGAGCTCGACGCCGCCCGCGACCAGCCGTGCCGCCCGGGCGCGCGTCAAGAGCTCGACGCCCTCGCGGAGGGCCTCGGCGACCTCGCCTTCGATCGCCGGCAGCTCCGCGCCCTCTTCGAGGCAGGCGATGCGCACGCGCCCGGCCCCGCGTCGCAAGGCGACGCGCGCGGCGTCGATCGCCGAGCTACCGCCGCCGATGACGAGCACAGAGCACGCGCGCTGCTTCGAGTCCCGCAGGAAGGCGAGGGCGTCGGTGACCGGGGGGCCCTCACCGGCGAGCTCGAGCTCGCGCGGGCGCGCCGCCCCGAGAGCCAAGACGACCGCCGCGTGCTCGGCGAGCAGCCCAGTGAGGTCGAGGTCCGCGCCGAGGGTGCGCCCGGGGTGAAACGTGACGCCGAGGGCGAGGATGCGCTCCACGTCGCGCTCGAGCGCCTCGCGCGGGAGCCGGTAGGCCGGGATCGCGCTGCGCAGCATCCCGCCCGGCCGCTCCGCGGCGTCGAAGAGCTCGACGGCGTAGCCGCGCAGGCGGAGCTCGTGGGCCGCCGCCAACCCCGCCGGACCCGCTCCGACCACGGCCGCGCAGAGGCCGTGGTCGGGAGCGCGACGCGGCTGGTAGGGCGGCTCTTCCTGCTCGGCGGCCCAGTCGAGGACGAAGCGCTTGAGGTCGTTCACGGCCACGGGCTCGTCGACGTCGGCGCGCACGCAGGCAGCCTCGCAGGGACGGTGGCACACGCGGCAGACCGAGTCCGGTAGGGGCAGGTCGCTCATGATCAGCTCGAGCGCATCGGCGTAGCTCCCGGCTGCGATGTGTGCGGCGTAGCCCTGCACGCACAGGTAAAGCGGACAGCGCTGGGCACAAGGAGCGACCTGCGGCTGGTCGGGCGCGCGGCCTTCGGTCGAGAGGCGTGCACGGATGAGCGCGCGTTCGTAGTCGGGGTGGACGCCCTGGTCGCAGCGCTTTCCGCAGCTCGAGCGGCCGCAGGCTCCGCAGAGGTCGGGATCGATGGTGAAGGCGGGGAGCGGCGCGGCCGCGCGGCCCTCGGCGCGCTGCTCGGCCACGGGACAGGGGCGCTTGGCGATGACGACACTCAGGCCCTCGTGCTCGTCGGCGCGCCGGAAGGCGGCGATCGCGTCCGAGAGGTCGTGGGGATCGACGACCTCCACCTGCCCCGCGCCGAGCGCCCGTGCGATGGTCGCGATGTCGCCCGGCGCGCCGCTCGCCGTCGTCGGGCTCTCCTGGAACCCGGTCATGGCGGTGATCTCGTTGTCGAGCACGACCGCGACCATGTCGACCTCCTCCTTGGCGGCGTTGAGGAGCGCGGGCATGCCGGAGTGGAAGAAAGTCGAGTCGCCGAGGAAGCCGACGGTGCGCTCGCCGGTCGTGCGGGCGACGCCGGCGGCGAGGGAGAAGCCCGCTCCCATGCAGAGCAGGGCGTCGCCGGCGTCGAGCGGGCCGCCGCAGCCGAGCGTGTAGCAGCCGATGTCGTTGAAGAAGTGCGTCTGCCTGCCCAGGGCGGCGCGCGCGGCGAAGAACGAGGAGCGGTGCGGACAGGCCGCGCAGAGCACCGGTGGACGCTCGGGCGGCGCGAGGGTGTCTCGTGTCGGACCGGGCCGCGGCCCGATCCCCAAGGCCTCGTGCAGGCCGGTGGCGATCACCCGCGGCTCGTACTCGAAGGCCGTCGGGAGGTGGCCCGTGCGCTTGCCGAGCACCTCGAGCGGGAGGTCATGGAGCTTGCAGAGCGCGCGCAGGTGGTCCTCGAAGTAGGGCGAGAGCTCCTCGACGACGAGGACGCGCTCGAGGGAGCGCAGCCGCTCGACGAGCTCCTCCGTGGGGAGCGGAAAGACGACGCTCGTCGAGAGGTGTGCGACCTCCCGCTCGGCTCCGGCGGCGCGCAGGAGCTCGGCCGCGGTCGCGCTCGGAGCTCCCACCGAGAAGACGGCCGTGCGGCCCTCGCCGCGCTCCGTCAGCCAGTCGCTCTCGGCGATCACCGCGCGGGCGACGGCGAGGCGCTCCTCGATCTCCCCGCGCATCCTGCGGGCGTTGGCGGGGACCGGCAGGAAGCGGCTCGGATCGCGTCGGAAGCCGCGCACGGTGCGCGGCGCGACGGCGCCGAAGCGCACGGGCGCCGACGTGTGGCAGACGCGGGTGGTCGGGCGCAGGACGACGGGCAGGCGGCAGCGCTCGGAGAGCTCGAAGGCGAAGCGCGTGGCCTCCAGCGCCGCCTGCGGCGTGGGCGGGTCGAGCATCGGCAGGTGCAGCGCGTCCGCGAGGTGGCGCTGGTCCTGCTCGTTGGGGCTGGTGAGGCACGATGGATCGCCCGCGCTCACGATGACGAGGCCGGCGACGGTGCCGATGTAGGGGATCGTGCTCAGCGGATCCCCGGCGGCCATCAGCCCGAGGTGCTTCATGGCGACGATCGAGCGCGCCCCGGCCAGGCAGGCGGCGAAGGCCGTCTCGAGGGCGATCTTCTCGTTGACCGAGTACTCGAACGGGATCCCCAGGCGCGGCGCGAGGACGGCAAAGCCGTCGGTCACCTCGGTCGAGGGCGTCCCCGGGTAGCCGCAGGCGAAGCCGACGCCGGCTTCGACGGCGCCGCGCAGGATGGCCTCGTTGCCGAGCAGGAGCTCAGTCCGCCCCGGCTCGGAGCGCAGGAGCCGATCTAGGGGGCTGGGGAGGGGCTTCACGCGTCCATTCTGGCCCATGAGGGCCCTTTTCCGACCGGATAAGTCGGTCTGGAGGTCGTATTTCTTTCCCCCCATCCGACGTCCCTCGGCGGGACGCGGCGGCGCAGACAGAACGGGAGCGCAACGCCCAGGGGAAGGGCCGTCGCCACACTTCTGTCCAGGGAGCCGAGGGCGGCGGCCCCAGCGTGCAGGCGCTGGGCCGTCACGACCTACTTCGCCGGCGTCTGAGGCGCGACCGCCGGGGTCAGCGCGCGGCCCCGCTGGCACGTGGGCGTCAAGCGACGCTTACCTCCGTTTAACCCAGGCTCTTGTTGCCGGGAAGCGGTCATTGAGTGAGAATGAGTGAGAATCATCGGATCCAATAGGATCCTCCAATCGGATCCTCCAATCGGATCCAGCGCCTGCTAGCGGTCGACGTCCACTTAGTTAGACACTATTAGTTAGAAGGGTCCTCATGAGAACTGCATTCCTGTCTTCGTCGTTCCTGTCCCTGTTCGCGACGCTCGGCGTTGCGCAGACTGAGGTCTGGGGCCTGGATCTCCGTAACGACGCGTTTTTCACGAGCAATACCGGAGACTTCGTCGGCGGGTACACGCCGATCGGCGCAGGGGATCAGGTTTACGCTCTCGACTTCGACGCGACGGCGACGACGCTGTGGGGTATCCGGGACTCGACGAAGGAATACGGCACCTTCGACCTGACGACGGGGCAGTTCACCGGGATCGGCGTGGTGTCGGGGCCCACGTCGCTTATCACCGGCCTCACCGCGGCCAAGAATGGCACCGACTGGTACTTGCTCGAATACGGCCCCTCGCTCACTACGCACCTGTGGGTGGGCGACATCACGACTGGCTCGTTTAACTACGTCGGCACCATGGGTTTGAACTCGCTCATGATCGACATCTCGATCGACGTCCAGGGAAACCTCTACGGCTACGACCTCTTACTCAACTCGCTGTATTCGATCGATCCCAGCACTGGGCTGGCCACGTTGATCGGCCCGTCCGGCCAGCCGACGAACTACGCCCAGGGGATGGACTTCGACTGGTCGGACAACACCCTCTACGCAACGCTCTACACTGGCGGGGGAACGGGCGTCTTCGCCACCTTCGACCTCTTGACGGGCTTTGCCAACGTGCTGCAGGACACGACGCCCCTGGGCGTCGAGTGCGAGATTGCGGTCAAGTCCTCTGGTGGTTCAACCATCGGCACGAACCAGTGCTTCGGTGACGGCTCCGGCTCGGCTTGCCCCTGCGGCAACCCGAGTGCGAACGGCGGTTGCGCCAACGCGACTGGCGACGGTAGCACCCTCGGCGCTGAGTCCACCGCTGGCGGTACCCTGAACGCCGGCAACGCCATTCCTGGCCAGCCGGGTCTGTTCTTCCAGGGCGACAACAGCATCGG
>DASCMO010000107.1:0-16013 GCA_036010965.1 Planctomycetota bacterium | reverse complement strand
AACATCCGCACCCTGCGGACCGGGACGTCAGCCGGCACCGGCATGACCGAACTCCCCCTGCGCATCCCGCCCAACCCCGCCCTGCAAGGCCTGACGATCCACATGCAAGTCCTGCTCGACGAGGCTGGCAGTCAGGCAGCGTTTTCGAATCTCTTGACCTTCACCATCGAGTAGGCCTATTGCTTGTCGCCGCCTTCCATGGACGCCATGCGGCGCACCATGTCGGGGCCGAAGTGCTGCGTGAACTGCTCCGTGCGCCACTCGCGCACCTGCGCGAAGGACTCCTTCATCGCTCGCTGGTCGTTCGGGTCGTTCCAGTTCATCCCCGAGTCCTTGATCTCTATCTGCCGCTGACTCTCCTCGAGCAGCACCGCAGTCAGGAAATCCTCGGATCCGGGCGCGAGGCCGAGCTTGGTGGTCATCGCCGCGGCGTAGTTTTCGATCCCTTCGATCCTCTTCAGCTCACGGGCCACCGCACGCTCCGTGGCTCGGCGCGCCCGGTCGGCCTCGATCAGCTCGAAGACCTGGTGCTCCTGTTTGGAGGTGAGCTGCGCGGACGTCAGCGCCTCCGGCTCCGGGGCAGCGGGCTGCACGGGGAGCGGAGCGGGGGCGCGTTCGAGGGCCTCGAGCTTGCGCTCGAGCCCCGCCAGGGCCAGGCGCAGATCGTCGAGGTCGCGCCGCACGGCGTCTGCGGACCGTCCGTCGAGGCTGGTCGCGGGGGAGAGGCCGGGCGCGGGCGCGGCGACGAGCGGGGCAGGGGCGGTCGTCGGACGGGCGAGTATCCCGCCGACCGCGCCGCCCGCGAGGGCGGCCAGGAACAGGGAGAGGAGCGTGGTGGGCTTCATCGGTGGTTCCGTCTATCTTGGACTGCCAAGGGGCTTGATCTTCGCTCTCGAGGGCCTTTCATGGTGCCAGTCCATTGAAAGGCAAGGGGAGCCGCGCCGCCACTAGTCCTCCGCCGCTGAGGTCTCAAGGCGCCGCGGGCAACTTCTCCCAGACCCATGCGCCCCGCCGCCGACCTCGAAGAAGCCCTGGCCCGCATGACCTTTCGGGTCGATCCCGGGCGTTATTGCCTGGTGGGCTTCGAGGGGGCGCCCGTCCCCGAGGACCTGGCGCACCTCGCCTTTGCCCCGGGGCAGCTGGTGCGCGAGGCTGAGGGGACGACGCTCCTGGTGCGCTCCGAGGAGCTCGACGCGCTCCTGGCCCGCCGCCCCGGCGCGCGCGTCGAGCGCGACCTGTGCTGGATCCGCTTCGACGCGCCCATGGGCTGGGAAGTGGTCGGCTTCCTGGCGGCGGTCTGCGAGCGCCTTGCCCGCGCTGGCATCCCCCTCGGCTGCATCTGCGGCTTCGACCGCGACCACCTGTTCGTCGCAGAGGGCCACCTCGCCCGTGCCGTGCAGGTCCTCGGCGAGCTGTTCGCGGCGCAGGGCGAGGCCGGTTAGGATCTGCGGCCCCTTGACCGACCTCTTGACCGACCCCTTGCCCTTGCACGATCCCCCGTACGGAGACCCCCGATGACCGAGAGACAGCTCCCCGCGAGCAGCGACCCGACCCCCTCACGGCGTGACTTCCTGGGCAAGGCGGCTGCGGTCGCCGGGGCGGGTGCCCTGCTCGGCGCCTGCGCCGCGACCGGCCAGCAGGCGCCGATCCCGAAAGCGAAGAAGCGCACCCCCGTCGGCGACGACGAGCCCCTGCGCATCGGCGTCGTCGGCCCCGGCGGCATGGGCACCGGTCACATCGACCGCATCACCCACCTCGCCAGCCAGGGACGGGAAAACGTTGAGATCGTCGCGCTGTGCGATGTCTGCAGCCCGCGCTTCGAGCGTGCCCAGCAGATCCTCACCGAGCGCCAGGGCGGCCCGGCAGACACCTACGAACGGCACGAGGACCTGATCGCCCGCGATGACCTGCACGGGGTGCTGGTGGCGACCACCGAGCACTGGCACGGCAAGATCGCCGAGGACGCGATCCTGGCGGGCAAGGATGTCTACTGCGAGAAACCCATGACCCTCGACCTCGACCAGGCCCTGCGCTTGCGCGAGGTGTCGCTCGCCAACCCGGAAGCGATCCTGCAGGTCGGTACGCAATACATCGCTCAGGAGAAGTACCGCAAGGCAAAGGAGTTGATCTCCCAAGGCGCGATCGGCAAGGCGACCTTCTCCCAGACCAGCTACTGCCGCAACTCGAAGGGCGGCGAGTGGCTCTACTACGCCATCGACCCGCGCTGGGAGCCGGGGGTCAACTTGAACTGGGAGCGCTGGCTGGGCGATCGCCCGGCGGCCGAGTGGGACCCGGCGGTCTACGCGCGCTGGCGCCGCTACAAGACCTACTCGACCGGCATCATCGGCGACTTGCTCGTGCACGTCATGACGCCGCTCGTGATGGCCATCGACCAGGGCTGGCCGACGCGCGTCACCGCCTCGGGCGGCCACTACGTGGACAAGGTCATGGAGAACCACGACCAGGTCAACCTGACGGTCGAGTTCGAGAGCGGGCACACGATGATCGTGGCCGGTTCGACCTGCAACGAGATCGGTCTTGAGACGATGATCCGCGGACACGAGGCGACCATGTACCTGGGCAGCAAGGACGTCGTCGTGCGCCCCGAGCGCCACTGGGTGGACGAGATCGACGAGCAGCGCATCAGCTGCCCGTCCATCGCCGACCAGGACGAGTTGCGCCTGAACTGGTTGAAGTGCATTCGCACCCGGGAGCCCAACTGGAGCCCCGTGGACCTTGGCACGAAGGTGATGGTGATCGTGGCCCTCGCCTCGCGCTCGATGTGGGAAGGCCACGCCTTCGGCTTCGACCCGGCGACCATGAGCGCCTACAAGATCTGACGGGGCCGCGCCCGTCTCCAGACAGATCCAGGGCGTGATCATCCGCCTCGCTATGTGGGCCATGGCGACCCGCTTCGAGCTCGTGCTCGACGGGCCGGACGAGGGTCGGCTGCGCGCCGTGGGCGAGCTCGCCCTGGATACGATCGCGGAGTGCGAGCGGACCATCAGCCCCTTCCAGCCCGGGAGCCTCCTCTCGCGGGTCAACGCCCGCGCAGGAGGGGAGTGGGTGGCCCTGGACGCCGACACCTTTGCCCTGCTCGAGACCTGTGAAGCCGTGCGGCGCGAGTCACAGGGCGCCTTCGACGTGACCGTCGCCCCCCTGATGGAGGCCCTCGGCTTCCGCGGGCAGCCTGCTGCTGACCCCGGCTCGGCCCGCGGCGAGGTGGACGGCGAGGCCCTGCTGCTCGACCGCGAGCGCATGGCCGTGCGCTTCACCCGCGAGGGTCTGCGACTGGACGTGGGCGGTGTCGGCAAGGGCCACGCCCTCGACCTGGCGCGCAGCGTCCTGGTCGAACACGGAGTCGAGCGCGCCCTCCTGCACGGCGGGACGAGCTCGGTTCTGGCGCTGGGCACCCCTCCGGACCAGGAGGCATGGCGCGTGGCCCTCGGACCCGAGCCCGGCGCTCCAGTCGCGTGCCTGTGCGACGCGGCTCTCTCGGTCTCGACGTCCCACGGCCGCACGGTGCCGGCGCGCACGGGCCGCTCGGGGCACATCGTCGATCCGCACAGCGGCGAGGCGCTGGAGGAGGGGATCGCGGCAGCGGTCATCGACTCCGACGCCTGCCGGGCGGACGCGCGCTCGACTGCGCTCTGCCTCAGCGCTCCTCACGACCCAGCCCAGCCGCCCCTGGCCGGCGTGCGCGCGACGTGCGTCGCCGGCGAGCAGCGCTGGGAGGGCGAGTTCGGCCCCGCGCGCGGACCGAATCGGATCGAACAGCAATCCCCAAGACTCCAGTCCAGAGCACGGACAGCATGACCGACTCCGATCGCAGGCAGTTCCTCGTCCAGGCCGGCGGCGCCCTGGCCGCCTTCGCCATCCAACCCGACCTCGCGGCCCGGCCCGGCCTGGGGAAGCGGGAAGAACCGCTGCGCGTGGCGCTCGTCGGCGCCGGCCGTCAGGGGCGCGCGATCCTGGGCGAGCTCCAGAAGCTCGAGGGCGTGCGCGTCGTGGCGGTCTGCGACTTGCTCGCCGGCCGCCTGCGCTCGGGCCTGCGCCGGGCCCAGGGCGCGCGCGGCTACGACGACCACCACAAGCTGCTGGGCGAGCTGGGCGATGCGCTGGACTCGGTGATCGTCGCCACGCCGACGCACCTGCACCGCCAGGTCGTCACCGACGCCCTGGATGCGAAGAAACACGTCTACTGCGAGGCGCCCCTGGCCCACAGCGTCGAGGACGCGCGAGCCATCGCGAAGGCGGCGCGTGCGTCGGAGAGGGTCTTCGCCACGGGCTTGCAGGGACGCTCGAATCCCGTCTACCAGCTCGCTCGCACCTTCTACCGCTCGGGTTGCGTGCGTGATCTGGCATCCATGCGGGCCCAGGACTTCAAGAAGCAGAGCTGGCGCACCCCGGCCTCGAACCCGGCCGACGAGGCGGCCCTCAACTGGCGTCTGGACCCGGCCGTCTCCCTGGGCCTGCCGGGCGAGCTCGGGACCCATCAGTTCGACGTCTTCCACTACTATCGCGGCGAGTACCCCGTCAGCGTGCGTGGCCGCGGCGGCGTCTTCGTGCACCGCGACGGGCGCGAGGTCCCCGATACGGTGAGCTGCGAGCTGGCCTTTGCCGACGGGACCTGCCTGTCCTGGCAAGCTTCCCTGGGGAACTCCTACCAGGGGCGCTACGAGCTGTTCTCGGGTTCGATGGCCGCCGTCAAGCTGGCCTGGTCCCACGCCTGGATGTTCAAGGAAGCCGACGCGCCCACCCAGGGCTGGGAGGTCTACGCCAACCGCCAGACCTTCCACAACGACGAGGGCATCACCTTGATCGCCGACGCCACCCAGCTCGCTTCCCAGGGCAAGCTCAAGGAGGGCGTGGGCCTGCCGTACTCCTCCCTGCACTACGCTCTCGAGGATTTCCTTGCTGCGGCGGCGGAGGGCGGCGAGCCGGCCTGCGGCGCCGCGGAAGGCCTGCGCGCCACGGTGGTCGGTATCCTGGCCCAGCGCGCGGTGACGAGCGGCGAGGAGCTGGCGATCGACCCGCAACTGTTCGAGATCGGCTGAACGATGAGCGGTATCCCGTTTCGCCTGCGTACCCTTTCCCTTCCGGCTCGCCTGGGCTTCACCTTCGTGATGCTGACCCTCGGCATCGGCCTGGCGGCGGCGGCGGCGCACCTGGTCGGCCACCACGAGAACCGCGACGAGCTCCCCGGCCTGTCGATGGAGGACCTGACCGGCGCCTACCACGGCGTGAGCGTGACGGCGCCCCTGGTCGTTGCCCTCGAGCGCGGACACCCCGAGCAGCTGGCCGAAGCCGACCGGGAGACCCTGATGGCCTGGCTCGGCGGCGAGCGCATCAGCGAGGACTACGACAGCCTCGATCTGGGGGACGCGGCGCCGGCGGAAGTGCTCGACTCGGCCTGTCTCGGCTGCCACTCGCGCCAGGCGGGAGACGGGATCGGACGCACCTTGCCCCTGGACTACTGGGACGACGTGGCCAAGGTCGCCTTCTCGCGCGACCTCTCGCCGACGGACGAGAAGATCCTGGTGGCCTCGGCCCACACCCACGCCCTGACGATGGGGGCCCTGACGGCCCTGATCGGCCTGCTGGCGCTGGCGACGCGCTTCGAGCGCCGGGCCGCGCCCATGCTCGTGATGTTGGCGGGGACGGCCCTCTTCGCTGACCTCTGTTGCTGGTTCCTCGCCCGCGACGCCGTCTGGCTGGTGGGGGTGATCGCGGTCGCCGGAACCGCCTGGGTGGCGTCGATGGCAGGGCTCGGAGCACTGATCCTGGCTGAGCTGTGGCTGCCCGCCGCCCGCGACTGAGGGTGCCGTTTGGTTGACAGCGGACGGGCCCGGGGCATACAACCCTGGGCCGTAATTCGCGCTCGAGAAGCGCCGAATCGCCATGTCCGCGGCAAGAACAGTCATCATCCTCGCAGCCGGTAAAGGGACGCGCATGAAGAGCGCGCGCCCCAAGGTGATGCATGCTCTCTGCGGTCGGCCCCTGATTTCGTGGGTCGTCGAGCAGGCGTTCTCCCTCGATCCGGAGCGCGTGATCGTCGTCGTGGGACACGGTGCCGACGAGGTGTGCGAACACCTAGCCGACCACCCCGAAGCCGCTCGCCTGCGCTTCGTCGTCCAGGAACCCCAGCGCGGTACCGGCCACGCCTTGCAGGTGTGCGGCGATGAACTCGGCGAGGACCCGGGTCTGGTGATCGTCCTCTACGGGGACATGCCGCTGCTCACGGGCGAGACCGTCGCCGAGCTCGCCGCGGCGCGTGAAGCCGCGGGCGAGGATGGGATGGCGATCCTGACGACGATCATGGACGAGCCGCACGCCTACGGGCGCATCGTGCGCGACGAGCACGGCGCCTTCGCGGAGATCGTCGAGGAGGCCGACTGCAGCGAGGAGCAGCGCTCGATCGTAGAGGTCAACACCGGTGTCTACGTCTTCGGGGGCCGCGAGCTACTCGACTGCCTGCCGCGCCTCGACGACTCCAACGCTCAGGGCGAGATCTACCTGACCGACGTGGCGGCGATGTTCGTGGCCGATGGGCGCGCCGTCGCGACCTTGTCCCTCGCGGATCACGAGGAAGGCATGGGCATCAACACCCTGGCCCAATTGGCGGAGGCGCGCTGGACCCTGCAGGTGCGGATCCTCGAGGAGCACCTGGCCAACGGCGTCGGAATCGAGGACCCCGCGACGACTTACATCGACCACGGCGTCGAGATCGGCGCCGGCACCCGCGTCCTGCCCTGCACCCTCATCCGCTCCGGCGTTCGCATCGGGGTCGGCTGCGAGGTCGGGCCCTTCACCCACCTGCGCGCGGGTACGGTGCTGGAGGACGGCGCCGAGGTTGGGAACTTCACCGAGTGCAAGAACTCCACCGTGGGGCGAGGCGCCAAGGCCAAGCACCTCTCCTACCTGGGGGATGCGAGCATCGGCCCGGGGGCCAACATCGGTGCGGGGACGATCTTTGCCAACTACGACGGGCGCGCGAAGCACCGCACGGAGGTCGGCGAGGGAGCTTTCGTTGGGAGTGGTACGATCGTCGTCGCACCTAATACAATCGGCCCCGGCGCCACCACCGGTGCGGGGGCCGTCGTCACACGTGGCGCCCAGATCGGTCCCGGCGAGGTGTGGGTCGGCGTTCCCGCGCGCCCCATCGGCGCCCTGGACTCGGAGACCGTGTCGTCCGAGGACGCCTCGGAGAGCGACTGAATCCCAAGGAGAGCGCAGTGTCAGCCTTCAGCGACAAGATCACGATCATCTCGGGCAACGCCCATCCCCAGCTCGGCCAGGCGGTCGCGCGCGAGCTCGGCCTGCCCCTGGCCGACGCCAGCGTGGGACGCTTCCCCGATGGCGAGGTGGACATCAAGGTCAACGAGGACCTGCGCGGAGCGGACTGCTTCGTGCTCCAACCGACCTGCCCGCCGGTCAACGAGAGCTGGATCGAGCTGCTGCTGTTGCTCGACACCCTGCGCCGTTCGAGCGCGGGCCGCATCACGGCGGTCATGCCCTACTACGGCTACGCTCGCAAGGACCGCAAGGACGAGGGCCGGGTGCCGATCAGCGCCAAGGTCGTCGCCAACACCCTGGTGCACAGCGGGGCGGACCGGGTGCTGACGATCGATATGCACGCCGCCCAGATCCAGGGCTTCTTTGATATCCCGGTGGACCACCTCTACGCCAAGCCCGTGCTGCTCGGTGCCTTGCGCGAGCTTGACATCGACAACCCGCTGGTCGTCTCACCCGACGTCGGCGGCATCAAGATGGCCCGCGGCTACGCGAAACCCCTGGGCGCGGACCTGGCGATCGTGGACAAGCGGCGCCTGTCGGGCTCGGAGATCGCCGTGGAGCACATCATCGGCGACGTTGCGGGCCGCAATATCGTCATCGTTGACGATATGATCTCCACGGCCGGATCGATCACCGAGGCGGCCCGCATCTGCAAGGACACCGGGGCCCTCACGGTCGTCATCGCCGTTTCCCACGCCGTCTTCTGCGGCCCGGCCGTCGCACGCCTCAACGGTTCGTGCATCGACCGGATCCTGGTCACGGATACGATTCCCGAGTGCGGGGAAAAGATCGAGAATCTCGAGATCGTCTCCGTCGCGGGACTCCTCGCCAACGCCATCCACAACATCCACTTCTCCAAGTCCGTCAGCTCGCTCTTCGAGAGCGAACTCGCGCCGAGCCCTGTCGTCGAGAGACGCGGTTGACGAACGACCCATCTCCGGCAATACATTCTCCTCCAACAAGCCATGGCCAAGAGTGAAATCCTCCAGGGTGACCCCCGGACCCAGCTAGGAACCCGCGCCTCGCGCCGCCTGCGTGCCGGCGGGCGCATCCCCGCTTCCCTGCAAGCGGATGACGAGAGTCCCCATGTCGATTTCAGCATCGACGAGCGGGAGTTCCTCGCCACACGGCGACACCACACCCACCTCTACGATATCGAGGTCAGCGGCGACAGCGCGTCGGCCGTCGTCCGGGAGTTGCAGTGGGACGCCCTGGGGGATCGCCTCAACCACATCGAGTTCCGGCGCGTCAAGCGCGGCGTGAAGGCCGAGTTCTCGGTGCCCGTCGTGATCACCGGGCACCCCAAGTCCGGTGTCGCCACGCTGCTCGTCGATCAGATCGCGATCCTGTCGATTCCCTCGATGATTCCCGACGGGGTGGAACTGGTGGTGGACGAGCTGGACGAGGGGGCGCACCTGCTCGCCTCCGACCTGATCCTGACCGAAGGGGTCGAGCTGGGTGTACCGCTCGAGACGGAGGTGGCCGTGATCGTCGCTCCCAAGTTCATCGCCGAACCCGAAGGAGACGAGGAGGACGAGGCGACCGAGCCCGAGATCATCGGCGAGACTCAGTCCGAAGAGGACGGCGCGGAAGGCGACGACTCCGAGGCCTCCTGAACGGCCCGCAGGGCGGGTTTGCCCGCCCTGCGCCCGCCGCTCATGACCTCTCAG
This sequence comes from Planctomycetota bacterium, assembly GCA_036010965.1. Taxonomy (GTDB): domain Bacteria; phylum Planctomycetota; class UBA1135; order UBA1135. The sequence goes on along the minus strand of DASCMO010000107.1, from coordinate 7,047 downwards.
CAACGCCCTCATTCCGCTCCATGCGCCCGGGTCTGTCGGACCCGGGCTTGCACTGGAGGGGAGCGGGCCTAGACTATTCGGCCCTCGTGACGCGACTCGTGGTTGGACTGGGCAATCCAGGCCCCGATTATGAGTGGACCCGGCACAACGTGGGTTTCCACGTACTGGACCGCCTGGCGCTCCACGAGGGCACGCTCTTTCAGCATGCCGGCGAGCGCGCCGGGACCGGGCTCGAGGGATACGGAGGGCCACCGGCCTTTCGCTTCGCTGAGTGCCTCGATCCCGACGGGCTGCTCTTGAAACCCGAGACCTTCATGAATCGCTCCGGCGAGGTCGTGGAGGCCGTGGCGGGTTTCCTGGGCACTCCCCCGGAGTCGATCCTGGTCGTCACCGACGACATGGACCTCGACCCCGGGATGCTCCGGCTCCGGCCCTTTGGTGGGGCCGGGGGGCACAACGGCATGCGCTCGATCATCGAACGGCTCGGCTCGGATCGGTTCTGTCGCCTGCGGATAGGGATCGGCCGGTCGTCCACCGACGCGGTGCGACACGTCCTGGATCGGATCCCCGAACGGGAGCGCGTCGAGTACGAGATCTCCTTCGCCGAGGCGAGCGAGGCCGTACTCGACTGGCTCCTGGAAGGGGACATCGAACGGTGCATGTCGCGGTTCCATAGCCGCTGGAAATCGGGTCCGTGATCTCACGGCCCCCCAGAAACACGAGAGGACTGAAGGTTTGACTAAGCTCTACGAGGGGATGTACCTGGTCGATAACGACGTGGTGCGCGAGGACTGGAACAAGGCCAAGGCGCTCGTCACGGGGGCGGTCGAGAAGCACGGAGGCAAGGTGATCACTGCCCGGCGCTGGGATGAGCGGCGCCTGGCCTACCCGATCTCCGGAAAGCGGCGGGCCACCTACCTGCTGTCGTACTTCGAGATCGACAAGGATTCCCTGACGCTCATGACGCGTGACCTCGAGCTCTCTGAGCACGTGCTGCGCTACCTGCAACTGGCCGTCGACGTGGTACCGGAGGCGGAATTCGAGCTTGCGCAGGCTGAAGGTGCCGCTGATTTCACCGTGCCGGCGCCTCCCGGCGACAATTTCGTCGAGGCGGAGGTCGTGACGGCTCCCGATGAGAGGGAACGCTCCGCGAAGAGGGAGGAGACCTCCGCTCCCGCCGAGGAGGGGAAGAGCGCGCCTGCCTCGACGACGACCGACGGAGAGGAGAGTTACGAGAGCGACAAAGCGTCGACCGAAACTTCCCCGGCCGAGGCCGACGGGTCTGAGGGGGAGCAAGCCACCGCGACCACATCGGCTGCGACCGAGACCGAGACCAAGCCGGACGAGACCAAGTTGACCGAAACGACCGAGGGCGAGCCGGTGGCCGCCCAGGAGGACTGATCCATGGCACCCAAGTTCAAGAAGAAGAAGCGCAAGTCCGGGCGCCCCCTGATCAAGGTCCAATCGCGCGGATGCGCGGATCGGCCGCTCGACTACAAGGACCTCGAGCACCTCGAGACCTACCTGACCCCGCAGGGTCAGATCCTCTCCCGGCGCCGTACTGGCTACAGCGCCAAGTGTCAGCGGAACCTCAAGCGCTCCATCAAGCGTGCGCGACATCTGGCCCTGATGCCCTTCGTGGGCTGATCGCGAGCAGAGACATGAGAACAGTCGAACTCCTGCTCCGCGACCGCGTCGAGCATCTCGGGCGCTGCGGCGACGTCGTGAACGTGGCCGCGGGTTACGCCCGCAACTTTCTGCTGCCCCGCCGCCTGGCGATTGCGGCCACCGATGAGAACAAGCGCATGCTCTCGCGGCGCACCGAACGCCTGCTGGCCGAGGAAGCCGCGCAGATCGCGGAATTCACCGCCCGCGCCGAGGCGCTCTCCAAGGTGACCCTGAAGACCGTCGAGAAGTGTGACGCGCGCGGCCACCTCTATGGCTCGGTGAGCGCCGCCCGCGTGGCGGAGCTCCTCAGCGAGGCCGGCTACCCGTGCGACGAGAAGCAGGTGCGTCTGGCCAAGGCCCTCAAGCTCGTCGGAGAGCACGGGGTGCAGGTCCACCTGCACGCCGAGGTCTCGGCGGAGATTTCCCTCTGCATCGAGGGCGAGAACGGCCTGACCGAGCCGGTCATCGAGACCAGCCTGGTTCCGGAGCCCGAACCGGAGCCCGAACCGGAGCCCGAGCCTGAGGTGCCGACCGGCGAGGAGCCCGACGGCGAGGGCGCAGAGGCCGAGGCGTAGGCGAGTCGCTCCACAGCTTTCCACGTACCCTCCACAGGGTCTCCACAGGCGCCGGGAAACCGGCGCGCAAAAGGTAGCAGAGCCTCCGCTGGAGCCTTCGTGGAGGCTGGTCTAGTCGCTATCCTCCCCCGTCCGCGAAGGGGGAATGAGGTTGATGGAAGAAGAGTCCAGGCAGTGGATCGAGGCAGGGGCCGGCGATGGAGGCGTGGGCAAGGTCCCGCCCAACTCAGTGGAGGCCGAGCGGGCCGTCCTGGGCTCGCTCCTGATCGACCCGGTGCGCGTCCCCGAGGCGGCCGAGCGACTGACGGAGGAGCGTTTCTTCGATCCGCGCCACGGCCAGATCTTCGCCGCCCTGCTGGAGCTGGCGGATCGCGGAGAACCGATAGACTTCGTCAGCGTCGGCGAGCGCCTGCTGGCGCGCAAGGTTCTCAAGAAGATCGGCGGTCAGGCCTATCTGGTCGAGCTCTCGGTCAGCGTGACCTCCTCGGCCCACCTCGCGCACCACGTCAACCTCGTGTACGAGATGGCGGTACTGCGCAAACTGATCCGCGAGGCGACTGGCATCATCGAGCGTGCCTACACCACGCGCCCGGACGGAGCAGCGGTCGGTGACCTGGTTGACGAGAGCGAGCACGCGATCTTCAGCATCTCGGGGGGGGAGAGCGACTCGCACCCCGACTCGATCTCCGTGGCTGTCGCACAGGCGTTCCTCCGGATCGACTCGGCCTCCCACCGCGGGAGCCTGACCGGCTTGCCGAGCGGCTATTACGACCTCGACGAACTGACCTGTGGCTTCAATGCCGGCGAGCTGATCATCCTCGCGGCCCGACCTTCGATGGGGAAGACGGCGCTGATGCTGAACATCATCGACCACGCGGCCTCTCACCCTCCCGAGTGGATGAAGGAGAAGCCGGTGATTCTCTTCTTCAGCCTCGAGATGGGCCAGCAAGCTCTCGCCACTCGCATGCTCTGCACGCGCGCGCGAGTCGACGCTCACGCCCTCAAGACGGGTCGGATTCCCCCCGACGATTACGCCGAGCTCGCCCGGGCGGCGGGTGAATTGGAGGAGATGAGCATTTTCCTGGACGATTCGCCGGGGATGAGTGTCATGACTCTTCGTAGTCGGGCGCGGCGGATCAAGCAGCGCCACGGCCTGCACATGGTCGTCGTCGACTACCTGCAACTCATGACGCACCCGCGCTCGGAGAGCCGGCAGATGGAGATCACCCAGATCTCCCGCTCCCTGAAGGAACTTGCACGGGAGCTTGACGTGCCCGTCGTCGCCCTCTCGCAGCTCTCGCGCGCCGTGGAGTCGCGGGAGGACAAGCGCCCGCAGCTCTCCGACCTGCGGGAATCCGGATCGCTCGAGCAGGACGCGGATGTGGTGCTGCTCCTGTCTCGGCCCGAGTACTACAACCCGACCGACGAGAACCGCGGCCTGGCCGAGTTGATCTGCGCCAAGCAGCGCAACGGACCTACCGGCTCCGCGCGGCTCCAGTTCTTCGGCAGCACGATGAGGTTCGAGAACCGCAGCCCGTCGGTGGCCGAGGCCATCGCTCCCTGAGGTGATGGGCGAAGAAGACCAGCGGTGGCTTCGCGCGTCCGGCGCGCGCCGCCGGGCGACGGTTGCCCTCCTGATCCTGGCGGGCCCGCTCGGGGTCGCGATGGCGCGGCCGGCGGAGACCCAGGACGCCTCCGCCGTGGAACAGGCCGGTCCTCAGGCTCCGCCGCGAGACGACATCGTGCTATCGATCGAGGTGCTGGGTGAGCGGCGCACCACCGAGGAGCGCCTGAAAGCGGCTCTCGGCCAGGAGATCGGCGTTCCCCTCGACGAGGACCGCATCGACGCGGGAATCGCGCGCCTGTGGGATGTCTTCGACGTGCGCGCGACGGTGGAGCGCATGGCCGTCGAGGGTGGCCTCCGCCTGCGCCTGAGGGTCATCGAGATGCCGGTTGACCTCGAGCCGCGCTTTGTCGGGAATGACGCCGTCGCCACGGAAGACCTGCTCGATTGGGCCCAGCTCGCGGGGCGCAAGGAGCTGCACCTGCACGATGCGACGCGCGTTCGATCGCGGCTGATCGAGGGCTACCACCGGCAGGGCCATTACTTCGCCGATGTGAAGATCGTGGCCCAAGAGCCGCAGATTGCGCCGGACGGCAGCGAAACTCCCGCGGATGTGATCTTTCGCATCCAGGAGGGGCCGCTCGTGCACGTGCGAGGGATCGAGGTGCGCGGCAACGGCTCGCTTCCCGACCGCGGCTTCTGGTTCTGGAAGAGCGGCCTCAAGAAGCTGGCGCGCGTCGAGCTGACCGGACCCGGTCTGTTCAGCTGGAATGGTGCTTCCTTTGTCGAGAGCGTGCTGCAGGCGGACGTGATCGCGATGCGCGAGGTCTACCGGGACCGAGGTTTTCTCGACGCGGTGGTCGAGGTGGATCGGCTCGAGTTCAGCGCCGACCGCGACCGCGTGACGATCCATGTGATCGTGGACGAGGGCGAACCCTTCAGCGTGTCGTCGGTGACGATCGAGGCCGTCGAGCTGGTGCCCAATCCGCGCGGCCCAGGGCTGGAAGCGATCGAGCGCCCGGTGGAGCTCGTCTTCGAGGAGACAGCCCTGCTAGATCGCTGCCGCCTGACACCCGGCGTGCGCTACGAGAAGACGAGCATTGATAGCGACCGCCTGGTCCTCAGGGACTACTACGGCGAGCGAGGCTACATCGCGCACCCCTCCCTGGGTCGGAACGAGTACTGGGACTTCCGCCCGCCGCGGTTGGTCTTCGATCCCGATGCGCACACGGTCGCCGTGACCTATCGTCTGATCCAGGGCCAACCGAAGCGGATCCGGGAGGTCATCTTCTCCGGCGCCTCTCATACCAGGGATCGGATCCTGCGCAGCGAGGTCCAGATGCTGGAGGGTGAGCGGGCGGACCTGAAGAAGATCCTGCGCTCCCTGCGGGAGCTGACCGGCACCGGCTTCTTCTCGAACCCCCGCGATCGGCTCAATCACGCCGATCCGACCTTCCGCTTCCTCCCTGTCGAGGGTTCTCCCGACGAGGTCGATCTCGAGTTCACCCTCGAGGAGGGGCGCGTCGTGGACTTCGAGATCGCCGGAGGCGTCGACTCGAACGCTGGCCTGTTCGGACTCCTGACCCTGAGCATGCGCAACTTCGACATCACCGACTCCCCCAGCGGATTCAGTCGCGCGTTTCGCGACATCTACCGCAAGGAGGCCTTCCATGGCGCTGGACAGCGGCTCGACATCCAGTTCTCGCCGGGGGTCGTGCGCGACTACACGCGCCTGTTCTTCCTCGAGCCGGACGTGTTCCGCTCGTATTTCAACGCCACCAGCCTGAGCGCCGAGTTCACGGATCGCGACCGGCTCTACCGCTCCTACGACGGGGGGACCGTGTCCCGCAAGTTGCGCCTCGGCCATCGCTTCGGCCTGGACTGGCGCGTCTGGCTGGGCATCGAGAACAAGGATGTACGCGTCAGTGACATCGAGGAGGAGCAGCCCGTTCCCGACGCGCTCTTCGCTCAGGAGGGAAACACGAGCTTCAAGGGTGTTCACCTTGATGTGGAGTATCGCGACCTCGACAACCTGCTCGATCCGAAGGAGGGCGACCGCCTGTCCTGGCGCAATCATGTCTACTCGCCCGATCTGCTCGGCGGTGAGGCCGAGATGTTCAAATCGATCGTCTCCTATGATCGCTACTGGGAGATCGGGCCCGAGGAGAATCCCGTGCGCCCGAGCTTCGAGCTCAGCCTGGGTGCCGGCATCGCTCAGGGCTTTGGCGGCACGACATCGGTGCCCTACAGCGAACGCATGCAGATGGGCGGCATCGGTTCCCTGCGCTTGCGCGGATTCGCCTACCGCGGCGTGGGGCCGAATGTCGGCGAGACGCCGATCGGCGGCTCGACGATGATGCGCGGCAGCCTGGAGTTGCGCTACCCGCTCTACTCGGTCGTCCAGCCGGGAACCTATCGCCAGGTCGAGATGCTGCGCCTGAAATTCTTCGTGGACGTCGGCGTCCTCGATCCGGTGCCCTGGAGCCTCGACTGGAACGAGCTGCGCGCGTCTGTCGGCTTCGGATTCGGTCTCGCGCGGCCCTTCCCGCTCTCATTCAACTTCGGCTTCCCGATCGAGGACGGCCCCGGGGACGACCGCCAGGTCTTCTCCTTCAATATCGATCCCTTCGGCTTCTAGCCCTCTTCCCTCACGGGCCTCCACGCCAGAACGCGCAAACGGCGGGCAGCGCCTGCTTCTCGCACTCTGGAGCGAGGCCTGGTGACGGGCGCATGCCGGCCGCCCCGGAGTGCCGACAGGCCCAGGGCCGCCGTCAGCCCGGGCGCCAGTGACACCTGCCGGGGCTTCGGATAGACTTCTCGGCTACTCGGTCGGGCCTGGACCCGATCAGCCCACCCAGATGGGTCTGGCGATGGCAGAACGCACCCTCTCGGAGATCGCTGAAATCTGTGGAGCGACCCTCGTGGGAGATGGTCGCCGGTGCGTCGTGGGCCCGGCGGGCCTGGCGGAGGCGGGGCCCGAGGAGGTCAGCTTCCTGGCGGACGAGCGCTACCGTACGCAGCTCCGTGAGACGCGCGCCGGGGCAGTGATCGTCCAGCCTGGGACCGAGGCGCCGCGCGAAGACCTGGCCCTGCTCTGTTGCGAGGATCCCAACACCGCCTTCAGCGCGGTCGTGCGGCTCTTCGCTGGAGAGGAACACGCCGCGCCGCCCGGCGTCCATCCGAGCGCCGTCGTGCATCCCGCTGTCGAGCTCGGCGCAGGGGTCTCCATCGGGCCCGTGT